>JBNKEE010000016.1:0-35672 GCA_050288625.1 Sedimenticolaceae bacterium | reverse complement strand
CATGACCAGCAAGCCGGAACCGGGCCTGGGGCGCTCCGACGCCCTGCGCGCCAACCTGCTGGAAACGGCGGTGGAAGATGTCCAGATCGACCCCCGCCATGAGATATTGCGTGAACCGGTCAAAGGGTATTCCGGGCTGATTAAGGGTCTGGATAAGCTCCTGTATGAACTCAACCATCCCTTCCGCAATTGGCGCCTGATCCTGCCGGTATTTCGCAGCTTCGTGTTGAAAAACAACAACCGCTACCTGGCCCACACAGCGGGGCCGGAATGCGCAATCGCCATAATCAATGTATTTCTGGAGGCACTGCAGGAATCCGGAAAGTTCATCTCCCCGGAAGAGGTGGCTGAGGCCATATGCGCCTACCTGGACAAACTGGTTTCCGATCTCAACAACGAAAAATTGCCTGACTATCTGGACGTGCTATCCGGAATATTCAAACAGCTTGGCGGCCTGTCCAAAGAGAACCTACTGATACTCTCCAGCAGCTACCATCCCATTCGTACCACGCTGCATAACCTGGTGATAAAGATAAAGTCTTCTGAACCTGAAGGGTTGGATTGGTCGCCCTTCTGCTCCTTCCAGGACAACTGTCTGCGCCACACCTATGATTACTGGTTACACCAGGATGATCCTGCGGACTCCAGCGAAATCCGAACGGATGGATTGGAGGTGATATCCCATGCCACCATCCAAGACAGACTGGATAAGCTGAAACAGATTGAAGGCAACCCCTGCTCCGCCCAACAACTGGAACAACTGGTGGAGTTCCCCACCTACCTGGACATAGTGAAAGGCTACCGCCAGCACGCCAACCTACTGGGCGCCGCCGATTCGGAACTACTCAACCAGAACTACAAACTACAGTTTCTGTTCCACATCATGGACAACGACGGTCTGTTCATGATCCATGAGGAGACCCTGAAGGAGATAAACCGCAACCTGATACAGCTGATGCGTAAACAGACCTATGATGAGATCGAGGAATTTTTCCTACGTGCATTCGTATTTCTGCGCGCCAATGTTAAGCGCTTCCCCCACACCGCCCTGCAGAGCATCGAGGTATTGGGCACAGAGATCCTGAAACACAACAACGGGCGTCTGGTGGAGGCGTTCCTGGCCCAGGCCATCCGCTTCGGTTTTCAATACAGTTCTGTGCAAGGGGTGACCGAAGACTGGCAACCCATATTCAACACCTCCCATCTCTACAACATCAGGGTATGGCTAAACCTCATCATCCAGAACCCGGAGTGGTGTTCCACCCTACTCTCCGCCCTAATCATAAACATCAAGCTCTCCGGCACTTGTATCCGCGACACAGATCTGTTCCAGAAAGAGGTCACCCGTCTGCTCAACAGCGACGTGGCCCCGGTCTACAACCTGGTGAAACAGTTCACCCGACTGTTGCCTGTATTCTTCAATGAGATAGGTTCAGAAGGTGTGCTGCGAGAAGTATCCACAGAACTGGATGAGACTCACAAGCGCAAAGACCAGCTGATACATTTTCTGCGCAAACAGAGCCATGTGGAAAGTTCCAATCTGATTGTAGACTTCATCAACGGCATCATCCGCTTCTGGCGCACCTTGGATAAGGATGCGATAGCGCAATACATTCCGGAGGACTTGTTGCATAGAATCGATCCCCAAGGTGAATATGTCACCTGGGTACATCAGATTACAGCTGAGCTGTTTGAAAACGCAGGATTTCAGGATGAGGCGGAGCTGCTGTCATGGCCACGCCGGGAGATGGAAAAGACCATCATGGCCATGACTGATCACCCGGAGTCTGAATTGCGCCGGGTAGTATTGCTGATCCGCATGTATCAACTGGTCAATCTAAAATACGACCTGGGGTTTCAGAACATAAAAGATCAGGCCCAGGAGATAAAGGAGAGCGGGCTGCCTGATATCACTCCCATGGTAGAGGCGTTGGAAACAAATGACGCTTACGCGGGATTGGAGGCGATACTAGATACCCTGGAAGAGCTGAAAGAGGTCACCCTGAGCCCGGAAAAGTTTGAGGCTAGAGAAGATATCTTCCACAAACGACACATAGCCACCGATATACCTTCGGTCTACGGTCGTTACCAGGAGAAGAAATTTGATGCCCTAAGCCTCTCCTTTCGCCTGGAGAACCTTGCCAACGTCTATCTGGAACAGCTTACCGCTAGCGCCAGCGACATCCTGCTGACCCAGGCCACATTCTATCGGGTGGTCAAGGCTCTGCGTCTGTTTATCCGCGCCCTGGCCATAGATGGCATTGCATCACGACGCCTGGAAAACCAGGTTGATGTACTGGAAAACTCACTCAAGGTTAAACGCTTCTCTTACCTGCAGTATCTGGATATCTTCCGTGGTCTTTCTGAGGCCATTTCCGATATCCGTTACACCTATTACACCAACCATCACAGGGATACTCTAGCGGTAATCGTACCCCAAATACCGACTGTATCACTGCTGCCTGGATACCGTACCCATGTGGATGATGACAAAACCGGGACACTCAGCCGCTTATCGGAAAGCTTCGAGAGGGACCTGATCGCTGAGACCATCGGCATACAATCCTTGGACAACTACATAACCCGTGTATATCAGGTATTGCACGAACAGGAGGCAAACCTGAGTGTAGATTACCTTGATCTACTCATGACCTACGATCCGAAAAAACTGTTTTGTCCATTGCATGACCTAAATGAACATACCTATGATCTTATCCACATGGGCAATAAGGGGTATAACCTGGCGCAACTAATCAAGCTGGGCGTTAAAGTACCGACCGGCAGCATCCTTACCTCTGAGTTTTTCCGTTGCCAGAAAATAATCCGTAACTTCCCGCCTGCCAGGCAAGACTTCAACAAACGTCTGGACAGCGAGATCATCTACATCGAGAGGTACACTGGGCGCCGCTTTGGCGGCCGCACCAACCCACTACTGATATCGGTGCGTAGTTGTCCCATCATATCTATGCCAGGAATGATGGCAACTGTGCATAACCTGGGCATCAACGAAGAGATAGTGCATGAACTGGCGCAAAAGACCGGGAAACCATACTTCGCATGGGATACCTATCGCCGCTTTATCCAATCATGGTGTATGACCAGTGGTATGGAACGTGATGAATTCAGTAACATCATGCGTAAGGCAAAAGAGCGCCATGGGGTGGATAAAAAACAGCAGTTCGATGCAGGGCAGATGCGTGAGCTGACCCTGACCTACAAACAGGCAGCCCTGGATAATGGTATAGCCATACCGGACGATCCATGGCAACAGCTTAACGGCGCCATCAACATGGTGATCGATTCCTGGAACGCCCCGGAAGCGGTTAAATATCGCAGCCTGATGGATATCTCTGATGAGTGGGGTACTGCCGTCCTGATCCAAGCCATGGTCTTTGGTAACCTAAACCATGAAGCCGGCACCGGAGTGCTCTTCACAGCCCACCCCTATCGCAAACTCAGCCAGGTCACCCTCTGGGGCGACTACACCCCAGGCAACCAGGGGGAGGATATCGTGGGCGGGCTGGTAGCAACCATGCCCATATCCATAGAACAGGCGGAGCTGGACGACCGTCCAGTCGGACAGAGTCTGGAGGTAATGTTCCCTGAGATCTACAGCTCTCTGCTCAGGCTATCGCGGGAACTGGTGTATAACGAAAACTGGAATAAACAGGAGATGGAGTTCACCTTCGAGGGGCCGAGTGCAAATGAGCTCTATCTGCTACAGACACGAGACATGGTCACATCCAAGATCCAGTCTCTGGCTCATTTCATACCGAGCGAAGAGCTCAAGAACAGCCTGTTGGGGCGTGGTATAGGGGTTTGCGGTGGCGCCCTCTCCGGACGCGCCGTATTCAACATCGAAAATATTGAGGCCCTGCGCGCAGAGGCGCCCAACACACCGTTGATCCTGATCCGATCTGACACTGTACCTGAGGATATCCATGAGATATCCCAGGCCGACGGCGTACTCACGGCCCGCGGCGGCCAAACCAGCCATGCATCTATAGTCACCATACGTCTGGAAAAGACCTGCGTGGTGGGTTGTGAGGCAATGAGGGTATTCGAGTCCGAGAGTCGCTGCGTCATCAACGGCCTGGAGATCCGCTTCGGCGACACCATCAGTATAGATGGTAGGAGCGGAATTCTGCTCAGAGGAGAGCACCCAACAGAGACCGCCCCGGAAGGCGCCAGCGCATCCAGGTTGATATAACAACCAGCTAAAGTAAAATTACCCCCCACTACTCCATTCAATATGGCTTAGCGCTTATTAAACAATAGAACTATCCCTTTCACAGGAGACATCAGTAGGATGGCAACTGAAACCAGCGCCTTAAAGCTAGGCATCAATGGCATGGGTCGAATCGGCAAACTGTCGCTTTGGCACCATATTGCCCGTAAATCATTTTCCGAGATCGTGATCAACCTCGGACGCGATGCAGGCCAGGGGTTGGCTGACATTGCTCAGGTAATAGAAAAGGACAGCAGCTACGGGCGTCTTGGTAACTACCTCTATGGCTACGACGCGCCCCGTTCGGTAATAGAAAACCTGAACGAAGAGACAGGCACTATGACAGTGGACGGTGTGCCAGTTAAGATCCTGCGCACTGAACGCAACCCAAAGGACATCGCCTGGGGGGATAACGGCGTGCGCCTGGTGGTGGATACCACGGGTGCCTACACCGACCCTACAACAAAGTCTGACGAATCACATGGATCGCTACGTGGACACCTGGATGCCGGTGCCGAGAAGGTGGTACTGTCCGCCCCGTTCAAGATCAAGAACCAGGGACTGGCCATGCCGGACGACGCCATAACCACGGTTATGGGTATAAACGGCGAAGACTTCGATCCGAGCAAACACAACATTGTCTCAGCGGCATCTTGCACCACCACCTGTCTATCCTTCATGATGAAACCCATGCTGGATGCCATAGGTCCTGATCACATACTATCTGCTTCAATGGTTACCATCCATGCAGCCACCGGCAGTCAGAAGGTGCTGGATACCGTGCCTAAGGCCGGTGCCAAGGATATCCGCAAAAACCGCAGCATAATGAACAACATCATCCTAACAACCACTGGCGCTGCCAAGGCCCTAAAACTGGTGCTTCCAGAGATGGGAGACATCGGTTTCATGGCGGAATCCGTACGCATCCCTACCGCTACCGGCTCACTGATAATCCTGACCCTTAACATTCAGGCGGAAGATCCTGCAAAACCGATCAATCGTGAGGAGATCAACACCATCTATCGGTCTGCGGCGGAAGGACCAATGAAAGATTACTTGGTATATTCAGAACACCAGAATGTATCCTCCGACATCATCGGCTTTCCCAAGGCTGCCGCCACTATCGAGTCTACAGAGACCCACACTAGGACGGCCATGGTCAGGATGTTCCCGCCAGGAGGCGGCGATCCGTTGGAGGCGCCTGTGACCAAGGTGGTAGTCTACGGTTGGTACGACAACGAACTGGGCAGCTACACCAACATGTTGGGTGATCGTCTAGTCAGCATTGCGCAGAAGATGCTGTAAGGATCGAGCGTAGGTGGACACCCACTTGTACCAGGAGCTGGACCATGGCATCTTCCGTATAGATACAGGTTATCTCCGCCCGGGTTTGGCCGCATGCTACCTACTGCGTCAGGGAGACGCAGCGGTCTTGATCGATACCGGCACCACCCACACCGTCACCAGGGTGATGGATCTGCTCAAACAACAAGGACTAAAACCGCAACAGGTCAGATATGTTATGCCCACCCACGTGCATTTAGATCATGCCGGCGGCGTGGGTGAGTTGATGCAACTCCTGCCTGAGGCCGAACTGGTGGTGCACCCCTATGGCTCTCGCCATATGGTCGACCCTGGCAAGCTGCAGGCCGGCGCCACCGCAGTCTATGGCGAAGCCAAGTTTAAGGAGAGCTTTGGAGAATTGATTGCGGTATCGGAACAGCGGGTGATAGAGGCCGCCGACGGATATACCGTCGACCTCAACGGACGCAAACTGGTCTGCCTGGACACACCGGGCCACGCACGGCATCACTACTGCGTCTACGACGAACAGAGCAACGGTTTCTTCTCCGGCGACACCTTCGGCATATCCTACCGCGAATTCGACAACCACAATGGCCAGTTTATCTTCGTACCGTCCACACCGGTACAGTTCGATCCGGATGTCTGGCACCGAACCATAGACCGGCTCATGGACTACGCACCGCGATACATGTACCTCACCCACTTCGGCCGCATCGACGACCTACCCCGCATGGCCGAGCAGTTGCACCAAAATCTGGATGCCTATGTGAAACTGTGCAAATCGGTCACGGCTGAAAACAGATACCAACAACTCGAGGCCGGTCTTCTCACCATCTATTTGAACCTACTTAAGCAGCATGAATGCGCTCTTCCCCGGGTCAAACAGGAAGAGCTGCTAAGCCTTGACCTGGGCATCAATGCCCAGGGGTTGGATATTTGGATACAGAGGCAGGAAAAGCCTTAGAGTTGATCCATTATTACCGTCATCTCGCAGCCTGGTCGCAGGATCAAGAGAGTTACGGAGATAAGACATGTAAAATTTAACAGATAAAATATTATTTCTATGTAAACATATTATTTGGCTACAGTGACTAAATCATGCGATACAGTACATTTTGGTCGTTGTACCGAGAATTCCTCAACAACACTCCTCTTCAAGCTGAAGTAACAGATTAATAGCATCTTCATCCTGACAGGCCTCAAACAGTTCCCGCACCTGATTGATATTGGAATGGATAAGAAACAGATTATCCGGCTTTGGGCCTGAGCCGCCCGACCTCTTGTTCAGGAAATAGTCCCAGAAAGCATTGCTACAATCCGGCCGTTCAAGCAGACGCTCGATACAGGCCATAACCCGGTCGGCATTGCCGTCACAATCTATCCCGTCAAAGCTGATATAGCGATCAGCAGGCCTGATGTTGTCACTCCCGCTCATTGAAGACATCCCCTTAATGAGACAATTGTGATCTGTACAACAAGGGAACATCCATGGTATTTCGTTATCATTTACCAGGTTCGCCAGAGAACATTACCAACAGATCTTCGTCAGTAACTATAGTCTGACAGGCAAGGCGATAGGTGGGTGGAATGTCGTTGACGAAAGAGCGTTCCTCCTCCTGCTCCGGCAGTTTACCCAGAGATTTCAAAACGTCCCGTTCTTTATCAGTTAGCATAATGGCTTTGACCCTTTCGCCGTCGAGGTGAATGACCTGTACCAAACATGACCCACACTCGCCGTCCTGGCAATCGAATGGAATTGGGACATTGTTCTCTTTAGCAACCGCCAGCAACGCATCGCGCTTTCCGGCGACGGCGGTAACTTTCTTATTCTTGCTCATTACAGGCGAAGAAAAATAGATTGTAGCCATGGTGACCTCCGTTGATTAATTTGTAGGCCACATACGTGCAAATTATATGCCATTGATAATTTGTTGATTTATAACAATCTACCCCCTTTGTTTTGTTATGTATCTTACATTTTTGTGTCGATGCTGCAGCAATATCCAATACAGACCATCAACCCCAATTCATCAACTCCAGGTACACCCTCAGCTGCTCAGCGGTGCGGAACTTCTTGGTGATCATGGAACGCTTGAGGCCGCAACAGATGCGTTTCACCTCTTCGCCCTGTTTGGCATATTGCTTCTGCCCGCCCAGGGCGTCATAAAAGATACGGATGAGATCAATCACATCGTTGCGTATATTGGATGCGCTGGGTTGTCCCCAATGAAACATATCCAACAGCTTAAGCTCAAATGTCAGTCCATATCGCTCCACGATGATATTTTCCGGATGCAGATCGCCGTGGTATTCGCCTTTCTGGTGGATGCAGCCAATACCTTTCGCCAGCGCGTGAAGCAAGTGCACCGCCTGGAACGGGGTCAGACGTTTGCCCGGCTGACGATTGAGGAACTCCGACAACAGCTCACCATGCACGTATTCCGACACCAGAAAAGAGATCGGCATGTCATTAAATACGGTCCGCTCCTGGGTATGGTATTGAATGACTATGTGGCACTGACGCAGTTTGTGCAGTTTGCGGGCATAGAACTTCAGCGCCTTGTCGCGTTGGTTGCGCTGAGGATAGAAGAATTTGGCAGTACGTTCGATTCCGGTCGCGGTCTCCTTGATGAGATATACTTCACCTTCCCAACCCGCACCCAGGCGTTCAAGGATCTTATATTTCCCCGCCACAACAGTACCTGGATCAAACTCGAATCTGTCAATACGGAATCCATTTTTTTGTTTTTTCTTAGGCATGATCTAGCTACCAAATAGAGTCAGAATGGTCATCATTTAAACCCCGCAATAGTAGCCACAAACTATACGAATTAGAATTTATTTTATATAAGAAAAACCAAGGCCGCCCGTTATCCCACGGCTTAACCTAAGGACCCAGAAAATAGAGTGCGAAAGGAATTGCTGTGCTGCTAAGTACTAGGCTTAGGCTGGCCTGACATCCACCACTTCTTACCGCTGTTTAGCTTATTCCGACTCTCTTTGAACTTGTTAGTACGAACATTGCCCCAAAGATAAAGACCGGTAAGCTTCTCAAGCTCATCAAGCGTTATTTCGTGGAGGTTGACACCACCCTTACCGTAAATTTTTGTTGTGTTGTCCATGAGCCACGTCCAAGATTTTGCGCTTTTCTTATGCAGAAACATTGCTGAGATGAAAAGGGCATCAGGGATCCACTGCCCGTTTTCCAGTTTCCCGTGGATCGGTTCTGGGCCGTACCAAACAGGCCCCTGCACCAAATAGGTGTGGGTTTGTTTTTTCGCATATTCTAGAATCGCAGATTCCAACGGTCCCTTACAGTTCCTGTTCATCTTACTGGCCTCAGGCGTGACACCGGCCAATGTGTCGATATCAGACTGCTCTACCACATCATCACGGCGATACTGGGACCCTGCGCTATGCCCCTTGTCGATCAGAAACCGTTTGTTTGCCGGCTTACGTCTTTGCGCCTTATTCCAGTTTTCGTAGTGCTTCTCGGTTGTACTCAGTTCATCAGGTAATGACACATCACCACTGCTAAAATTATCTATCCGTGGAACCTTTATGCCTTGCGCTTTATTGGCTTCAGTGGGGTCTACTTCAAGCATTGTATACAGTGGACTAATCTTCTCGGCATCAAATACAATTAGATGGGCGGACGTTCTAATTGGAATCAACTTGCGTTCACGGAAGTGAGGAACGCCGCAACGGAATGTCTCGTGGGCCAGTGTTAAAGCCCTAGCAGTTATTTCATGCATATGTCTCTCCCGTATTCTGGTTTTGGCAAATAATCTACATCCAGGAAACCCTGATTAATCGTCCCAAGTTTGCACAAACTCATGCTACAAAAAAGCTTATCATGTCATTACGCGTAGTCTAAATGCAACGTCTCGACATCATGTTTATAGCGGATTCGATCTTGGTTTGGTAAGATCGCCCGACCACCCAAATAAGAAAACGGTAACCTCCTTTTGACAGTTATTGAGAAACACCGGGCACGGACTGCTCCGCGAACCGCCGCCGCTCTGCTGCTCGGCCTTGCGTGCGCCTGCGCGCCGTCCTTCTGCTTCGCTGATTTCGTTGTTGAGATGGGGCAAGCAGTGGGCAGTCAAAACTTGAATAGCGGCGAGACCGGAACGGTACAGAACGGAGGTACCATCAGCACCACCGCGAATAATACCGATGCCATCGCCGGAGGAAGCGCCAACAACGCCACAGCCATCAACAACGGAACTATTACCACCAGTGGTGACAACGCCTTCGGCATTGCAACCTGGGACTACAATACAGTAACCAACAGCGGTTCCATAACCACCAACGGCACCAGCTCTGATGGCATAAATGGTCGTGATAACAACTGGCTCAGTAACAGTGGCACTATTATCACAAATGGTAACGACTCCTACGGTATGGCAGGCAGGTTCGACAACACCATAACGAACAATGGCACCATCACCACTGGAGGAATAGATAGTTACGGTATTTATTCCTGGGACAACAACAGCATAACCAACAACGGCACTATCACCACCAGCGGCGAAAACGGTGACGGCATGGATACCGGTGACAACAATATTATTATCAACAACGGCACCATAAGTACTAGCGGAGATATTGCAGACGGCATCGACAGCAACGACGGCAACACTATTATCAACAATGGCACCATCATAATCAGAGGTGATGAAGATGGTATCAACGAGCCATCAGGCATAGAAGGCGACAATAACAACACCATAGTCAACAACGGTAGCATAACAACCAGCGGCCAGCTCTCCCCAGGAATACTAACCATCTTCGGAGATAACAACAGCATCACCAACAACGGCATCATCACCACCACAGGAGATGACAGCGATGGCATCGTGGTTGCAGACTACAGCACCGTGGTCAACAACGGTTCGGTCAGGGTAAGCGGTTTAAACTCATGGGCTCTGTACGGTTACGACGGCAACACCATCACCAACTCCGGAACCCTAATTAGCACCCAGTCTAATGCCATCTATTTGGAAGGCGACAATAACACTGTGAATCTGCTCGGCGGCACTATCATCCAGGGTGACATCGAATTGACTGAATCTACCAACATCTTCAACTACGGTAACGGCCTTAACTCCGCACTGACCTTTAGTACGAATCTGCCGGACAGCATCAATACCAGCGGCATGCCCTACGCCGTTAGCGGCATGCTGGTGGCCACCGTGGATACTACAGGCTTCGCCATGGAAGATGAGGTGGCAACCGATATAACGGATTGTGGGCACAATGGCATAGGACTTCGCCTCAACCGCGTCCGTACCGATAGTGGCAACGGCACGTGGGGCAACCTGTGTGGCGGTCTACGACACCAAAGGGATTCAGGTCCTGCGGTGGACGCTCATCACCTATTGGGAGGAGTTTTATTCGGTCGCGACCATGCCCTCAACTCAGACAAGCGCCTTGGATGGGTGATCGGCCTATCCACCAGCCGAGTCAAAATCCAGTACGATGCCCAGGAAATAGATATAAAGAGCCTGTTTGGAGGTATCTACGGTGGACGCCAACTTTCAGACGGGACATTCATAGACCTGTCGTTATTAACCGGCTACGCCAGCCACAACAGTGATCGCCATGTGGTCAACAACCTAGTCAGCGGTGGTCTGCAGACTGCACAGGCCGACTACGATGGTTATTTCGTTTCTCCCGGCATACGCATCGGAAGCAACACTCGATGGTTTGGACGCGAGATACAGCCAAGTATAGATATCCGCTACACAGGTATGCACCTGGACGGATATAGTGAGAACGGATCTGCCGCCGACCTGACCGCAGACGACCGCACCATTCACACCCTTAGCTCACGCGCCAAATTGTCATTCTTCTCTGAATTTCCATCAAACAGTGGACACCGCATACAACAAGAAAGCTACATCGGCTTGTCCGGACGCCTCAATCTTGGAGAGAATCAAACCACTATCGAACTGCTTGGTAACAGTATAGATTTTGACTACGGCGGTGATGATTCCAGCTTAGGCCTTATCGCCGGGTTCAATGCCACACTCATAGGCAGGGATGGGGCGGAACGCATAGTTGCCGGTTTTGACGGTCAATTAGATAGAGACGGCAGTATCAACCTATCCGCACACATAAACGCAGTAATATCTTTCTAACCCAGCCAAAATACCTAGTAGATCAGACCCATTACCAGCATCATAACGACTAGAAACAACACGGTCATGATGCCACCGGCCTTCATAAAATCTGGCACCTTGTATCCTGCGGGACCCATGATCAGAGCGTTAACCTGATGGGTCGGGATCAGGAATGAGTTTGAGGTAGCTATAGCCACGGTGAGAGCAAACACAGCCGGATTTGCGCCGGCTCCTATAGCGATATTGACTGCCAGTGGTACCAAGAGCACAGTGGCACCCACATTAGACATTACCAGGGTGAAGAAAGTGGCCAAGACAGCGATGGCGGCCTGGATCACCCAGATCGGCATATGCCCAACCACCGCTAACACTTGGTCTGCAATATATTTTGCAGTGCCTGATGTTTCAACGGCGAGACCAAGTGGGATCAGTGATGCAAGCAAAAACACCGTCTTCCAGCTTACCGCTTTATACGCCTCTTCTATGTTCAGAACACCAGAAAGCACCATACCCATTGCGCCGGTCAGCAGGGCTACGGAAAGGCGGATATCGGTAAACAGGACCATAAACAGGGCGATACCGAAGGATACTGCGGCCTGCCATACTTTATTCGGACGCAGCTCTTCTTCACGCGGATATTCGGTAGTCACAACCACAAAATTGTGGTCAGATTCCAGACGCTCCAAGTTTCTCCATGTAGTATGAGCCACCAGGGTATCGCCTGCCTGAAACGGCATGCTTCTGATATCGTCACCCTGGCGCAGGGTCTCGCCATTACGGTGCAGAGCGATTAAGCCCAGACCGAAGGTCTTGCGCAACCACGCCTCACGCGCGCTCTTACCGATAATCTGAGAACCTGGCGGTATAACCACCTCTGCAATACCAGCTTTATGAGTAGAAAGAGAATCAGAAAACGTCCGCAGTTCTTTCCTTTTCTTAAGCCCATATTTTTCAATGAATCGGTGCAGGCTGCCGGGAGAAGCAAGGATGCCAAGCACCATACCTCCTACTACCTCGGTATCGTAGGCAACTGAACCAGGACCTACCAAGCTCTCTTCACCGCTATATTTAACTCCGATAGCCCGAACCGTGTAGGCCGACTCCACTTCACCAAGAAGCTTACCAACAAGTTCACTGTCATCCGGCACTACAACCTCTGTTATATCAGGGTGAATACCATACAGAGACTGAAAATACTCGGTGGTATCTACACCTTTAGTGCTACTCTCGCTCTTGGTCTTAGGTAACACAAATTTCCCTGCATAAAGAAAATAGAGAATGCCTACCGATACTAAAGCTATGCCAACTGGTGTAACTGAAAACAAGCCCCAGGTCTTCATCTGCTGATCCACAGGCAGGGCCTTGTTCGAGGTCAAAATCAGGTCATTCAGCAAGATTAGCGGACTAGAACCAACCATGGTCATAGTGCCGCCTAGGATTGCAGTAAAACCCATCGGCATCAAAAGTCGGGACATAGGCAACCCGGAGCGTGCGGAAATGCGGGAAACCACCGGCAAAAACAGCGCAGCAGCACCAACGTTCTGCATAAATGACGAAATGACGCCCACTGTGCCGGAAATAATTGGAATAATACGTCTCTCGGTAGTACCTCCGACCTGCAGGATGTATGCAGCCACTTTAGACATAATGCCTGTTTTGTCCAGACCGGACCCTATGATCATAACGGCTATGATGGATATCACGGCGTTGGAGGAGAAACCATCGAACAGGTGTTTATTGTCCACCAGACCGTGCTCCAGCCCCATAAAGGGGGCCAGCAGAGATGTCAGCCCCAACAGCACCATTATGCTGGTTGCGGCCACATCAACACTTACCACTTCAAACGCAAACAGGTAGATGGTGATAACCAGGACAATACTGACCCAGGCTATCTCAACTGTCGGCACTGCGGAAGGGATATATAGCGCAAATATCCCAAATATGACTGCGGCTATGGTTTGTTTAAGACTAAGAATACCCGGTTTTGCAATCGTCTGCTCTTCATCCGCAAGTGTGTTCATACCGCTGCTCTTTCAGTAAATTCGATGATACGTGAGAAATCAAACGTCAGTATTGATTCTGACCAGAAACAGCCCAGGATACGCGATTTTTGTCAATTTTTCTACGCAACAAATCTTTAACAAGCATAAAAGATATAAATATGGAGCTGTCTAATACAAGGCCTGAGGTTCATAAAACGATAGGTGTTGCAACGGCTTATTCAGGCTATAATTCGTCCTTTTTCCACGACCGGATAAATACCATGAGTCAACCTGATGCCCTTTTTGAATCAGATCTGCCACACCTTGAACTGCTGAACCGCGGCAAGGTAAGGGATATATACGACGTGGACGACGAACATATGCTGATCGTTGCCTCTGACCGTCTTTCTGCCTTTGATGTAGTCATGCCACAACCTATCCCAGGCAAGGGCGAAGTACTCACCAGAGTGGCAAACTTTTGGTTTGAACGAACCAAAGATATCATCCCCAACCATCTTGCTGACAAGCCTCTATCTGATGTGGTGCCAAACGCCGAACAAAGGGCCATTCTTGGGGACCGCGCTATCGTGGTGCGCAAACTGCGTCCTTTGCCGGTGGAAGCGATTGTGCGTGGTTACCTCATAGGATCTGGGTGGAAGGATTACCTAAAGACCGGTGCGGTTTGCGGCATAAAGCTTCCCGAGGGATTAAAGCAGGCGGAAAAGCTCCCAGAAACCATTTTCACCCCATCCACCAAGGCCGAACTCGGCGACCACGACGAAAATATCAGTTTTGAGCAGACGGTCAATCTACTGGGGCAGGAATTGGCAGAGAAAGTGCGAGATGTCAGTATTCAGATCTACAATGAATGCTCAGCCTATGCCCTGGAAAAAGGTATCATCATAGCCGATACCAAGTTCGAGTTCGGTCTGGACGAGAACAATAAACTCTACCTAATTGACGAGATACTGACACCAGATTCATCCCGCTTTTGGCCGGCTGATCAGTACCGTATTGGCATCAGCCCGCCAAGCTATGACAAGCAGTTTGTTCGAGACTACCTTGAGACTTTGGATTGGGATAAGACCCCGCCGGGGCCAAATCTTCCAAACGATATCGTGGCCAAAACCTCTGAGAAGTACCTTGAGGCCGAATCCAGGCTTACCAATTGATGTAAAATATCCAGGTGACAGATTCCACCCCATACTCTGGCCTGACTCCGGACACCATCATTGCCGCCATAGAGTCCTGTGGACTACAACCAAACGGCAGCATGCTTGGGCTGAATAGCTATGAAAACAGGGTGTACCAAATAGGGATGGAGAAAGGGCCTCCGCTTGTGGCCAAGTTTTATCGCCCCAATCGCTGGAGTGACGCCGCCATCTTGGAAGAGCACAGTTTCAGTCTGGCATTAGCTGCAGAAGAGATCCCGGTAGTAGCTCCCATCCAGGATGCAACGGGCAATACCCTACACAGCTACGATGGCTACCGTTTTAGCCTTTCACCTCGTCAAGGAGGGCACTGGCCTAGCCTGGATGACCCGGAAAACCTGATATGGGTGGGGCGGCTGATGGCCCGCATCCACCAAGCCGCGGCCAGAAACCCCTTCAAACATCGACCTACACTCAATCCAAAGGAAATGGGCATTGAATCAGCCGAATATCTTCTGGCAAATGGCTTTATCCCGATCGAGTTGGAAACCGGCTACCGCAGGATCACCGAAGAACTACAACACAGCATCAATGAACAGTTTGATTCAGCAGAGGCCTATCAGCAGATCAGGCTGCACGGAGATTGCCATATGGGCAATATCCTCTGGACCGATGATGGGCCACACTTTGTGGATCTGGACGATTGCCGCAACGGTCCCGCCATTCAGGACCTATGGATGCTGCTCTCTGGCGAATACAACGAGATGTCCATGCAGATGAGTTACCTGAGAGAAGGCTATGAGATGTTTCGACCGCTGCATAGTGCTGAAATAAGATTGATAGAGCCGTTGCGCACGCTGCGTATCATCCATTACGCCGCCTGGCTAGCAAGGCGCTGGGATGATCCGGCATTCCCAACGGCGTTTCCCTGGTTCAATACCCATCAGTACTGGCAGGACCACATGGCTACGCTTGAGCATCAGCGTTTAGCCTTGGACAACCCACCTCTGCCTCTGTACTGAAAAAGCCCTAAGTTCTGTAACATATGTTCCAGACCAAGCGCAGGCCAACTGCGAGAATTCTCCTGCATCTTATGTTTAATATTTAGGAGTTTATCACTATGAATGTCGAGCGAATTACTTTTGCCATTGTCGGCATCCTTGTAATGGCCACTGTAGGAGGTTTTTTACTTACTCATAACGAGCTCTTCCTGTACGCCACCATCTTTGTTGGCTTTATGGTGTTTCAGGCCCCTGTCACCGGATTTTGTCCTTTGCCAATGGTATTAAAAATGATGGGGGTAAAATCAGGTAGCGTTTTCGGATAAAGTAACACCGCACACAAAAACGGCCCCTGATGATATGGGGCCGTTATCTTGCTTAGGTCTTAGCTTCTACGGAGAATATGACTTAGGCTCCGTCCTTATTTACCAGAGACCTCAGACTACTGGTCAGACTGGATAGTCCTTTCTTGCCCTGCCGGATGGCGCCGATATGATGCTCAGAGACCCTGTCCGCCTGTTTATCATCATTCTCAGACTCACGTTCAATACGCGGACCTACAAACGGTTTCATCATCAGCTTTTTGGTAACCAGCATCCCCATTTTTCGGAATGCCGCCATATGGCGATCCGCTTCTGATTCGGTAAGGTTTTTCTTTAGATTCACCTTACGATCTATCTCAAATAACGCGGCCGCCTTTTCTTCACTGACATTAAGATGATGGCTGAAGGCCTTGATAAACATCTCCCTCTCAACCCATTCCTTAAATTCACCGCTAAAACTGATCTTGTACCTGGCGTCCATAACCATCCCTCAAGCTACAACTCATACATTAATTCCCAAAGGTTTTTACCATTTTTTGTAGAGTATCTCCATATATAAAAAACGCCGGGTTGATCCCGTTCACACAACGGATACCCGGCGTTAATTCAGTTATAAAACTGCCTAGATAACTTTATTCTTAATAAACTCCCTTACCTTATCCAATTTACCGGCACTACCCAGCACCTCGTTCTTGTGGGTAATATATTTTGCATACTCGGCCATGAATATCTTACCAGGCCCACGCAGATCAAAATTTTCAGGATTCTCTAGAAAATTCTCCCGATGCACCCGACACCAGACCAGACGTCCATCGGTATCAATGTTCACCTTGGTCACACCCATCTTGCTGGCCTTGGATATCTGCGCTTCATCAACACCCTTGGCACCGGCCAGATTTCCTCCTGCAGCGTTTATCCGCTTCACCTCGTCCTGAGGAACAGAGCTGGAACCATGCATCACCAGTGGGAAACGTGGCAGCAGTTTGGCGATATCTTCAATAACGTCGAAGTGCAACCCCTGGCTTCCAGTAAATTTGTAAGCGCCGTGGCTGGTACCGATGGCACAAGCCAGACTGTCACAACCGGTTCTGGAAACAAACTCCTCTACCTGCTTAGGATCAGTAAGCTTGGCGTCCGCTTCGTCCACGGATACATGTTCCTCAACCCCACCCAGCTTGCCCAGTTCAGCTTCAACAACAATGCCCTTGGCATGGGCCTTTTCAACCACCCGCTTGGTGATGGCAATATTCTCTTCGAACTCCTCAGCGCTGGCGTCGATCATCACGGAACTGTAGAAACCGCTATCGATACATTCATAGCAGGTCTGCTCATCCCCATGATCCAGATGCACCGCAAATATGGAGTCCGGAAAGATCTCATCTGCGGCTCTAATCATGGCCTCCAGTAATCTCTTGTCTGTATATCCCCTAGCACCCTTGGAAAGCTGCACAATAAAAGGTGCCTTGCTCTCCATATTGCCGCGAAACAGCCCCATGATCTGTTCGGCATTATTGATGTTATATGCACCAACGGCATACTTGCCGTAGGCGTGTTCAAAAAGAAGGTCTGTGGTTACGATCATGTATTGCTCCCTAGGTGATCAGATATCTAGTTTATTTTTATAAGCATATACTGCCAGATAAATATTCATAGGCACTTCGGTCAAATTCGCACTAATTATTAGTTGTTCTTACTCTCAAGCATCTCAACCGCCGGCAGTTTCTTCCCCTCAAGAAACTCCAGGAACGCCCCACCACCAGTGGAAATGTACGAGATCCTGTCGGCTATACCATATTTATCCACTGCCGCCAGGGTATCACCGCCGCCGGCTATGGAGAAGGCACTGGAGCTGGCTATCGCATCTCCCAGAACCCTGGTACCCGCACCGAATTGGTCAAACTCAAATACGCCCACCGGGCCATTCCAGACGATGGTCCCTGCGACCTGCATCATCTCTGCGAAACGGACTGCAGTCTCCGGACCGATATCCAGGATCATATCGTCATCAGCCACCTCTTCCACAAGCTTAACCTCCGCCTCAGCATTCCCTGAAAACTCCTTACCCACTACAACATCTGTAGGTACCGGTATCTCCCCGCCCTTTGACCGAGCCGCCTCCATAAGGCGCTGAGCCTCAGGGATAAGTTCATGTTCACACAGTGACTTACCAACGTTATGTCCAGCCGCGGCTATGAAGGTGTTAGCGATACCACCCCCAGGTATAAGCTGATCCACTACCTGAGATAAGGCGTCCAGCACCGTGAGCTTGGTCGACACCTTGGAACCACCCACAATAGCAGCCATGGGACGAGACGGATTATTCAGAGCTTTTCCCAACGCTTCCAATTCACCCGCCAACAGAGGACCGGCACAGGCAACGGGGGCGAACATGCCAGCTCCATAGGTGGAGGCCTGTGCGCGATGAGCGGTTCCAAATGCGTCCATCACATAGATATCACAAAGAGAGGCATACCTTTTGGCCAACTCATCTACGTTCTTCTTCTCCCCCGCATTGAAACGGCAGTTCTCCAGCAGTACCACCATGCCATCTTCTAACTGAGGTGGTATATCCAGGTAATCCTTAATCAACCTAACCTCTTGGCCTAAGGCGCCTGAGAGGTACTGCGCCACCGGCAGCATGGAGAATTCGTCCATTGGTTCCCCCTCGGTGGGACGTCCCAGATGCGACATCAGCATCACCTTGGCTCCGGCTTGCACGGCATGTTCAATGGTAGGAATGGATGCGAGTATGCGCTTGGCGCTGGCAACCTCACCATCCTTGATCGGTACATTCAAATCCTGGCGAATCAACAACCTCTTCCCGGCAAGGTCCAGGTCGGTCATCTTTATTACAGACATTTAGCTACACCCGTTTACTATTTCAGAAAGATACCATGACCTATCCAACAGTCATGATCGCGACCGTGGTGTCCAGCATACGTGACGAGAAACCCCACTCGTTGTCGTACCAGGAACACACCTTCACCAGTCTGCGGTTCACCTGGGTCAAAGTTGCATCGAAGCAAGCCGAGCTTGGGTTATGGTTAAAATCAACTGATACCAACGGTATAGAATTATAGCTCAGGATCCGGCCGTCGGCCGCCCGCCGCATGATCTCATTCACCTCTTCCACCGATGTATCTCGGGAAGCGGTAAAAGTCAGATCAATCACAGATACGTTTATGGTTGGCACCCGCATGGTAAAACCGCTGAGTTTACCTTCCAGTTGTGGCAACACCCTGCCGATGACCGCTGGCGCACTGGTACCGTTGGGAACTATGGATCCGGTAGCGGCGCGGGCATAGCGTATATTTTTCCTATGGGCATCGGTCAATACCTGTTCGTTGGTAAAAGCGTGTACCGATGTCATCATGCCACACTCAAATCCGACCTCTGCACACAAAGGCTGCAACATGACAGCCACACAATTTGTGGTGCAAGATGCATTAGAGATGATGCGATCAGTGTTTTTGAGATCATGATGATTCACCCCATAGACCACTGTGGCGTCCATATCCTGGCTGCCGGGAGCTGAGATCAACACCTTGCCGGCACCGGTCTGCAGATGCAGCTGTGCCTGTTCTCGTTGAGTCATAACACCAGTACACTCGTGCACCAAATCAACCCCCAACTCCGCCCAAGGCAGCTTGGAAGGATCTGGCTCGCAAAAGATGCGGATGCGGTCACCATTCACCAACAGGCAATCGCCATCCACAGACACTTCACCAGAAAAGCGGCCATGTGCGGTATCGAACTGGGTCAGGTGAGCATGGGTATGGATGTCGCCAAGATCGTTGATGGCAACTATCTGAATGTCATCACGACCAGACTCGTACAGGGCACGCAGGACAGTGCGCCCGATCCGTCCGTAGCCGTTTATAGCGATCTTTATCGGCATGGGTTTAGACCGTTCTACAGATACAGGAAGGTATCAATCACAGCACCTCTTTAACCGCATTGGTCAGGTTAGCCACGGTAAAACCGAACTGCTCGAACAACTGTCCAGCCGGGGCGGACTCCCCAAAGCGATCTATACCCACAACCTTGCCGTTAAGACCGACATACTTATACCAAAAATCCGTGACTCCGGCCTCCACAGCAACGCGGGCGGTCACCGCTGCCGGCAGGACAGACTGTTTATATGCGGCATCCTGGGACTCAAAGGCCTCGACACATGGCATGGATACCACGCGGACGTTCTGCTCCAGTTGTTCTGCCACCTCAACTGCCAGCGCAATCTCGGAACCGGTGGCGATAATAATCACATCCGGCGTGCCGTCGCAATCCACCAGCACATAGCCACCGCGGCTTATCTCTGCAAGCTGTTGCGGACTACGCTCCTGATGTGGCAGCCCCTGGCGCGACAGTATCAGACTGGACGGTCCGTCGGTCTTTTCGATGGCCTGTCTCCAGGCAACCGCTGTTTCCACCGCATCACAAGGGCGCCACACATGCATGTTCGGCATCAGGCGCAGACTGGATACATGCTCCACTGGCTGATGGGTGGGACCGTCCTCACCCAGACCAATGGAGTCGTGAGTATAGACATGAATAGTACGCTTGTGCATAAGAGCAGACATACGTAGAGCATTGCGAGCATAGTCGGAAAACACCAGGAAGGTGGCATCGTATGGGATAAAGCCGCCATGCAGGGCCATGCCGTTTATCAGGGCTGACATACCGAACTCACGCACCCCGAAGGAGAGATAGTTGCCATCTACATGACCTGCATTCACCGCCTTGGAACCAGACCAGAAGGTAAGGTTGGAGGGTGTCAGGTCGGCAGAACCACCGAATAGTTCCGGCAATAACGGGCCATAACCGTTAAGCGCGATCTGAGAGGCCTTGCGGGTGGCGGGAGACGCCTTCTCCCCATCTACCTGTGCGATAAACCTGTCGGCCTCGGCCGACCAGTTGTCCGGCAGTTCTCCAGACATACGACGGGTAAACTCCGAGGCCAGCTTGGGAAATTCATTTGCATAAGCGGAAAACCTGCTGTTCCACTCCGCCTCTGCAGTAGCGCCTTTCTTCTTGGCGTCCCATCCGGCATAGATCTCATCCGGGATCACAAAGGGATCATGTTCCCAACCCAGTTCCTTTCGGGTAGCGTCAATCTCATCCGCCCCCAGCGGAGCACCGTGACAATCGTGGCTCCCGGCCATGTTGGGGGCACCGAAACCGATGGTGGTCTTGGCGCAGATCAGGCTTGGTTTGTCGCTAACAGCCTTGGCCTCGGAGATAGCTCTGGTAACGGCATCGGCGTCATGTCCATCCACATTTGAAATCACATGCCAGCCGTATGCCTCAAAACGCTTTGGAGTATCGTCACCGAACCAGCCGTCCAATTCGCCGTCGATGGAGATACCGTTGTCATCCCATATCGCGATCAGCTTGCCCAGCTTGAGCACACCGGCCAAAGAGCAGGCCTCGTGGGAGATACCCTCCATCATGCAACCATCGCCCAGGAAAGTGTATGTGTAATGATCGACAATAGTGTGGCCATCGCGGTTAAACTGGGCCGCCAGAGTCTGCTCTGCCAGGGCCATGCCCACCGCGTTGGTGATACCCTGCCCCAAGGGACCGGTAGTGGTCTCGACGCCGGGGGTGTAGCCGTACTCGGGATGACCCGGGGTCTTGGAGTGCAGTTGCCGGAAATCTTTCAGATCGTCCATGCTCAGATCGTATCCGCTCAGGTGCAGCAGGGAGTAAATCAGCATGGAGCCGTGGCCGTTAGAGAGCACGAAGCGGTCGCGGTCGAACCAACCCGGGTTGGCCGGGTTATGCTTCAGATGGTCATTCCACAAGGCCTCGGCGATATCGGCCATTCCCATGGGTGCCCCGGGGTGACCGGAATTTGCTTTCTGCACGGCATCCATGCTCAGTGCGCGGATGGCGTTGGCCAGCTCTCTGCGTGATGACATCTCTGGTTCCTATATAATTAGTATTGGCGACAAAAGGCAGTATTTTCACTCAAAGGTGCCGTCAATACAACCGAGCAAAACCAGCTAAATTCTTTTACTCACGCCATTTTATCGAACACCCCATACTTGGGATCTGGTCCATGGGTCCCTCACCAGTCAAAGCAATCTGCCGCATGGCCTCGAACAGATCACGACGCACGTCCGGCGCGGCCGCATCCTTTCTGGACTCATCCAGGCGACCGCGATACTGCAGTTTTAGATCGGCATTGTAACCAAAAAAATCCGGAGTGCAGACCGCGCCATAGGCCTTGGCCACCTCCTGGCTTTCATCCAACAGATATGGAAATGTAAAGCCGTACTCTTGTGCAACTCTACGCATATTCTCGAATGAGTCTTCCGGATAATCTGTGGGGTCATTAGCCATGATGGCTACGCTGTTGATGCCCAATCCTGCCAACTCAAAGGCATCACGTACGATACGATCACGAATCGACTGCACATAAGGACAGTGATTGCAGATAAACATCACCAACAGGCCTTTCTCTCCGGCGCACTGTGCCAAGGTCCAATTACGCCCGTCTACGCCCGGTAGATCGAAATCCGGGGCATCCAACCCAAAATCACAAACTGGTGGTTCAAGAGATACCATGGTTTTATCCTCTAATGATCGTTTATTCCTGTATCTTAGCCCCTTTGAGGTGAATACCAAACACATCGACCTATGCAAATCACCACCATGGGTAGTATAATTCCGCGTTTATTTTGTGGGGCGTTTTTCTCCCAGCTTACTTAAAGTCGCCTTGAGCGGCAGATATATTGACTAAGGACTAGAGTAAGGCCATGCCAAACGATTTTATCTTTACCTCAGAATCAGTATCCGAAGGTCACCCGGACAAGGTTGCGGACCAAATCTCGGATGCCATTGTAGACGCTCTCCTCGCAGAGGACCCGCACTCTCGTGTTGCCTGCGAGACCATGGTCAAGACCGGCATGGTGATCCTGGCTGGCGAAATCACCACCAACGCCTGGGTTGATACCGAAGAACTAGTACGCAAGATAGTAGACGATATCGGCTACAACCACTGCGACGTGGGTTTTGACGCCAACACCTGTGCCGTGATCTCAGCCATCGGCAAACAATCTTCAGATATCGCTATGGGTGTGGACGAGACCGCGGACCATGAACAGGGCGCAGGCGACCAGGGATTGATGTTCGGATACGCCTGTAACGAAACCGACGTGCTGATGCCAGCGCCGATCACCTATGCGCATCGATTGGTTAAACGCCAGTCTGAGGTACGCAAGGCCGGCACCCTGCCCTGGCTGCGCCCGGACGCCAAGAGCCAGCTTTCGTTCCATTACGAGGACCACAAACCGGTTGGCATTGATGCGGTAGTGCTATCCACCCAGCACGATCCAGATATCTCGGAGAAAGATCTGCACGAAGCGGTGATGGAAGAGATCATCAAACCGGTACTGCCCGCGAAATGGCTGGAGCAGTGCCCGCAAGATAAGATTCATATCAACCCTACCGGCCGCTTCGTTATCGGCGGGCCGGTTGGTGACTGTGGCGTGACTGGACGCAAGATCATCGTAGATACTTACGGTGGCATGGCACGTCATGGCGGCGGCGCCTTCTCCGGCAAGGATCCATCCAAGGTGGACCGTTCCGCCGCCTACGCCAGCCGCTATGTGGCCAAAAACATTGTGGCAGCCGGTCTGGCAGAACGCTGTGAGATCCAGGTCTCCTACGCCATCGGAGTGGCCGAGCCCACTTCCATAAGCGTAGACACCTTCGGCACCGGCAAACTGGAAGATGAGAAACTGGTCGAGCTGATTCGCGAACACTTCGATCTACGTCCCAAGGGCCTGATCACCATGCTTGACCTGCTGCGTCCTATATACCTGCAGACAGCATCTTATGGCCATTTTGGACGCGATGAAGAGAGCTTTACTTGGGAACGCACCGACAAAGCGGATATCCTGAAAGATGCTGCTGGCCTATAATATGTAGACGATCAACCCCTCCCCAAGAAGCGTTGCAACAGAAACCACCGTTTCTGCCAGGCTTGGGGAGGCTGTTATTTTTCAAAACGGCGCTTGGCTTTCCTGGAGAAACAGACCATGAACGCTGTAGTCGACCAATCATTTACTGACTTCAAAGTAGCAGACCTCTCGCTGGCCGAGTGGGGACATAAAGAGATAGCAATCGCCGAGACCGAGATGCCTGGCCTAATGGCCTTGCAGGAAAAGTACGGCAGTGAGAAACCGCTGCAGGGCGCACGCATTGCAGGCAGTCTGCACATGACTATCCAAACCGCCGTGCTAATCGAAACCCTGGTAAAACTGGGCGCCGAGGTGCGTTGGGCATCCTGTAATATCTTTTCCACCCAGGACCATGCTGCTGCTGCCATCGCTGACCAGGGTATCCCTGTCTACGCCTATAAAGGTGAATCCCTTGAGGAGTATTGGCAGTATACCCACAAGATTATGGAGTGGGCCGACGGCGGCTCTCCCAACATGATCCTGGACGATGGCGGTGACGCCACCCTGCTGCTGATCCTGGGCACCAAGGCAGAGAAAGATGTCAGCGTGCTGGATAACCCAACCAGTGAAGAGGAGACCGTGCTCTACGCTGCCATCAAGGCGCGCCTGGCCGAATCACCCAACTGGTACTCAGAGAAACTGAAGAATATCCGCGGCGTAACCGAGGAGACCACCACCGGCGTGCATCGCCTCTATCAGATGCAGGAGCGTGGGGAACTACCCTTCCCTGCTATCAACGTGAACGATTCGGTAACCAAATCTAAGTTCGACAACCTGTACGGCTGCCGCGAGTCCCTGGTGGACGGCATCAAGCGCGCCACCGATGTAATGATCGCCGGCAAGATCGCCCTGGTGTTGGGGTATGGTGATGTAGGCAAGGGCTGCGCCCAATCCCTCAAGGGTTTAGGTGCAACAGTGTGGGTAACAGAGATCGATCCCATCTGCGCCCTACAGGCAGCAATGGAGGGTTTCCGCGTGGTCAACATGGATGAGGCATGCGCCCAAGCCGACATCTTTGTCACCACCACAGGCAACTTTCATGTCATAACCCATGAACACATGGCCGCTATGAAGGATCAGGCCATCGTCTGTAACATCGGTCACTTCGATAACGAGATCGATGTCGCCAGTCTGAAGAAGTACCAGTGGGAGAACATCAAGCCCCAGGTTGATCACATCATATTCCCGGACGGCAAACGCATCATCCTGCTGGCGGAGGGTCGTCTGGTAAACCTGGGTTGCGCCACCGGCCATCCAAGTTTTGTTATGTCCAACAGCTTTACCAACCAGACCCTGGCCCAGATGGAGATCTGGAACAGTGCGGAAGGCAGCTACGAAAACAGAGTCTATACACTGCCCAAAAAGTTGGACGAAGAGGTGGCCCGCCTGCATCTGCAAAAGATAGGTGCTTGCCTAACCTCGCTGCGACAAGACCAGGCCGATTACATAGGTGTACCGGTAGAAGGGCCATATAAGCCTGAACACTACCGCTATTGATTATTCAATATCTCGCAGTCCGGGATCAGTGATTGCATCACTGGCCCCGGACCTGTTACCTTGGTGCTATTACCTATGAAATCACAAAAAAAATACAAACCTACGTTCAGTTTTGAGCTCTTCCCGCCCAAGACCAACGAGGGTATGACGAAGTTGCAGGTGGCAGCACGCAAACTTGCGGAAGTGAAGCCACTATTCTTCTCAGTAACCTACGGTGCCGGAGGATCGACCCGTGATCGCACATTCGAAACCGTTGATTGGTTGCGCGGTGAGGGGCTGGAAACCGCACCGCATCTCTCGTGTGTTGGTCTGCATAAGGCCGAGATATTGGAGATCCTGCAACGTTACAAAGATGATGGCATCAGCCGTCTGGTGGCCTTACGCGGTGACATGCCCTCAGGCATGGGAGATACCGGAGACCTATCCTACGCCAACGAACTGGTTGAGTTCATCAGAGCCGAGACTGGAGATTACTTCCACCTGGAAGTGGCGGCATATCCTGAGTTCCATCCTCAGGCACCCAATGCCAGGAAGGATCTGGAAAACTTCAAACGCAAGGTAGATGCAGGCGCCAACGGGGCTATCACACAGTACTTCTTCAATGCCGACTCATATTTCAACTTTATCGATAGTTGCGAAAAGCTGGGTGTGGATATTCCGGTTATCCCCGGCATAATGCCGATCAATAACTACACCCAACTGGCTCGTTTTTCCGACGCGTGCGGTGCAGAGATCCCGCGCTGGTTGCGTAAACGTCTGGAAGAGTTTGATGATGATCTGGATAGTATCCGCGCCTTCGGTCTCGATGTAGTTACTGCTATGTGTCAGCACCTACTGGACCAGGGAGCGCCAGGATTGCATTTTTATACCATGAACCAATCTGAGCTAACTCTGGAGCTATGGAACAACCTGGGGCTAGCAGCTAAGGGGTGTTAACACTCTGAGTAATGCCCGGATATGCCAGAACCAAGGTCCTGGAGGCCTGTTATGGTAATGGTCGGCTCAATTCCCCAGGGATCGAACAGCGCATCGGGGGACCGTCTTACCCAAGCCGATAACATGCCGGCGGATACGGCTCCGATCACATCAAAGGGATTACTGGATATGAGCCATGCTTGACCTCCTGTCGCGCCGCTGCTGCGTAGAAAGTGCGTATAGACCGCAGGATTGGGTTTAAAGCTTCTCAGATCATGTACACTCACCACGCCATCAAAATAGCTATCGACCCTGGCATGCTGCAGCAATCCTGCGACCGCGTCGGCATGGCCGTTGGAGAAGGCGAAGATTCTATAGTCCTGTCTTTTTAATGACTTGAGACAGGGTAAGACATCGGGGAAAGCTGGCAACTTGCGATATTCTTGCATCAGTATTTGTTTCTGTTCAGCCGATAGATCTTGACTGAGACGCATGCAGCAATACTCCAGGGCATCCCTGGTACAGACGGAAAAGTCCTTATAGTTCTGCATCAATCCGCGTCGAAAAGAATACTCTAGCTGTTTCTCCCGCCACAGGTTTGAGAACCCCTCGGCCTTATCACCGATCATCTGTTGTAACGACACCTTTACCCCATGGGTATCGATCAGAGTCCCATAGATATCAAAGGCCAGGGTTATCTTCATAATTGAGTCCTTTACTAGATCTTTATTAAATTCCCCTGAAATACAATTTTGCCTGCCGGCTTCTGCTTCGGCATATTATCCTTATGTTCTATGCTGACTTTAAAGTTACTCTTGGCCTCCAGTTGCACCGGCACCTTCATTTTCGCCATGCCAGATTCAGGCAGAACCCCGACTGGCATGAGACTACCATCAGGTTTTTCAATCCAGAGTCGACATACCATGCCTTTGGGAAGATTGGGAGGGGCCACGGCCTTGACATGTACCATGTCGTTTCTCCCAGGAGTACCTACTATCCACTCTACCTGAGCCTGGTTATTGGTGACCATCAATACCTGGTCTAATGTCGTATCCCGCTGTACCCCGAATGTAGTCAGCCCCATTACCAGGACCAGTGCTGTAGCCACCATACCCAGATTGCGCCAGAAGCCAACACTGCTCCAGAGATTGGCTTTCTTCTGCTTAGGCTCCAGACGCTGCTGGATCTGCGACCAGACCATAGCTGGTGGATCTACCGGATCTACCAAATCCAGCATAGGACTCAATCTCTCCTCCCAGGCCGTTACTTCTGCTTGCAAACTAAAATCTGACGCCATGCGCCGCTCGAACTGCATGCGCTCTTCACCAGTCATAGTACCAAGCACATACTCTGCCGCACCATGTTCGTTTGCTTTATCTTGATGTTGATGTGTCATGGCTAAATGCCTCTTTTGTATTACAGCTCTCCAAGAGCCATTCGCTACCAACCGTTTCTTTTCGATCGCTATGCATATACCTTTTCCTTAACAGGGATACGTATGAAACAAACCATAGGTTTCAAAATAATTGCTATATTCTCCTGTTTTGAGCCTTATTCATGCCTCCATGCACCATCTAAGCTGTTCCAGACCCCGACGAATCCAGGTCTTGATTGTCCCCAACGGTGTACCGGTCTGGGCCGATAACTCATCATGAGTGAGTCCTTTTAGGTAGGCCAGTGCGATCACCTGACGTTGCTGGCTTTTTAACTGCTCCAGACAATTATTCAGTCTCACGCCCTCCTCGGTGTTCTGCAACTTATCCAGTGGAATTGCGTCGTCACTTTCATCTTCTAGAAACATTTCCGGCTCTGGTTGCAACACTTCTTTACGGCGTTTTCTTAGCAGATCCAAGGCGGTATTCCTAACGATGGACGACATCCATGTCATGGGGGCCGCTAGATGCGGTCTGTAGCTATCAGCATTATTCCATATCTTTACATATGCTTCCTGAAGACAGTCCTGGGCCCACTCATCTCTCTCTAAGATACGGAGCACTACGCCATATAGCTTTCTGGAGGTCGTCTCATAAAGCATGGCAAAAGCACGTTTATCGTTGAGTGCAGACGCTGCAAGCAGTGACTGCAGTTGCTCATTGCGTCTTGCAATCAGTTCACTTGGATTGTTATCACCCGGCACCTAGACGCCTCCTTTAAGACAAATTGAACCTGGCGGAAAATACGGCTAGAAATTTGACTACAAACCTAACGATAAGTTTGGAAGCACACACTAACTCTAGTTTCATTTAATCCACATAGCAATGACAACCACGGTAAATTTTCGAATCCAGAAGCCGTCTTTATACGTATCCGAGTTATAGGCTATAGAACAAATGCGCCTACATTTATGCGTAACTTTTTCTAAGGAGACGAAAAATGAAGTCCGGCATCTTGGGTATTACTGTCTTAATACTGACGGTTTTATCACTATCCAGTGCTCAGGCGGAAACCATCACCGGAAGGATCAATGGCTACGACTGCGCTCAAGCAGGAATCACCTGTCCTATCGATCCAAAAGATCCACATATTGCATTAGAGAGCGATTTTGTTTTGCAACTGGCAAGCGGAGAATACTTGTTTCTAACAAATCTATCGCGCGACTTCAAATTACAACATGTCCTTAAAGAGGTCAGAGTAACAGGCAGACGGCATGCCAAGTTTGATTCCATAGATATTGAT
The DNA here is from genome assembly GCA_050288625.1 of Sedimenticolaceae bacterium. Lineage (GTDB taxonomy): Bacteria > Pseudomonadota > Gammaproteobacteria > Chromatiales > Chromatiaceae > JAAGZL01. The sequence continues at coordinate 6,499 of JBNKEE010000016.1, read as the reverse complement.
GTATTTAAGGTTAAGGATGGTGAAAAATGGAAGGTTGCATGGACAAAGAGCATGCAGCCAAAAATCAAACTTGAGACCATTACGGGACAGCTCAACGGCTATGACTGCGCACACGCTGGAATCTCATGCCCAATTGACCCACAAGACCCACGCATATTGCTGGAAAGAGACTATGTTCTACAGCAAGCGAACAGCGATTATATGTTTTTAACCAACATACCTCGCAGCACAAAACTACAATACGTAACCCAAAACATACAAGTGAAAGGAAAACTGGATCATAAATACAATACGGTTGAGGTATACGAATTGATGGTTATGCAAGGTGGCGAATGGAAGCAAGTATGGATTAAAAGGGAATAATATCTGACAAATTTAAACCTTAGTAAGACGGTGCTATATGAAAACTATTCTGCCCTTATGGACCTTACTGATACTTATTGCGTCGGAAGCGCAGGCGCTGCAACCAGCGATAAAACAGTACTACGAACATGTAACTGCACCAGGCTTTATTCTCACAGACACCAACGATAGCACTCACAGGTTGACTGATTACCGAGACAGGGTATTGATCATCAATTTCTGGGCCACCTGGTGCACCCCATGCAGAAAAGAGATGCCTTCACTAAAACTTGCCTGGGAAAGATTGAAGAAAGAGAACATACAACTTATCGGCATAGCCACGATGGATTCGAATGAGGCAGTCATGCAATACAAAAAAGCGAACAACATAAAATTCCCTTTACTGATAGATAAAAATGGATCTGTTGCAGACAGATGGAGAATATTAGCAGTGCCAACCGCATACATAATCGATCCGAACGGGCATATCATAATGCGGTTAGTCGGTGGCAATGACTGGAACAACCAAAAACTCTTGGACTCAATCATTGCTTTGAAAAAGACTTCGACCAACTAATATAAACAGATAGGTACCACGCAAATCCTATTAAACACATCATTAAATCTTACGCACTATGTATCCCGAGTAGCGCAGACACTCTTTTCCATCCACTTCAACAACCTGTAATACCTCACCGCGCATCCTACCCAGACCAAGAACCACGGCCTTGGTATCTGATATCGGACGTATGGGTACAGAAATTGTTCTATTGCTTAGTTTTGGTATCTTGTAACTGATATTCAGCATACCGTGATCGATACCGACCCTGGCATCTTGAATCTCATAACCGGAGTCAGGGTTAAGTACTCTGTAATCACCAACTCGCTTTCTCCAGTTATCTGGTATCTTCTCATTCCTTACGCGCTCTCCCAGTAAAAACTCCTTTCCTCGCCTCTTGGCCACAATCACCTCGCGCCGATTCACTAGGCGGGAGGATATCTGGATATCTGGCAGAACATCGAAACCGGACGGAAGTTTTTTACCTATGCTCTTCTTTGCGACCTCATACCAACCACCAGGCATTGCATCCAATTTAAAGCTACGATTGATATCACACAGACAGATTCGATTAGTCTTAGGATCGATCTGGAGAACACCGAGAGCGGTTGCATATTTACCTTCTGGAACTAAGCGAGCGATCTGAACATATCCTTTGCTCCTTGGTGGAAAATGATCTATGACTACATGATACGGATCAGAATCATGTTTGTGCTCCAGGGCAAATTTTAGGATACGGCTTGCTAGCTTTTCTAATACAGAACCTGAACCTGTGGTGTTAGCCAAGATAACCACTCCTAAACTGTTTTCCGGCAACATCATCACCTCGCTGGAGAAAAGCATTGTGTCGCCTCCATGCCGCACTACTCTTTGAGCTCCTTTGACGGTAGCATGCTTAATATACCAACCCAATCCATACTGAACACTCATGTCCAGTGCAACATCATTGTTCTGAATGGTAAAAATTTTTTTCGCTGTATCAGGGTGCAGGATGATCATTCCATCCAAAGATCCTTCTTGCAGATAGGTCCGGATTAAGCGGCTTATGTCCAATACATTGCTATACATAGAAAAAGCCGGGAGATCACGGATCTTCGGCAGTCTCACCGCCTTCTTACCCTTATAACCGCGCGACATCCTGCTGCGCATATCTGAACGAACCACGTAGTCAGTTGAACGCATACCCAAGGGCTTCAACAGATGCCCTGACATATAACTGGCAAAATCTTCTCCCGACACCTTCTGCAGCATATGGCCAAGCAGGGTGTATCCTATATTGGAATAGTTGAATATCATGTTAGGCGGATATGCTAGGTACTCGTGTTGCAACTGTTCGGCAACCGAGTTGATCGTGGCATCGGTCCACATCCCCTTGCGCAAATCGGTGGGCAACCCGGAATGATGTGTGAGAATATTGCGAATTGTTACATCCTTAGCCGTAGCATTAAAACGACTTAGGATCGAGAACTCAGGTAGATATGTCTGGAGTGGCTTATCAATATCAATCAGGCCGTTCTGTGCCATCTGCATGACAGCTGTGGCAGTGATCGGCTTAGATATAGAACCGATACGGTAGATGGTTCCGGCTGTAGCCTTTCTCTTTTTCTTTATATCAGCAAAACCAAAACCTTCCGCCCAAACCAACTCATCTCCATCGACCAGGGCAATACTCAGGCCATTAACCTTATATTTAGTTTTGACTTTTTCTATCAGTGGCAGGGTCTGGTTACGCACCTCTGAATAATGCTTATTTAATACCGTTTCAGAATTGAGACCCCCATGCACCACGGCCAACGCATCTGTGCAAAACGCTATCTGTAATAACCACACGGCAAAGATCAACAGTATTGTAATTAGCCGTGAGGCATAGCCTGCCGTCGTTCTTGGCCTTATATACATAACATTACTACCGCCTTCTTACTCACATAGTTAACTCAAGATACTCCGCCCCAAGTTATATACGCAAGAAATGTGGATCTGGATTCAAACTTTCTGAAATATAGGAGAAGGCAATTAACACCTGGCCGCGATCAATATATATCTCAATCCCCCAGGCAAACCCCCAAATTTCTGGCAGTAGTAATCCATGGATGGTCCAAAGGTATGGTATTACGCACACCAGCTACATCTTCCAACGGAACCGGTACTGGCCGATTGCCCCGCAAGGCCACCATGACGCCAAAATGCCCGTCTTCCACCAGATCCGCGACAGCAGCTCCCAAGGTACTGGCAATGAGACGATCAGCCGCCGAAGGGGTGCCACCACGTTGCAGATGACCCAGTATGGTTATACGTGACTCCAGCCCGGTCATCTCTTCTAGTTTCTGTGAAAGCTCCAGCGTCCTGTCGGTATATTTGCGGTATATCATGCTTAACTCTTCCTTCGCCGTTTTCCGCTCCTCCTTATCTTCGGCCTGATTCTTTCTCTCTTCCGCAATGCCTATGGCCTTGGCCTGCTCCAGAGACATGGCACCTTCCGACATAGCAACTATGCTGAACTTCTTGCCGTTACGAACCCGCGTGAGAATAGCCTCAGAAATCGGATCTACATCATATGGTATCTCTGGAATCAGTATTACATCGGCTCCACCGGCCATACCTGAAGCCAAAGCCAGCCAGCCGGTTTTATGCCCCATGGTCTCTACTACAATGATTCTATGATGACTGTGCGCTGTACTGTGTAGACGATCAATGGCCTCGGTTGCTATTCCGAGGGCGGTATTAAAGCCGAAGGTGCTGTCGGTAAGCGCGATATCCCGGTCGATGGTCTTGGGCAGGGTAATGATGTTCAGGCCTTTCTGCATCAGACGTAGTGCATTCTTCTGGGTCCCACCACCCCCTAGACAAATGAGAGCATCAAGATGGTTATCGTGGTAATTCTGCACTATTACATCTGTCATATCCTGCTGTTTACCGCCCACCAGCATACGGTGCGGCTTGTCCCGACTTGTTCCCAGGATAGTTCCACCCACTGATAAAACGCCGGAAACCACATCATTATCTATGCGAATGAAACGGTTCTCCATCAACCCTCTAAACCCATCGCGAAAGCCAATAATATCCATGCCGTATTTATTTTGTGCGCTCTTGCAAACCCCCCTGATAGCAGCATTCAGGCCCGGGCTATCGCCCCCAGCGGTCAGGATTCCAATATGTTTTGCCATTTATTATTCCTGTAGTATGTCTGTTTGTATCTGATAACCATGTTAATAGCATAGATCACATCATTCCATTATTAAGCGATCATTTCACCGAGGCCACTAACTCATGCGTATATCCCGAATCTATACAAGTCATCTTCTGAGTCAGGGCCAAACCATATCGCTGGAATCAGAGGCATCCCGCCATCTTATTCAAGTACTACGCCTTCGTCCGGGCGCGAATCTGATGCTGTTTAATGGTGATGGCTGTAACTACCAGGCTCGGCTGGAAGCCGCAGAAAAAAAACAGGCGCGAGTTAAAGTCATATCTCAATCAGAAACAGAGCCTGAGAACGCCATAAAGATCCACCTAGGCATCTCTATATCAAAGGGCGAGCGTATGGACCTAGCGGTACAGAAATCGGTGGAACTAGGTGTTGACGAGATTACCCCGTTATTCTCGAAGCATAGCGTGGTGAGACTGGGTGGCGACAGACTGGAAAAACGCCAGCAGCACTGGCGCAAGATAATTATCTCTGCTTGTGAGCAGTCAGGCAGGTGCAGGATACCAGTGCTGCATAATGCGGTAGATATAGATATATGGTTAGGTACCTCGCATCAGGGCATGTGCCTAACGCTAGATCCAGAATCGAAAACAAGCATATGTTCACTAAAACAACCTACAGATAAGATCAACCTATTGATTGGTCCTGAAGGTGGTTTAAGTGAGAACGAGATAATAGCTGCAAAAAACAATGGATTCGAAGGGATATGTTTAGGACCAAGGATACTTAGGACAGAAACGGCACCACTGGCAGCAATTGCCGCTATTCAAACGCTTTGGGGGGATTTCAGGACATAGCCTCCTGCACCACCCACTCAACGGCATTCATATCCGGTATCCAAGCATTTTCACCGTTTATAACTACCTGACGTTTTACCGCCTCTCCAAGTTCCTGCTCATTGGCCTGTGGCGTCACCACATCTTCTGTAATGCGTACCAAACGCGGCGTAGAGGTAAGCAACAGTCCTATAAATGGACGCCTTGGATTACCGCCTAGGGTATTACATACCGCCACTCTAGACCTATGGCTCGATTCCACCGCAGGCACTTCAACTAATTCCTCAAAAGAGATCACCGGGATCTCCTGCCCTCTCCACGACTGGATACCCAAAAACCAGCTTGGCATATCAGGCACTATTCTTAGCTCTTCAAGGCCTACAACCTCGGAGACAGATGCATTCGGCAACAACAACTGGGCTTCATGCAAGGGAAGTAATACCCCTCGTATCTCAATACCTGTGCCAGCATCTTCGCTCATTGTTTGCTCTCTTCCAATACTTCCTGAATCGTATCGATCAGATCAGACTCTTGATATGGTTTACCAAGATAGCGTTTAACCCCAAGCTCCATCGCAAGCTTACGATGCTTATCGCCGGTTCTTGATGTAATAATGATAATCGGTATATCACTCATCTGTTCAGAATTGCGCATGTTTCTAGCCACCTCAAACCCATCCATGCGTGGCATTTCAATATCCAGCAACATCACGTCAGGATGGTAATCCTGCAACATAGCAAGCGCCTCCACACCATCTTTTGCAGTTTCCACAGCCATACCATGACGCTCCAGCAACCTGCCTGTTACCTTGCGCACGGTGATGGAGTCATCTACCACCATTACCTTGACCCCCTGATTCGCATCATCCACTGTGACCGGGGTGAACTCCTCGGCATCTATGGTATGGGAGGCGTCTTTGCGCACCAGGGCATTGATGTCCAGAATCAGTGCCACTCTGCCATCACCCAGGATGGTTCCGCCGGTTATCCAGCGCACGGTGCTGAGCTGTGGTCCCACTGATTTCACCACTATCTGGCGATGTCCGATGATATCGTCGACGTGAATAGCAAGCCGGTGGGTACCAACACGTACCAGCAGCATCGGGGAACGTTTTTTCTGTTCCGCCAGATTTGGCATGCCGGAGCCCAACAGCGACCCCAGGTACCTGACGCTGTAGTCATTCTCACCATAGGTAAAGATACCCTTGCTATCCTTACCCTCATAAAGGGCCTGGAGCTCATCTTTGTTGATCCGCACTACCGCATCTACGTTGGTGTACGGTACGGCGTATACATCAGACCCTACCTTCAGCAGCAGCGCATCGGTGATGGCCAGTGTCAGGGGCAGATAGATGGTAAATTCTGTACCGGCACCCGGATTCGAGCTGATCTCCATGGTGCCGCCGAGCTGTTTGATCTCACTTACCACCACGTCTAAACCGACACCGCGGCCAGAGATCTGACTCACCTTATCCGCCGTACTGAAACCATGTTCCAGAATGAACTGGGTAAGGTCACCCTCGCCCGGGGTTACCCCTTCGAGCAGAAGGCCGCGCTTGACTGCACGCTCTTTAATGGCCGCAAAATCCAGGCCTTTACCATCGTCTGACATGGACAT
>JBNKEE010000015.1:0-33780 GCA_050288625.1 Sedimenticolaceae bacterium | reverse complement strand
TCTGGCTGAAATAAATCTGTAAAGGGTCTTTTTTTTAATGTGAAACAGTGATAGAAAAACACAAAACGCGTTTCCTATCCAGTGTTAATATTAACCCGACGACCATATAGGTGACGTTCAGGTCTTCAAGAAAGTGTTAGATCAAGGCGCAACCCGCAGATAATGGTTGCTCCCTTGGCAAGGGTTGCAACGCAGAGCTGGCACTTTCTTGAAGACCCTGACTTTAAATACCAATCGGGAGGCCGTTACCCGCCGGCCCCCGAGCTGCGTTATCGGTACTTGCTGTAGCATTACTACAGCGGCGAACTGATGCCTTGTCGGGAACCAGCGGGTAACGGCTGAATGGCACCTATATGGTTGCCGAGTTAATCACAGATGTATTGAGGAGAAGCATATGTTTGGCGAAAGACATGACCTTCCACACGAGTTCCCGGAGCACGCAGAGCTGATCAAGTGCCTGCGTGATGTGAATCCGGTATTCGATGCCATGTACAAGGAGTACGATGCCCTAGATAGGGAGATCCTGGAGATAGAGCAGAATATCGAACCGGTCTCCGACTTCTATGCCGAGGACCTGAAGAAGAAACGCGTGGTACTAAAAGACAAGCTCTACGAAATGCTCTCCAACCAGAGCGCTATTAAAAAGGCCGGATGCTGCTCATAAAACCGACCTAACATCTTAGATTATAAGTAATTTCTGTCCATGCATTGAACATGGATAACTCAATTCATATCCAGCAAACACGCCTACCATAATACCTGTAACCAGCCTGCCGAACTCTTCAGCTATTAGCCCAAAACCCTATTTCATGGAACAATTAACACGTATGTAACCAGGACTGGTGAGATCAGAAAGTGACAGAGATATTCCAGCAACTTCTACAGTGGGTCGAAATGCACCCTGTATGGTCCGGGATAACCATATTCCTGGTAGCTATGACAGAATCACTGGCAATCGTCGGGCTGATTGTTCCAGGCGTCGCAATCATGTTCGGTATCGGCGCCCTCATATCTGCCGGAGCCGTAGAGTTCTGGCCGGCCTTTGCCTGGGCGGTGGCCGGTGCGATTACCGGCGATGTTGGCAGCTTTCTTCTGGGGTATCATCTGCGTGACCGCATCAGCAGCATCTGGCCTTTCACCCGCTACCAGGAAAGTCTAGAGCAGGGACAGGCTTTCTTTGCCAAGCACGGTAGCATGAGCGTGGCCTTTGGCCGCTTCTTTGGCCCGGTACGTGCTGTAGTACCACTGATAGCCGGCACCATGGGCATGCAGCCCTGGCGCTTTATCCTTGCCAGCTTTCTCTCCTCCATAGTGTGGGCCCCAGCCTATCTGGCGCCTGGCATGGTGTTCGGCGCATCCCTGGAACTCGCCTCACAGGTAGCTTTCCGGCTGGTGATACTCATTGTGTTGTTGGCGATCATGATTTGGCTGATGGTTCGACTGGTACGTATAACCTTTCGCTTTTGTCAGCCCCATGCCAGCTCCTGGCTGCAATCCTTCCTCAACTGGTCGCGACTGCATCCGGCATTCACTGACACGGCAGAAGCACTGGCCGACCCCAAACATCCAGAGGCAAAGGGGCTGGCCTTACTAGCCACTATCCTGATATTCGCCATTGGGCTCTCAACCCTGCTGCTGGGTGCTCTGCTAGGTGGCAGCGCCCTGGCCGGGATAGACCATACGGTTCTCAATGCGCTCAAGAGCTTGCATACCCCTTGGGCCAACCATCTGATGCTGTTCTGCACCCACCTTGCCGATGACGTGGTGGTCTCGATACTTATCATTACGGTTGGCCTTTTCCTGGCCATGCAGAGGCATTGGCGCACAATGCTGTACTGGTTGGCTGCCGTGGCTTTTGCCTTGTTGGCATCTGTCGCACTAAAGCACGGACTGCAGATCCCGCGTCCCCCCAATCAGGTACCAGAGCTAGGTGCATACTCCTTCCCTAGCGGACACGCCTTGAGGGCCGTAGTCCTATTCGGGTTTTTGGCTGTAATCATCGCACGCGCGATGCGCGAAAGATGGCGATGGTTACCCTATAGCCTGGCCGGACTGCTGATCATCCTGGTATCCCTGAGCCGCCTCTATCTAGGTGTACATTGGCTGTCGGATATCCTGGGGAGCATTACCCTAGGTATAAGCTGGATAGCCATACTCGGGATTGCCTACTATCGTCACACACTGGCCGAAACCCACTGGCTAGGACTGAGTGTTATCTCTATCTTGATCATGGCCGGCGCTACCACTATTCAGACCAGGTTGAAACATGATCTTGACCTGGAACAGTATCTACCCAAACCTGAGATCACCCAGATCCAGACAGAGCAGTGGCGATACGGCGGCTGGAAAGAGCTGCCCCTGATACGAAAAGATGGCCGTAATCAACGCAACTATCCCCTGAACATCCAATATGCGGGGGATCTGACGCAACTGGAATCTATCCTGAAGCCCAAGGGATGGACTAAGGCAAAAAACCTGACCTGGAGCGGACTCCTGAAATTTCTCTCGCCAGGCCTGCCAATAAAGGAGCTACCGCTGTTGCCACAACTGCACGACGGCAGACATGAATCTCTGGCCCTGATCAAGACCTTACCTGATTCCAGATGCCTGGTACTGCGCCTATGGCCCGCCTATGTCCAGTTGCAACCGGAAGAAAAGCCACTCTGGCTGGGAAACATTGCCGAGCTGCAAAAAGAGACTATAGCAGGAATGCTGGCGTTCGCGGAGACCAAAGAAGATTTCAAGGAGCCGCTTCTGATACTGCCTGATGAAAGTAAAGAGCTGTTGCAAAAGCAAGCAACGGAGTTAGGAGTGGTTCTGCTGTGGTTAGAAAAAGAGGATAAAGACTAACCCCAAGGCCTAACTAAATCATGCTCAATCTCCAGATGATCCAGCACCCGTCCAACCATAAAGTCTACGATCTGGTCAATGGTCTGAGGTCTATTGTAGAAACCTGGACTGGCCGGCATGGTCACCACCCCTAATCGCGCCAGTTTTAGCATATTCTCTAAGTGGATGGCGGATAGCGGGGTCTCCCGCACCACCAAAACCAACCTGCGCTGCTCCTTCAGCATAACGTCTGCGGCCCGTTCGATAAGGTTATTACTGGCACCACAGGCGATAGAGGAAAGGGTGCCAGCAGTGCATGGGCATACCACCATGGCAGCAGGTGGATTAGAGCCGCTGGCTACCGGGGCGGTCCACTCCTCACGCCCGAAAAGACGCAGTTGCCCATCTGCGGCTCGGTAGCGCTCGACCAACATGGCCTCGGCCCGAACGGTATCAGCCGGCAGATCCAGGTCAGTCTCCATAGGGATAACCGTTTCACCCGCCTTGGATATCATAAGAAAGACTTTGCGCCCGTTCTGGATCAGATGCTCCAGTAACCGCAGACCATAGATGCTACCGGATGCGCCGGTTATGGCCAGGGCAATGGGTTTGTTGGGATCTAACATCATTTCATTTTCTCATTGAGGGCGTCCAACAACAGTTGGTGAATATTGCCGAAGCCGCCGTTGCTCATAATTAGGATATGGTCTCCACTCTTCACATCGTTTTTAAGGGTAGCAACAATAGAATCGACTGACTCAAATGTGCGCGCCTTTGCACCCAACACACTGAATACCGATGCCGCATCCCACTCCAATTCACCAGGAGCATAGACCATAACCAGATCAGCCAACTCCAGCGACGCAGCCAACTTTTGCCCATGCACTCCCATGCGCATGGTGTTGGAACGAAGCTCTAACACGGCGATGATGCGCTCTGTCCCTACCCGAGCACGCATACCGTCCAGAGTAGTAGAAATTGCGGTGGGATGGTGCGCAAAGTCATCATAGACAGAAATACCGTCCACCTCACCCCGTAGCTCCATACGGCGTTTTACATTCTTGAAGCTAACAAGCGCTTCAATAGCGACCGTTGGTGGCACTCCGGCATGGCGGGCTGCGGCCACCGCAGCCAAGGCGTTATTCAGATTGTGTTGACCGTTCAGATCCCAATGCACATGCCCCATCTTTTCCTCTCCACAGTACAGATCGAATTCGCTTGCCTGAGGATTAGAATCGGCACTGTGCCACTGAGTATCGCCTTGAGCAAAGAACCGCTCCACCGGGGTCCAGCATCCCATCTCCAGCACCTGATCAATAGCATGGTCCTCGCCTGGCGCGATGATCATGCCATTGCCTGGGATGGTGCGCACCAGGTGGTGAAACTGGCGCTGGATCATGGCCAAATCATCAAAGATGTCGGCATGGTCAAACTCCAGGTTGTTCAGAATAAGGGTACGAGGCCGGTAGTGGACAAACTTGGAACGCTTATCAAAAAAAGAGGTATCGTACTCGTCTGCCTCCACCACAAAGAAAGGCGTACCACCCAAACGGGCCGAGATGCCAAAATTTTGAGGAACGCCGCCTATGAGGAAGCCCGGATCCATGCCGGCATCTTCCAATATCCAAGCCAGCAGGCTGGCGGTACTGGTCTTGCCATGGGTGCCGGCGACCGCCAACACCCATCGCCCATGCAGCACATGCTCTGCTAGCCACTGGGGGCCGGAAGTATAACGCATACCCTGCTCCAGCATATACTCCACCGCCGGATTACCCCGTGTCATGGCATTACCCACCACCACACAGTCCGGCTCCGGTTGCAGATGCAACGGCTCGTATCCCTCCATCAGTTTTATGCCAGCCTCTTCCAACTGGGTGCTCATGGGCGGATAGACCCCGGCATCGGAACCGCTCACCTCATGTCCGAGGGCACGGGCCAGCAGGGCCAACCCGCCCATAAAGGTTCCGCAGATTCCCAGTATATGAATTCGCATGTTTGCCCCTATGCCGTAAGCAGAAAAGTCTGCACCAGGGTATTGATCATCAGGAAATAGGCTATTGCGATCAATATCCCGCCACTAAATCTCAAATTGAAACTGTGCCGAAGAATATGACCCATCACCACCACGCTCCAGACCAACAGCGCAAAGTAGAGCAAGGCACCCAGGAGACTATATTCTGAGTTTTCTGGAGTGCCATTCAACAAGATAACCACTGGAATAGAAACCATATTGATAATAACTCCAGTACCAAACATAGCAGTGGCCGTCTGAATCAATCTAGATGACAGACCCATTATGTTCAGAGAAACCGCCAATAGAACCAACGTCATAGCCAAATCAAGTAGAGAAATCATGACCGCCTGTGTCAGACCACCCACCGAACTCAACATCGATACAACACCGGAGACAAGAACCAATACAACGCTCAGCAACAGCAAGGCGCTGGAAGAAGGTATGTCCTGAGGCCTAGCCCTTAACATACAGATATCGAAAAACAGCTTAAGTAACGACTTCACAAATCGGTCCAATAGAGATACGCATGCATCAATTAGTTCCGCCCAATGTTATCCTGTGCACCACCGTCTACCAAGGATTATAAGAATTTTATGTTAGAACTACACATCGAAAACGGAGCACAGCTTCAAGAGCTATGCGTCAAACTCAAAAACAGCGCGTGGCTGGCGTTAGATACGGAATTTATCCGTGACAAGACCTACTACCCAAAATTCTGCCTACTCCAAATAAGCAACGGCTCGGTTGCCGCCAGCGTAGACCCTCTGACCATCAAGGACCTGAGCGAACTTGTAAACATCATCTACGACGAAGCTATAGTAAAGATATTCCATGCCGGTCGCCAAGACCTGGAAATATTCCATCAGCTGTGGGGCAAACTACCGCAACCACTGTTCGACACACAGCTAGCTGCCACCCTGCTGGGACTAGGCGATCAGATCGGCTATGGCAACCTGGTACAAAAACTCACTGGACGTGAACTGGAAAAGGGGCACTCCCGCACCGACTGGTCGCAACGCCCCCTTAGCAAGGAACAACTGCGCTACGCCCTGGATGATGTCATATATCTTGGAGACATCTATCTGCACATCAACGCAAAACTTGAATCTCTGGGCCGTGATACTTGGTTGCAAGAGGACTTTGCCGAGCTTACAGATCCAGCAACATACACAATTGATCCAGAAGTCATGTGGCAGCGCATCAAAGGCAATCAACATCTGAAAGGAGTACAACTTGCCATACTCCAGAAACTAACCGCATGGCGAGAGCGGATGGCGGAACAATCCGATCGTCCCAGACGCTGGATCCTGAAAGACGAGATATTAGTCGATCTGGCGCGACGCCAACCAGGAGACGCAAAAGGCCTGGAAAGAATACGAGGATTGGAGATCGGCGTTATAAAGCGTAACGGAGATGTCTTGTTAAAACTAATCTCCGACGCTAAAGAATTACCGCGAGAAAAATGGCCTCAGGCAAAGAAAAGAACAGCTTCAGTAACAACTAACCAGGAGGCCATGGTTGATCTCCTTCAATGTTGCCTGCGCCTTATAGCAGAACAGGAAGAGATAACACCAAGCGCGCTGGCTAGTCGCAGAGAACTGGAACAGATTGTAATCGGCAACAACGATCCTGAGTTGCTACACGGCTGGCGCAAGGAGCTAGTGGGGGATGTTCTGGTTGGAGTGTTAAAAGGAAAAACAACTCCCAAGATGGAAAACGGAAAACTAGTGCTCAAGCACAGTTAACGCAACGGAATAGTCTTTCCATTAACACTGAGCAACCCACCACCCAACTTAGCCTTACTGGAGATGTTTGTGCCGTCGCGCTTCACCAACTCCTGTTGCAGCAAAAGTGCAAGCTGCTGTTCCGCCATCTCGTTACCCAACTTATCCAACTCTTCTTTTGAAGGCTCTGTTATCTCATGACCCATCTTCTTTCGTTGCTCTATCTGCCGCGTTAAAGCAACCTTCGCCTGCATCTCCATTACCGCTTTTAACAACTTCTCAGGCAAACTTAGAGCGGCTTCAGCTTCAATCTTTTGTAATACAGCCTGCATATTTCCTATTTCATCCCACCGCAGATCTTTGGCTGCAATAGATATATTTCCATCTATATCTCCATCTGGAGTCTTCACGAACAGGCGTTTTATGCTTATCTTGGGATTGGCCTTCAACAGGTCCGGGGCCGCACCCATCAGCAGGCTCATCATAGCCATACTCTCATGCTCTTTAGATAAACCCTGGCTCCGCACATCTTGCATGCTTTTTTGCAGTTTGGCAGCCACCTCGGCCGGGATATTCTCAACCCCCAATTCAAGCTTGGCCGGACCATAAACAACATCTTTAATACTTACCGCATCAACGGAGTAGTTGGCGTTGAAAACAAGGTTTCCACTATCTTCCCCAGTATCCCCAGAGAAACTTATGGCATCTATCTTTACTGCTACATCTTTTTTCGGATTAACAAATTCAACCTGTTTGACCTTGAAATGCCCATTACCCAAAAACATCCCAAAGAGCCCAGCCTCAGACTCTGAATTCAGCGTAGCCTCAGTAAACTTTAGACTTTCGCCATTCTCTCCGCCTACCCACAGCCCCATCATCTTCAAGTCTATACTGGCTTTCGTCAGGTCGGCGTCAAACAGCAGGACACCATCTGCGCCGCTGAACTGAATCTCAGGTCTCCCAGGTTTTCCGGCAAGCTTTAATGGCGGAATCGTAATCCGGGTCTCACCACCACCATCCAGCCCGATTGTGGTCTGCAAGATGGTATTCTCATCTTTTGGGAAAAGCGCCTTGCCATCCACACGGAACGATGTGCCCATAGTAGCAAGGGCCAAACCTCCATCCGGAGACAAGGGGCCATGGACGATATCGCTAAGCATGATAAAGGTGAATGACTCGCCATCAACACCTGAAGGTAGCGCCATCTTTAATTCAGTTTCAGCCTGAGCACCAAACCAACCCCGATGGTAAACATTGCTGACCACTTCAAAACCGTTCTGTTGCATCCTGGCTATGATCCCCTGATGCTCGCTCTGGACTTTAAAACCTATAAGGCCAGGAGCCACAAACAGGGCAGCAACCAAAATTGAAAACAGAATAGCTAACTTTTTCATAAGGACTCCAATCCTGATTTTTTGCTTATTCTAATTCAAAAACTAAAGAGTAAAGGAGCAAATCAGCCGGACAGAGAGTTGGATAATTTCTCATGGCCTATATACTCATTTACTGAAGCAACTATTCCAGCAACATCCAAACTACACGCCTCCAATTGCTGTGACGAAGATGCCTGCTCGATATAACGGTCCGGCAGACCAAGATTCAACACTGCGATAGCAATGTTATGTTTGGCCAGACATTCGTTGACTGCCGATCCGGCACCGCCCTGGATCACATTCTCTTCCAAGGTCACCAAGGTATCATGTTTCTCGGATATCTCAATAATCATATCCTCGTCCAGAGGCTTTACAAACCGCATGTTTACCACGGTTGCATTAATAGCCTCGGCCGCCCGCAAGGCAGGTGCCAGCATACTACCAAATGCCAGCAAGGCGATCTTTTTGCCATCTCTGGCCAGATCCGCCTTGCCTATCGGCAATGGCGTACGATCATCAGAAACCTGGACACCAGGACCGACGCCCCTAGGATAGCGCACCATAGCAGGGCCCGCATATTCATAGGCCGTCTGCAGCATACGCCGACACTCGTTCTCATCTGCAGGGGCCATAACCAGCATATTGGGCAGAGTACGCACATAGCTTAGATCAAAACTGCCGGCATGAGTGGGACCATCCTCACCGACCAGTCCAGCCCGATCCACAGCAAGGGTTACATCCAGATTCTGCAAAGATATGTCGTGAGCCAGTTGATCGAATGCGCGTTGCAGAAAGGTGGAATAGATAGCCACCACCGGCTTCAGACCTTCACACGAGAGTCCAGCGGCAAAGGTAAGAGCATGGGGTTCAGCTATGCCTACATCGAAATAACGTTCAGGATACTCTTCGGCAAAACGCACCAGCCCGGATCCCTCTCTCATGGCAGGTGTTATTGCAACCAACCTGGGGTCTTCGGCTGCGGCATCACAGACCCAATCACTGAACACGCTAGTGTATGTCGCACCTGTTGCATTTTTAGAAATCTCACCTGTTTCCGGGTCGTAAGGGGGTACCCCATGGTAGAAACATGGATCACTCTCTGCCGGGGTAAAGCCACAACCCTTCTGGGTAACGATATGCAAAAAGCGTGGTCCCGGTATCTCCTTCATGTTTTCTAATGTAGAGATCAGGGTGTCGATATCGTGTCCGTCGATTGGACCAATGTAGTTAAATCCCAGCTCTTCAAACAAGGTTCCTGGCATCACCATGCCTTTCATGTGTTCTTCCCAGCGTCCAACAAATTCACTAACACTAGGCATATTGCTTAAAGCCGACTTTCCGCCCTCTCGCACCCTTGTATACAATTTACTGGAAAGCGCCTTGGCCAGGTGGTTACGGAAGGCACCAACGGGCGGGGATATAGACATATCATTGTCGTTCAAGATAACCAGCAGATCCGTATCCAACACACCAGCCTGATTCATCGCCTCAAACGCCATGCCACCGCTTATAGAAGCGTCACCAATAACAGCAACAATCTGACGCTGCTCACCCTTGTGTTTGGACGCAACCGCCATACCCAGGGCAGCACTTATGGATGTACTTGCATGTCCCACACCAAATGAATCAAATTCGCTCTCTTCTCGCCGGGGGAATCCAGACAGGCCATCCTGCTTCCTAAGGGTATCCATCTGATCACGCCTTCCGGTCAGGATCTTGTGGGGGTAAGCCTGATGCCCCACATCCCACACCAACCTGTCCCAGGGGGTATCAAACACATAATGCAGTGCTATAGTCAGCTCCACCACCCCTAGCCCGGCAGCCAAATGCCCTCCCGTCCTGGACACAGACTCGACCAGAAAGGATCTTAGCTCTTTAGACAATTGCTCTAGCTGAGACCTGTCTAGCAGCCTTAGTCCTGATGGATTATCAGTGATATTTAGCAGTGGGTATTTCTCTTCGCTCATCGTATGGTACTTCATCCAACATCCGGCATATCTTACCGATTCTACCTTAACTGCAGCCACAACGCCGAAAAACCTTTCTATCGTGTGACAAAAATAACCATTGAACTATCTTTCCGGCATGTAATTCTAATAAACATTCAAACGTAATTTGCCCTATAATCCTTAATCTTATCTAATTTTTGATGAAACAATGACTTACCAAACAGACGATCTTCGCATCCGCGAGATAAAAGAGCTTATCTCTCCAGAGCAACTATTAACCGACCTCCCTATAACAGACCAGGCGGCTGAGACCGTATACAAGACACGGCAGGCCATTCATAAGATTCTACACGGTGAGGATGACCGCCTTCTAGTAGTAATCGGACCCTGTTCGGTACACGATCCAGACGCGGCAGGTGAGTACGCCTCCAAACTCAAACCTCTACATAATGAACTGAAGGATGACCTATTGATAGTGATGCGAGTCTACTTCGAGAAACCGCGTACAACGGTTGGCTGGAAGGGTCTAATCAATGACCCTGACCTTAATGGCACATTCCATATAAACAAAGGATTACGTCTTGCACGACAACTGTTATTGGATATAAACGGCATAGGTCTGCCGGCGGGAACAGAATACCTGGACCCCATCAGCCCACAGTATGTTGCAGACCTTATCAGTTGGGGCGCCATAGGCGCGAGGACAACCGAGAGCCAGGTACACAGGGAGCTGGCATCCGGTCTCTCCTGCCCAGTAGGGTTTAAAAATGCCACCAACGGCAGTCTTAAGGTGGCCCTTGACGCTATCCGTTCCGCGTCCCAACCACACCACTTCCTCTCAGTGGTGAAACAGGGCCGTTCTGCCATATTCGCCACCAGCGGCAACGAAGACTGCCACGTCATCCTGCGTGGCGGCGCCAGGCCCAACTATGACACCGAAAGTATCAATATCGCCTCCGAAGAGATGGAGACATCTGGACACAAACCCCAGGTGATGATCGATTTCAGCCATGCCAACAGCCGCAAACGTCATGAGAAGCAGATCAGCACCGGCCATGATGTGGCAGGCCAAATTGCACGTGGCGACAAACGCATCATCGGTGTCATGATAGAGAGCAACCTTGTAGCTGGCCGCCAAGACATAAGACCTGATCAGGATCTGACATACGGTCAGAGCGTGACCGATGCCTGTATAAGTTGGGAAGAGAGTGGGCCTCTGCTCAGAGTGCTGGCTGATGCGGTAAATCAGCGTAGAAGTTCTAACTAGATCCGATCAGAACTCATCGAACCCGGCCTCCCGGTACAGGCGCCGGGCCTCATCCAGGTCCTGATCCACCCCTAGCCCCTCTTTATACATCCTGGCCATAGTTGTGAGTGATCCGACCATACCCTGATCTGCCGCCTTTCTGAACCACTCCAAGGCCTTGGTGGCATCAGCTGCTACGCAATCTCCTTCCATGTACATAAATCCAAGACCATGCTGCGCCAAACCATGCCCGGCCGCGGCCGCTTCTGCCATATATTTCAGGGCCATACCCTCATTTCTCACCATCCCCAGTCCGTTTTGGGCCATCACGGCCATACGATACTGAGCCTCCGGGTTCCCGGCATCGGCCAGCGGAGAGAGCAGTTTAGAGGCATCACCAAAATATTTAGCCTCAAAGGCGGAAATACCACTTCGCAATTCCATTGCTGTCTGCTCGTCTAAATCAACCATCGTACTCTCCTCTATAAACACCAAAAAACATATGGATGGACCAATTTCAATCCTGGATATAATAGGGCATTAAGGCCTTTTCATACTATGCTATTCTTACGTCCTGCTACTAGTTAGTTCTTTCACCCAATGGAGAAACAAACCATTAACCTTTTACGCAACATTCTGTTTCTGCTGACATTACTTCTATCTTTTCAGGCAGCGGCTGCAGATATTGCAGCCGCGCACAAAAAAGAGAGGGAGGCGTTTGTCGCTGCTGAGCAGGCACTGAAACAAGGCAAGATAACCGAGTATCAGAACCTTAGAAAAGGCCTGGAAAAATACCCCCTATACCCATATCTGGAATACGGAGAGCTGCGCTACGGCTTTTCCAGCAAAAAGCTGCCACGCGTAAAGAAGTTCCTAAAAAAATACCCAGACGTTCCTATATCAGATCTGTTGCGCAGCGCCTGGCTGAATCACCTGGCAGCTAAACGGGAGTGGAGCAACTATCTTGAGCTATATACACCCCAAAACAGTATCGAACGCCAATGCAATTACATACGCGCCCTTATCTCCAACAAGGAGAAGGAGAAGGCGTTTAAACTGGTTAATCCAATATGGTTGCATGGCGGTTCGCGTCCAGATGATTGCAACCAGGTATTCAAGGCGTGGCACAAGGCGGGAAAACTTACCCCTGAGCTGGCCTGGGGACGAATTGAACTGGCAATGCAGGAGGGAGAGACCTCTCTAGCCCGCTATCTTAGACGCTATCTTCCTGCAAAACAGAAAAAATGGTTCGATCAATGGCTACATATCCACAACAACCCTGAGAGACTGGTAAGAAGCAGCAAACTCAATGGTCCAAAGAATATACAGCAAACCACTCAAGCATACGGGCTCAAGCGCCTAGCACACAGAAACATCAACACCGCCCTCAGGGTTTGGAAACGACTACGCAAAGACAAAAACTTCCCGACTGATCTTCTGAAACAGTCAGAACACGCCATCGCCATGCGCATGATGCGCAGCAGGCACAAAGGTAGCCTGGAATTTCTCGATCAGATACAGCCTCACGCGTCAGACACTTTGCTCCATGAAAAACGGATCAGATATGTCCTAGTCAAACAAAGATGGGATCTAATAAACAAGTGGGCCCAACAACTACCAAGACATCTAAAATCAAAGGATGAATGGCGCTACTGGCACGCCAGAGCTCTGGGAGAGCTGGGAAAGGTTGAAGAGTCAAAAGATAGATTGAGAGTGCTGGCAAAGGAGCGTAGCTTCTATGGTTTCCTGGCTGCTGACCTGCTAAAGGTTGGCTACAATCTAAATTACACGCCCCTGAAAGTCAGCGCAACAATCATGAGGCAACTGAGGAATAACCCGGGGTTGGTGCGTTCGAGAGAGATGTTTTTACTCAATCGTTTCACCTCAGGTCGCAGGGAGTGGAGCGCAGCAACAAAAAATATGCAGCCAGAGCAACTCAAGGGTGCCGCCATTCTGGCGCGTGATTGGGGGCTGCACGACCGGTCTATAGTGGTTCTTGCTCAGGCTGGTTTATGGGATGACCTGAGTTTGCGTTTCCCATTAGTTCACCGCAAACAGATAGATAAGGTTGCGCAGGAAAAAAAGCTCGAAAGCGCATGGGTCTTCGCGGTTATCCGTCAAGAAAGCACCTTTATCCAAGATGCTCACTCTCCAGCCGGAGCTTTGGGCCTGATGCAATTGATGCCTAGGACCGCGCGCAGTACAGCGCGACATCTTAAGATGGGTTCTCCTAAAGAGAGCAAGATTCTACAGCCTGATGTGAACATCCGCCTTGGCACTGCCTACCTGCGTGTAGTATTAAACGAGTTGGGACAAAACAAGGTACTTGCAACAGCCGCCTATAACGCCGGACCAAGCAGGGTTAGGAGCTGGCTCCCAAAAAAAGCTATGCCTGCAGATCTTTGGATAGCCACTGTTCCAATTGATGAGACCAGAGGTTACCTTGAACGGGTGTTGGCCTACACCGTGATATACAAACAACGTCTGGGGAAGAAACCAGAACGCATTCTGGACAGTATGCCGCCGATACAGCGCAATCTTAGAAAAACGGCAAACAAACAGTTAAACGACATCATCCATAGGTTATCGTCTGCACAATAAACCAGACCTAATGTATATAGCGAGTACTGTCAGGTTCGCCGTCTGGAAAGTCCTGAACACCAGTTTTTTCGGCATCGCCCGTTTTGTCACTGGTAATCCTATCCTTAAGCATTGAAATAACGTTTGCGTCAGTAATCACCTCATAGAACCTGCGCCCCCACTCCTCTTCGGTGTTGATACTGTTGCCGATCCAGATACGGACAGGCGCCTCCCGAACCACAAGCCAGTGCATTTTCCCTGTACGGTCAGGATAACGGCCGGCATAAAACACGCTCTGCTCGCTGTAACCAGGAACATTGCCTCCCAAACGCAACAAGGCAAGCTCAGATTTGAGTTTGAAAAATGCAGGCATATCAAGCTCAATGCCATTAACGTTATATCCTAGCAGTTCGTCACTACGCGCCTTGCGCGCCACACCTTTATCCACCGGAACCACCACCTCGACTCCTCTTTTAACCTGCTCCCCCAGAGCGGTTTTACGTAAGACTGCGGCACAAGAAGAGAGACGGTCTGCTCGGTTAATGGCCGGAGAGATCATGATCTGTTTGTCACCATCATACAGAAACGCCGGAGATCCATCGTTAAAGGATACCCCCAGTCCCAACTCCAACTCAGGCAAACCATGTTTTCTATTTTGCACATTCTGCGCATCCACTACCTGCAGGATCTTTCTGGCTAGACCGCAAGCATGACTTACGCACAGCCATTGATAGGGGGCATCCTCATATTCGGTGATACTGAGAATGATGGCATCGCCCTCCACAAACACCTTGGATGCACCGAAACTATCTAATAACTTGTTAATTGGCTGAAAAAAATTAAGGCTAAAATGTGTTGCCGGATTTAGATTCTTATCCACAAGTTCTGTGGTTATAGCAGTGGAACCACGAACGTCAGCTTTTATAATGACGTGGTTCCTGATCTGGTCCTTTTCTCCTCCGGCATCGAGATACTGAACAAACTCTTGCAGACTATCGTTACTCCTTGATAGCGCTATAGTCTCATCCCGCAGCATGATCTTGATACTATTCATAGCACAATGAGTCTGATAGGCCAGCTTAATATCGCGACGCAGCACTGCAAAGTCCCGCAAAAAGCACTTAATACGATAATCTTTACGCGCCTTGGAGATATTTGCGATACGATCTGCAGCGATATCCAAGACCTTTTTCGCAATATCCGGCTGCGTTACTCCTTTGATGCCAGATAGTTTTTGGAGTAATTTGCGACGCGGAAGATCTCCCTCAAGGTATTCGCAAATCAATCCTAAAGGCACCCTGCCGTGCAGCTCCTTGTATACCTTAGGCGCCTCATGCGAAGACAATATCTTATTGGTAAATCCTGCCTGTCTAAAACGACGCCGAGCCTCTGATAATACCTGCTCGGACAGCGCCTTCCATTGATCGGGGCTTCCAACCTGCGGCTTACGTACTACACTTCTCCTGGCATGCCTGCTATGCCCTTTAATGGATAAAATCATCTCCATATTATGCGGATCATCCAACCAAGAGCAGAGCCCACCTGCATACTCATCCTCTTGAATAGAACCAGAAAGCAACAATTCGGTTTCAAGAAACCCCGAAAGCATTCCCCTGTCATGTCTCAGCCGCATTCCTGCTGAATCACGACCGAGCACGGAGGCATCATCTGCCGAATCCTCAAAATGAGGCGCATGGCACCAAGCGGGCAGGCAACAATCAAATATCTCAGTAACAATTGTATTTACCTTAGCAAAACAACCTGGATCTTTTTTTCGCATAAGAGCTAATGGGTAATGATGCATAAACTGATCTTCCACCCATAGACTTGGAAGCTGCAATACGGGATTAAACAATACCTCTTTAGCGATTGGCCAGGACCTACCTAATACAGATTTACGTAACTTGCGCGAGGTTGTGGATTCTATTTTATAGACATGTCGAAATAGTTTGCGGATTAGCCGATATTTTAATGCCGTCTCTTGCTGTGCCAGGGTTACCAACTTGTCATGCAGATGTACTGCGTTACCACTTGAATGATCGCCATTGATGGTTCTGGCATGTTGCAATCTATCCCGATGTTGTAGCAGCTCTTCACTTACTGACATCAACAGATATTTAATAATTGCGAAATGCAGAAGCTGAATCTGTTCTGGAGATGACTCCTTTCTAGCCCTACTCACTCCCGCTTCCATAACCCCGTTATATGCCTTCTCGAAACTCTCCAGGTCTCTTACCGAGGGGGGAGGATGCGCTTCACCCCAACAATTCTCTCCAATGTCATGCAACAACATACGCCGCACAAGTATCCTGGTGGAATTGGTAAATTGGGGGCATAGATACACATCGATGTTGGTATTATCTATCCCCTTAGGTATACGTTCAGAGGAAAACCTGAGAGTGGCAGCTACAGGCAGTGATGAAAACAGATCATCAACATCCTGCTGCAAGGTTAACCGTTTTCTCAGACCCTTAAACATTTCAGTGTTTATCTTTTTTTCACGACATCTACATAGTGTAGACGACTAAGAAACCATAGCGGCAACCAGCCTATCCTCCATTTCAATTCGAATAGCCAGTTCCTCACCTAATATCGACAGATCTTTCTCCAACTGCTCATGCTCTAACTTGGTTGAGGAGTCATATTTGTCGTTAAAGGCCACAGCATATTCTGTTGCCTCAACTACTCTGTCGTACACCTTTTCCGCCACCTTTATTACGTCGGATCTTTTCTCGTCCCCATGAGCTATGCGTTCATATATCTCAAAGTGACCAAAGGCTATATAGTCCATCAATACCTGGCAAAACCTGCGCAGTGCGCGCTCATCACTGTCGCCTGAAGTATATGGCTCTAACCCGGCCAGCTGACAAAACAGAGCCAACATCTCTTGTCTCTCTACCAAAAGCTTATCCACCATTTCTCCTGTTCTGGTGCGCCTCTCCCTATTCATTACACTTCCTTCAGACATGATAAGAGCCCTCTTTTTTACCAATTCAACGGCTATGCTAATCATTATTAGCTAATAGTGGCAAGTATTTGTTTATATAAATTATATCGGCAATAGATAAACGATCGCCCATTTGCGAAACGAATAACTCTAACTCAGTAAAAGTTTAACACCCACAATGAACATCAGCATGGCAAAAAGCCGTCTCAATATCTTTGTCGGCAAACTATGGGCCAGATTAGCTCCTACCGGCGCAAATATGAATGTTGCAACCACAATCCAAGGCATTGCACTCCAATAGACATATCCACTACTGCCTTCCGGCAAGGCAGTTTCGCCCCAGCCTGCGGCAATAAAGCCAATGGTTCCCGCCAAGGCAATGGGTAAACCACATGCGCTGGAAGTTGCGACAGCATTACGCATTTGAACTCCGCTCCAGTGCAGATATGGTACCGTCATAGAGCCGCCCCCTATACCTACTATTGACGAAATCATACCTATAACCACCCCGGTAGCACCCATACCAAATCTACCCGGAATATCTCTATGTCTACCAAAATCGATATCCAGAACCAAATGTAAAGCCACCAACAATACAAAGACGGCAAACACTCTCTGGAGCCAGTCGGTAGATAGCAGATCTGCAGTTGCAGCGCCCAACCATGCCCCTACCACAATACCCGGGGCCAACATTAAAAACAGATCCCACCGCACTGCCTTGCGTTTATTATGTGCGTACACAGACGACAGCGAGGTAACAATTATGGTGGCCAAAGATGTGCCAACAGCAAGGTGCATCACAATCGACTGATCGATTCCACGACCAGTAAACACCCACAGCAGGGTGGGAACAATGACCAAACCGCCTCCAACTCCGAACAGACCAGCCGTTAGGCCCGCAACCACCCCCAGCATCAGAAATATCAAAACATCCTGTAACAGCGACCACACAAGGAGTAATTCAGCGAAAAATTGAGACATATCGATAATTTATATATATTCCTAACATAACCAAACAGCTTGGCGAAAGGGAGGGCCGCTTCTAATGAAGAATAACAGAGTATGCATTCTGGGAGGAACAGGTTTTGTCGGACGACATCTTATAGCCAAGCTGGCATCTCAGGGAGTTGAGTGCAGAATCCCCACCCGTCATGCCGAATCAAATAAGGCCATGTTACTTTATGGTCCGGTAAAATTAATCAAAGCCGATATACTCGACCAGCAACAACTTCAATCACTATTCAGAGGGTGTGATGCCGTCATAAACCTGGTCGGCATATTGAATGAAAACAGCAAAGGCGACTTTCAGCGCGCGCACGTAGATCTGCCAAAACATATTGTTGACGCTTGCAGAGAAGCAAAGGTAAATCGCCTGCTACATATGAGCGCCCTCAATGCCACGTCCGACGGAATGCTCAGCAACTACCTTCGCACCAAAGGCGAAGCGCAAAGGCTGGTCCTGAACAACTCCGGCGGGCGATTTAGAATTAATGTTACCAGCTTTGGCCCGTCGGTAATCTTTGGACCGGACGATAGTTTTTTCAACCGCTTTGCCTGCTTGCTTAAACTTACGCCAGGCCCCTTCCCCCTGGCCTGCCCGAATTCACATTTCGCTCCGGTATACGTAGGTGATGTAGCCAGGGCTTTTGCCCTAGCACTAAATGACAAAACCACCTGGAATAGACACTATGACCTGTGTGGACCACAGATCTTCACCCTGCGTGAACTGGTACAGTACACCGCTGATCAGATGGAACTAAAAAGATGGGTCATTGGGCTACCGGACATCTTGTCGCGGATTCAGGGGCATATTCTTGGCCATATCCCGGGCAAACCATTTTCTTACGACAACTATCTATCATTACAGATAGACAGCATATGTAACGGAAACAATGGACTGATCGAACTGGGAATTGAACCAACCGATATAGATGCGATTGTCCCCTGCTATCTGGGATCACGCTCTGAAAGATCCCGTTATCTGCAGCTTAGACGTATGACTTAGTCATGGTTTCAACAAGGCCTCTAACCTTGCGGTACGTTTATCCGGTGGTAGTGCAGCCAACATTTTGCAGGAAGAATAAAAGAGATTGAGGTTCCCGTTAGACTCACTCAGCAACCGCAAAAAGGCCGGAACAAGTCTGTCATAAGTCGCGACCGAGGCCAGACGAGCGTTGTTCTGCGCTTCGTCAAACCAATGGTCAAATCCGGCATAGCCGTTCCAGGTATCTTTAAGCTTGAGGTAATCTCTCTTTAATCTATCAAATTCCAACCTCTTGCGTGTTCGCATCTCAGCAAGAGGAATCGAACTTGTGTACATCTGTTGCAGGCGCGCCCTTGCATCTAACAGCAGACCAACAAAGGACTCTCTCCTCTGCCTGCGTTGTCTCCACAGCCTCAAGCCCGCCTGGTCTTTGCGCATCATAAACCAACGTTCCACTCCAACCTGTTCTACAGTCATGGCAAATGCCTCATTAAAAGAGCTGTCTCCAGCAACATAGAGCTGTTGATGGGCCAACTCGTGCACAATCAACCCAACCAACAGCGGTTCGGGCCAGTTGATCACAGTGCTCGGAAGGGGATCATCAAACCACCCCAGTGTGGAGTAAGCAGGGTTTGGCAAAACCGCCACATCTGATCCATCTTGCCTCAGATCATCCGCATAGATCTGTGCCTGTTCCTTACTGAAATAGCCCCTATAGCTGGCGCAACCAACTACCGGATAACACCACTGCCTGGGCTCTACCGAAAACTCCGGAGTTGCAACAACACTCCATACCACAGCATCTCGATCCAACGCCGCATATGAGATATAGCTGTCGTTTTCAGGCAGACTCAGTTCGGCACTAGCAAACCTCCTAACACTCAGCACCAACTCCAATTTTGTCTTGAGATTGGCATCAACTGTTTTGTCCTGCAACAGTTCCTTGATAGGACGACTATGATTGAGCAAACTGAAGTGCCCATGAATGGATTGATAGTAGTAACCAACGGTGCTGCATCCACCGACAAACAGCACGAAAAGCAACAACAGAACTACAATTGATCTTTTTTGGGCAACTGAAATAAACATGTTTGGCATTATCTATAAATCTAACAGACAATGCAGTCTATGAAGAGATATTTGGTGGGCGGAGTGGTCCGGGACCGGCTGCTTGGGATTGACGTCAAGGATAACGACTGGCTGGTGACTAATATAACTCCCGAGCAACTGATTAAAGACGGCTTTATACAGGTAGGTCGCGACTTCCCGGTGTTCCTACACCCTCAGACCAAAGAAGAGTACGCACTGCCTAGGGCGGATAACTCCACCCCAGTGGACGGGACGATTACTCTGGAACAGGACCTAGTGCGCCGCGATCTCACCATCAACGCGATGGCCATGGATGAAGACGGAAGACTGATTGACCCCTGCAATGGACAACAAGATCTGAAAGATCGCATCCTGCGCCACACCCCGGCATTTCACGAAGACCCTATCCGAGTTCTGCGTCTAGTCCGCTTCGCTAGCCGCTACCACTCGCTCGGTTTTCACATCGCCCCTGAGACCCGGCGACTGGTACAGGAGATGTCCCGAACTGGAAGGTTGGACCAGCTGGTACCAGAGCGTTGTTTTGGGGAACTGCACAAGGCCCTGCAAGAAGAGCGGCCGGATATCTTCTTCCGCGAGCTGCGTGACTGTGGCGCGCTCAGGCCGATCATCCCGGAACTGGACCGACTATTCGGGATACCACAGCCAGAGAAACATCACCCAGAGATAGATTCCGGCATCCATTCATTACTGACGTTAGAACAAGCGGCGCGCATCAGCACCGACCCACAAGTGCGCTATGCAGCCATCATGCATGACCTGGGTAAAGGGACTACACCAAAAGAGGAGTTACCACGACACATAGGCCATGAACATCGTGGTATCCCTCTGGTAGACGTTGTAGGCAGAAGGCTCGGCATCCCCAAAGAATGGAACCGGTTGACCAGGTGCGTAACACGCTATCATATCGACTGCCACCGCGCCCTGGAGCTGCGCCCCAAGACCATCCTAAAACTTCTGCAGGAAATAGACGCCTTGCGCCGACCAGAACGGTTTGAGCGTTTCCTGCTTGCCTGCCACGCCGATCTATTGGGAAGGCCGGGACGAGAGCATGAGAAATACCCTCAGGGTGATTGTCTACGTGTCGCAAGGGAGGCAGCACTGACGGTAGATGCCGTCTCTATAACCAAAGCCATAGAGGATGGTAAGGAGATCGCCGCCAAACTGGAACGCGCCCGCCAACAAGCCATAGCTGAAGCTATAAAAAAACTTAAATCGGGATAAATACAGCAGAGGCTATTGATTGGATCACATTCTTGATCCTACGATTGGTGGACTGAGCAACAAATCGTGCCGTGCTATCCTGGACCGCTATCATCTTTCCCAACAATCGCTCAAAGCTAAGATTCTGAACAGGACCAGAAAGCTCATTACCTATCAGGAACAGTTGGCCACGTTCATCCCGGTCGTGATCCAACTTCCAGGCAGCGATCTCGATGTTTCTAGCAGCGTTATATAGTTTTTGTGGGTCCAACTCATCCAACAAGAAGAATTCACGCTTACCGTTATAAGAGTCCAGCAGCATCCCGCGCAGGCCCTCAATAAGCGCCAGCACTCTATCACCGTTGAAATCATCATCGAAGGCCAAACGCATGGCATCTATGGAACGCTTGCCCTGAAGCTCAGGAAGATTCGCTGACCGCCCAGGGACAAACACCCTTTTAATAACATCTTTCGGATCGGTAGACCTACCCTTGCGTAGCTCTTTAGGGTTACGTTTGTAAAGCTTGATCATTAGCTCTTTCAGATACTCCAGAGAGTAGTTGAGCTGCATCTCCAACACCAGGTCGACGTCACTCTTGGCCAAGTCCTGAATCTGGAACGGCCGGTCACTGATCTGTGAACCGTTATGCGTTGGCAGGGTACAACCAACCAGCAGAGTGGCGATAAATATTACCAAAAGTATTTGACTGTTATAGTCTCTCACGTTGGTCTCTCGCACTGAACCCTAGCATAGGCTGTTGAAGATTTTTGGTAAGACCTAACACTTTGAAACGTTCACCCATCTCTGTTGGCAAGGTGAGGCGTTTAATCTGTTGCACCAGATCCATGTGCGCCCCCACGTCGTTCGGATCAGACTTGGCAAGCATGATCTCCAGACCGCAGCCTATAAGAAAAAATGCCTGAGTGGAAAAACCACCAACATCGAATCCAGACCTAACACCGGCCTCCGCAACAGCGGAAAAATCCACATGGGCTGTGATATCCTGCAGCCCAGGCAACTGCAGTGGATCGGCATGGGCTAGATGCCGATAGTGGCACATAACTGTTCCTTCACTGCGTTGGGGATGATAGTACTCGGCACGCGGATATCCATAGTCGATAAGGATAATCGCCCCGACATCAATCAGTTTACCCAGCTCCCTAACCCAGGAATCGGCCCTAAGATTCAGTTCCGACTCATACCCATCCGCCAACCCTAATCCCAAATCATCTACCGCCTGCACTAATCCAGAGGATACGGACATATCCCAAAAGGAGACAAATCTGCCGCCTTCCCAGCATACAAACTGCTCCAAAACCTGTCCTGACTCTATGCGAAAACGCTGCACCGGCATGGCATCCAAGACTTCATTGGCCAACACCACTCCTTTAAAACCCGGCGCAGGCACCTGGTCCAGCCACTGTACCAGATGCACCAGCCCCGGTACCCGCTGCTGCAACGTCTCCTGCTGCCGCGATCTAAGCTCCGGGCTCAACTCCAGGATCAGATATCTCTGCGGCAGACAATCCAACCGTTCCAACTCTGCCAGTATATCCGCAGCCATGGCACCAGTACCGGCGCCAAACTCTAATAAGTCGCCCTGGCCAATCTCAGCAAAGACCTGGGCACACTGCTTAGCCAGACAATGCCCGAACAAGGGAGATATCTCCGGAGCGGTGACAAAATCACCCTCTTCTCCAAACTTACGCGCACCGGCAACGTAATATCCCAAGCCAGGTGCATACAGACATAGTTCCATAAAACAATCAAAGGTAATCCTGCCGCCAGACCGAGCCATCTCTTGCCGAATATGATTGGCCAGTAGCTCACTGTGGGCCTGCTCCTCTTCACTGGGCCTCGGCAGCTCCATTTGTCCGGTATGTCGTGACATTAGTGATGTTTGCTCGTTCATAGGTTTCTGAATCAGCTCAACTCGGTTATGCTGTTTAGTGTATCAATCATGGAGACCTAGCGTGACAGAAAATTCCAACTCCTTAACAGGAAAGGTGGCACTGATCACTGGCGGGTCCCAGCGTATTGGAGCGGCGATCGCCAGAACACTGCATGGCTTCGGGATGGACACCGCTATCCACTACCGAAATTCAGAGAAAGCGGCCAGGACTCTTCAGAGCGAACTTGAGAGGCAACGCCAGAACTCTACCCTGCTGCTACAAGCAGACCTATCAAATACAGCCCGCATCCCGGACCTAACCAAACAGATTAAAGAGTGGCGTGGGCGCCTAGATCTTCTGGTAAACAACGCATCCAGCTTTTACCCCACTCCCGTCGGTAAATGCACCGAGCAACAGTGGGATGACCTGTTTTCCACCAATCTCAAGGCCCCGTTTTTCTTATCCCAGGCCGCGTCTGAGATGCTGAAACAGAACAGAGGATGCATTATCAATCTTGTGGACATCCATGCGGAACGCCCTTTGTCAGACCACTCCGTATATTCAATGGCCAAAGCTGGCAACGCCATGCTGGTAAAGAGCCTTGCGCGCGAACTGGGCCCGGAAGTAAGGGTAAACGGCATCGCCCCCGGGGCCATCCTCTGGCCAGAGAATGAAATGAATGAAGTGACTAAAAAAGAGATCATCGCCAGAACAGCCCTGAAGACACCAGGCCAACCGGCAGACATAACCAGCACCATGTTATTTCTTGTACGTGATTCAGGTTATATCACCGGGCAGATCATAAATGTGGACGGCGGACGTACCGTTCAACAGTGATCATAGTCATTATTGAACTCCACCCGTCAATGCCAGTCTCTGTTTCGTTAGATGTAACTTGAGACAATCGATTTTATGAAACAAGCCACCAGTCTTAAGCTAATTATCCTGACCTCTCTTTTTTTTATTGTCTTTGGAAACTTTGCCTTCTTTTCCAATACGCTGAAGGCCTATCCACCCATTTTAGAAAACGTCCCTTTTTTGTTATCTCTGGCCATCTTCTACCTCTGTGCAACCGTTATATTCTTTTCATTAGTATGTTTTCGCCACACCACTAAACCGATCTTGATTCTTGTTCTTATAACCTCGTCCATAGCAGCATATTTTATGGACAGCTATAACGTTATTCTAAACAGCGAGATGATGGATAACGTATTCAATACCAACATTGCAGAAGCATCAGACCTATTCAGCACGAAGTTGGTTATCTATCTTGTCCTGCTGGGAATATTCCCTGCATTCTTCATATACAGAATAAATATAATTAGGCAGGGCCTGAAACAAACGGCCATTATCAGAGTATCCACTATCCTTGTGGCGTTTTGCGTCGCCATCTCAGGGATATTTATCTTCGGTGATTTTTATGCATCATATTTCCGCAAACACAAGCATCTAAGATTTTACGCCAATCCTATCTACTACATCTATTCAGCCATCAAGTATCCGTTTGAAATCACCCATAACCCCAACACACCACCAAAGGCGCTGGGTGAAGACGCAAAGATTCCGGAAGCCGATACCGACCGTGAACTGATCATACTGGTGGTCGGAGAGTCAGCTAGAGCGGATCACTTCTCCCTCAACGGATATATCAAAAATACCAACCCACTGTTGGAACAGGAAAAGTTGTACAGCTTCACCAACACTTGGGCCTGCGGGACCTCCACAGGAGTTTCCGTACCCTGCATGTTTTCTATCTACAATCACGATCATTATCTAAACGGGAAAGCCAATGCGATTGAGAACATGCTGGATGTACTACAACGCGCTGGAGTCAGCGTCCTGTGGCGGGATAACAATTCAGATTCAAAGGGCGTGGCTGAAAGGGTGACGTTTGAAAACTACAAAACAGCTAACAACAACCCGATTTGTGACACCGAATGTAGAGATGAAGGGATGTTGCATGGCCTTCAAACATATATAGACCAACACCCACAGGGAGATATTTTTATAATCCTGCACCAGATGGGCAACCACGGTCCCGCATACTACAAGCGATACCCCAAGGAGTTTGAAAGATTCTCCCCTGCCTGCCATACAAACCAACTGGAGAATTGTAGCAATGAGGAGATCAACAACGCCTACGACAATGCCATCCTATACACCGATTTTTTTCTATCCAAGGCTATTGCTCTACTGAAACGGAATGAAGATAAATTTGAAGCGGCTCTGTTTTATATCAGCGACCATGGTGAGTCGTTAGGTGAGAACAACATGTACTTACATGGCCTACCCTATATGTTGGCACCAGAGGCCCAGACTCATGTACCAATGATTATGTGGTTCGGAGATGACTTTGATAAAGATGAGATTGACATCCCGGCCCTAAAAAGCAAGCTCAATAACAAACATACCCACGACAATATCTTCCATACCATACTTGGCCTGTTCGAACTGGAAACGACCATTTATGACGAGCAGCTGGATATACTTGACCACAAAGAAGAGTATTAGGGACTGTTCACACTATGTTGATACCAGGCAGGTCCACCGGTGTTAGGCTATGTTTAGACTGATCGAACTCATTCCATAACTCGGAATAACTCTTACCAACAACCGGGTGCCGTTCGCTACCAGCAACCTCTGCCAGTGGTCCTAACACAAATGCATACTTCAATATCTCCGGCCTCGGCAGTTCAAGAGAGCCTTCCTTGACTACCCTATCTCCATAGATCAAGAGATCAATATCCAGGCTCCTGGCGGCGAACTTAGGGCCGCCCCTCACCCGGCCGTGATCAGCCTCAATTCTGCGAAAGGTTTTGGTGAGATCATAGATAGAGCAGTCGCTATCGAAACCAAGCACCAGGTTATAGAATGGACTGCCCTCAAATCCAAAAGATGCGTTCTCATACACCCGGGAAATAATCAGATCGTCAAATTCAGCACGCAATGCCTTGATACAACCCGTTACGTTTTTCTCACGTTCAACATTACTGCCAATGCTCAGCCAGATACGGTGCAACATATCAGGGCTTCTCACCACGTTCGATAATGACTCCAACGTCTCTGGCATGGGTAACCGCACCAATCTTATTCAGGGTAAGCCGCACCCAGGCCACGCCAAACTCCTCTCGCACGATCCGGGCGCAACGCTCAGCCAGAGTTTCCACCAATTGAAACTCAGACTGTTCCACAAACTCAATCAGACGCTTGGCTACTGACTTGTAGTCTAGAGCGTCATCAATATGATCACTTGCCGCTGCTCTAGCCACATCCGCACCCATCTCTACATCCAGGACCACGGTCTGCTTTACCTCGCGCTCCCAATCGTAAACGCCGATGACTGTCTCAATGCGCAGATCTTTTAGAAATACTATATCCATAGGCCTGTGATCTAATCCTGTTTGTACCAATCTGTTATGGTAAAACAGACTGGGCAAATAACAAACCGCCTTGACTATCTGGAAGGGTCGGGGTCAAATTAGGCCCACCCTGAGCGCCAATAACAATTACATATTGATGACCGACTATATCCTAATCCTCATCTCCTATCTGCTGGGATCGGTATCCAGCGCCATCATCGTATGCAAGGTCATGGGCCTACCCGACCCGCGCACCTTGGGCTCCAACAACCCCGGCGCCACCAATGTACTGCGCATCGGAGGCAAGAAGGCGGCCGCCATCACCCTATTAGGGGACACACTGAAAGGGCTGTTGCCGGTAGTGACGGCCAATCTCATTGGGGTTTCACCCATGATCCTGGCCGCCGTGGCCCTGGCATCTTTTCTCGGCCACCTCTACCCCATATTCTTCCGCCTCCAAGGCGGCAAAGGTGTAGCAACGGCCCTGGGCTGTCAGTTCGGTCTGGGATGGCAAATAGGTGGAGTGATCGCCCTGATCTGGTTATTCATGGCCAAGGTGTTGAAGATATCCTCGCTAGCAGCCTTAGTATGCATGGCCCTGGCCCCGCTGGTGGTGTGGTTTTTCTGGCCGGCACCGGAACTGGTGGGGATGCAGATCATCATGAGCATCCTCCTGTTCTGGAGGCACCGCTCCAACATAAGAAATCTTCTGGATGGTTCGGAAGGAACCATAAAGAGCGATCCAGATCAGGATAACCAGGCAGGCTAGAGGAGAGACAACTCTTCCAACGGCCAACGTGCCCTGGCGCTAAATCCAAGTCCTTCACTGTGGCCAGCCCTCAGCCGTTGCCAGCCGGCATAGGCGATCATGGCACCGTTGTCAGTACAGAACTCATGGCGCGGATAGAACAGCCCCACCCCCTCTTTCTCCATAGCCTGTCGCATACGCTCACGCAGATGGGCGTTGGCGCTCACCCCCCCGGCCAAGACCAGGGTCTTGTTAGCGCACTCCCGGACTGCCCGTCGACACTTGATCACCATGGTATCCACCACCGCATCCTCAAAGGCGCGGGCTATGTCGGCTCTGGTCTGCTGCGCCGACGCCTGATCCAGACCTTGTTCAGCACCCAACTCCTGCTGCATGGTGTTCAGAGCAAAGGTTTTTAGACCACTGAAGCTAAAATCCAGACCGGGACGATCGGTCATGGGGCGTGGGAAGTGGAAGCGCCCAGGATCGCCCTGCTCCGCCAGACGCGCCAATTCAGGACCTCCAGGATAAGGCAGACCCAACAATTTTGCAGTCTTGTCGAAGGCCTCACCTGCAGCGTCATCAATGGACTCACCCAGCAGCCGATAGTGCCCCACCGCCTGCACCTCAATCAGCTGGGTGTGGCCACCAGATACCAACAGAGCCACAAAGGGAAAGGGCGGTTTTCTCTCATCCAACATCGGAGCCAACATATGGCCTTCCATGTGGTGCACCCCGATCGCAGGCACTCCCAGGGACCAGGCTAGACTGCGGCCGATGGAGGCCCCCACCAGCAAGGCACCTACCAGACCCGGACCTGCGGTATAGGCCACACCATCTAACTGCTCCAGGCCCGAATCGGTCTGGGCTAGGGTCTCTTTAATCAAAGGAAGGGCTTTGCGAACATGGTCTCTAGAGGCAAGCTCAGGCACCACACCGCCGAAATCCGCATGGGTCTTGACCTGACTATATAGGCTATGGGCCAGCAGACCCCTGTCGCTATCGTAGATGGCGACCCCTGTCTCATCACAGGATGTTTCAATGCCCAAAACCCGCAAAACACAGCCTCCAAAAAATACATAACAGAATGATTTTACTTGATATTATCCAAGCACAACCATATGGCCACAAAATGGCCGCGGCAATATTATCTCAATCTAGCCGGTTTAGGTTAGCAATTTCGCCCCTATGCTACTAACTTTTCAGCAATTTTTTATGCCGCCTAATCAATAAAGATTTTTGCATTCACGGCCTACAGGCAGTAGAATCCCCGCTCTTTAGCTTTTAACTATACTGAATCGACTATTTTGAGGTAGCAAATGCCCAGCGTACGTGTAAAAGAGAACGAACCTTTTGAGATTGCCATGCGTCGTTTCAAGCGCTCCTGCGAAAAGGCCGGGGTCCTGGCTGAAGTTCGTCGTCGTGAGTTCTATGAGAAGCCAACTGCAGAACGCAAACGTAAGGCCGCAGCGGCCGTAAAACGCAACATCAAGAAGGTGCAGCGCGAAAGCCGCAAGTTCGAACGTCAGTACTAATATATTTTAAGCCACACCGGCCTAACCATATCCGTACCATGCTCAAACAACGCATCCAGGAAGACATGAAAGGCGCCATGAAAGGTGGAGACAAGCGCAGGCTTGGGACCATCCGCCTGGTGATGGCAGCAATCAAGCAGCGCGAAGTAGATGAGCGCATCGAACTGGACGATGAGCAAGTCCTGGCCGTACTGGACAAGATGGTAAAACAGCGCCGCGACTCCATCGAACAGTATGAAAAGGCAGGACGGGACGAGCTGGCCGAACAGGAAAAGTTTGAAATCGGGGTACTGCAGGAGTATCTCCCAGAGGCTTTGAGCGAAGAAGAGATCACCGATCTGATCAAACAGGCCATGGCAGACACCGGCGCCGAGTCCATGCGCGACATGGGTAAGGTGATGGGGCAACTCAAACCCCAACTACAGGGACGTGCCGACGTAGGCGCGGTCAGCGCCAAAGTAAAACAGCTACTCGGGAGCTGAATCACTTCTAGTTTGCGATGCTTTAATTTAGTCTTATAGCATGGCGGGCAAGATTCCAGCACATTTCATCGATGAACTGATTGACCGGGTCGATATAGTCGACCTGATAAACGGCCGTGTACCCCTGAAAAAGGCCGGTCGCGACTACCAGGCCTGCTGCCCCTTTCACGACGAAAAGACCCCCTCCTTCACCGTAAGTCGAGAAAAACAGTTCTACCACTGCTTCGGCTGCGGCGCCCACGGCACCGCCATCGGTTTTCTCATGGAGTATGACAACATGGGTTTTGTCGACGCCATAGAAGAGCTGGCCCAACAGCAGGGATTGGAGGTACCGCGGGAAGGTGGTCAATCATCAGGTCCAGATCTGCGCCCCCTTTATGGAGTACTGGAACGATCCGCCGACTATTACAGACAGCAGCTGCGCAAACATCCCCAGGCCCAACTGGCTATAGATTACCTAAAAGGAAGAGGACTCAGCGGCGAGATTGCAGCAGAGTTTGGCGTGGGCTTTGCACCTCCCGGTTGGGACAACCTGATAAAACAGCTGGGTTCGAATGATGAAGGCCTGAAGCAACTGCGTATCACCGGCATGATCTCAGAGCCGGAGGGCAAATGCTACGACCGCTTCCGCAACCGCATCATGTTCCCCATACGCGACCGGAGAGGACGGGTGATCGCATTTGGTGGGCGCGTACTCAGCAAAGATGATTCGCCGAAATATTTAAACTCACCGGAAACACCCATCTTCCACAAAGGCCGCGAGCTATACGGTCTGTATGAGGCCCAGAAGAGCCTGCGTAAGATTGAACAGCTGCTGGTTGTGGAGGGATATATGGATGTGGTGGCCCTGGCTCAGTTTGGCATCCACTATGCCGTGGCCACACTGGGTACCGCCACCACTAGCGAACACCTGGAACAGCTATTTCGTGTCACACACAAGGTGATATTTTGCTTCGATGGCGACAGAGCCGGTTACGAGGCCGGATGGAAGGCCCTGAGGACTACTCTGCCCCTAATGCGCGACGGCCGCGAGACCAAATTTCTGTTCCTTCCGCAAGGTGAGGACCCGGACACCATGATAAGAAAAGAGGGAACCGATGCCTTCAGCCGGCGCATCGAAAATGCTACTGCGCTCTCACAATTCATGTTTGACCGTCTCTCCAGCGACATAGACATAGCAGAACCAGGTGGCAGAGCCAGGCTGGCGGAATTGGCGAAACCCCTCATATCCAGCATACCCAAAGGGGTTTTTCGCGACATCCTGCAACAACAGCTGAATGAGATAGTTGGTCTGGATACCTCATCCATGATGGATTCACAGAACCAGGTCAGGCCCAGAAGATCAGCAACCCCCCCATCCAGGGCTCATAAACCCATGCCCATGGTACGCCGCGCCATCACTATGCTACTCCAAAACCCGCAACTCGGTTCACTACAGGATCTCCCTGATAAATGGCAAAAACTGGACTCAGTAGGCACAAATCTTTTGTGCAAACTACTTGAATTAGTCCAGAACCATCCTAATCTTAAGACAGCCCAAGTTATTGAGCGCTGGAGAGGAACTGATGAACATCACCACCTGTCCAAGCTGTCTACGGTGGATCTGTTCATACCAGAACAGGGAATAGAAGCCGAGTTCAGGGACACACTTGCGGCGATCGAACAACAGATGCGCGCTGACGAATTGAGCAGACTGGTGGAGAAGGCCAAATCTACCGATCTGGAAGATAACGAAAAAAATAGGCTAAACCAGCTATTAACGGAGAATATCGAAAGAGGGTAACCAACGCAGATGCTGATCAGCCGTAATTCCCTAGAAATATCGCAACTCCATTGCTATACTTGTCGGCTTGTGTCCGTAAAACCAGGTTACTTCTAATTCAAGGTAGGAAATGAATCAACAACAGCAGCAATCCCAACTGAAACAGCTGATCGCAAAAGGGAAGGAACAGGGGTTTCTGACATATGCTGAAGTAAATGACCACTTACCTGACAGCATTGTCGAACCAGAGCAGATCGAAGATATCATTCGTATGATCAATGATATGGGCATCTCGGTGCATGAAAGCGCCCCGGATGCAGACGATCACGTCATATCAGACGACGCCAACTCGACGGACGATGACGCCGCAGAAGCGGCCGCGGCCGCCCTGGCGAACGTAGACAGCGAATTTGGCCGGACCACCGACCCGGTCCGCATGTACATGCGCGAGATGGGCACCGTTGAACTCCTCACCCGTGAGGGCGAACTCAAGATCGCCAAACGCATAGAAGAGGGTCTAAATCATGTCCTGACCGCCATCAGCGCCTATCCGGACACAGTTGCAAAATTGCTGGAGATGTTCGACAAAGTCAAAACTGAGGAGA
The DNA here is from genome assembly GCA_050288625.1 of Sedimenticolaceae bacterium. Lineage (GTDB taxonomy): Bacteria > Pseudomonadota > Gammaproteobacteria > Chromatiales > Chromatiaceae > JAAGZL01. Next base: position 2,440 of record JBNKEE010000015.1, on the reverse strand, counting down.
TGCGTCTGACCGACATCATAAGCGGCTTTGTAGATCCGAATGAACCGGATGAGATAGCCAAACCAATGACACCATCAAACATGGATGATAGTGACGATGACGACGATGAATCCATAGACACAGAGGATGAAGAGGAAGAAGATACCGGCCCCGACCCCGAAGAAGCTGAGGCCAAGCGCAAAGAACTCAGCAAACGCTTCAAAGCGCTTCTCACCAGCATAGAGAAACATGGTAGCGATCACGCAACCACCATCAAGGCTACCGAGAAGGTAACCGAGACATTTCTCGAATTCAGATTGGTACCAGCAGTCTTCAATCTCCTAGTAGACAATCTGCGCAACACCATTGCAATGATTCGCAATCAAGAACGTACCGTGATGGATTTATGTGTGCAACGCGCGCGCATGCCACGCAAGACATTCATCACCTCATTTCCAGATAGCGAAACTGATCTAGACTGGATTCAGAAGCAGATAGACGCGGGCAAACCATACTCTGAAGCGCTTAACGAAGTAGTGGAAGATGTACTGCGAGCCCAGAAGAAATTGCTTGATCTGGAAAACCGTAGCGGCCTTTCCATCATTGACATCAAAGAAATCAATCGCAAGATGTCCATAGGTGAGGCCAAGGCACGTCGCGCCAAAAAGGAGATGGTCGAAGCAAACCTGCGTCTGGTTATCTCCATCGCTAAGAAATATACCAACCGTGGCTTGCAGTTCCTGGATCTCATTCAGGAAGGTAACATTGGTCTAATGAAGGCGGTGGACAAATTTGAATACCGCCGCGGATATAAGTTCTCCACCTATGCCACCTGGTGGATCCGTCAGGCCATTACCCGCTCCATCGCTGACCAGGCCCGCACCATCCGCATCCCGGTACATATGATAGAGACCATCAACAAGCTGAACCGCATCTCACGCCAAATGGTTCAGGAGATGGGTCGCGAGGCTACGCCGGAAGAGCTGGCCGAGCGCATGGAAATGCCGGAAGACAAGGTGCGCAAAGTATTGAAGATCGCCAAGGAACCGATCTCCATGGAGACCCCTATCGGTGACGATGAAGACTCTCATCTGGGTGATTTTATTGAAGACTCCGGCGTCGAATCACCTTCTGACTCCGCCACCGGAGAGGGTCTACGCGAGTCAACCAGGGTAATGCTGGAAGGCCTGACCTCACGCGAGGCTAAGGTACTCAGGATGCGCTTCGGTATAGACATGAACACTGACCACACCCTGGAAGAGGTAGGCAAACAGTTTGACGTAACCCGTGAGCGTATCAGGCAAATCGAAGCCAAGGCGCTGCGTAAGCTGCGTCACCCGTCTCGTTCAGAGATCTTGAAATCCTTCCTGGATGAATAGACTCGCTAGCAGCGTCTAATACAGAGCAGAAAAGCCAGCCACAGTGCTGGCTTTTCTATTTTATGCCCCTGCTTATAAGCCGATTGAACAACAGATAAGCAGTTGAATTCAAAGTTCAGAATTCTTGCCAGATCGGTGGTGACAAGCGCTTTTAAACCTCGTATACTTCTTTGCGCTTTCGATAGTGACGACTATCTTAAGTCGGCCCCTTAGCTCAGTTGGTTAGAGCACACGACTCATAATCGTTAGGTCCACAGTTCAAGTCTGTGAGGGGCCACCAATTCTTTCAAAGGCTTAGCTCATTAATTTGGCTAAGCCTTTGTGCTTTCTGGGACACTGGGTGCTGTAGTGGGTGCTGTAGTATTCAAACTCGCATTAGAAAATATCTTGCTACCCCCCTCTGATACATAGATCAATTTTCACAAAAGAATCGGTTTATTTCTTTCTGATAAAGCAGTACCTTACTAGTGTTAAAACCCTGTAAACCAAAAGGAATTGATATGGAGTATCTCAAAATATTGGCCGTACTAGCATTGATTTATGCTGTAACAGGTTGCACCAGCATGCCAAATAACGCCCAAACAACTGTAAAAGAATACTCTCTCCCCCCAATAGAACAACCAACAGAAGCATTCGTTGGGGACAACATGCTCTATCAGGGAAAAACTTCAACAGCCAAATACCTCCATGTGACTAAAACTATTGATGGTGTCACTTTTGATATCTACGAGGGATTTTATAAAGCCTTAGGAGATAAAGACGGCAAAAACTTCTATGCAATAATTGGAAATCCTGGAGCTGTAATTAAGAATCCATTCGCAGATCCAGCCGTTGCATTATCTGTAAACTCAGATAGTGAAGTCTGTGTTTCTACTCCATTTGTTGTTGAGGCTGCATGCTATGAAAATGGAGACCCTCAAGAAATATCTAGGAGCATTGATTCTCCTCAGGACTTTCAGCAAACATTAATCTATAGCGGTAGTAATGGCTCTGTAATCTATGTTTCATATCGCGAATTTACTGGAGGGATGGCGAGGGATGCATTCAGTAACAACGTTGAGTACGATATGGCTAAATCAAAC
>JBNKEE010000014.1:0-13292 GCA_050288625.1 Sedimenticolaceae bacterium | reverse complement strand
AAAAGCGGCCGATGAGCCGCCCTTAAACAAAAAGGTATATTCTCCTTGCGGTTTTTCCACCCTTTTAGAGCTAATGCCATAAATATGGTTCCCAAGGAATATATTCCCACCAAAGAACCAAGTCAAATAGGCGGACTTCCCATATCCCTCAAGGATGAAACCTGGGACCCCCAGCGCTGTCCATTGATGTACAATAGCAACCAACTCAAATAGGGCGAAGGATCAAACCAATGGAAACAATTCAAGCGATTTCCCTCACTCTGGGCGTAGCATGGGCCGCCGGTATCAACCTGTATGCGGCGATCCTGGTGCTCGGGTACCTGGGCTCCAGCGGCAGTGTGGTGCTGCCTCCGGACCTACAGATCCTGACCAACCCGGCGGTGATGATGGCGGCTGGCTTTATGTACTGTGTGGAATTCTTCGCCGACAAGGTCCCGGGGGTGGATACCGGATGGGACACGCTGCATACCTTTATCCGCATACCGGCAGGCGCCCTGCTCGCCGCCGGTATGGCCCAAGGTCTGGATATGGGGCCGGCAGCCGAGCTTGTCGCCCTGATCCTTGGGGGCGGCCTATCCGCTACCAGTCACCTGACCAAGGCCGGAAGCCGGGTACTGATCAACACCTCACCGGAGCCGTTCACCAACTGGGCCGCGTCCATAACCGAAGACCTGGTGGTGATCGGCGGACTCTGGGCCTCACTACAGCATCCATGGCTGTTTATACTGGCGCTGGTCGGCTTTATCCTGATCGTGATCTGGTTGTTACCAAAGATCTGGCGCGCACTAAAACGGGTATTCAGGGCTATCGGCGAATTCTTCGGCGGCAAACCAAAAACAGATGCCACCCCTGGCGGAGAATCGGGCAGCAAACGAGAAGAGATATTACAATCGCTCTATCATGACGCCAATGGAAGCCCAAAGGGCTGACCAGCCGATATATAATCAAGCCCCACGTACCAAACAGAACAAGAAGGAAAACAGAAGATGTGGCTCAAGGCCCTGCATATGATCTTTATGGTGACCTGGTTTGCCGGGATATTCTATCTGCCCAGGCTGTTTGTCTACCACGCCATGACGGATGATAAGGCGGGCAATGAGCGCTTCAAGATCATGGAGCGCAAACTCTATTACTTCACCCTGCCTTGGATGATCCTCACCCTGTTTTTCGGTTTCTGGATGCTCTATGACTATGCTTGGGCATTATATGGCAAGAATCTCTGGCTACATATCAAACTAGTACTGGTAGCCTTGCTGGTGATCTATCAGTTCTATTGTGGAAAACTGATGCGGGAGTTTGCTGAAGACCGCAACCAACACAGTCACACATGGTACCGCTGGTTCAATGAGGGTCCGGTGCTAGCACTGGTTGTCATAGTCCTATTGGCTGGCCTCAAACCATTCTAGACTAATAATTTGAAACAGATTCGTTCTGACCACTGAAACCACGCGTAGAATCTATCACATAGATGGGGCGCCCCTTCACCTCATCATGGATACGGGCTATATATTCGCCTATAACCCCTATGAAGATTAGCTGCACACCGCCGATGAACAACACAGCAGCCATCAGGGAAGGGTAACCATGCACAGGATCGCCAAACAGCAATGTCCTTACCACCATGAACCCACCATATATAAAGCTTGTGATCGCAGTAAACAGACCAAGATAAGAAGCCATCTTTAACGGCACAGTGCTAAAAGAGACTATCCCTTCCAGTGCATAATTCCACAGACGCCAATAGTTCCACTTGGTCGCCCCTCCGCTACGCGGTTCACGCTCAAAATATATGGTGGTCGTGGGCAACCCCACCCAAGAGGTAAGCCCCTTCAGAAAGCGATGACTTTCCCGCATCGACCGCAATAGATCGCAAACCCGTCGAGACAATAAACGAAAATCACCCGCATCGCTGGGAAAATCAAAGTTAGATAATGCATTGAAGATGAAATAGAACAGCCTAGCCGTTATACGCTTGGCCAAGGAGTCGCCCTTGCGCGATGATCGAACGGCGTTGACTATATCGAACCCCTGTTGCCACAGTTCCACCATGCGTGGAATCAACTCTGGTGGGTCCTGCAGATCCACATCAATGGGTATCACCGCATCGCCGCTGGCAAGATCCAGCGCAGCAATCAGCGCCCGTTCCTTGCCGAAATTGCGCGAAAGATTGATCACCTTGATGCGATCATCCCGCTCGTGCCACTGCCACAGCAGATCCAAGGTACCATCCCTACTGCCATCGTTTACACAGATCACTTCCCACTCAAACTCCAATCCCTCCAGCACAGGCTGTACCCGGACAAAGAAGTTGTCGATAACGTCGGCCTCGTTATATATGGGTACTAGCAGGGAAAGTTTTTGTGTCATGTTTTTTCCGTATTGAAGACAAACAGTTTTGAACAAGTGTAGTTCCAAATCAAAGTGAGGGCTGCGGCGATCAGCTTGGCTATCTCCAACATCATCACCTTTCCTAAGAACAAAATAGCCAAGGTGCCTATAAGTAATCCGCCGGCATTCAACACCACAAAACGAAAGTATGCAACAAATGATAGGGCGGCACCTGACCTATGAAAGGTCCAGTGGTGATTCATCAAGTAACTGTTGGTAACCGCCACCAGGAAGGCGATTCCGTTGCACAGCAACGGATCAAGTTCTGTTCCCCGATAGAACAGCACAAAAACAACAAAATCTACTGCTGTGTTAACTACGCCGACCAGACTGAATCGGAAAAACTCTAGATTCATCCTCGAGTACTTATGACTGCGGCAAGTCTCTTTGGTTGTACCTGACATTGCACGGATTGTTCGGCACTTGCAGATTTCGGTTCTGGAATACGGTTATCAGCAACCTCAGACCTGGGCCTGGAATAGCGTCTGCCTTCAGCCTTTGGTGTCTGCCATCTATCCTCCATAGCGGCAACCGCACCTGTAATCAGAGCTATCTGAGCACAATGATCGTCCTTACCTTCGCCGTAATAACCTCGCATCAGGAAACCACCGCTCTGCGCCTGCTCATAGCGTGACAACAGAGGGCTGTCCTTGGCCGATGAGCTGCTGACCCTGACGCCTAGCTTGTCTGTAAGGTAGTGCGCCGTTTCTGTGGTAGAAGCATACCCTGGAGGGATGATGCTGGAGTGGCTGACAAACATAAATTTACCGCCATTGGCTGCGCGCTTGGCAAATTGAACAAATGGTTTGAGTTGACTGGCACGCAGGCCAGACGGATTCTCGTCATCGTAGTTAGAATGCAGACCATCAAGCAACACCACTGCATCCACTCTCTTACCCGACGGTTGCCTCAGGATGGCACGAATTGCCCCGTAACCAGCACTCCATCCGGTTAGCCCCAACCTGCGTATATGGGCTGAAGGTTTGCCGGTATATTCCGCCACACCCCTTTCTATACCACTGAGAAGGTTCTTAAATACATCCGGGTCAGAAAATGGCCTGCCATATGCGCCCGATCCAGCGCCCAGATCTATGCCTACCACAAATATGCCACGGGCGGAGTCGGCAATCATCTTACGAACCGCGTTACCGCCGTGAAAATGGATCATCACATCAAACCCATTGTCGGCCGTAAGCGCACCCCTCTTTGGCATTAGCATTCTTCCCATATCCAGATTTTTAACCCATGGATAGTAGATACCATATCCGGGATCGGCCATATTACACGGGGTAGGAGCTAACTTGGTCTTAGCCGGTTTTGTGGAATTTTCTGGCTGCACAGACCTGGCAATCCTGGATAAATGCTTGGCTCGCTTAGCCTTGATGGCCTTCTTCGGTTTCTCAACCTTATAAGCAACCGCATGCTCATCAATCTTGGGACCAACCGTCTTGGTACACGCGGTCAGGGCAAGTAGAGATAGGGAGATATAACAGAATAACGGTGTGCGTTTGCTGGTCTTAATTTGATACATCTTGTCCACCCTCAATATTCGACAGGAATTATATCAATCAAAAGAGCAACAAATATACCACAGAAACAGTATGCGTGCTATGGTTTATAAAGTTTCGCTTGTAATGCATTGATATTGCTATATATCTTTACAGCAACGAAATCCTTCCTGATAAAACGAGTGGGCGGTATCCCTTTTTATCTCCTTTTTATGTTCATAAGGTTGCCGCACCCGGCAATCATCTGGATACCTGGGAACGCCCCCGCGGGTCTTTAGATTGGAACGATCTACAAAAAATGAACCCTTTCTTTCAGTAAATCCGGTAGTGTTGCCTTTGGCTATATTGCCCTTATAGCTGGGAAGATTGACGACCTCGGCTACATTCCCATGCATGTCGTACACACCTATGCTGCTCCGGCAGCGATATTTATAGCCCGCCGGCCAAGTATTGGTGCCACATGTCCGGTAGGCGGATCTAGCAGGAGCACACCCATTGGAAAGACCAGCTATGCTTCCACCCTTTATGTTGGCCCTAGCCTGTGGCAATACATCCTGGTCCTTGGGATTATAGACTCCGCAAATAACACTTGAATCAGTCCTATCCGAATATTCCGGTTGGGATTGAAAGGCCCAGACAATCTCACGATTGCTGTTAACGGCCTTCCTCCTGGCCTGTTCGTTGGCTATATCAAATCTATAGGCAGAAATAGGCTCGATCTTTCCAGCGCAACCACCCTCCCACTCATGTGCGTTACACAGGCGCTTTCCCATGCTCTGACATATCTTGTGCGCAGTGTTTGATGGCACCCATACTACAGGATATTCACAGGGGATATCGGGAAACTCGAACTGGTCGATGCAAACGCTAGCCTTGCCATCTGCATCAGGGATAGGCGCCATCCATTTGGCGCCGCATACCCTTTCATACTCTTTATTGGGTTGTATGATTCCGCCATTCAATACCTTGGTACGACATTGCGCGCGCGTGACCGGATGAAAAGAGTTATTCGGACCGCGGAATGCCGCCTCATCCTCTGTACCGATATTCCGGGTCAGGCCGTGGCCCTTGGTCAGAAGCTTGCGCAACTTTTCTGCCTCTGGACCTGTCACTCCATGCTCTTGAATTACCTTATCCGCAAACTCTTGACTCTCTGCACAGAAGACGACATGTGTATGCATAATAATGTACGACACTAAAAACCATCGGCTGTAGATTCTCATTGCGACTCCCTCTGTCTTGAATCAAGATCCATCCAGTTATTATTTCTCCATGATATAGAAAAAATCCTTGTAATCAGGCTTTATGAAATACCTTGGGGATTTTTTGTTACCCCCCATGTAGGCATACATATCGGTCATCAACAATTCAATGTTCAATAGTCTCCCATCCTCCCCCTCAGGGGCAAACAGACTGGCATAGGCCTGACCTGGACTATTCATATCCAGATGCATGGCGAAATTGCAGCCATAGGATTGGAAGACCCGAGCCATCGCACTGGGTGTAGCACCAGAAAAATAGGCATATACCAGGTAATTATCCTTAGGTGTTTCGATGATACATGCGCCCCCACGTGGTGCCCTTAGCTGCGCTTCAGCTGTTCCAGACCAATTACCAGCACCCCAGTGCTTGACCAATTTACCGGGGATGCCCTTCCCGTTAGCGTCCCTATGGATCAAAGGGACTCCGTTCTGACGAAAGTGTCTAACCAAGAATAGCTTTTTGTTGTCTTTTTCAGTCCAGCGTTTCAACTCGACTTTTCCATTCCAGTATACAATGATTGTTGCTAAATCATTACTTGGTGAGACCATCATCACTCCATCTTGCATAAATCCATAGTGATGCCCTTTGTCTGTAAGTGACAACTCACCTGCACGGAAGGCGCCATGGCGCTTTTGAAACCCACCGGATATGGTACCTATTGTCTTTGACCAATACATGGGGGGCACATGCCCAAGCGGAACCAACGGGGCAATAGTATTAAAGCCGTCCGGTCCATAAGGATTGTCTCTTCTAATATTTCTGGCCCTGGGTGACCAACCTACACCAGGATGATCGGTTCCATGACCCCATCCCATAGTGTATTTCCCCAGACTTATAGCCATCAAATAGACTTGAGCACTGTTCTCCACACCATCCAATCCATTTACTCTATCCCTATGAGAAGACTGGATATCCCGCGACACCATCCCTGGCATAATCAAACTGGTATAGACACCGGGAAAGTTTTTTAGAGGGTACCATTGCCCTACCAACAGGCTTCTTTCATCGTTTACTGTCTTCAGCCCCAGGCTATGGGCAGGGATGGTTGTATGCCTATACCTGTCGCCAATGTCTGCCCTTGGCAACGCTCTACGACTATCCATTTCTGATGGCCCACCTTCAAGCTCATCGGTCTTTCCCTTGATAAGATACTTATCCTTGAAGATGGTGTTTTTTACCCCACTTATTATTGACTCTCCAGCATCACCACCAAGCCACCGCAAAACTTCAGCACCCCGCTCCACCATAGATCGAAAGCCATCCTGTTTGATCACAACAAACAGCAAATTATTACAAACCGGGAGATAACTGAATTTTTCCCTTTTTCTCTTCAAATACTCGCTGGTGATCTCGCGTTCAATGTTGCATCTATAAGTGTTATTTGGAGGCCCAATCAGTAACTCGGCAGATTTAAGATCCAGAGTTAGCTTGAGGCTATCACTGACCGAGATCAGGTTGTAGATTGCATCTCTATTTTGTTTGTTGGTTAGACTTAAGATATACCAGGTATTGATATTGGAGTTCAGGTTGATCAGTGAAGCACTTGCAAAAGGACCCTCAAGATAGGTTGCTCTTGTCTCTTGCTTGTACGGCTGTAACTGGAAAAATGCCTTGTTGTTCCTGGAACCCAAATATGACGCAACAGAGTTCGACGCCCCAAAAAAGAGCGCAAACACCAAGAAAAAAGTCCGTTTCGTAACTCTAGAAAATCCCATAACACCCCGATCTAAAAAGAATTCCTAGCAAAATCTTTTGCAACGTTTATCTGTATTTACTAATTTTAGCAGTCAATACAGTTTGTAATAGCCCATTATTATACAAGCGCAAAAGAAAACCCGCTCGACCGAGTCGGCGGGTTTTCTCGCTGAACTCCACTTAAACTATCAGGAACAACCACCACCCTGCGACGATGAAGAGCATCCTCCGCAAGAGCTACCGCCCTCAGAAGAGATCGGTTGCAGGTTGTTAAAGACAAAACTGGGTGTACCACCCTGATCCGCAAAGTCTATCTCCACACCTCGGATGTACTGCAGGGTAGACATGTCTACTATGACACTAAACCCCTCACACTCAAGCAATGCATCATTGTCATTGATCTGATCGGTAAAGGTCATACCGAAGCTTATGCCGCTACAACCACCAGGGGTAGCGTATACACGAATACCTTTGATCTCTTCTTGGACCTGTTGAACAAGCTCAACCATCTTGGCCTGGGCCGGAGCGGTTATGCTAATATCTTTCTCTGATAAACTGATGGTTGACGATTCGGTCATAGTATTACTACTCCAAATAAAATGTAAAAAACGCCTCTTACCGTAACAGACTATATTGTATAAAAACCATGTTCATTATCATGGTCTTTTGTGCCACAAATCAAGTTTTTGAATTTTCTACCAGATAAACAAACAGATTTTCTGGACGGCCAAGCGCATAACTCAATGTAATAAAAGAAATTAGTCGCCTTGGAAACTTGTTTCTTAAGAAGAGAGATGGTTACGTGTATCCAACTCGTACAGGTGACGCGACGCATCAACCAGATGCTGCCCCCAATGTATTTTAAAACTGCTTTTCCAATTATCAACAGCCAAGCCCGGTTCTTCCTCAAGGATATTCAGACCAGATTTTAGATCACAATAGATATCCGTCAGGTCATCTGCGAGGCTTCCGGTCATTGATTGCCCATCTAAAGCCACATCAAATTCCATCCAATAGCTATCATTAATTCCAAGTCTATCGTGGAGACGGGAATATATCTCGAATCTCTCATCTAAATCTGGAGACATCAGGCAAAATGGCGCAGCATCACCGCTTTTGAGTGCCCTTACAGCCGCATGCAAACGTGGCAGCAAACAAGCCAATTGATGTAACCAGGAAGAGTCCGACTCATCGATATTCTCGATCAGATGGCAAAAGGCCTTTGCCATTTCGATCATTTCATTTGTATCAGTCTTCATAACTTTGCCAACTCTTTGCACGCCACTTGAATTAATTGTAGTAAAAAATCCCTGAACAGGGCCGGTGATTTTACCTCTTTTACGCCTTTCAACCCAGCCCAATTCACCGACCAAGACCAAAAATACCCACACTAAATACCATGCATTTTCCGCGCAGAAGGAATATCTTAAAATAATCATAGTGTTATGGATGGCCATAAAAATGTATGATTAAAAGTCGAGTGGTAACACCAATATAACCAATCCTTAGCAATAAGATTATTTTTGATATTTGTCGCAAAATGAATAACTCGACAACACCAGTAGTGCTCTGCTTTTCCGGTCACGACCCCACCGGAGGGGCGGGCCTACATGCCGATATCGAGGCAATCGCAGCTGCAGGATGCCATGCAACCAGCGTTATAACCTGCCTCACTGTTCAAGACACACATAACGTACACCAGCTAATCACGAACGATCCCAAATCGTTTCGAAAACAGGCAGAGACTGTCCTGGATGATCTACCAGTGTCCGTCATAAAGATCGGGCTTATAGGTGACGTTAGAATTTGCAGAGAGATTACAGCTCTGATAAATAAACATCATAATATCCCTGTAGTGCTGGACCCGATCCTGGCAGCAGGCGGAGGTGCAGATCTGGCGGGAGATGCCTTGCTGGAATCGATCCGTCGTGATCTGCTACCCCAGGTTGAGCTGGTCACCCCAAACTCGGAAGAGGCCCGACGTATATCCGGACAGGAGACATTGCCAGAAGCGGCAGCGCAGATGCTCTCCATGGGCTGCAACAGTGTCCTCGTAACCGGGACTCATGAGGCGGGCAACAAGGTAATAAACACTCTCTACTGCGGAACTACCGAAGAGGCCCATGCCCAGGAATGGCCCAGACTCCCAGACAACTACCACGGCTCTGGCTGCACCCTATCTGCCGCCATCGCCGCTCGGATTGCTCTTGGCCAATCTACGATCCAGGCAGTAGCTGAGGCCCAGGGGTACACCTGGCAAACCCTGGATAAGGCTAACCGCTTTGGCAGCGGTCAAGCCCTACCCAATAGATTTCCCAAGTAATCCCTGTCGTGTCAGATAAGCGCTTAAAAGGCCTGTACGCCATCACCGACAGCAGCCAAGCACAACTGGTTCATCAGGTGGAACTGGCCCTGGAAGGCGGCGCCCACATCATCCAGTACCGGGACAAATCTACTGACCGTGAAAAACGCCTGTCCGAGGCTGAAGAGCTGTTAACCCTTTGCCATAGATACTCGGCCTATCTCATCGTCAACGACGACGTGGATCTAACCTCAGAAATTGGAGCTGATGGGGTGCATCTGGGTCGGGATGATCAGGATATACAGAGCGCGCGGGCACTACTGGGCGACACAGCCATTATTGGCGTTTCCTGTTACAACCAGCTGGAACTGGCCAGCGCCGCCCAGGAGGCAGGTGCGGACTATGCGGCCTTCGGCCGCTTCTTTCCCTCCAGCACCAAACCCCAGGCGGCCCAAGCCGAGATCGGGTTGCTGCAGGAGGCCAAAAAGGCCTTACAGATTCCCATAGTTGCCATCGGCGGCATAACCCCGGAAAATGGCGCCTCATTGATAACGGCAGGTGCGGACATGCTGGCAGTCATCCATGGGCTGTTCGGACGACAGGATATTCGCGCAGCGGCAGAACAATTCCAAAAACTATTTGCACACAACGAGGATGCAGACTCATGAGCGGTTCCCAGGATCTATTTCAGCAGGCACAAAAACATATCCCCGGCGGCGTTAACTCACCGGTCCGAGCATTTAAGGGGGTGGGTGGAGACCCGGTCTTCATAGACCACGCTGAAGGAGCATATATCTTTGATCCCAACGGTACCCGTTATATCGACTACGTCGGCTCATGGGGACCCATGATCCTGGGGCACGCCCATCCGGATGTGATCAAGGCGGTAAAATCCGTGGTCGGCAAGGGCTTGAGCTTCGGTGCCCCCACCGAGGCCGAGACCATCATGGCGGACCTGGTGTGCAAGCTGGTGCCATCCATGGACATGGTGCGCATGGTAAGCTCCGGCACCGAGGCCACCATGAGCGCCATCCGTCTGGCCCGGGGTTATACCGGACGCGACAAAATCATCAAGTTCGAGGGCTGCTATCACGGCCACTCCGACTCCCTTCTGGTGAAGGCCGGTTCCGGGGCACTCACCCTGGGCGAGCCTAGCTCACCCGGCGTACCAGCATCCCTGGCTGAACACACCATCACCTTGGATTTCAACGATCTGGACCAGGTGGAGAAGACCTTGGCAGAGGTCGGCGAACAGGTGGCCTGTATCATCGTGGAACCGGTGGCCGGCAACATGAACTGCATACCGCCACTGCCGGGCTTCCTGGAAGGCCTGCGCGCGGCCTGTGACGAACATAAAGTAGTGCTGATCTTCGATGAGGTGATGACCGGCTTTCGCGTAGCCCTGGGTGGGGTGCAGGGGCTGTACGACATAAAACCTGACCTCACCACCCTGGGCAAGGTGATCGGCGGCGGCATGCCGGTGGGCGCCTTCGGTGGCAAGAGAGAGATCATGCAGCAGATCGCCCCGCTGGGACCGGTCTATCAGGCCGGCACCCTATCCGGCAACCCGGTAGCCATGAGCGCCGGCCTCAAGACCCTGGAGCTGATCTCTCAGCCGAACTTCTTTACCGATCTGACCAAAAAGACCGAGACTCTGGTAGCGGGCCTGCTGGACCAGGCCAAAGAGGCCGGGGTGCCACTCACGGCAAACCAGGTGGGAGGTATGTTTGGCATCTTCTTTACCGATGCAGACCAGGTGACCAACTTCGCCCAATCCACGGCTTGTAACCAAAACCAGTTCAAGGCCTTCTTTCACGCCATGCTGGCCCGCGGGATTTACCTGGCGCCATCCGCGTTCGAGGCCGGGTTTGTCTCCGCCGCCCATAGTGATGAGGATATTCAAACCACCATCGCTGCGGCTGGGGAGGCGTTTAGGGAGATTGCCTGATACATATATCAAAGCATGAACAGACTTACCCCCCTCACCCTAGCCCTAGCCCTCTCCCCAAAGGGGAGAGGGGATGAGTGACTGTGGCAGCTCAGAACCAGCTTTTACCTAATCCTCAACCTCTACCGGCTTGTATTCAGCCGCCAGTGCCTGTTGTATCTCGTGCGGCACTTGCTGGTAGTGACTGAACTCCAGGGTGTATGAACCGCGCCCGCCGGTGATTGAATTCAACTCATTGGCATACTGACCGATCTCGGACAGAGGCACCTTGGCCTTGATGTTGAGCAGCCCACCACTCATGGCATCTGTTCCCAAGAGCTGTCCCCGTTTTCCGGATAGATCGCCGGTTACCGCACCCATGGTCTCATCCGGAACCATCAAATCCAACATCACGATAGGTTCCAGCAAAATGGGCTTGGCCTTATTGACTGCATCCTGAAACGCCTTCTTGCCCGCAGTTACAAACGCGATCTCCTTGGAGTCTACCGAGTGGTATTTGCCGTCATACACCGTGACCTTCACATCCTGCATGGCATATCCGGCCACTACCCCCTCGTTGATAGCCTGGAGCACGCCCTTCTCTACCGCCGGGATGAGACCGGATGGGATGACACCACCTTTCACCTCATCCACGAACTGGAAACCGCCTCCCCGCTCCAGCGGGGCGATACGCAGGTACACCTCGCCGAACTGCCCGGCGCCGCCGGTCTGTTTCTTGTGGCGGTGATGACCATCGGCCGGAGCGCTGATGGTCTCCTTGTAGCTGATCTTGGGCGGCTGAGTATCCACCTCCACATTAAAGCGATCCTTCATCTTCTCCAGGGTCAGACGCAGATGCAGCTCGCCCAGACCACGCAGGATGGTCTCGTTATTGGCGACGTTGTGCTCTATATCCAGACAGGCGTCCTCCTCCACTACCCGGTGCAAGGCATTGCCCAGTCGTTGCTCATCGCCCCTTGTCTTGGCATGGATAGCCAGACCAAACACAGGAACAGGAAACTCCATGGGCTTGAGATGCAGATAATCCTCCTCATGGGAGTCGTGCAACACCGCATCCAGATGGATATCCTCCACCTTGGCCACGGCACAGATGTCACCCGGGATGCCCTTGGACATCTCCTTCTGCTCCTTGCCCTGGAGCTTGAGGATATGTCCCACCTTGAATGGCTTGCGCCCATCTCCGATATAGAGCTGGCTGTCCTTGGTGATGGTCCCCTGATGGATGCGGAATACCCCCAGCTTACCCACAAACGGGTCTGCCGCCACCTTGAACACATGGGCCACCACATGTTTGGATGGATCCGGCTCCACCGCAAACGGCTTCTCCTTATCCCCCTCTCCCATCATAAATGGGCGCGGATTGCCCTCCAGTGGGTTCGGCATCAGGTGCTCAAACACATGTAGAAGGCAGGAGATACCGGCACCATTAGTGGCGGAACTGAAGCATATAGGCACCAGATGTCCTTCCCGCAGAGCCTTCTCGAAGGGGTCGTGCAGTTGCTCCGGACTGAGTTCATCACCCTGCTCCAGATAGAGCTCCATCAGCTCTTCATCCACTTCCACCACCTGATCTATGATCTGGGTGTGGGCCTCCGCCACAGATGAAAAGTCCGCATCACCGTCCGGATTAAAGAAGCAATCCACCACTTTGCTGGCACCTTCGGCCGGTAGATTGATCGGTAGGCACTCGGTGCCGAACTCCTCACGTATATCCTCGACCAGCTTAGGAAGATTCACCCCATCCGCATCTATATTGTTGATGATGATCATACGACAGAATTTGCGCTCTGCGGCCAACTGCAACATGCGGCGACTTACCATCTCTATCCCGGCTGCGGCATTGATCACCACGGCCACGGTCTCCACTGCCGGGAGCGCAGCGATGGACTGCCCTATGAAATCCGGGAGTCCCGGTGTATCTACGATATTTACATGAATATTATCGTGATCGATGCTGACCACTGATGATGTCAGGGAGTGTTGGTACTCTTTTTCCAGGGGATCAAAGTCACTTACGGTATTACCCTTTTCCACACTACCGGCGGTTTTGATGGTACCGGATTGCACCAGGAGAGCCTCAACCAGGGTGGTTTTACCACAACCACTCTGCCCTACCAGTGCGATATTGCGGATATCTTCTGCAGTATATCGAGGCATGATTGCTTCCTTCTTTAGCTTTGAAACAGGC
>JBNKEE010000013.1:0-127853 GCA_050288625.1 Sedimenticolaceae bacterium | reverse complement strand
CACCAGGTGCAACCTTTTCGATCGGCGAGGTCTGATCGCACTCGATCGGGCCTTTACCGTCTATCGGGTTACCCAGGGCGTCCACCACCCGTCCCAGCAGCCCCTCGCCTACCGGCACCTCCAATACGCGACCGGTGCACTTTACCGGGTCACCTTCGGTGAGGTGCTTGTAGTCACCCAGCACCACGGCACCGACGGAGTCACGCTCCAGGTTCAGGGCCAAGCCGTAAGTATTGCCGGGAAACTCCAGCATCTCGTAGGACATGGCACCTTGCAGACCGTGGATACGGGCGATGCCGTCGGTCAGGCTGATTACCGTGCCCTCATTGTGGGCCTCGGTCTTGAGATCGAGTTTCTCGATCTTGCTTTTGATCAGTTCGCTGATCTCTGATGGATTGAGTTGCATAATGGCTTCTCGCTTAAATTCCCAATTCGTTGGCCAATTGTTCGATCTTTCCCCTGATGGAACCATCGATGACAAGATCGCCGGCACGGATGTGTACCCCGCCGATAAGAGTCTCGTCCTGTTCGCTGGTGATGGTTACATCAAGACCTAGCTTTCGCTTAAGACCCTTAGCAATCTGCTGCTCCTGGTCTTTTGTAAACTTAAAGGCTGAGCGCACATGTACCTTAAGTACCTGTTGACTCTCGGCCTTGAGCTGTTCGTACAAGGCTGCTATCTCTGGGAGAACAGAGAGGCGTCCATTTTCCACTAGTAGTTGCACCAGATTCTGCGCTTCTGAGTTCAGCCGATCGCCGCCGATATCTAATATAAGCTTGATCAGGTCTGCTCTATCCAGCAGCGGATCGGAGATAGCATTCGCCATCGCCTGATCCTGCGCCACTGCGGCCAGCAGTCCCAGGACTTCACTCCAACCGTCCAGAGAGCCGGTCTCCTGCGCGCGGGAGAAGAGTGCTTCTGCGTAGGGGCGGGCAAATGTAATCGCGTCGACAGCCATAACGTCTTAGATCTGCTCGGCCAACGCTTCGACGATATCTTTATGCGTCTTGGCGTCGACCTCTCTTTCCAGGATCTTGGCTGCGCCGGCTACCGCCAGCTCTGCGACCTTTTCACGCAGTTGCTCACGCGCCTTGGCCGCTTCCTGTTCCACTTCTGATTTAGCGGCGGTAAGGATACGTGCACCTTCAACCTGAGCACTATCCTTGGCCTCTTCCACGATCTCCGAGGCGCGCTTCTGGGCCTGGGTCACGATGTCAGCGGCCTGCTGTTTGGCCTCGTGTAACACGTCTCTAGCGCGATTTTTCGCCAGCTCCTGTTCATGCTGCCCCCGCTCTGCCGCGGCCAGACCATCAGCTATCTCCTGCTTGCGCGTTTCCAGCGCCGCCATGATCGGGGTCCAGACAAACTTCATGGTGAACCACACGAACACAACGAAAGAGAGCATCTGAGCAACCAGAGTCAAATTAATATTCATCTGGGAATCACCTTGCGTTGAACGAGATAATCTTTGTTTCAGTCACGGTCAAGGCTGTTTAGCCGCCGACAACCGCGAACAGAATGTACATAGACAGACCCACAGCGATCATGGGTACAGCATCTACCAGGCCCATGACGATGAAGAACTGAGTACGCAGCAGCGGGATCAGTTCCGGCTGGCGAGCTGAGCCCTCAAGAAAACGTCCACCGAGTACGCCAATGCCCACAGCAGCGCCCAAGGCTGCAAAGCCCATCATGAGTGCGCCGGCGATGTAAATAAGTGCTTGGTCCATTTTGGTCTCCAGTTAAAAAGGTACAGGTGTAAAAGTTAATCAATGCTCATGGTGCGCCATGTCCAGATAGACGATGGTCAGAACCATAAAGATAAAAGCTTGTAGCGTGATAATAAGTATGTGGAATATGGCCCAACCCAACTGCAGGATTCCACCAAACAGTCCCAGGAAGATGCCACCACTGTACATCAATGCAATCAGGATAAAGATCATCT
The DNA here is from genome assembly GCA_050288625.1 of Sedimenticolaceae bacterium. GTDB lineage: Bacteria > Pseudomonadota > Gammaproteobacteria > Chromatiales > Chromatiaceae > JAAGZL01. Next base: position 125,907 of record JBNKEE010000013.1, on the reverse strand, counting down.
CTCCAGCGTACATATTTCCGAACAGACGCAGTGCGAGAGAGATGGGCTTGGCCAGCAGGCCAACCAGCTCCAGGATCAGATTGACCGGTACGAAAAACGCTTGCACAACAACATTTTTAGTGCTGAATGGCTGTAAAGTCAGTTCACCTACGAAGCCGCCAACCCCTTTGATCTTTACACTATAGTAAAGCACTAATAGAAATACGCCTATGGCCATACCGAAGGTGCCGTTGGGGTCGGTTGATGGTACCACCTTCATAAAATGAACCAGGCCGATACCATAATCGTTGTGGCCCAACACATAAGGGATCAGATCCACCGGCACCAGATCCATCAGATTCTGCAGGAATATCCAAACAAAGATGGTCAGAGCTAGTGGCGCGATAAGAGGATTTTGGCCGGTGAAAGAACCGCGTACATTGCTGTCGATGAACTCCACCAACATCTCGGCAAAGTTCTGCATCTTGCCCGGCACGCCGCTGGTGGCATTGACTGCGACGCGTCGCATAACGATAAGCATAATAACACCGAGGAGGATGGACCAGAACATGGTGTCAACATGAATGGCCATGAAGCCCATCTCTTTTATCTCGTCCGCATTATGGGCAAAGCCCCAACTCCCATCGGGAGTTTTGCCAAACGCAAGGTTGGTTAGGTGGTGCTTGATGTATTCGCCGGAAGTAAGCGTATCGCCAGCCATTTATAAACCTAAATGTATCTATCTATGTATAATTTGATGAAATAATAATAACGGCGTCATCTGAACAAACAGAAAACAACCAAAGAGCGTTACGTAGCTCAACACGTCAACCCAAATAATAGCCGATGCAAATAATACCGCTATGACAATAATCTTTTGTATCTCTGCCCCGTAAAATTTCGCAAGCAGCATACCGGGGTCTTTCGCCCTGTATTCAACAAATACCTTCCTGGCAAGCAGCGCATTGCCTACGGTGGCTATGCCGCCACCCAGCGCGCCCGAATACGCGTAGACCAAACCGAACGGGAACAGGAGCAAGGCCGCAACAATAGTTAGCAAACATTGGGCCAAGGTCATCTTCAGACCTACATCCTGACCTGTTAGGGCCTTTTTGGAAGCGTTGTTTATAGCACACCCCCAGATAGACACCCCGCATTAGGGGCGGAACTATAATGACTTTGCTTTATAAGGTCAATGAATATGGAAATAAAAATTGAAATAATAATGGGCCGGCATTATCGACCCATTATTCTGCCACTTTTTGGAGCGCATCATGCCCCAATAAGAGGATAACCCCTTCAAATTAATGGAAATGCTCCAATATCCCTTCTAGCTCGTCCAGGCTGTTATAGGCGATCACCAGTTTGCCCTTGCCAGAACCCGCTTGCTGAATATTGACCCGCGCACCCAGTTTGTCAGAGAGGTCATCCTGCAGGCGCTTGACGTTTGGATCCTCTCTCGGGGCCGGTTTGTTCGCCGTGCCGCCCTTGGGTCCATCCAACAGCTTGCGCACCAGTTTTTCTGTCTCTCGCACAGAGAGCCCGCGAGCCACTACCTGCTGTGCTGCGTCACTCTGGGCCTTATCCTTCAGACCCAACAGGGCACGTGCATGGCCCATCTCCATCTTACGATTATGGATGTACTCTTTGACGTCGCTGTTTAGCTCTAGCAGTCGAAGCAGGTTGGTTACAGTTGTTCGAGACTTGCCTACCGCCTGAGCGATCTTTTCGTGGGTAAGCTCGAACTCGTTCAGCAGCCGGTGTAGGGCATCCGCCTCTTCTAACGGGTTTAGGTCATCACGCTGAATATTCTCTATCAACGCCATGGCCATGGCGGTTTGGTCCGGCACATCCCGGATCACTACCGGGATCTCATCCAGGCCGGCCTGCTGTGCAGCACGCCAACGCCGCTCGCCAGCTATGATCTCATACCTTCCCTCCGTCTCGATCGGCCGAACGACAATGGGCTGCACCACACCCTGGGCCGCGATGGAATCGGCTAACTCCTGTAGAAGCTCTGGATTAAAGTCCCGTCTGGGTTGATAGCGTCCACGCTCGATAACATCTACCGGCAGGGTGTTTATGTTATCTTTGGCTTTATCGCCTCCTGAATTAAGGTCATCATCGGCGATCGCCGCTCCGCCCAGCAAGGCGTCGAGTCCCCGTCCCAGTCCTCTTTTTTTTGCTGCCATCTGTCTGTTCCAACTAAATGTGTGATTAATCTGCTTCTATTATATTAAGCCGAGGCGGCTGCACGCCGTTCATTACGTCGCAAAAATTCCCCGGCAAACGCCAGATAGGAGAAGGCCCCACGTGAGCCCTTATCATAGGCCATTACCGGCAGGCCGTGACTGGGGGCCTCGGCAATGCGCACGTTTCTTGGGATCACCGTCCGAAACACCAAATCATCGAAATGGGTTATCAACTGGGCGGAAACATCATTAGAAAGATTATTCCTGGGATCATGCATGGTGCGCAGAATCCCCTCGATCTCCAGGTTGGCGTTTCTACTCTGTTTGATCTGGCGTATGGTATCTAGCAGTGAGGTCAACCCTTCCAGCGCATAGTACTCACACTGCAGAGGAATCAGAACACCGTCCGATGCCACCAATGCGTTTACCGTTAACATGTTCAATGAGGGGGGGCAGTCGATAAATATGTAGTCATACCTGGACCGGGCGGGGGTCAGTGCCAGACTGAGCCGCTTCTCTTTCACCGGCGCCTCCATCAACCCAACCTCGGCCGCGGTCAGGTCGCTGTTTGAGGGAAGCACATCAAATCCCCCGGTCTCTGATCGAACCACTGCGTCTACAATCTGAGCATCTCCTAATAGTACATCGTAGGATGATTTGTCCAGCTCATATTTATCCACCCCGCTACCCATGGTGGCGTTTCCTTGGGGATCGAGATCCAGCATCAGCACCTTTTTGCCATTGGAGGCAAGAGATGCGGCAAGGTTTATTGCGGTAGTGGTTTTTCCAACCCCGCCCTTCTGGTTTGCTATAGATACGACTCGGCCCATGAAATGTTTTCCGAAAACTTAATGATGGTGTCTCTAATCCGGCATTGCCCGGTGCAGGAGAGCGAGAATATCAGAACCTAACCACAAAGAATACCTGGACACCACAGGATGATGAGGTGCGCATAGACGCCTGTTTGAATTTCAACCACTTAGGAGGGGACTAAATCTTGAACAGATCCTCGGCTGCGGCTAGATAATCAGCATCTGTTTTCCCCTGTGCCGCCCCTTGAGCCTTGATTTCAGGCTCGAAGAAATCACAAAAATTGGGACGATCCTTCTCCTTCACCTCTTCCGCCATAGGTTCGGAGCAGGCGTTGGCCTTGGAAGCATCATACCAACGGCAGTTAAGGCATACCCTGGTTGGCTTGCCGCACTGTAGACAGTTTGTCTCGCGCCCATAGTCGCTGGTCTTGAGCTCCAGTCCGCAACTCCAGCAGCTACCTACGATCTCTGACCCCATAAGTACGGCCCCCCGGTGTAGATTTCTATTTCTTTATACTGCCGCCAAGCCTGAGTCTAACTCACCATTCAGCTTATTCAAGACCGAAAATAAAAGGGCCCGCATGGTTTATGCGGGCCCATCACGAACTAATGGCTGTGTAAAAACTACTGCATTACATTCAGCTCGACCCGACGATTCCTTGCCCTGCCCTCTTCCGTCGCGTTATCCGCTATTGGCTGTTTCTCACCACTGCCGGATGTGACAAATCTGCTGCTCGCCCCAGCGCTACGCAGATACTCTGCCACCGCCGCAGCGCGTTTTTCTGACAACCTTTGATTATAGGCATCGGAACCAGTGTTATCGGTGTGGCCAATGACGCTCATACTCTTTATATCCGGACGAACTCGAATAGCGTCGGCAACCTGGTCCAAGCTGGACTTGGCATCCATGGTAAGCTCGGAACTATCGACCACAAATTCGATATTGTTCAGAATCAACTGCTTCATACAGCCAACCTCATCCACGGTTGCGCCTGTTGGTGTTTGCGGGCACTTGTCCATATAATCCGGCACTCCATCACCATCCGTATCTAAAGGACATCCATCGGTATCGACCTTTACCCCTTCTGGTGTATTAGGGCATTTATCCTGATCATCAGGCACCCCGTCACCGTCTGAATCGTTTGAGCAGGCCTTCATACTGCCGCCAATCGTTTGGACACAATCTCCAGATGAGCTAACCACCTTGCCGCCATCACTAGTGCCGGCCCATTTATCAACGGCGTTCGCTCCTACAACAAAAGTCAGGAGCATAGTGAACATGAGCATCTGTAAAGATTGTCTAAGGGGTCTCTTCATGGTGATCTCTCCGTAATTTCTTGGTATCAATTTGGTATGTGATATCGATGTTTCCTTACCATCCATACCGCGAATATGTCGTGCCTGATCTGTAGACCACCAGAGTCTACCCGATATGGAAGATTAATCCAGTTTTACCCATCGAAGCGGATAATGATTGCATGACGCTCACCGGATAACGGCGGATGTAACTTAATAATTTCCACCTTGGCTCCGGTTGCCTGCACCTCCTCAATCTCACTTTTAGGAACGGCACCTTTCATGGCTAGAAGGATTCCGTCCTCTGCCAAAACCGCCTGGGTCAGAGCAACTATTTTGGGCAGAGAGGCAAAGGCGCGAGCGGTGACAGAATCGAACCTACTGGCACTATCGAGCATTTCTACCCGCGTCTGGTACACCTCCATGTTGTCCAATCCCAACTCTATCCGGGCCTGTTGTACGAACCTGGTCTTCTTGCCGTTGGAGTCTATCAGTGTAAATTCCGTATCCGGCATGCAAATGGCCAGCGGAATACCGGGCAATCCAGCACCTGTCCCGACATCCAGTACCCTTTTACCCTGAACCAGCGGAAGGATGGAAAGAGAGTCCAGTAGCTGTCGTGCCACCATCTCTTCGGGATCACGGATCGCGGTCAAATTAAAGGCACGGTTCCATTTCATCAGCAGTGCCAGATAGATCAAAAGTTTCTGCTGTCGCGACGGGCTTATCTCCAGCCCCATCTGCCCCAGTCCGGTCGCGAGCTGTCCTTCCCAGTTTGCGGGAAAAGCTGTCATCTGCCCCTCTTTTTCAGATGTATCAGCAACAGAGAGATGGCCGCAGGGGTGACCATGGGGATACGCCCGGCCTGTCCTATGGTCTCCGGCCTGCTACGCGCCAACTTCTCCCGCACTTCGGAAGATAGTCCGCGCACATCTGCGTAATCCAGATCCTGCGGGATACGTACCGTCTCATTGGTCTGGTGTCGTTCTATCTCAGCCTGCTGCCGCTTGATATAGCCAGCGTATTTGCACTGGATCTCGATCTGCTCCGCCGCCTTGGCATCATCCACGCCCGGTCCGATCCCCGGCAGGCGCTGCAGGTCTGAGTAGTTGACTTCCTGCCTGGCCAACAGATCGAGGGCCCGCACCTCTCTAGTAATGGAGGTGCCGGTGTCAGCGCCAGCCTGCTCCGCTGCCAGGCTGCCCGGGTGAACCCAGATGCCATGCAGGCGTTGTCGCTCAGTCTCGATGGCATCGCGCTTGCGCTCAAACACCTGCCAGCGCTCATCCGGCACCAGCCCGAGCTTACGTCCCTGCTCTGTCAAGCGTAGGTCGGCATTGTCTTCCCGTAGCAGCAGTCGATACTCCGCGCGGCTGGTGAACATGCGATAAGGTTCGCTAGTGCCGCGGGTAATCAGGTCATCCACCAACACCCCGAGGTAGGCCTCATCCCTGCGCGGGCACCAGGGTTCCTGCTCACGAATCTTGAGTACTGCGTTGGTTCCAGCCAACAACCCCTGGGCCGCCGCCTCCTCATAGCCGGTGGTGCCGTTGATCTGTCCGGCAAAATAGAGCCCCTGGATAAACTTGGTCTCCAGGCTGGAGTGCAGATCTCGCGGGTCAAAAAAATCATATTCAATGGCATAGCCGGGACGCATGATGCGCGCATTCTCAAATCCCCGCATGGAGCGCACCAGTTGGTACTGGATGTCGAACGGCAGCGAGGTAGATATGCCATTGGGATAGACCTCGTTGCAGTTGAGCCCTTCCGGCTCAATGAATATCTGATGCGAATCCTTATCAGCAAAGCGCACAACTTTATCTTCGATAGAGGGACAGTAACGAGGCCCCACCCCTTCGATAACGCCGGTATACATGGGCGAACGCGAGAGCCCACTGCGGATGATCTCGTGGGTGCGCTCGTTGGTGTGTGTGATATGGCAGGAGACCTGTGTCGGGTGATCATCTACTGAGCCAAGAAAGGAGAACACCGGTAACGGGCTATCGCTAGGCTGTTCCTGCAAAACCGAATAGTCGATGCTGCGACTGTCGATGCGCGGAGGTGTGCCGGTCTTGAGTCGCTCCACATTGAACGGTAGTTCCCGCAAGCGACGAGCCAGGGCGTTAGACGGTGGATCGCCGGCACGGCCGCCCTCATAGTTACTAAGGCCGATGTGAATACGCCCGCCCAGAAAGGTACCAGCAGTGAGTACCACGGTGCGGCAGCTAAACTTGAGTCCCATCTTGGTTACAACTCCCATCACCTGATTATGTTCGATGATCAGGTCATCTACCGCCTGTTGAAATAGGTCCAGGTTGGGTTGATTCTCCAGGGCTTGGCGCACCGCCGCCTTATAGAGCAGACGATCGGCCTGGGCGCGGGTAGCACGCACCGCCGGGCCCTTGCGAGAGTTGAGGATGCGGAACTGGATACCCGCCTGATCGGCGGCACTTGCCATCAGGCCACCCAGTGCGTCCACCTCTCTTACCAGGTGGCCCTTGCCGATACCGCCGATAGCTGGGTTGCAACTCATCTGCCCCAGGGTTTCTATATTGTGGGTGAGCAGCAGCGTCCTGGCCCCCATGCGCGCAGCAGCCATGGCCGCCTCAGCACCGGCGTGGCCCCCTCCCACTACAATCACATCATAGGTATCGGCATAAAACATGGGATGATTCTACAGGAATTGGGTTAGACCCGTTATTTACCGATACAGAAACTGGAAAAGATCTCGCCCAGCAGGTCGTCGGCACTAAATTCACCGGTGATTTCAGACAGGGCGAGTTGCGTCTGGCGTAGGTCCTCAGCTAAAAGCTCACCCGAAACCGTTTTCTGAATGGCCTGCTCCCCCGCCAACAGATGTTTCGCCGCCCGCTCCAGCGCATCCAGGTGGCGGCGGCGGGCGAGGAACTCTCCTTCCTGTTCTCCATGAAATCCCACGCTCTCTTTCAGATAGTCACGCAACAGTTGTATGCCGCTGGCGCAATGGGCCGAGATCGCGATCTCGACACCGGTGTCGCTCTTGGTTATCCCTTCCGGAGTCCCGGTGAGATCGATCTTGTTACGCACAAATAGTACCGGAATACCAGATGGCAGTTCATCCCGGTTGAAGGCGGTATGTTGCGGATCGGCCTGGTCGTCGAAGACCCAGAGAATACGGTCGGCGTTGGCTATCTGTTTCCGGGCTCGGCGTATCCCCTCCTGTTCAATTCGATCGCCGCTATCTCTCAAGCCTGCTGTATCTATCAGGTGCAGAGGTAATCCGTCGATCTGGATCTGTTCTTTGAGCAGATCTCGCGTGGTTCCCGGTACCTCTGTCACTATGGCCGTATCTCGGCCGGAAAGGCCGTTCATGATGCTGGACTTTCCGGCATTGGGCGGTCCGGCAATAACCAAGGTAATACCGTCACGAAGTAGCTTGCCTACGGCCGCGCTCTTTTGCACCTCATGTAGATGTTGTTTGATGGCAGTGAGTCTTTCGTTCACACTTCCATCGGAGAGGAAATCGATCTCCTCTTCGGGAAAATCTATCGCTGCCTCCACATACATACGCAGCTCAGTGACCGCATATACCAGACTATTGATGCGGTCGGAAAACTCGCCGGCCAGAGAACGTACCGCCAATCGTGCGGCGGCGGCGGTACCTGATTCGATCAGGTCGGCAATGGCTTCAGCCTGAGCCAGATCCAGTTTGCCATTTAGAAAGGCGCGTTGACTGAACTCCCCGGCATGGGCGATTCTCGCACCCAGCTCTAATACACGCTGCAACAGTAGATCCATCACTACCGGGCCGCCGTGCCCCTGAAGTTCCAGCACATCTTCACCGGTAAATGAGTTGGGTTGGGGGAAAAACAAGGCCAGACCATCGTCGATGGTCTCACCTGATGCACTGCGAAAATTGGCCAGTTCAGCTAGTCGGGGCTGGAGGGTGCGACCCAGGATCTCTTGGGCGATCTTGGCTACAAGGGGACCGGATATCCGCACTATCCCTATTCCACCCTGACCGGGCGGTGTGGCAATGGCGGCTATGGTCTCCTGTTCAGACACAGGCGGGCCTCAAGTAAGGTTATTTGCTGGCCTGCTCAATCTGCCGGGTGATATACCACTGTTGGGCGATGGATAGCACATTATTGACCACCCAGTACAGCACCAGTCCGGCTGGGAAGCTGAGGAACAGAAAGGTAAACACGAACGGCAACGCCATCATGATCTTGGCCTGCATGGGATCAGGTGGTGTCGGGTTCAATCTCTGTTGCACAAACATGGAAGCGCCCATGATCAACGGCAGTACATAATATGGATCCTTAACCGAGAGATCTTGTATCCAGAACATAAATGGCGCTTGGCGCAACTCCACGCTTTCCATCAACACCCAATAGAGCGCGATAAATACCGGAATTTGAACCAAAATAGGAAGACACCCCCCTAGCGGATTGATCTTCTCCTTTTTGTATAACTCCATCATGGCCTGATTAAGACGCTGTTTGTCATCCCCATAACGCTCTTTTAGTGCGTTCATACGCGGGGTGACCTTGCGCATGTTGGCCATGGATTTGTAACTGGTCTCTGATAACTTGTAAAAGGCAAGTTTGATCAATAGGGTAAGCATGATGATGGACCAACCCCAATTGCCCAGGATGCTATGCAGTTTTCCCATAAGCCAAAAGATGGGTTGTGCTATGACTGTCAGCCAACCATAGTCAACGGTCAGATCCAGACCGGGGGCGATCGCTCGCAGCTCGTTCTGTAGTTTAGGTCCGGCAACCAGAGAGCTCTCAAATGTGTTCTCTCCCCCCTTGGGCAGATTGACCGCTGGGGTATAGGCACCGAGGGTATAGCGTTTGCCAGAAAATACATCCGTGTAAAAAGAGTTCTCTTCGCCTGGCTTGGGCACCCAAGAGCCAATAAAATAGTGCTGCAGCATAGCCACCCAACCATCTTTGGCCTTTACACTAAGCTTGGACTCTTCCATATCTTCAAAGGAGATCTTTTCGTACTTGTTCTCCGGGGTATAGATGGCGCCACCGGTGTAGGTGTACATAAATGCGCCACCATCATTCTCATCCGGGCTACGCTGTAGCTGTTTGTACTCCCGAACTGACAGATCCTTGCCAGAGCCGTTCTTGATAATATGTTGTACGCCGATTCGATAAGATCCGCGGGTGAAGGAATAACGTTTGGTGACGGTGATCCCACTTGGATGTGACCAGCTGAGATCCACGCTGAGGCTATCCTTCCCATCTTCCATCTCAAAACTTTGGCTTTTTACCTTGTATTCGCTCTCATGGGTAGGAACTTGGTCTTTTTCCTCTCCGATCAGACCTGATTGGGCAATAAACAGTCCTGGGGAGACCGGTTTCATCAGGTGGAATTTTTCATCGGGAGAATCCAAGGATAAGGGATAATCTCTTAGATAGAGATTTTTTACCGTACCGCCCTTGGTATCCAGCTCCAGGTTGAAAAGGTCTGTCTTAATCGAAATGATCTTCCCTGAAGTTTCTGCTTTTGTGCCAGCAGCCGGCGTTTCAGCAACGGCTGGAATCTCTTTGCCTGCGGAGGCCTTAACATCTGGAATCGCAGTTTCGCCAGCACCTGCGGTTGTTGGAACTTCAGTTGAGGTAATGGCCTGTTCTTTAGTGGATGTTGCTGTGATTGCGTTGTTGGAAGAGGGTCCATAGTCCTCCTGCCAAGCCTGCCATAACAGTAGAGAAACGAGGACTAAGGAAAATACCAAGATCAAGCGCAGATTATCCATTGATGGTCTCAACTAACAAAATATGCAACATGGTTAAATATATAATAAAGGTCAGATCAGAACAGGTTTAAGCCTGACTTAAAACCCATAATCAACTAGACGTCCTTCCCCGATACCTTTTTTCTAAGTTTGTCCCAATGATGTTCGAGAGAAGTAAAAAGTACTTGATTACTCACATCATTAGCGTCCATGCGACCGAGCACCACGTAGTCTATACCGCCTAGCGTTACCTTATTATGACGAAAACTCTCTCTTATAACCCTTTTAATCCTATTCCTAGCAACCGCAAGACGGCTGTTTTTCTTCGATACAGCCAAACCCAATCTGGGATATGTTAAGCCACTTGGTCGACAGAGAACCGTAAAATATCTATCTGTGGACTTGATCGGTTTACTAAAAACTAAACGATACTCCGCTGCCCCTAACAGCCTGTTATCACGCGGAAAACCTGCTGCACCTGGCATCAAGGATCGGTTACGGAGTCAGCCTAGCACGCCCCTTGGCGCGGCGCGCATTGATGACCTTGCGACCTCCGCGGGTAGCCATGCGTGCGCGAAAACCATGGGTACGAGCCCGCTTTAGTGTACTGGGTTGAAATGTTCTTTTCATGCCATATCACCGAATAAAAGTGGCCAATCAGCAAATCTTGCTAAAAGGCCTGGAAAAAAAGGCGCTTAGAGTACTTTGATAAGAGTACTTGTGTCAATAAAAAATACAGACATGTCCAATAATAATAATCAAGATGGATGGTTATGAATAATAACCGTGGTTATATTGGATCACAATTCTATATCTATCTGAAAAATAAACAAATCAACATAAATTAGATCATCTGTTTACGCAGTTTACCTTCTCCTTCCATGAAGCCATTAGAAGCTGTGGATAACTCCTGCGCTTTTATGTAGACTCAGATCACTAACAAACCCGATTAACAAATCGAACAAACATATTTGGTTAAGTGAGTAAGAGTTGGAAATTCATACCAATAAAAATGGAAGGGCGCTGTGACTATCTGGAATAGATGTGTGGAACAATTGGAGGAAGAACTCTCCGATCAGGAGTTCAGCACATGGATACGCCCACTGCAAGCTGACGAAAACAGTACCGAGATAAGACTGTTCGCTCCAAACAAATTTGTCCTAGATTGGGTCAAAAACCACTACCAAAGAAAGATCTCAGATCTTCTAAAGCATCTGTCCAAAGGTCAAATCACCCAGGTGACAATCGGTATTGGTGGCAGCCGCAGACCTGACATCCCATCTACATCCATGGACAGGGGAATACGCATTGAGTCCAGACCCCAGATCAAGAGTAATCTTAACCCAGAGTTTGAATTCGACACCTTTGTAGAAGGAAAATCTAACCAGCTTGCTCGTGCTGCTTCTATACAGATTGGAGAAAATCCCGGACGCGTATATAACCCTCTCTTCATTTACGGAGGGGTAGGGCTTGGTAAGACCCACCTTATGCACGCCATTGGAAATGCAATCCTGAAAAATAACCCATCAGCTACGGTTTTGTATAAACATTCAGAGGGGTTCGTCGCCGCCATGGTCAGGGCTCTGCAGCACAACAAGATTGATGAATTCAAACGTGAATATAGGTCGGTAAACGCCCTTCTCATAGATGATGTTCAATTTTTTGCCGGGAAAGAAAGATCTCAGGAAGAGTTCTTTCATACCTTCAATGCGCTCTTCGAGTCAAAACAACAGATTATCCTTACCAGCGACCGTTTCCCCAAAGAGGTTCCAGGACTTGAAGAGCGTCTAAAGTCTCGTTTCGGCTGGGGTTTAACTGTAGCTATTGAGCCACCTGATCTAGAGACCAGGGTTGCAATCATCAAAAGTAAGGCAGACCAACTGTTCGGGGTGGATTTTCCCAATGAAGTGGCCTTCTTTATAGGTAATCGGGTCAGGTCAAATATCAGAGAGCTTGAGGGTGCTCTACGCAGGATTGTAGCAAACGCCGAATTTACAGGTCGCCCAATAACTCTAGATTTTGCAAAAGAAGCGTTGCGAGATATGCTTGCAGCACAGGATAAACAGGTAACTATAGAAAACATTCAAAAGACCGTGGCTGAATACTTCAAGATAAGGACTTCTGAACTCCTCTCCAGTACCAGGAGCCGGACTATAGCCAGACCGAGACAGATCGCCATGGCACTATCCAAAGAGCTCACGAATCACAGCCTACCGGAGATCGGAAACGCCTTTGGTGGGAGGGACCACACTACCGTGCTCTATGCTACACGCAAGATCACTGAATTAAAGGAGAGTGACAACAGGGTAGAAGAGGATTATGGAAACCTGTTTAGAACACTTACAAGTTGATGTGTAGAAGCTGTGGATATCTATCAACTGTAAAAAATAGCCAATGTTATCCACAGGTATTTAAGCATAAATGTACCAATAGCCAGTAATTACTAACAGGTATTATGTCGAATAACATATTGATAATACACAATAAAAACTATATATGCTTAGTTTTGCACAATACCAATAGTAATAACTAAATATATATAACTTAGTTTGTTTAAGAGAGCTTAAACATGAAAATAGTAACGAATAGAGAAGATCTTCTAAAACCTTTGACCATGGTAGGAGGCGTAGTAGAAAAACGTCAGACTCTACCAATATTGGCAAACATACTAATCAATGCCGAAAAGGATCGACTAAAGATCACGGCTACCGACCTAGAGGTCGAATTAAAGACCCAGGCAAAAGTATCAGCAGGGGATGAAGTAGATTTCACATTGCCAGCACGCAAGCTGATAGACATATGCAGGGCGTTGCCTGAGAACTCTAAGATCTCCATAGAGATAAATGGAGAAAAGGCCATTATCATGGCTGGCAGGAGCAGATTCACTTTAGGTGTATTACCTGCGAAGGACTATCCTGCCATAGAGACCGATGGAGCTACTAAGGGTTTTAAGGTTCAAGAAAAGGTAATAAAGCGCTTAATAGAAAAGACCCAATTCGCCATGGCACAACAGGATGTCAGATATTATCTGAATGGACTGCTGCTTGAAATGACTGGAGGGGTACTGCGTACAGTAGCTACTGATGGGCACCGGCTTGCTATGTCAGAAGTGAGCGACGGAATGGATGAGTTCGAAGACTTTCAGATCATCATTCCTAGAAAGGCCGTACTTGAATTAGGCAGAATGTTAGAAGATAGCGAGAATGAGATCGCAGTTGAGGTTGGATCAAACAACGTACGCATCATTATGGGAGATAATGTATTCACCTCTAAGCTAATCGATGGAAAATTCCCCGACTATAGGAAGGTGATACCGTCCGGTACAGATAAACATGTGGAAATCAACCGTGATGTCATGAAACAGGCCTTACATCGTACCTCTATCCTTTCGAATGAAAAATATAGGGGCATACGTTTTAACTTCGAAAATAACAACCTAGAGCTATTGGCCCATAATCCAGAGCAGGAAGAGGCAAAAGAGGAACTGGAGATAGAGTATCAGGGGGATAAATTAGTAATAGGTTTCAACGTTGGATACCTCATTGAGGTGCTATCTACCATAGATGACGACAAGGTTATTATGGAATTGAAGGATGAAAATAGTAGCTGTCTCATCAGGTCAGAGAAGAGTGAAGATAGTAGATATGTAGTCATGCCGATGCGTATCTAGCATCACCATTTCCATTCTGTACCCTGAGAGAGGTGAAATCTGACACTCAGGGACGGATTACAGATGGCAATAAAACATATCAGAATTAGCAATCTTCGAATAATCGAAGAACTGGAGTTGGAACCGTCAGCAGGAATAAGTCTGATCTGGGGTAAAAACGGTTCGGGTAAAACTACAATCCTGGAGGCGATCTATCTCCTTGGAAGAGGGAAATCCTTTCGTAATGCTGAACAAGAACAGCTGACTAGAAAGGGCCAGGAACAACTCACTATCTTTGCCAGAACAGACGATGGTGTAACGAGCCATTCCTTGGGTTTTTCTAAGGGTAAGGGCATAACGCAGGCCAGACTAGACGGAAGACGTGTCACAAGGATGTCTGATCTCGCAAAAAGCATCCCTCTTACCATAATCACACCTAGCTCCCATGAGATACTAGAACGTGGACCACAATACAGGAGAAGATTCCTGGATTGGGGTGTGTTCCACGTGGAACCAGAGTTTAGGACCGCATTCGAGAGATTCTCAAGGTGTCTGAAACAGAGGAATGCGTTGCTGAGAACCGGAGGCAAATTTGATAACAGTTGGGATAGGGAGCTTGTGGAGTCAGGCCTGACGATCAATAAGTTGCGGGAAGTATATTACACACATCTTAAAGAGAAGATCGAATCATTGGCCTTGAAGTTGTTACATCTTGAACAGCTTGAGGTGGATTGGAAGAGGGGTTGGCCGGAAAAAAGCTCTCTCGAAAACTGCATAAAAGAGTCAGAGCGCGGAGATATTCAAGCCGGATATACTAGATATGGCCCTCATCGAGCCGATCTTAGCATCAGGATAAAGGGGCATAAGATAGAGAAGATTGCTTCTAGAGGCCAACAAAAGATGTTTGTGGCCATAATGCATCTGGCTCAAGTGGAAGTAGCTAAGGAGCTGTTTGGCACAGAAACCCTTATTCTGATTGACGACTTGACCTCTGAGCTTGACCAATCCAACAGAACGATACTTTTAGAACATCTGGGTAGATTAGAGACACAGACGTTTATTACCGGGGTTGAAGACATCTCTCAGGATAGGACAATATTCTCTGGAGTGTTCCACGTGGAACAGGGCGCAATATTACAGTCTTAACGGTACAAATCTGGGCACCAAATCCCTTTGCCGTGTATAATGCTCGCTGGATTTTAGGAGTATTAGATGAGCTACGATTCTTCAAATATCAAGGTACTTAAAGGCCTTGATGCGGTGCGAAAACGCCCAGGTATGTATATCGGTGATACCGATGACGGTACGGGGCTGCATCATATGGTTTTTGAGGTGGTGGATAACTCTATCGACGAGGCCTTAGCTGGGCACTGTTCCGAGATAAAGGTCACTATTCACGAAGACCAGTCTATAACCGTCAGCGATAATGGTCGCGGGATACCGGTGGATATACATGCCGAGGAGAATCGCTCTGCCGCCGAGGTGATTATGACCGTACTGCATGCTGGCGGTAAGTTTGATGATAACTCCTACAAGGTGTCGGGTGGTCTGCACGGAGTGGGTGTATCTGTAGTAAATGCACTCTCAAGTAAGTTGAAGCTGATCATCAAGCGCCATAACAAGATACATGAGCAAGAGTACGTTATGGGCGAGCCGGTCGCTCCCCTGGCCGTGGTGGGAGACACCAAAAAGACCGGTACCACCATATGGTTCAAACCCAGCGCTGAGATCTTCACGGACCTGCAATTTCACTATGATATCCTAGCTAAGCGTCTCCGAGAGCTCTCGTTCTTAAACTCAGGCGTACGCATCGTCTTGTTGGATGAATCCGATGGCAGGACCGATACATTCGAGTACAAAGGTGGTATCAAGGCCTTCGTAGAGCACCTGAACAGAAACAAGACTCCCATGCATGAAAAGGTGTTCTATTTCAGTACAGAGCGCAACGACGTGGGCGTAGAGCTGGCCATGCAGTGGAATGAGTCCTACCAGGAGAGCATCTTCTGTTTTACCAACAACATCCCACAGCGGGACGGTGGGACCCATCTGGCGGGGTTCAGGGGCGGACTTACTCGGACCCTGAATCAATATATTGAGAAAGAGGGGTTGGCCAAGAAACAGAAGGTTAATACCACTGGTGACGATGCCCGTGAGGGGCTCACCGCGGTACTGTCGGTGAAGGTGCCGGACCCAAAGTTTTCCTCTCAGACCAAAGACAAACTGGTTTCTTCCGAGGTCAAGGGCATTGTGGAAGGCTTGTTGGCAGAGAGCTTGAATGACTTTTTGCTGGAAAATCCATCAGATGCCAAGGCCATAGCCGGCAAGATGGTAGAGGCTGCACGCGCTCGTGAAGCCGCCCGCAAGGCCCGGGAGATGACCCGTCGCAAGGGGGTACTGGATATCGCAGGTCTCCCGGGCAAGTTGGCCGATTGTCAGGAAAAAGACCCGTCACAGTCTGAGCTGTACCTGGTGGAGGGTGACTCGGCAGGCGGATCAGCAAAGCAGGGCAGGGACCGAAGAACCCAGGCTATACTGCCCCTAAAGGGCAAGATCCTCAATGTAGAGAAGGCTCGTTTCGATAAGATGCTTTCTTCAGCAGAGGTGGGCACTCTGATCACCGCCCTAGGCTGTGGCATAGGCCGAGAGGAATTTGATCCAGACAAACTGCGTTATCACCGCATTATCATCATGACCGACGCAGATGTGGACGGTGCCCATATACGCACCTTGCTACTCACTTTCTTTTATCGCCAGATGGGAGAGCTGGTAGAGCGAGGCCATATCTACATCGCACAGCCGCCTCTATACAAGGTGAAGAAAGGTAAGCAAGAGCAGTATCTGAAAGATGATGCCGATCTTGATCAATATCTGCTTCAGACTGCCCTGGATAATGCGGCCCTGTATGTGTCTGCAGATGCCCCACCCATATCCGGGACTGCCCTTGAGACCCTTGCTCAAAAACACACAACAGTAATGGCCAGTATTCGTAGGCTGGCTCAACGCCATGACCGAGAGGTGCTAGAGAAGCTAATCTTTATGCCGGAGGTAGATGATACTCTGCTGCAAAGTAGCGCCAATCTGCAGCAGTGGCTTGAAGAGCTGACCGGGAGGATCAATGCTGAACGTGGTATATCTGACCAGTACGAGATTGGTCCGATCTTGGAGACAGAAGATCAGACCAAGGCCATTCGTGTAGTACGCAAAATCCACGGGATTGAGAGCGAGACTTTGCTGCCATTAGACTTCTTCTCAACGGGAGATTATCGGAGGCTGATCGAGCTCGGAGTCCAGTTAGAGGGACTCATCCAGGAAGGATCCTACATCAAGAGGGGTGAGCGCACGCAGGAGATAACCAGCTTCAGTCAGGCGCTAACATGGTTGTTGGATGAGGCTAAGCGCGGCCAACACATCCAACGCTACAAAGGACTCGGCGAGATGAATCCGGAACAGCTGTGGGAGACCACCATGAACCCAGAGGCTAGGCGTCTACTGCGGGTGGACATCGAAGATGCTGTAGCGGCAGATGAGATCTTCACCACCTTGATGGGGGATCAGGTTGAGCCGCGTCGTGACTTCATTGAGCAGAATGCGCTTACGGTAGAGAATCTTGATATTTGATCAATACCTCTCCATTAGGGGCGATTTATCTAGCATTTAATGATAGTAAGCGATTACATACTTGCTATTAGTCATCTTTGATCAGGTGCTTGCGGTAGGTTTTCTACCGTGGATTCAATCCACTCCTCCACTTCAGCGATGATCTCATTCGCGCTCTTACCCTTTGGATCGATCGGCTCTCCGATCACCATCTGGATGGTGCCAGGGTGTTTCTTCACGCCACGTCTTCGCCAGAATACACCTGCATTGTGGGCTACTGGTATGATTGGATAGCCTGATTGTTCTGCCAGTATAGCGCCGCCCAGGCCGTAGCGTTTGCGTTCCCCTGGCGCGACCCTGGTGCCTTCCGGGAATATCATCACCAGCCGACCCTTCTTTAGTTTTTCCGTACCCTTGGATATCACCTGGCGCATAGCGGCACGGCCGCTGCTGCGGTCTATGCTTATGGAACCAACCGCTGCCAAAGCCCAACCAAAAAGTGGAATCCACATCAATTCCCGTTTGAGTATCCATGCCTGCTCCGTTGGGAAGAGACCGCGCATAGCGATGGTTTCCCAAGCCGATTGGTGTTTGGACATAATGATGGCCGAATGCTCAGGTAGGTTTTCCCACCCATTTATCTCGTGTTTTAGGCCGCAGGTCTTTTCCAACAACCATAGGGCTGTCTGGCCCCAGGCATTGGCCATCTTACAGCGCGTTCGGAAAGGCACCACCATGCCGATGGAAAACACTGGAATGGCAAACAGGATGGTGTTGAGTAATAACAGGAGGAAGAAAAGAAGAGAGCGGAACAATATCATTATTATATGCCTCAGTCGGAAACCGGTTTGGCGATGTGTGTCTCTACAAAATCGGCCAGGTTCTGGTAGACGTCAATATCATCTTCTTGGGAGATATGGCCAAGGGTTTGTTTGCCCTTGCCGGTTAGGACCAAGATTGGTTTGGCGCCAACTGTAGCCGCAGCCTGAAGATCTCGCAGACTATCGCCTATGACAATAGCGCTGGGCAGATCTATCTTTAAGTCCTGTCCTATTTGTTGTAGCAGGCCGGGTTTTGGTTTACGACAGAAGCAGCCATCATCCGGTCCGTGTGGACAGTAGTAGATACCTGTCAGCCTGCCGCCATGCTCTTTAATATTAGATTCCATCTTTCTGTGGATGGCATGCAATGTTTCTATATCTAACAGCCCGCGAGCTACGCCAGACTGATTGGTGGCTACAACAATCTGACAACCTGCTTTGCTTAAGCGAGCGATGGCCTCCAGACTTCCAGGGATGGGCATCCACTCGTCCGGGGTTTTTATGTAAGCGTCTGAGTCCTGGTTTATAACGCCGTCACGATCGAGAATGATGGTTGTCATGGTTATCCAGAGTAAGTAAGCGGCTACTCCATGCCCCTAAATTCTGATACACGGATGCGGCCGTTGATCATCTTGGATTCGCGCTGCATCAGTTTATCCATCTTGTCCCAAAAGGCCTGGTTCAGATCGATATCCTGAGCGATGGCGGTGCCTATAATCAGGATCAGCAGGTCCGCGATCTCCTCGGACAGGGCCTCTGTGCTTTTTCCTTTAGTGACGCAGGATGATATCTCACCCAACTCCTCCGCCATCAAGGCCACACGGTAGGCCATCTCTTCACCACCAGTTTCGCGGAAGCGGTGTTTGTCGTGAAAGGCCTGGACCGCGCTCAACATCTCCTGATATGAGTCGTGTGCCATCATTGCAGCCGGGACAGGTCTGCGGCACAAAGGAACAGGGCGCTAAGTGAGTGGAGCAGAGCCAGACGGTTGCGGCGCTGATTCGCGTCCTCACAATTCACCATCACACTATCGAAGAAGCTGTCTACCGACTCGCGCAGTGCAGCCAATAACTTCAGTGCCTGAGTGTAGTCGCCTTGGGCGAATAAAGGCTCCACCACAGGGGTAAGCTCCACGACCTTGTGGAACAACTCCTTTTCCGCTTCTTCCTCGAATATTCTGGAATCCGGTTGAGTGGGATACTGCTCATCGCTCTTCTTCAGGATATTGCGGATGCGTTTGTTGGCGGCGGAAAGACTCTCGGCCTCCGGCAGTTTGCGAAACTCGGTCACCGCCTTTATCCGCAGATCAAAATCCGCCGGGCGCGTGGGACGGCAGGCCATGACCGCATCGATCACATCGCTGCTTATGCCCCGATCGCTGTAGTAGGCCTTGAGGCGGTCCATCATATAGTCGAACACCTCGGTTACTGTTGCGGCATCCACCTTATCCGCAAGGTCCTCGGCGGCCAGTTGCAGCATAGTCTCCAGGTCCAGATCCAACGGGGTTTCTATCAGGATACGCAGCACACCCAGGGCGGCGCGGCGCAGCCCGAACGGGTCTTTCACGCCGGTCGGTTTCTGGCCGATGGCAAAGATGCCCACCAGGGTATCCAGGCGATCTGCCACAGCGATGGCCCGACCACAGTCTCCAGAGGGGAGATCGTCTCCAGCCTGCTTCGGCAGATAGACCTCTTTCATGGCGGCGGCCACCAGTGGGTTTTCGCCGGAGTGAGCAGCGTAATAGCTACCCATGATGCCTTGTAGTTTTGGGAACTCGTTGACCATGTTGGTCATCAGGTCGCACTTGCATAGTTCGCCCGCACGTTTGGCTTGGGCTGGATCAGAGCCGGTCTGCTCGGCAATGGCCTGGGCCAGTTTAGCCACACGCTGGGTCTTGTCATACAGGGTGCCCAACTTCTCCTGGAACACCACCGTCTTCAGGCTTTCCAGATGGGCCTCCAGGGGCTGCTTCAGGTCCTGTTCCCAGAAGAAGGCAGCATCCTTGAAGCGAGGGCTGATCACCCGCTCGTTACCAGATCTCACTTGCGAGATATCCTGACTCTCGATATTGCTGATAGTGATGAAGCTAGGGTGCAGATCGCCGTTAGCAGACACCACAGGAAAATATTTTTGATGTCCTTGCATGGCCTGAACTAGGGCTTCGGCTGGGACCTGCAGAAAGCTCTCATCGAAGCTGCCCATGACTGGTACCGGCCACTCGTTCAGGGCGGTCACTTCGTCTAACAGATCTTCGTCGATGACTGCTTGAGCACCTGCGGCTACGGCAATCTCTGTTACCTGTTTGCGTATCAGCTCTTTGCGCTGATTAAGATCGGCATAGACCATCCCTTGTTCCTGCAGCTGGGCCAGATAGTTGGCGGGTGAGCTGATCTCAAAGGCTTCCGGGCGATGGAAGCGATGGCCGCGGGTGCTGCGTCCTGCCTGTTGTCCTAGAATCTCGGCCGGGATGACCTCATCTCCGAACAGCAAAAGTACCCAGTGCACC
Organism: Sedimenticolaceae bacterium; assembly: GCA_050288625.1. Classification (GTDB taxonomy): domain Bacteria; phylum Pseudomonadota; class Gammaproteobacteria; order Chromatiales; family Chromatiaceae; genus JAAGZL01. Next base: position 105,324 of record JBNKEE010000013.1, on the reverse strand, counting down.
GGACGCACGAACTCCTCACTGCGGGAACCCCAGCGCATGCGTTTGGGGATGGGCAAGGAAGCGAGGGACTTTTCGATAATCTCCGGAATCAAATCGGTAGTGCCCTTGCCGGTCTGTTTGTGTTGGAATACTAGCCAGGCTCCCTTGGGGGTCTCCTGCCGTTCCAGCTGATCTACGGTCACGCCGCAGGAGCGGGCAAAGCCTTCGGCGGCCTTGCTGGGATTGCCGGACTCATCAAAGGCGGCCTGCAACGCTGGGCCCTTGCGTTCCACCAACCGGTCGTCTTGAGCTGTTGCTAGATCCGAGACAAAAACTGAAAGACGTCGAGGTGAGGCGTAACGTTTGATATCAGTAAAACCGAGTTCAGCGCTCTTTAGCCCATCTTCGATTCCCTGCATAAAAGCCAAAGAGAGACGGTCCAGGGCGGTAGGCGGCAACTCTTCGGTGCCGATTTCCACCAATAGGTCACGTGTATCAGCCATTGGCGGCGCCCCCCTCTCCAACTAGCATGGGAAAGCCCAGGGCTTCCCGACGGTCGTAATAGGCCTGGGCCACGGCGCGGGCAAGGGTACGCACCCGCAGTATGAAACGCTGGCGCTCGGTCACCGATATGGCGTGCCGGGCATCCAGTAGGTTGAAGGTGTGGGATGCCTTCAGGATCTGCTCATAGGCCGGGAGTGGCAGGTCCTTCTCAATCAGTTCCAGGCACATCTTCTCGCACTGATTGAAATAGCCGAACAGATAATCTACGTCGGCGATTTCAAAGTTATAGGTGGACTGCTCCACCTCGTTCTGATGGAACACGTCGCCATAGGTGACCGGGCCCTGTGGTCCGTTGGTCCAGACCAGGTCGAACACGCTCTCCACGGATTGTAGATACATGGCGATGCGCTCCAGACCGTAGGTGATCTCGCCGGTGACCGGGCGGCAATCCAGTCCGCCCACCTGTTGGAAATAGGTGAACTGGGTGACCTCCATGCCGTTCAGCCACACCTCCCAACCTAGCCCCCAGGCCCCCAGGGTAGGCGATTCCCAGTTATCTTCCACAAAGCGGATATCATGTACCAACGGGTCTATGCCCAGCATCCTCAATGAGCCTAGGTATAGCTCCTGAATATCATCCGGGGACGGTTTCAGGATGACCTGATATTGGTAGTAGTGCTGTAGCCGATTAGGGTTCTCTCCGTAGCGCCCGTCGGTGGGTCGGCGCGAGGGCTGCACATAGGCGCAGTTCCACGGCTCTGGACCAATGGAGCGCAGGAAAGTTGCGGAGTGGAAGGTGCCGGCACCCATCTCCATGTCATATGGTTGTACTATGACGCAACCCTGTTCCGCCCAGTACTGTTCCAGGGCGAAGATCAGGCCCTGGAATGTGGAGACATCCGGGCCACTATTATTCGTTGGCATGTTCAAGGAAAAGACCTTTATCCGCTTATCCAGAAACGCGCAAGTATAGCGTTAGAAGGGAGGATTTGGCCAACAACAGGGCCATTTTAATATAGATTTTATGGTGTCAGCCGGCCTTTTGGCCTAAATGGACCATAAATGCCAGCCTAATCCTGGAAGCCGTACTCTTCTATCATCTTGCGGATAGGTTCCAGAACATCATCGGACGGTCCAGTTAGGCTAAATCCGGTGTTAAAGAATACTGGATTTACATCCTTGGAGCTCCAACGGCTTTCTGCCTGAAATTTTATCTTGATATCTTCGTCTTCCGGGGTGTTCCAGCGTATCTCCAGGTCAAAGCTCCTTTCTGGCACGATCTCTTTTTCACTGATAAGCATAAAACCACCGGAGTTGATGTCCACGATATGCCCCAGGAGCTTGTTGGACTTAAGATCCCATACCCTGAGGTAGTAGATGAGGTGACGACGGAGGATGGTTCTTCTGTCGTTATTCGCGCCCTTTGTTGGATTGTGTCGTTCACCAAAGTACATGAGGTGTCTCCTTATCTCCGTAGACTATCCAAGCATGGTATCTGGATGGGTGATTGGCAAGTTTCGGAACTCATGTTTTTGTTCAGTATAGGTTCATGCGTCGTACTGTAAAGTGAATCATAGGGGACGTTTATGGTTAAGGCCCGGCCTTTAGCTGAAACAAAACGAGTATTGGGAGAAGATCATGAGCAAAAGATTATTGATGATCTCAATGTTGGTCATAATTGGGCTGGGGATTGCTGGTTGTAATCACATGTATCCACACTATTCCGGCACTGTTAGCTATGGTTGGTCTGATGGGTACTACAGCCACCCCGGGTATTGGGACTATACAAGACGTCACAGACATCACCGCCACCACCATCACCGAAATTATTGGTAAAGATTGACCAGCTGGATGCGCCACATCTTGAAGGATGCAGTATAATCCCTCGCCTGGTTTGATTATAAAGATAGACTATGACTGAAAGACGCAAGGCTGTGGCCCTGATCTCCGGTGGGCTGGATTCACTTCTGGCAGCTCGGGTGGTGCAGGAACAGGGTGTGCATGTAGAGGGGATCAATTTCTTCACCGGTTTTTGTGTGGAAGGGCACACACACGCTATTCGCAAAAAAGATAGAAACAAACCCAAGCGCAATAACGCCCTCTGGGTGGCGGAGCAGCTGGGGATGAAGCTGCATATCATCGACATCATCGAAGAGTACAAAGATGTGTTGCTCCATCCAGATCACGGATATGGGGCCAACATGAATCCCTGTCTGGATTGTAAGATCTTTATGGTGAAGAAGGCCCATGAATGGATCAAGGAGAACGGCTTCGATTTCATCATCACTGGGGAGGTGATTGGGCAGAGACCCATGTCTCAGCGTAAGGACACCATGCCGGTTATTGCCCGAGATTCAGGGGCCGACGATCTTCTGCTACGACCTTTGTGTGCCCAAAATCTTCCGGAGACCATGCCAGAGCGAGAGGGTTGGGTAGACCGGGATAAGCTACACGACTTTAGCGGCCGAACGCGAAAACCTCAGATGGCCCTGGCAAAGAAATTCGGATATGAGGATTATGCGCAGCCTGCCGGTGGTTGCTGTTTTCTCACCGACGCCCAGTATTCAGGTAAGCTGGCCGATCTGTGGCGGTCGCGGGGAGAAAAAAGCTATGATCTGGATGACATCATGCTGCTCAAGGTAGGACGGCACTTGCGCCCGAGTCCAGACTTCAAGCTCATCATCTCCCGGGAGGAGGGAGAGGGTAATTTCCTGCGGGGATATCGCAATCAGTATGTCAGTCTGAAGACCATAAGCCATCCTGGGCCTTTGGCCCTGATTGATGGTGACGCATCAGAACAGAATCTGGAATTGGCAGCACGTATACTGGCTCGGTACAGTAAGGGAAAACAGGACCCCTCCGTAGAGGTGGAGGTGCGCGATGAAGAGGCCAATACCCGTTGCATGGTGGTTGCACCGATGGGACCCTTGGAGATCAAACAGGAGTGGATTCTGTGAAAAGAGTGGTGCTGGATTGTCGGCGCTTGTTATGTCCAATGCCGGTCATCAAGGTACAGAACCAGGCGGCCTGCATGCAGACTGGTGACGTAATAGAGGTTGTATGTACGGACCCCGGTGCGCTGAATGACATCCCCTCCTGGAGTAGAATAAACGGCCATGAAGTGCTTGAGGCCAGAACCGATGGTAGTGAATATATAGTGGTCGTCGTTATTGGCAGGAAAGAGGAATAGTGCCAGTGAACCAAAGCATAGATCGCGCCAGGACTAGTAAGCGTGTAACCGTTGTGGGCGCACTTATCAATATATTGTTGTCTGCCCTTAAGGTTCTATTTGGTTTTGTGGCGCAGTCCCATGCCCTTATAGTGGACGGCATCCACTCCCTCTCTGACCTGTTGTCCGACGCCATGGTCTGGTTTGCCTCTCATCACGCCCAGCATGGCCCAGATGAAAAACACCCGTATGGCCATGGGCGCTTCGAGACAGGGGCTACTTTAGGATTGGGAATATTCCTTATCTTGATTGCTGCCGGAATTATATGGGATAGTGCCCAGCGCCTGTTTAGCCCTGAACGCCTGCTTCATCCAGGGGCGTTGGCTCTGACGATAGCCATCTTCTCTGTAGTGATTAAGGAGGCGCTATATCATTACACCATGGTGGCTGGTCGTCGTATCGGTTCCAAGATGGTACAGGCAAACGCTTGGCATCATCGCTCTGATGCCATCTCTTCCATAGTTGTAGTTATCGGCATAGGTGGGTCCATGGCTGGATTACCCTATCTAGACACGGTGGCTGCGGTGATAGTGGGTGTTATGATCGCCCGCGTAGGATGGGAGTTGGGGTTGCCGGCGTTTGAAGAGTTGATGGATGTGGGGCTGGGACAGGAAGGGCTGAAGCAGGTCAGGGAGATCATCCTCTCCGTGGATGGCGTTGATGCGATACACATGCTGCGGACCAGAAGTATCGGTGGAGAGATCGTGGTGGATGTGCATGTGTTGGTGGCGCCCTGGTTGAGTGTGACCGAGGGGCATATGATCAGCCAGACCGTCATGGACCGCTTGCTGGACAAGGTAGAAGAGATAAGCGACGTTACGGTACATGTTGATCCAGAGGATGATGAGGCAGGGCCACCCACCCAGGACCTCCCATTACGGCAACAGACAATGGATAAATTGCATGAATGTTGGAGCGCCATTCCAGAGGCTCAGGAGATTCAACGAACCATCCTGCATTATCAAGACGGAAAGATAGATATCGATCTCTATTTTCCGTTAAGCTGTTACGGGGGAGAGAAGGAGTTGAACGAGCTTAGAGCTAGACTGGAAGATCAGTTAGCAGGCGAAACAGATTTTCGTAAATTGAAGCTGTTTTTTGGCTAAGCACGCTTTTGGTGCGTTGCGCGCAGCAGAGGCCCTATTTTGGTGCGCCATGCATCGGTCTATCCGCTCGGTTTTAGATCTAAGCTGCGCTCTTATCACCGGGTTTGTGGCCATAATATAAGGCTTACCATAACGATATAACTGATTGTTGAGCAGCGTTTTTTGAGGTTGTGGTCAGCGCAGACGTTTTATCAGGGACAACAACCATGTATCATGCGTTGAATTGATTTTTCCAAATGGCATGCATTCTGCTATAAACGATGGAATTGTCTCATTTATTGGGTTTTTCTCTCCTTCGATTAGGGATGGAGTAAGAGATTATTACCCTTGCCGCATCCTATTGGTGCAAGGGCAATTATCTGATTGTCCCCGGCCGGATTATGGGGGCATTCTTTTTTAACACCTGCCTCGGCAGCTAGATTCATAAAGCACAAAATCTAAATTTACATAGTTGGAGAACTAGAGATGGCTTCAAAAGTCCTGAAGATGATCAAAGATAATGAAGTGAGGTTTGTTGACTTTCGCTTCACCGACACCCGCGGCAAAGAACAGCATGTATCTGTGCCGTCCCACGTGATTGATGAAGAGGTATTTACCGACGGTAAGATGTTCGATGGCTCCTCCATCGCCGGCTGGAAGGGTATCAACGAGTCCGACATGGTGCTGATGCCGGATACTGATACTGCCATCCTAGATCCGTTTACCGACGAGGTAACTCTGAATATCCGTTGCGATATCCTGGAGCCTTCCACCATGGAAGGTTATGAGCGTGATCCCCGTTCTGTTGCCAAACGTGCCGAAGCATATCTGCAATCAACCGGTATAGGCGACACCGCTTATTTTGGCCCGGAGCCTGAGTTCTTCGTGCTAGACGATGTTCGCTGGGGAGCAGATATGAGCGGAGCCTTCTACAAGGTTGATTCTGAAGAGGCAGAATGGAACTCCGAGCGCGTATACGAAGACGGCAATATCGGTCATCGTCCGGGGCTGAAAGGCGGTTACTTCCCAGTCCCACCTGTAGACTCTCTGAACGATATCCGTGCCGCTATGTGTATGGCCATGGAAGAGATGGGCGTTGAGACCGAAGTACATCATCACGAAGTAGCTACAGCGGGTCAGTGTGAGATCGGCACCAAGTTCGACACCCTGGTTAAACGTGCAGATATGAACCAGATCCTGAAATACTGCGTACAGAATGTGGCTCATGCCTACGGTAAGACCGCCACCTTCATGCCTAAACCGCTGGTAGGTGATAACGGTTCCGGTATGCATGTGCATCAGTCTATTGCCAAGGGCGGCGAGAATATCTTTGCTGGTGATCAGTACGGCGGCCTTTCCGAGGCAGCCCTTTACTACATCGGCGGTATCATTAAGCACGCTCGCGCTCTGAACGCCTTCACCAACGCTTCTACCAACTCATATAAGCGTCTAGTACCTGGTTTCGAGGCACCGGTCATGCTGGCCTACTCTGCTCGCAACCGTTCAGCTTCTATCCGTATTCCTTGGGTTTCCAGTCCGAAGGCACGTCGCATAGAGGTACGTTTCCCTGATCCTACCGCCAACCCATATCTGGCATTCTCCGCTATGATGATGGCTGGTCTGGACGGCATCCAGAACAAGATCCACCCGGGTGATGCTATGGATAAGGATCTATACGATCTGCCAGCAGAAGAGGCAGCCAATATCCCGACTGTTTGCCACAGCCTGGATCAGGCCCTGGATTGTCTGAGTGCAGACCGCGAGTTCCTCAAGGCGGGCGGCGTATTTTCTGATGATTTGATTGATGGTTACATCGATCTGAAGATGGAAGAGGTTACCCGCATGCGTATGACCACCCATCCGGTGGAATTCGACATGTACTTCAGCCTGTAAGCTAAAACTCACTACAGTAGTAACCAGAACGCCCCCGTAAGGGGGCGTTTTGTTATCTGGTCTTCGCGTTTATCGGAAAAACGGTGTGGCTGATTCCAATATGAGGTTGTTAGCATAATCACACTGATCTATGCTCACTCTATGCATAGGTATCCTCTAATTCTCTTGATGTTGGTTTATGTTACGGCTCCTGCCGGTATCTACAAGTGGGTGGATGAAGATGGAAATATCCACTATTCAGATCAGGAGGTGAAAGGATCGGAACAGGTCGAACTGCCCAAGGCGGTTACATATACTCCCGAATCCACGCCTCCGCTGAAGAGTAGTAAGCCGACGCCTAAAGATCAACACCCTTATACCAAGATGGATATCGTTCAGCCTAAGATGAATGAGACCTTTCGTATTAACAGCGGAGACGTGGCGGTAGCAATAGAATTAACGCCCCCGCTGAGGAAGGGAGATAGCATCACACTATATTTGGATGGAAAAGTGGTAAAGAAAGGGGTAATCCAAACATCAACAAGCCTGTCTAAAGTTGAACGCGGCTCTCACACTATCAGAGCAACAGTGCTTGATAACAACGGCACCCCATTGATCAGTTCCAGCTCTGTTATATTTCACCTTAGAGTAGAGACCACTAAATCGGAAAGTAATGCACCTGAAGACAACAGCGAGGCGTATACGCCAAATTATAAAAAGGACAATAACGAAGAGGCCGATTACGATAAAGACTACAGTAAAGATTATAGTGATGACTTTTCGAAGGACTATGATAGTTCCAACACCTATAAGGATGGAGCAGAGAAATATAAAACCGGTATCCCTTCTAACACAGGAAACTTTAAACCCGGCTCCTCAACCTATTCTCCAAACTACAACCAAAAAAAATAACCCCCTATCCTTGCACTAAACTAGTGCATACAATGTGTATGCATGGTTGTGGTGCTTGTCTGAACTCTCAATCGTTATCGATTTAGTCCTCTTTTAGCCATAAATCTGGACAAATCAAGCAGGTTACCGACGACCCTGAATGGTGTAAAAACTGGTTCGTTTATTGCTAATAGAATCGCATGATCGATAAAACAGAATCACAAGAGAAATTTGGAACTCAGGTTTTGGAAAACCTGAGTTTCTCTGTTTTGTTATTTGATCAGGATCTCTATCTGCGATACATGAATTCTGCAGCAGAGGTATTGTTTGCGGTCAGTGCTAGACATATGGTGCTAAATAAGGCCGGCGAGCTTATTCAGAGCGACTCCGCCCTGAATGAAGAAAATCTGGAACAGGCATTGATGACCGGACGTCCTTTTACCGAGAGGGAGATCAGCCTAAATCTACAAAACGGTGAAACCGTTACGGTGGACTGCACCGTGATTCCGATAACTGATGATAAGGGAGATCATTATCTGCTCATGGAGATGCAGCATATTGATCGACAGTTACAGATTAGCCGGGAGGAGAATCTGCTCAGCCAGCATGATGCGGCACGGGATCTGATACGTGGACTGGCCCACGAGATCAAAAATCCGCTTGGTGGATTGCGCGGAGCCGCTCAACTCCTGGCTTCAGAGCTGGACGATAAGGAACTATGCGAATATACCCAGATAATCATTGACGAGGCTGATCGTCTGCAATCCTTGGTAAATCAGTTACTGGGTTCTCATAGATTGCCAGAGATGTCCGAGGCCAATATCCATATGATTCTGGAGCGGGTGCGCTCCTTAATGATTGCCGAGTATGGTGACAGCTTGGAGATCAGACGGGATTTTGATCCAAGCATACCTGAGCTTTATGTGGATAACGACCGGATTATACAGGCCCTGCTGAATATCGTACGCAATGCTGCACAGGCGCTACGAGGGAAAGAAGACGCTGAGATAACCATGCGTACCAGGATTCTCCGCCAATTCACTATCGGCAATATACGTTACCGTCTTGTGGTACAGGTTGAGATTGAAGATAACGGCCCTGGGATTCCGGAAGATATTCGAGAGAGGATCTTTTATCCCATGGTCACATCGGGGAGTTCTGGAATGGGGCTGGGACTTTCGATCACCCAATCCCTAATCCATCAACATGGGGGGCTGGTGGAATTTACCAGCAAACCGGGACAGACAATTTTTCGTGTAATGCTGCCATTGGAGAAAAAAGGTGGGTAAGACACAGCAAGTTTGGGTTATAGACGACGATCGCTCCATCCGCTGGGTTCTGGAAAAGGCTCTACAAAAGGCACAGATGGAGGTGCGAAGTTTTGCCTCTGCTGAAGGGGTACTGGATGAACTATCACTCGGCCCCCCGGCGGTGGTGGTGACAGACGTGCGTATGCCAGGGATGGATGGATTGTCGTTGTTGGCGCAGGTACACGAGGCATATCCTGATTTGCCGGTTATCATCATGACAGCACACTCGGATCTGGATAGCGCTGTGGCGGCCTTTCATGGCGGCGCATTTGAGTATCTGCCGAAACCATTTGACGTGGATGAGGCAGTGGAACAGGTACGCCGTGCCTGCAGGAGTTCACAAGGTGCCGCGGCCAGGGCGGAGTCTGCCCCGGAAAGTCCCGAGATCATCGGCGAGGCGCCGGCGATGCAAGAGGTGTTTAGGGCCATCGGACGCCTGGCCAGATCTAGCATTACGGTCCTGATCAATGGCGAATCTGGTACAGGTAAAGAATTGGTAGCCCAAGCTTTGCACCGACATAGTCCCAGGGCATCCGGCCCTTTTATCGCGTTGAACATGGCGGCTATTCCTAAAGATCTGCTGGAATCAGAGCTATTTGGCCATGAACGAGGGGCTTTTACCGGGGCTCAGGTGCGGCGGGAAGGGCGTTTTGAACAGGCCGATGGCGGCACCCTGTTTCTGGACGAGATAGGCGATATGCCATCCGAGCTACAGACACGTCTGCTAAGGGTACTGGCCGACGGTGAATTTTACCGCATTGGGGGTCATGAAGCGGTAAAGGTCAGCGTACGTATCATCGCCGCCACCCATCAGAATCTTGAACAATTAGTAGAGTCTGGACGCTTCAGAGAGGACTTGTTTCATCGACTCAACGTTATTCGTATCCACATACCATCTTTGCGGGAGAGAAAAGAAGACATCCCTATCCTGATGAAGCACTTTCTCTCGCGTGCCGCCAAAGAGCTGGAGGTGGAGACAAAGTCCCTGCTGCCAGAGACCGAACTGGAACTTCAGAACATGGAGTGGCCAGGCAATGTACGGCAGCTTGAAAATACTGCGCGTTGGCTGACGGTCATGGCCTCCAGTCAGGAGATCCACATTGAAGATCTGCCACCTGAACTACATGCAGAGGTGGATGGCTCAAAGAGCGACGATAACTGGTGTAACAGTCTAAGAAATTGGACTCGCCAGAGATTAAGCCAAGGACAGGAAGGCATCTTGGATGAGGCAGTCCCGCAGTTTGAGACGATCATGATCGAATCCGCTCTTGAGCACACCGGAGGCAGGCGCCTGGACGCCGCACGTCTACTAGGATGGGGTAGAAACACTTTGACCCGTAAGATTAAAGAGTTGGGGCTGGGAGAAGAGAAATAGTCTTTGAACTATACAAGATCAGTTTGCCCACATATCTCTATTGTTATAATACCCCGTCGTTAAGTTGCGGAGTATCTAGATGGAGATCAGTAGCATAGAGCTTAATGGGTCTGAGGTAGAGAGAGTCGGCTTTGAGGGTGAAGATCTTGTTCTCAGGTTTTCCAGAGCCTACATCATAAAGACCATGAGCGGGACGGAAGAACGTACCAAGTGGTGGCAGTCCGGTGACCTGGTATTTGAACAGGCAGTAGTGGAAGGGGAGATGCCCACATTCCCCGCGATTTGCTGCGGTGGAGATGTAGGTGAGAACATCTATACCTATCGGGACATGATCCAGATCCCCTTGCAAGAGGAGGGTAGAGCCCATTGTGATCTTAGGTTTGAGGGGACGGAAGATCGTCTTAAGGTTCAGGCGGCTCGTGTTCGGCTACGCATGGAGGATAGGCCGCGCTACATAGAGCATATCAAACCAGGTTAGACGCCAGTTTATGTGCTGCACGAGTGGTCTCAGGCAGGCGATATTTTGTGGTACATTCCATTACCATCTTGATTGAGGTGTCCAAGCTGATTCTGTGCCCGGGTGATATATAGAGTGGTTTTACCCTGCTCCTGCTGCGTAAAACGGCCCCTATACATTCAGAATCATGCATCAATGGCGCCCATTCACCCTTTGTTTCTGGTACGGCAGCGTGGGTGCCGATGAGGCGAGACTTGGCTACGCCAATACTTGGTATGTCTGTGAGTAGACCCAGATGACAGGCCAAGCCAAATCTGCGGGGATGGGATATGCCCTGTCCATCACACAACAGCAGGTCGGGCAGTTGCTGTAGCTGTTTCATGGCACCAAGGATTGCGGGTATCTCACGAAAGGAGAGTAGTCCAGGCACATAGGGGAAACTTGTGGGCTTGCGTTGGAGGGATTGCTCAATAGGCTCTAAGGATGGAAATTTCAGGGTAACTACTGCGGCCCTTGTTGTCTTACCGGAATCCTCAAATCCCACATCGATGCCAGCGACCAGTCTTATTTGTCCAATACGGTCTCTGGTCTCAATATACCGTCGTAAATATTTTTGTAGTGCGATCGCCTCAGTTGGCGGGAGATTCCAGGGATGTATGTGTTGAATCCTCACGGTGATTTTTTTATCGAGATGATCTGTTGTAGTATTTTTGGGTCGTCCCACTCCCTTTCACCCACAGCGAAGAGAACGATTCTTCCCTCCTGATTGATCACGATGGTGGTGGGAATCGAAGGGACTGACCATGAATCCATTACCTCGGACTTTGTATCGAGAAGTAAAGGAAACTGTATAGGCATCGATTTTAGAAATCGTATAACGCTAGCGCGGCTTTCCCCAACATTTATCCCAAGGATAAATATGTTGTGCTTAATTAGTTGCTCAGCCGCCTTTTGTAGAGAGGGCATCTCATCACGACAAGGCGGACACCAGGAGGCCCAGAAATTTATCACCACAATCTTGCCTCTGTAGTCAGTAAGGGTGTGCTGTTTTCCATCGGTGTCTTGAAGAATAAATTCTGGCGCCAGGGGATTGTCTCTAGGCTTAGTCAAGGTGTACTTAAGTGAGTCGGCTGATGCAGCAGCTATTAGTAGTGCTGCGACTAAAACAGATGAGATGAGATTCTTTGAATAATACATCTAGATACTGTTTCTGTGTCGTTGCTATTGAGTGAGGAGAGATCTGGTCTGCTCAATCTCCTCGTTCGCGCCTTGCAGGATGGTTATGCTTTTGCGCGGACCCAACGTCAGACGATGCGCAGCAGGGACCTCATCTAGAGGAGGCATGGACAGGGCTTTCATGGATCCAACATAGCTATGTAGTTGGGCCAAGATCAGGATGTCGCAATAGTCAAACGTTCCGTCATGATCCCGCATCCAGTTTTCAGCCTCTTCGGCCGCCGTAATGTATCGATCGGAAAAGCGCCAACTCTGTAGAATGCGGCTACCAAAGGGGCCGCGCAACTCATCGATAGCGGCATCCATAGCTGCCGGATCTGAAGCCATGTCCAGATAGTTTGAGGCCTGATTTATTATCGCTGCGACACCAATGTCGTGTAATAGTCCGATAGCCATGGCCTCATCTGGGTTTAAGATCTTGCAGCGCTTTGCAAGCACATAGCAAATGGAGGCCACCTTAATGCTATGTATCCATAGCTTGTGCATGCGCTGATTAAGGCTTTTAGATTTAGTTTGAAACAGGTCGCGCATGGTGTAGTTAACCACAAGACTATGTGTGACAGTCATTCCCAAACGAATCACAGCTTGAGAGCATGTTTCAACCGGATTTTGTGCGCCGTAAAAAGCGCTGTTCGCCGCCTTTACAATCTTCGCTGTGATGGCTGGGTCAGTTTGAATAATCCTAGCAATGGTATTTGCATTGCAGGATCTCTCTTCTATGGCGCGTCCAACTCTGGTCGCTATTTCCGGCAGCGATGGTATGCTTAGGCGATCCTGTTTTAGGTCTTCCTCGAGTTGCTTGGCAAGCTGGGTAGAGATGTTGTCGGTATCGTCGTCAGGCAACTCTTGGTCTGGTAGACCTTCGCTGACCTCATAACCATCTGGTAAGTCATAAGCACCTTTGCTGGGTATTTTTTCGCCGATAAGAAAGCTGTCGATGCAAATATATTGGACGGGGCTGAGGCAGGTGGCACGATATTGGCGAGGTATCAATTGTGATATGGGGGAGGCCGCATGGCCGCTTTCAGCATCGATTACTCTTGTTTTTCCATCCGCTGCAGTTAGCTTAACTTTGCCGCTAATAAGGTAGTAACTGAGTTCATCGCTACTACCACGCTCTATCAATGTTTCACTTTCTTTTGCATGTTTGATTTCAATGCTGTTCGCCAACAACTCTAATTTTTTATTACTCCATTCGTTCAGCGGAATGAATTTTCGCAATAGAGAAATTTCGGGCTTGTTTTTGGGCAAATCGGCCATGCAATTTCCTAAAGTCAATCGGCGCTGTTAAGCTGAAGGCTGCCGGTAAGCTCTGTAACAGAATGCATTCCCTGCTCCACCAGGTAGTTGCTGATCCCTAGGTTGATCTTAGGACATATCAACGGATCATAGAATAGAGCTGTGCCTACACCGACAGCTGTAGCGCCGGCGATGAGGAATTCCAACGCATCTTGTGCACAACCTATCCCGCCCTGGCCGATGATGGGAATGCCATGCGGCCTGCAGACCTGATATACCTGATGCACCTTAAGCAGGGCCACAGGCTTTATGGCAGGTCCGGAAAGCCCCCCCTGATTATTGCCGATGATAGGTCTGCGTGACCGCGCATCTATCGCCATACCCATAAGGGTGTTTATGGCGGAGAAGGCATCGGTCCCGGCGTCTATACAGCGACGTGCATTCTCTGCTATGTCCGTTTGATTGGGGGAGAGCTTGGTTATGAGGGGCTTCTGTGAAACCTTGCGGCAGGCCTCTACAACCTGCGCAGACATCTCAGGATCGTTGCCAAAGGCGGCGCCCCCTTTTTTGACGTTAGGACAGGATATATTGATCTCGATTGCAGCTACGGGAGAGTCATTAAATCTTTCAGTAACCCTTACATACTCTTCGATGGTAGATCCTGAGACGTTAGCAATGAAATTGGTCTCGGTGAGGTCCAATTGAGGCAGGATCTCATCCACCACAAAATCCACCCCAGGGTTTTGTAGTCCAATGGCGTTGAGCATGCCGGTTTCTGTTTCGTATATCCGATGGGGTGGATTGCCCAGGCGCGCCTCACCGGTGGTGCCCTTTAAGCAGACAGCCCCCACATCACGGTTGGAAAAACCCTTTACCCGCGTATACTCTTCACCAAAACCAACACAGCCAGATAACAGCACCAGGGGCGTAGTAAGTTGCAGGCCACAGAAATTTACCGCCAAAGGGGAGTTGTTTTTATTCATTAGGGTCTTTCCATCGATGTTTAAGATTGTATTGTATCAACCTGAGATTCCCCCCAACACCGGCAATATCATACGCCTTTGCGCCAACAGCGGCAGCTCTCTGCATCTGATTCATCCACTGGGATTTAAACTGGATGAAAAAAGCCTGCGCAGAGCAGGCCTGGATTATGCCGAATTGGCCGATGTACATGAGTATAAGAGTATGCGAGAGCTTCTGGAACAGCCAGAGATAGATAAAGATAGGATATTCGCCTGCTCTACGCGTGGAAAAGTGGATTATACAGAGGCCGCATACAGGCCGGGCGATCTGCTTCTATTTGGTCCCGAGACCAGGGGACTGCCCCAGGAGTTGTTGGATTCTCTACCCACGGAGCAGCTGATCCGAATCCCTATGCGTCCCGATAACCGCAGTATAAATCTCTCCAATGCGGTATCGATCATTCTGTTTGAGGCTTGGCGGCAACAGGGTTTTGCCGGGACGGGATAGAGGAAGAATGTTTACTCAGTTTCCGGACGCTGACTGCGCTCCAATAATCTCTGTACAGCAATCTTAGGGTCCAGACCCTGATACAAGACGTTGTAAGCCTGTTCGGTTATAGGCATCTCTATACCAAGCTCCAGGGCCTTGTGATGGATCACCTTTGCGGCATCCACCCCCTCCACCTCCTGGCCTATCTCTTCTCTGGCTTGTTCAATGCTCTTACCCTCAGCCAGGGCCAGACCCATGCGACGGTTACGTGATTGATTATCGGTGCAGGTTAGAGCCAGATCACCCAGGCCAGCAAGCCCCATGAAGGTCTCGAGTTTGCCGCCCAGTGCCAGACCCAGACGCATGATCTCGGCCAGTCCGCGGGTAATAAGGGCGGCTCGCGTATTGGCTCCAAATTTAAGTCCGTCTGCTATCCCGGCAGCTATGGCCATTACATTCTTGGCAGCGCCCCCGATCTGCAAACCTACAATGTCGTCACTGGAGTATGCACGAAAACGGTCTGAGTGGAGATAACCGGCCAATCTTTCAGCATGTTCAGGTGATGTAGACGCGACGGTGACAGCAGTGGGTAGACCTCTTGCCACCTCCCCCGCAAAGGTCGGGCCTGATATTACACCGATCGGACGATCCCCCAGGATTTTTTGGGCAACTGTGCTGAGCAGTTCACCAGTAGGTTTCTCCAGGCCTTTTGTAGCCCAGCTTAGGGTGGTAGCTGGTTGTAGCATGGGCTCAACAGCGTTCAACACCGAGGGGAACACATGACTAGGAACCACCACCAGGACCTCATCTGCGGCAGCAACAGCCTCATTAAGGTCCGCGGTAGGCTGAAGACCGTCTGGCAGGGCTACGCCAGGGAGGAACTGCTTGTTTTCGCCATCCCTGGTCAGGGCCTCCACTTCAGCTTCAAGGCCCCATAATTTGACTCTGCAGCCATTGCGGCTGAGGAGTATGGCCAGTGCAGTACCCCAGGATCCTGCACCCAGAACGGCGATCTTCGGAGATGCATCACTCATGGATGTTTAGTGCTTCTCCTCTGATGCGGCTTGTTTGCTAGCTTGAGCCTGTTGTTGCATGTGCTGGGCAAATAGCTGGTCAAAATTTACTGGTGCCAGGAGGAGTGGCGGGAAGCCGCCTCTGGTAACCAGGTCAGAGATGACTTCTCGGGCATATGGAAACAGGATGTTCGGACAATAAGCGCCCAGCATTGGGCCCATCTCATTGCCTGGAAAATTGCTCAGGCCAAATATCCCTGCCTGCTTAACCTCCACCAGGAAAGCAACCTTATCACCCAGTTTTGCAGTAACGGTAACGGAGAGGGTTATCTCGAAGATGTCGCCACCTAGATTGTTTACCTCACTGTTGAGAGATAACTGATTCTCAGGATTCCAATCCATGGTGAAAACCTCAGGAGAGTTTGGCGTCTCAAATGAAAGGTCCTTAGTATAGATACGCTGGAGTTCAAATTTACGTTCGTCACTACTCTGTTCTGGTTGATCTGCCATCGTTATGGTTCCGTGTTTGTAATGTGAAAAGAGATTTTTAGGCTATTTACGACTAACCGGGAGATTAGCACTTTGCCAGGCCAGAATCCCCCCCTTTAGGTTATAAACCTCCTCAAACCCATTTTTAGTCAAGGTGCTGCAGGCTACAGAAGATTGGGCGCCAGACCTACATGCCACGATTATCGGCACCCCCTTGTCCTTATATTTCTCTAGTTGAGTAAGTTGGTTCTTCAGACTGCTCGAAGGGATATTGATAGAGTTTATTATATGGGAGTTGGAGAAGTCTCCAATGGGCCTTACATCTACCACGACGGCATCTTTGCGATTTATAAGCTCAGTTGCCTCTTGCGGCGTCACCGTGCCTTTCCCACCCATGTCGGCCAAAAAGTTTTGTATGAGGAGAAAGAGTGTCACTACAAGGGCAGCGACAAGGACCAGATGATTTCCGGCGAATTCAACGATTTGTTCCATGGTAATTATTAAAGTCAGTTTGTCTGCAAAGCGCTAATTCTACCTGGGAATGAGAAAAACGGAATGGGAAAATACCATTCAGACTCTGATAGAGAGGAAAAAAGAGCGATTTAAGGATGTTATTTGGGATTTATAGTTGTTGCTGACAAAAAACTTCACGCATCATGCCAATCAGTTTCAGGGTTCTGGCGTCGCTCACCCGGTAGAATACCCGGTTAGCATCTTTACGTGAGGCCAAAATTCCTTTGTCACGCAGTATTGCTAGGTGCTGAGAGATGTTGCTTTGCGAGGTCCCAACGTACTCCACTATGTCTTGCACACTTACCTCTTGCTCCCCTAATGTACATAGTATCTTGAGGCGAAGAGGATGGGACATGGCCTTAAGAGAACGGGACGCACGCTCAACGTCCTCATCCCTGTCCAGAAGAGACACGTTGCTGTCCCTCTCTATGTTCCCCATGCCGCGAAATTGCTGCTTTGGGCTAGCGAATTCTTGGTTCATACCCCAGATCCTATTTTAAAGTTACACTATACAATAATACTCTGTTTTAGTGTTTAAGGAAAAAATAATTAACATTATTGGCGCATTAGTCGCACTTCTAGAAGGGGTCGGCACGGCTGGAATGTGTTTTGGCTCGGTTCGGAGAAAGATGGTTTAATAGGCCGTTCTGGGCCGATATGAATGGGGTTTGAGTATCATGAAAACTGGTTTAAAGCCTGTTGTACTACTGATCTTGGATGGTTGGGGCTATAGCGAGAACAAGGAGTTCAACGCCATATATCAGGCAGATACACCGAATTGGGACAAGATGTGGGCTGAGAACCCCCATACCCTTATTGGTACCTCAGGTGCCCAGGTTGGTTTGCCAGACGGCCAGATGGGGAATTCCGAGGTTGGGCATCTGAACATAGGTGCAGGAAGAATCGTTTATCAAGAGCTTACACGGATCAGCAAATCTATTGAGGAGGGATCTTTTTTTTCCAATCCAGCACTGGCTGGAGCGGTGGATGCGGCCAAAACTAAAGGCGGTGCAGTGCACATATTTGGTCTGCTCTCACCGGGTGGGGTCCACAGTCATGAAGAACACATCCACGCCATGGTCGAGATGGCGGTACAGAGAGGTTGTGACAATGTATATGTGCATGCATTTTTAGACGGTCGCGATACTCCACCCAGAAGCGCGGGGCCATCTTTGGAGCGGCTAGAAAGCGCTATGGAAAGGAGTGGTGGCGGTAGATTGGCTACCATGGTCGGGCGTTATTATGCAATGGATAGAGACAACCGCTGGGAGAGGGTGGTCAAGGGTTATGATTTGGTCACAGGGGTTGATGCAGCATATACTGCCCCGGATGCACAGACTGCATTGCAGATGGCCTATGACCGGGGGGAGAACGACGAGTTTGTTCAGGCGACACGTATCGGAGACGTGGTACAGATCGGGGATGGCGATTCTATTGTATTCATGAACTTCCGGGCTGACCGAGCCCGTGAATTGACCCGCGCCTTCGTTGAACCTAAATTTAATAAATTCGAGCGTAAACTCACACCGCAACTTGCAGCCTATGTCACTCTCACTCAATACCATGAAGAGTTCAAACTGCCGGTAGCTTATGCAAAAGAAGAGTTGCCTAATATCCTGGGAGAATATCTTGCCGCCTTGGATATGCGCCAACTACGGCTGGCGGAAACCGAGAAGTACGCTCATGTCACCTTTTTCTTTAACGGTGGTAGAGAAGAGCCTTTCCGAGATGAGGATCGTGTACTGATTCCATCGCCCAAGGTAGCCACTTATGATCTGCAACCGCAGATGAGCTCAGTGGAGGTCACTGATGTCTTGGTCCATGCGATCGAAAACGGGCAACATGAACTGATCGTTTGCAACTACGCCAACCCGGACATGGTTGGGCATACCGGAGATTTCGATGCGGCGGTACTGGCCATTGAGGCCATTGATAAGGCCTTGGGAAGGATCGCCAGGGCTCTCAGATCGGTCGGGGGAGAGATGATAGTAACGGCCGATCATGGCAATGCGGAACAGATGCGAGATCCAATAAATGGGCAACCCCACACGGCCCATAGCAACAACCTGGTACCACTTCTCTACATGGGGCGTAAGGGCCGGCTTATGGAGGGTGGAGCCTTGTGCGATATTGCTCCTACCCTGCTATACATTCTTGGCCTGAAACAACCTGAAGAGATGACTGGGCGTTCGCTTCTCGAGTTGGCCTGACCCCCAGACGACGTGCCAATCATCATGAGAAAAAATCTACCTCTATTGGTAATGATTCTATTTGTGTCGCTTTCGTCTTCCGTAACCCTGGGGGAGCAAGATAGTAAGCAGCAGTTGGAGAAGCTGCGTGACCAGATGCAAAATCTTCAGACCGATTTAACCAAAAAACAGAAGCGCAGGAGCGCAATCCAGCAGGAGCTGAAGCTCACGGAAAAGCAGATAGGAAAGCAAAACAGAGAGCTGAAAAAACTAGAACGGGAGATAGCCGCACAAAAACAGCGCATCAGAGTAGCAAAGATTCAAAAGGGCCTAAATAGAAATTCCCTGGAGGCTCAGCGTAAATTTATGGAGAAGCAAATACGGCTGGCCTATGCCATCGGTCGTCAGGACCGCATGAAACTCCTACTCAATCAGCAAGACCCTGAGATGATAGGCCGGCTCATGGTTTATCATGACTATTTTAATCGTAGGCGGGCAGAACAGCTGGAACTTATTCAGATCACCCTAGATAAACTGCAACAGGCCGAGCAGGTAATGTTGACGGAAGAGCGGGAGATGCAGCGGCTACAGAGCAGGAAGCAGCAGGAGAGGGTTGCCCTGGAAAAAAGCAGCAGAGGCAGAAAGGCCCTTATTGCCAGCCTGAGTAAGGATATAACCACAGATGCAGAGCATCTAAAGGAGTTAAAGAGAGACGAGGCGCGGCTACAAAAGGTTCTGACGCAGATTCAACAAAAGGCTAAGACCAGTAATAAGATCAGGTACCTTCCTAAAGGTAAACGATTCTCAACACAGAAGGGCAAGATGCATTGGCCTGCCAAGGGTAGTTTCAAGGCCGGTTTTGGTACGGCAAGGCGTGGCGGTCTGAAATGGGACGGAGTGTTGATCAGTGCCCCGGAGGGAGAGGAGGTCAGGGCGGTCTACGACGGGAAAGTGGTATTTTCTGACTGGCTACGAGGTTTCGGTCTGATGCTAATTCTGGACCACGGCGATGGATATATGACTCTCTACGGCCACAATCAGAGCCTAGCTAAAGAAGTGGGGGATCTGGTTCGGGCCAATGAGGTCGTAGCAGTGTTAGGTAGCAGTGGAGGTCAAGCAGAGCCCGGGGTCTATTTTGCCATGCGGCACAAGGGTCAGCCGATCAATCCAGAGAAATGGTTTAGATAAATATTTAGCTAATTTTCCTTTTATTAGTTATAGTTAGAGGATATATCGCAAGTTAAATATTGGGATCATGGTGACATGAACACAAGGCTACAATCCAATCTTACCACCTTGCTGCTAGCGTTCTATCTGGCCTTTTTACCCTTGGCCGTTTTGGCGCAAGCTGATGATGCTGAGCGGAGGGCGCAACAACAGAAGGTGCCGGTCGATGAGCTGCGCACCTTCGCCGAGATCTTTGGACGCATAAAGCACGATTACGTTGAGTCAGTAGAAGATAAGACATTGCTGGAGTATGCAATCCGCGGAATGCTCTCCAATTTAGATCCACACTCATCCTATCTGGATGCAGAGGACTACAAGGAACTGCAGGCCGGTACTAGCGGGAAGTTTGGCGGTTTGGGCATAGAGGTTGGTATGGAGCACGGCTTTGTTAAGGTTATATCTCCTATAGATGACACGCCGGCCCAGCGGGCAGGGGTCAAGACTGGAGATCTCATAATTCGATTGGACGATAAACCGGTGAAGGGGATGGATCTATCTGAAGCGGTAAAGATCATGCGGGGTGAACCTGGTACCGAAATCACCCTGACCCTTATGCGCGCCAAAGAAGAGAAACCACTCAAATTGACCATAAAGCGCGACATAATCAACGTTGCCAGTGTAAAGAGTCGCATCCTTGAACCAGGGTATGGCTATGTGCGCATATCAAATTTTCAGTCACGGACAGCAGAGGATATGACCAAGGCGGTTCAGAAGCTGAAGGGTAACAATAAGGGCGGTCTGAAGGGATTGATCTTGGATCTGCGCAACAATCCCGGTGGAGTGCTAAATAGCGCCGTAGAGGTCAGCGATGCTTATCTAACCAGCGGGAAGATCGTCTACACTGAGGGGAAGACCGCTGGCTCAAAGTTTTCATTCGTTGCCAAACCGGACGATATTCTGCAAGGTGCCCCTATGGTGGTATTGGTTAATGAGGGCTCAGCATCTGCGTCGGAAATCGTGGCGGGGGCGTTGCAGGACCACAAACGGGCATTGATCATGGGTAACCGCACCTTTGGCAAGGGGTCGGTGCAATCCATTATTCCTGTCACCAAAGACGCTGCGATAAAGCTGACCACGGCGCGTTATTTTACGCCATCCGGGCGCTCAATCCAGGCGGAGGGTATCAAACCTGATATTGAGTTGCAGAGATTTGAGGTCAAGCGAAGCAAAGACACGGTTTTTAACGATCTGAAGGAGGCTGACCTGGCTGGACATTTAGAGAATGGGAACGGTACTAAGAAAAGCAATAAAGATGAGGAGGTAGATAGTAAAGATGGATCACTGGCTGAGACAGACTACCAGTTGTATGAGGCGCTCAATCTATTGAAGGGACTCTCCCTGCTTAAGGATGCTGGACGCAAGGGTTGATGATGCAAAAAGGGATAACCATTCTACTGTTCTATCCGTTGGCGCTGACTATCCTGACGCTGTCGGGCATTGCCGTATCAGATGCCGGACAAGCAAAACCGTCTGTCGCCATCATCATAGATGACCTGGGAGATAAATTGGTGCGCGGTAAAAAGGCTGTTGCCTTGCCAGGAAAGGTCACCCTCTCTTTCTTACCCCACGCCCCCCACTCCAAGATGCTTGCTAATAAGGCATATGCATCAGGAAAGGAGGTAATGCTACATCTGCCGATGGAGACAGAGAAGGGTAGACGCCTTGGGCCTGGCGGGCTGACCCTGCATATGACCGAACAGGAGTTAAAGAAAACAACCAAAGAGGGTCTGGAGTCCATACCCCATGTGAAGGGGATTAATAACCATATGGGTAGTCTGCTGACTAGGCATCCTGGCGCTATGGGATGGTTGATGCAGGTAATCAAGGAGCAGGGCGGGCTCTATTTTGTAGACAGCAGGACCACTACTCACACGGTAGCAGGTAAGATTGCTGCAGAAAATGAGTTGCCTACAGCGACACGTGATGTGTTCTTAGATGATGTGCAGGATAAAAAGGTGATCAGGAAGGAGTTTAGAAGACTGCTCAACTTGGCCAAGAAACGCGGATATGCGATAGGTATTGGACATCCTTATCCCGCGACCCTCGAAGTGTTAAGAGAAGAGATATCTAGACTGGGCTCCAAGGGCATCAGACTGATACCTGCGTCTCAGATCATCAACATGCAAAAAACAGATGATCGACGCCAGGAACATCTATCAGACCCGCACATGGTTGTTAAAAGATTGCATCAGCTACCGTAATCGCAAAGAATAGATACCTGAAAACCACTACATTTCTACAACCTCCAACTTCGAACTAATAGTAATGAATCCATCTGAGCTAAAGGTAATAACCACACTGAAAGAGGACGCCTTTGGCAAGATTGAGTTGAGGGAGATGGATGGCGAGCGGGTGATTTGTAGAGACTATTCCGGGGCCGGTTTCTTCGCCGGTCTGCTTGCAGGCTATCTGGCCCGGCGTGAAGCTAGGGTGTTAACGGCTCTGAACGGAGTTGCTGATGACAGGCTGCCGCGCTTGCTCTATTTCGGAGGCAAGGTGTGTATCCGTAGTTATATAGAAGGGGTACCTTTGAAAGAGGGCAAGGTCTCTAATCCGGAGTTTTATGCCAACGCCAGAGATATCCTGGACAAGATGCATGCTGCAGGTGTGGCGCATAACGATCTGGAAAAACCGGAGAACTGGCTGGTGATAAGCGACAAGGTGGCTGGCATAATCGATTTTCAGCTGGCCTATCACTCCAAGAAAAGGGGCAGGATTTACCGTTGGAGTGTGGGTGAGGATATTCGTCACCTGGTCAAGCAGAAGAACCGGTACTCCCGCGAGAATATGACCGAAGAGGAGCAGCAGATCCTGAAGAATAAGTCGGGGTTCGGGCGCTTCTGGAGTAACCGCGTCAAACCGGTCTACAATTTTGTTACCCGCAAGATCTTCAACTATTCTGATCGCGAGCACTCTAAATACAGTCGTTAATCTCTCCACCAGGACTGGACAAGTACCAATCCCCCTATAGCAGAAAGCACCGCACCTGCGGTTAGGGTATAGCTGGCAGGAAGCAAGATGCTAGGACCCAGGGTCAATAGCATGGATCCAGAGATGAGCATGGCGCCACCGCTTATGGTGGAGACAATGGAACGGTGATGCATCTTGGCCTCTTCCCGTATCCTGGTCAGCTCGTCAGATTTGATTACCAGCTCCAGGCGACCCTCTGCCGCATCGTTCAGCACCTTGTGCAATAGTATGGGCATGTCCGCTGCATACTCGGTCATCTTCGGCAGGTTCTTTTTCAGCTTGCGGGCGAAGGCTTTGGGACCCACCTGCTGCTCCATCCACTCTTCCAGATAGGGTTTGGCTGTAGTCCAGAGATCCAGTTCGGGATAGAGCTGACGCCCAAGTCCTTCTATATAGAGCAGAGTTTTCTGTAGCAGGACTAGCTGAGGCTGAACTTCCATATCGAAGCGACGTGCGGTCTGAAACAGATTCAACAGGAAGTGACCAAAGGAGATCTCACTCAGAGGCTTGTTAAAGATCGGTTCGCATACGGAGCGGATGGCGGTCTCAAATTCATCTGCCCGAGTGCCTTGTGGCACCCACCCAGACTCCACGTGCAACTCTGCCACTCGGCGATAGTCGCGGTTAAAAAACGCCAGCAGGTTTTCCGCCAGATAGCGCTGGTCGTCGGTGGTGAGGGAACCAACGATGCCGAAATCCACCGCTATATAGCGTCCACTAGGCTCGACAAAGATATTGCCCGGATGCATGTCGGCGTGGAAGAAGTTGTCGCGAAATACCTGGGTGAAAAATACCTCAACCCCCTGCTCACCCAACTGCTTCATGCTGATGCCCTGGCGCTTCAGTGTTTTGATATCGCTGATAGGAGTTCCATGGATCCGTTCCATTACCAAGACATTTTTGCTTGTTAGGTCCCAATAGACTTCGGGCACGAACAGTATGTTGCTGCCTTCCCAGTTACGGCGTAGCTGGGAGGCGTTGCCTGCCTCTCGTTGTAGATCCAGTTCATCCAGGATGGTCTTTTTGTAGTCTTCGACCACATCCAGAGGACGCAGGCGGCGGGCCTCTTTCCAGTAACGGTTGGTCAGGCTGGCGATGATCTGCAATAGGCCCACGTCGCGTCGAATGACCCGCTCGATATCGGGACGCAGTACCTTCACCACTACCTCTTTGCCATTCTTCAGGCGCGCGGCGTGCACCTGAGCCACCGAGGCGGATGCTATGGGGGTCTCGTCAAAGTTATCCAGCTTCTCTTCTATAGGGCAGCCAAAGGCGCGTTCGATCTGAGCTCGGGCCTGGGAGCCGGGGAAGGGTGGTACCGCATCCTGCAGCTTGGCAAACTCGTCGGCGAATTCCGGGGGTAGCAGGTCTCTCCGTGTGGAGAGGATCTGGCCAAATTTTACAAAGATGGGACCAAGATCCTCCAGTGCCTGACGCATTCGTACCGGATAAGATGGTAGTTTATTACGGCGCCACCAGTACCATGGAGATAGGTAGAGGATAAAACGCAATGGTCGGAATAGATGTGCCTTGAGGATAACCTCATCCAGGCCGTGGCGCAGAAGCACAATGTTTATGTGGACGATGCGTATTGTTTCGCCGAATCGGATCAATTCGTAGCCCCTTTGGAACTCTTTTTGCCTTCAACGGCATCGACCCGTTTTTGTAAATGTTCCAGTCTCTCGGTCAATTGCTCCACGTCGGAGATGAAGCCTGCTATCTCATGTCTGGTTGGTAAAACCGATGCCTCATGTTGCAGAAGATCTTGCATGTCCTGCTTCAGGGTGTCGGCAATATGGTCGCGCCAGTAGCCGGCAAAATTGATGGCCTTGCTAAGCTCGCCGGCAATCAGGCTGCCGGTATATTTCGACAGGTGCGCCTCCCAGTCGATCTCAACCTGACGCAGGATACGGCAGAACTCTTCTGCCAGCTCGACATCTCCGCTCACCCGCATCTCTAAAGGGATGGCAGCTTCACCCTCCGGGATCTTGTTGCGTAAGCGGGCGATAGTCATGGGGCTGCCCTGCAGCAGGCAGTCCGGTTCGTCTTCATGGCTGCCGAAGAGCTGTATCTGTTCGACACCTGGGATCATATAGATGGTCAGACTAATGCCCTGGATCTCCAGGGCAATTACCTTGCCGTGTAGTCGCACGATCTCCGCTTGCGCCTTGGGGTCCAGAGAGATGTGCTGGTTTATGGCTTGTTCCAGGCTGGCATAGGCTAGATCTGATAAGGACATGACAGATGAGATCAGAGCTTGAAACCACGGTGAATGGCAACTATGCCGCCCGTGAGATTGTGATAGTCGCAGCGCTCGAAACCTGCCTGCTCCATCATGCCCTGCAGGGTCTCCTGGTCCGGGTGCATGCGGATGGATTCGGCCAGATAGCGGTAGCTATCTTCATCGTTAGTCACCAACTTGCCCAGGACCGGGAGCACATTAAAGGAGTAGGCGTCATAGGCCCACTTCAACGGCTCGACCCGAGGGTGAGAGAACTCTAGGATCAGTGCCCTGCCGCCCGGCTTTAGCACCCGGAACATCTCGTTCAGGGCCTGCTGCTTGTCTGTTACATTGCGCAGACCGAAACCGATGGTGACACAGTCATACATGTTGTCATCGAAGGGTATGGCCTCTGCGTTGACCTGTACATACTCCACGTTGCCGATCAAGCCGCGATCGGCCATGCGCGTGCGGCCCTGTTCCAGCATGGCGGCGTTGATGTCGGTCATGGTGACCAATCCTTCCGGCCCCACCAGGCCGGAGAAGCGTGCGGCCAGATCGCCGGTGCCTGAGGCTAGATCCAGCACCTTGTGGCGACGCCTGAGACCAGCCAGCTCTACCGCGTAGCGTTTCCACAGGCGGTGGATGCCGAAGGACATCAGGTCGTTCATCAGGTCGTATTTGGTGGCGACCGAGTCGAATACCTCTCGTACCCGTCCGGCCTTCTCCTCGGTCTTGACCTTCTCGTAACCGAAATCTGTGGTGTCCTGCTTGCTCATATTAATTATCAGCCTTGCGTGAATGCCCCGCCTGCTCCAGGGCCGCCAGATAATTCTTCCAGTTCTGTTCCTGGTTGCGGCCCAGGTCGTATAGTGTATCCCAGGAGTAGATGCCGGTGTTATGTCCGTCATCAAAATGGAGACAGACCGCGTAGTTGCCCACCGGGGTGATCTGTTCGATGTTTACATCCTCCTTGCCCAGCTGCAAGGTCTCCTGGCCCGGACCATGGCCTTGCACCTCGGCCGAGGGGGAGAATACCCGCAGGTATTCACAGGAGAGGTTGTAGTGATCGCCATTATCGAAGGTGATCTCCAGCACCCGGGAACCGCGGTGCAGGTTGAGTTCTGTGGGCATCACTTTGGACATGGTGTACTCCTAAATATTTGTTGCTGCTACAGGATAAAGCGGCTGAGGTCCTCGTTTGAGGCCAGCTCGGAGATGTTATTGTCTACATACTCCGCATCGATTGTAACCTGGGTGCCCGGTAGTTCGGATGCGGTGAATGAGATGCCCTCCAGTAACCTTTCCATCACGGTATGCAGACGGCGAGCGCCGATGTTTTCTGTGCTTTCGTTTACCTGCCAGGCGATTTCGGCCAGACGGCGTACTCCACCTTCCGTGAAAGATAGTTCCACATCTTCTGTCTGCATCAGGGCCTGGTATTGATCGGTGAGGGAGGCATCCGGCTCGGTCAGAATGCGCACAAAATCCTCTGTGGTCAGGGCGTCCAGCTCCACCCGGATCGGTAGCCGACCCTGTAGTTCTGGGATCAGGTCTGACGGTTTGGCCAGATGGAAGGCGCCCGAGGCGATAAAGAGGATATGGTCGGTCTTGACCATGCCCTGTTTGGTGGAGACGGTACAGCCCTCCACCAGCGGCAGCAAGTCGCGTTGCACCCCTTCGCGTGACACATCTGGACCGCCGTATTCGGAACGGCTAGCCACCTTGTCCAATTCGTCCAGAAAGACGATGCCGTTTTGTTCCACCATCTCCAAGGCGCGCAGCTTCAGGTCTTCATCATTGATGCGTTTGGCCGCCTCTTCGTCCTGCAAGATCTTTAGGGCGTCTTTGATACGCAGCTTGCGCCTGCGGGTGCCGCCGCTGCCCAGGTTTTGAAACAGACCCTGGAGTTGGTTGGTCATCTCCTCCATGCCGGGAGGGGCCATGATCTCGACACCCAGGGAGACCCCGGCCACTTCGACCTCGATCTCCTTTTCGTCCAGCTCACCTTCTCGCAGCTTTTTGCGAAACTTCTGGCGGGTGCTGGAGCCCTCGGATTCGATCTGTGCATCCTTGTTCCAGTCGGCGTTGGCCGGTCCGGGCAGCAGGGCGTCCAATACCCGCTCTTCGGCTGCGTCGGCGGCCTTGTCACGCACCTTTTCCATCTCCTGTTCCCGCACCATCTTCATGGCGCAGTCGGCCAGATCGCGGATGATGGACTCTACATCCCGGCCTACATAGCCCACCTCGGTGAACTTGGTGGCTTCTACCTTCAGGAAGGGCGCGTTGGCCAGCCGGGCCAGACGGCGGGCGATCTCGGTCTTGCCCACACCGGTGGGACCGATCATCAGAATATTCTTGGGGGTGATCTCGTTGCGCAGCTCTTCCGGTACCCGGGTGCGACGCCAGCGGTTGCGCAGGGCGATGGCCACGGAGCGCTTGGCCGCGTCCTGGCCGACGATGTGTTTATCCAGTTCACGGACGATCTCTTGGGGTGTTATCTCAGACATATTATTCGCCGCTTGCGGCATCCAGCGATTCGATTACAAGATTATGGTTGGTGTAGACGCAGATATCGGCTGCTATGGAGAGCGCCTGTTCTACTATCTCCTTTGCCTCCAGCTCGGTGTTGTTCAACAAGGCCTGGGCTGCGGCTTGGGCGAAAGGCCCACCAGAGCCGATGGCCATCAGGCTGTCTTCCGGTTCAATCACGTCGCCAGTGCCGGTGATGATCAGGGAGGTGTCCTTGTCTGCTACCACCAGCAGGGCCTCCAGGCGGCGTAGCATGCGGTCGGTGCGCCAGTCTTTGGCCAGCTCCACTGCGGAGCGGGTCAGGTGGCCGTGGTGTTTCTCCAGTTTGGCCTCGAAGCGTTCGAACAGGGTGAAGGCGTCGGCGGTGGCTCCGGCAAAGCCGGCCAATACCTTATCTTTATACAGGCGGCGCACTTTGCGGGCGTTGCCCTTCATTACGGTGTTGCCCATGGATACCTGTCCGTCACCGCCGATTACGACCTTGCCGTTACGTCGGACAGACAGGATGGTTGTGCCTCTGATTGTTTCCACGCTAAGTCCTTGATTTATGTGAGCTCGCCATTGTACCTGATTCTAAGTGGGGAAACAGGGGGGAGTTTTCAAGATATTTTGCCATCTGGACGTATTGTCGCATAGGGGTTACTGATTCAATAACCAGGTAAATACTGGTTAAAATTGCTGGAATTTTTTCCTACCCTGAATGATAATCCACCTCCCTTGCCATGAATTACGGCGAGGAATAATAAAACATCCAATTTATTACATTCGCCCCCAAGAGCTGGACACAAGAGCGTGATGCCTGGGGCAGAGCGCAGGAGACGAGTGATGAGCGTACGCAGAGCCAAACCGGAAGACAGTAAACAGATAAGCAAGATCTATCAAAAGGCGTTTGACACGGATGCCGAGGCAAAATTGGTGGAGTCTCTGCGAGAGAGTGGAGTTCCAAGTGTCTCACTTGTATATGAAGATGGAAACGACATAGTCGGACACATTCTGTTTACTCAGGTCGACCTTGTCGGCGGTGACTCAGAGATAAAGATAGCTGGCCTGGGGCCAATGGGGGTGTTGCCTCGTGATCAGTACAACGGGATAGGGTCTTCTCTGGTAAAGGCCGGTCTGGATGAGTGTAAGACGGATGGCTATGGTGCGGCTGTAGTGCTCGGTTATACCTCTTTCTATCCTAAATTTGGATTTGTTCCTTCTGTTGAGTTTGGAATTACCACGACGTTTAACGTGCCTGAGGATGTTTTCATGGCTCAGGAATTAGTGCCTGGTGCTCTTCAGGGAAAACAAGGCACGGTTAAGTTTCATCAGGCATTTGATGAATTCAAACGCTAATGCCTCCTTAGTCTGACAGATAATATTCCACGGTCGAAACCACCCGCACCTTCTTGATGTGCGGATTGTTGTTGTCACGTGCCTCTATGCTGAACTGTCCTTGAGAGGCTCGCTTGATCTTACCCAGTTCGCTATCGGAATCCGAGGCGAATTTCTCCGCCACTTCGCGCGCCTTGCGGGTGGCCTCTTCGATCATCTCAGGTTTGACCTCGTTCAGGCGGGTGAAGATATACTCGGTCTGGGATTGATAGTTACCACCGGTGAAGACTATGCCTTGCTTCCCCAGCTGTGAAAGTGAACCCATGACCTTTCTCACCCCGTCAATGTTCTTGGAATACACAGTCACCGTCTGCGAGGCGGTGTAACGAAACTCGGCATTATTGTTGTTCCCATACTGTTGGGCAGATTTATCGGTGATGGCGGGGGAGGCGAAGGTGATCTCATCGCCTTTGATCCCGTTTCTGACCAGAAAAGCCTTTATCTTGGCAGTGCTGTCATCGATAGAGTTGTATAGGGTCTCCAGCTCGTTGCTGGCCGCAGTAAACTGGATCGGCCAGATGACGATATCTGCGTTATATTCTTTCTCGGATAACCCCTTTACCGTCACCGTACGCTCAAACTGCTTGTACTCGATGGCCGCGTCACCAAGTAGGTAACCGAGTGCGGCCAGGCCGAGGAGTATACAGATGCCCAATGTGAGTGCGCTTGATTTGTCGAGTTGTTGCATGTGGGCTCCTTGAAGCTGGTTTTATCCACTTTGGCTATTAACCTGCTAGTCGGTTTCATAGCTGATCAAATCTATATCTGCCGCCTGTGCCCGTATCGGGATTAGCTCCTGGTAGGCCGTCGAATAGTACCATTTTGCAACAGAATCGGTATCAGGGAAACGAATTACGACCGTATCCATGTGGTCGTGTTCCCCACTCAATACAGCTGTTCTTTTGCCCCGGAACACCAGCTCAGCGTTCCATGGTTCCAGCGTGCTGGGTACGCGGCTGCGATACTCGGCCCATTTATCGGGGTTTTTTATGGTGATGTGGCCGATGAGGTAGGCGGACATGTGGGTTCCTTTGGGTTGGTGGTACAGGCCAATCTCAAATATAACAGAAGGCTGTATGAGTAACAGTGCTGGGTAACACTTTATGTTTAAATATTCTCGTCATCCCGCGACTTGGTCGCGGGATTCAATTCCCTCTCCCTTGAGGGGAGAGGGTTAGGGTGGTGGGATAATATCTGTTAGTAGCAGGACTGGAGATTAGTGTAACAATTCGAACCTATGCCACGGCATCCAAAGCGTCTATGTAGCTTACATAGGGGTGGTCTTCCATGATTTCAGGCTTGTGTCCTTCCAGCTTGGTTCGCCAATCTTCTAGGCTGGATTTATCCACAATAACCATCAGCAGATAGTGTCCTGACTCTATAAGATCGTTAAATTTATCGATCCGGTCGTGAGGAATCCCCATACGATGGATGGCAACTCCAAGCTGTGATACGGCCCCGGCTCCGGCCATTACGCCACCTGCCAGTCCTGCGCCTCCAGCCGCACCCACTAGGGCCTCCGCAATAGGACCTGCTGCTACTAATGGACCTATACCCGGGATGAGGAACAGACCCATTGCGCCGGTTAGTGCGCCCAATACACCACCCCAGAAAGCGCCCATTTTGCCCCAGCTAAGCATCCTTTCTCCTATTTTAGAGTGATAGACTCCCAGGGGGTCATCGCCGGACGAGCTGGCAGGACCTAGAATCGAGATATGATCCATGGCCATGTCTGCTTCCAGGACACTATCTAAGGCTGTTTTTGCCTTTGTCTCATCCAGAAAAAAAGCCATGAGTATGCGGTGATCGACATTTTGCACTTTTGCACGATTCATTTGTACCTCCTTTCATTACAGCAATCACAATACTCAAGTGGTTCAGGTCTTCCTTCTGCAACAGTCATGGTTGGGGAAGACGCTGCCTGTTGTAAGTATTTGAGTGTTTTTATCGTCCAGAGTTTCATCTCTGGCGGATTCCTATGGGTTGGGGCGAGAGAAAAGCGCTCGGGGAGTTGGAGGCTGTTTGAGGTTTGGTTATGTAATTAAGAGAGAGTGTTTTTAATCGAGTCTGACCCTATTGATTTGATGCTACACATCACCCTTAAATATAACAGATGATATTCCCTCTCCCCTTAGGGGAGAGGGCTAGGGTGAGGGGGAATGCCCGCTAATAGCAGTATCGGTAATCAGTTTCACAGCTTGTCTTATCCGAAACTTTTCTTTTACTCCTGTACGTTAGCTGCGAGCCCCTTTCTTTTATTCGGCGCATCTCTGCGCATCACCCCTTCAGGCTATTCTCGCCTGAGCCTGCGATGTTCGGTGCAATATGCGCGGAGGTGGCTGTTTTAGACTTGGTTGTGTAATGCTGAACTGTAGAAGCCACCCACCCCTACTCCCCCTTCTTCTTCCTCGCTCTAGGATGGGCCTTGTCGTAGACATTGGCCAGGTGTTGAAAATCCAGGTGGGTGTAGATCTGGGTGGTGCTGATGTCGGCGTGGCCGAGCAGTTCCTGCACCGCGCGCAGGTCGCCGGATGACTCCAGCATGTGGCTGGCAAAGGAGTGTCTGAGCAGGTGGGGATGGATGCTGCGGGAGGCGCCGTGTTTCAGCGCCCACTCCTTCATGCGTTGTTGGATGGTGCGTGGGTGGATGCGTTTTCCGCGGCTGCTGACGAACAAGGCCGGCTCATCCTCTTTGGCCAGTCCGCCTCTTACCTTGATCCAGCGTTGTAATGCTTCAACAGCTTTGCGTCCTATCGGCACCTGTCTGGTTTTGGCCCCCTTACCGGTTACTTCAAGCTGAGCTGATTTGAGATCTAGGTCGTGCAAGTCGATGGAGACCAGTTCCGCCAGGCGCAGGCCGGAGGAGTAGAATAGTTCCAGGATGGCTAGATCACGCAGGCTTAAGGGGTCGTCATCTGCTACATCCAGCAGGTTGGAGAGCTGATCTATGTCCAGGGTCGCCGGGAGTCGGCGTTTCACCTTGGGCGCCTTAATCCCCTGGGCCGGGTTGTTCTCTGTGATGCCTTCGCGCAGTAGATAGTTATACAGGCTGCGCAGGGAGGAGAGTTCACGTTGAATGGTTTTGCCGGATATGCCCAGACGGTGACGCTTGGCCACATAGCCTCTCACCTGATGAGGGCTTAGCTGTGGCCACTCTTCAACTCTGTTTTGTTGGCACCAATCTGCGATCTGTTCCAGATCGCGCGTGTAGTTTTTTAAGGTGTGAGGGGAGAGGCGGCGTTCGTGTTGCAGGTGCTGTAGGAAGTTTTCTATCCACTCCCTGAGACTGTTTTTTGCGTCCATCAAAAACCTGGTTCCAGCACCACCTCTAGGGTTCTGCTGATGATCTCGCCCAGCCGTTGCAGGTATTCGGTGCCCATGTCAGCACAGAAACGATTTTCGCTGGAGCTGCCTATGGCCAGTACCCCCAAGACCCCTTCACTCTTGATCGGTATCAGGGCGGTAGACTTAATGTCTTCCGCCTGGGGGCCGAACAGGTACTTGAGTTGCTCCATTTCTATCATGCCACAGGTGGGAACCCCGGAATCGAGGAAATCTCTATAGCCATCCAGGTCGGCGTTGGACAAACCGTCTACCTCGTTATGGGTAAACAGATGCAGCTCGACCGCGTCGGCGTCAAAATCTTCATGTAGTTTGTCCTGCAAGGCATTAAGGCACTCATCAAAGTTCACTGAGTCTATAAGGGTTAGGGTGAGTTGATGCATGCGTTTGTTGAGTCTTTCGTTGTCGTGACCGATGGCGACCAACTCTTTTAGTTGCTGTTTGGATTGATCCAGTTCTTGGCGCAGGCTCTTTACCTGTCTCTCAATAAGAGAGACGGCCTCACCATTTTCGTGGGATAACTCCAAATTATTTAGAAGCTCAGGATGACGTTCAAAGAAGTCAGGATTGGCGCTGAGAAAATTGACTATAGTCTGTTCCTGTTTTTCCGTAAGGCGCGCTTGTTCCATCGTTTCAGTCATAGCTCTATACTCCCCTCGAAAACGGTGGCGGCAGGTCCGCTCATCAAAACCGGTTGCTTGTATCCGTCCCACTTTATCATAAGTTTACCCCCAGGTAGCGTTACTTGTACCTGATGATCCAGTACGCCCTGTTCGATGCCGCTTACCACCGCAGCGCAGGCCCCGGTGCCGCAAGCCAGGGTCTCACCGGTGCCTCGTTCGAATACGCGCAGACGGATATTACTTCGATCAATCACCTGCATAAAGCCCACATTTACTCGCTGGGGGAAGCGTGGATGTATTTCCATGGCTGGACCGATGCGGTCGACAGCGGCAGAGTCCACATCGTCCACGGTGATGACTGCGTGTGGGTTGCCCATGGAGACCGCGCCAACGGACATTTCCTCTCCGTTTAGCTCAATTGGATAAATGGCCTGTTGGTGTTCGGCGCTAAAGGGGATCTGTTCTGGTTCCAGTATGGGGGCGCCCATATCCACCTGTACCATGCCGTTCTCTTCTACATGGAGGGTAATGACCCCGGACATGGTTCCGACATCAATGGTGTCTTTTGTGGTCAGTCCTTTGGAGCGCACAAACATGGCGAAGCAACGGGCGCCATTGCCACACTGCTCTACCTCGGAACCGTCGGCGTTGTAGATGCGGTAATAGAAATCGCTATTTTTGTCACGCGGCGGCTCAACCAACAAGATCTGGTCACAACCTATCCCGAAATGACGGTCGGCGATCTGACGGCACTGCTCGGAAGATAGCTCCAATGGTCTGCTGGTGGCGTCGATTACTACAAAATCGTTGCCCAGGCCATGCATTTTTGTGAAGTCAATGCGCTGTGCCATGGTGTGGCTCATGAGGGTTAGTCTTGTTTATTCTGTTCCTTCTTTGCTTCGTCATCCGGCAGGTAAAGGTCGCCCTTCTGTCCGCACGCTGATAACAGGCAAGATGCAAGAAACAAAGAGATGATTAGCCAAATAGATTTGGACATGACTGAGAACTCCATTAAGGGATGTATAATCGGCTCAGTATAAACCGATGGGGGTTTAGGGTTAAGTCCTTTAGGACTTTTTCAGCTCAACATTAAGCCTGGTCTCAAGTTTTTTCTTAAGTTGCAGTAGTTCTACAGTAGACCAACGTTGCTCCGTTGCTGAGCGGGTGAACTCTATGCCGGTGATATAGATGGGGTAGTCTTTAGTGCTGCCACGCTGGGCCATGATATATTTGCCTACGGTATGGAACAGACCGTCGCCATACTCCAGTGAGCTAAACTCATGATCATCACATACCAGCAGATGGGGAGATTGGCTCAAGTCCATCCCCTCTGTGATCAGCCTTAATTCGGTGTACTCCTCATAAAACTGATCCCGTGGCGGGACACGGGTCTCGGGCAACCAGTTGCCTTTTCTGTCTTTGCTGAGACTGAAGAACAGTGGGGCATCAAGGACGCCTGATAGTCCAGAGTCGTCTGTTTGCAGACTACGGGTAATCAAAAGGTCACTGAAGAAGCGTTTCTGTTGTAGCATCAGATGTTTCTCATCTCCTCCGGGGATCTCCTGTTGAAACAGTGCACCCTGCTCGTCGACTATGTAGAGAGATGTCTGATTTTTGTTTGTGTGGTAGTAGATCTGGATCTGACCTTCAATATTTTCCTGCATGATAAGTGGCAGAGGGGTGCCTTGTAGCGCATAGCTGTCAATGACCAGAGGGCGGAAGCTAGGCTGAGGCTGGCCCAAGGTCTCCATCAACTCCTCGTTTGAATCTACGCTGAAATAGGTGAAGCCGTTCTGGTCTTTTTGTATCAGATAAAAATCGTCATCCGCCTGAAACAGATAGCGGCAGTTCAGACCCTTGCCATTTGGACCAAAGGCGTAGCATATGTCGTTAAATAGCGTTTCTACTCGCTTGGCAATGGCGGCGGCACGAATAGATGAGTGACCGAAGGCCGCGATCTCTGGAGCCGGCCGATCAGGGTCCATATGTAGGGTTAATGCAAGGTAGCGACAGATGCTTTCTGCCAGTCCTGGGGTGGTATCGTAATGGGTGATTAGGGTTTCGCCCCAGCTGGTTACGATGAGTTGTTCCAGATGTTTCATCAGGCTGGAGTGTGCGGATCCGAAACTAAGGGCATCAGATCTGTCGCTGGTGAGCTGCTTCCCCTCTTTTGAGAGGTGTTCCAGGGGATCTGTGCCGGTGTTAACAAATAGGGTGCAGGATTTTGCGTAAGCGGCGCTACTTAGAGCTGACAGTGGGACATTGCCGGTATGCAGGGCGTGTCGGCGTTTGTACAGGCTGCTTAACAATGAGCGTAATTCGTTCTGAGCCACCGGGCAACTTTTTGGATACAGCGAGACCTTAGTGTTGTGATCAGCCAGTTCATTCACCTGGATCCAGGATAGCATCTCGACCAGACTGAGGGCCTTCTTGATCGGTGTTGCAGTGTCGGCGGTCGCCTCATCCACCTCACCACAATAAAGCAGCCAATATACGATGTCGTCATCGGTCTCCACGTAGTGCAGGGATAGCTGAGCCTCAACCAGATCCTTCGAGATGCCGGGGTTGATGCCATCCACTTTACCCGGTTGTCTCTCCAGAGCGGTATGCAGCTTACGGCCCAGAAGACTGATCTCTTCAGGGTTGATCTGGCCAGATGCGGCGAATGTGCGGGAGAATTCGGTGAGCATGTGGTAACTGTTGGTCAACTCCCGTACCAGGACGTTGCGCTCCTGGATAACCTGGTCGATTTTCCAGCCATTGCGCCCATCCAGGCTCGCCAGCTTATCTTCTTTCCAGCCCCAGGAATCTACCACCGACTGCATCAGTTTTCTTTGCCAAGCCCTCTTTCTGACACGGATCTTTGTGCTGAGCTTTTGTTCGGCCTTGAAATAGAAGCAGCGGCGTGCCAGCTCCAGCCGATCGATCTCCTCACGGGTCTGCAGATACTGCTCGACCCGGTTGTACATCAGGATGTATGGATCAAGGGCGTCCAGATCCAGGGTGCCGGAATATATCTCCGCCTTAGCCTCCTGGCATAACCAACGGATATTGGGATAATCGCGTGAGTATGCCTCTATTAAAAGAAGCTTGAGGACGCTCTTGTAGGGTGAATCGATTCCCTTGTAAAGCTGCCAACGTGCGGCGCTGAAGAACTCATCTGCAGGCGTGTGTTCCAGGCCTCCAAAATCCAAGCAATCCATGGGGTCGATAAAACGTTTATGCAAGAGCATGGCCGCATATTGGGTGTAATTGTTTTCCTGATCGGGGGGCACTATCCACCACAGGGGGTGTCGTCCCGCCAGCAGTATGCCTGTGCGGTAGAACTCTTCCAACAATAGCTGTTTCTGGGTGGAACCACTGCTCTCGCGCGATATGGCTTCGCGGTCGCCACGCCGAAAGGCGTCGACATCAATGAGGAATATATGGACTTCTAGCTGTAGCTCTGCAGCCCAATGCTCCAATCCTTTGGCCTTTTCCCTTAACGCCTGCAGTTGGGTAGGTTTTAGTCCTTTGTCATGGCAGAGCCAGACGTCGAAGTCGCTACCTGATGTATGGGCGATACTGCCTATGCTGCCCATCAGGTAAAGACCATGAATATGATAAACACGACGCGCCCGCTTCTTGTATGAAAAACTGCGCCCTAGTTTACGCGCCGTTCTAAGTACGGCCTGGGAAGGGTTGTAGTCTGGGATGGCGCAGGGTGTATCGCTGCCGACGAATCCTGGGAGGACTGGATGGTTTATGTGGAACAGCAGTGGTAGAAGGTTTACAAAATCTTGTTGCGGCGCGCTCAGATCGGACTCTATCCTGCGCAGGCGTTCTCGTTGGATGCCGCGAAAACGCCGCCGCACCAGTTGAAGATCCTTGCGTCCTATGCCGTCAGAAAAATTAACTGCCCTTGCCATCGGCATGTACCCATCATGTGGTTAGGGTTGCATCTGTCTCTTTTGCCGCAGCCAGAGCTTCCATGGAACGTTTCATTAGTAAACGCGCGTCATTGCCCTTTTGCCATTGTGCAATCCCGATCTGTAGGCGTATGGTCAGATGGGCTATGGCCTCGGGCAATCCGGCATCTACAAAATCGCTCTTGATCTTATGCAATATTCTAGTTGCGTCTTCTTCGGAGGTCTCGGGTAGGATCAACATGAACTGATCATTGCTCCAGCGTGCGATAAGATCCACCCAGCGTAAGCGGTCACGCAGATAGCGACTTACAGCTAGTATGACCTCCTGAGAGAGCCCCTCATTCCCGACGTCGGCCTCGATCTCCACTACCGCAAGGCAAAGTGGATTGGTATAACGACGGCTCCTGGTTACCTGGGCGCTGAGTACCCGGTGAAATGCACGCTCGTTGGCCAGGCCGGTAAGCTCATCGGTGAGTGTGAGTTCTTCCACTTGTTGCTTCAGACGTGCATTCTCTTCCTTCAATGCCTCCCCCTCGCTGATATCGATAAAGCAGCGTAGGGTCATTCCCTGAGAATCCGGAATCACACGTGATTCGATCCGGAGTTGTTTGGCTGGCATTCCATTGGGATACAGTTGCAGGTGCCCGTCTGGATGAAATAAGCCCTTGAGTTCCGGGGAAGGCATCTGATCTATGTTGCGCCCGATGATCTCATCCGACTGTTGTCTCAGCATGCTACACAGAGCTGGATTGATTGACTGAACGCATCCGTTCTGATCCAGGATCATTAACCCGGCCGGACAGGCATCAAACCAGTGTTTCTGCGATATGGTGTTACTATTCTCCGTCATTGCTTTGTTCTCTTAGCTGTTGATCGCTTCAGTTGATTACAGCGGCAGGAGAATAAAAATCTTTAACAGATACTAGCCACTAAGCTTGGCCCTGGCCCGCGCAATTGCTTCGCGTACCTGTTGTGGAGCGGTACCGCCGATATGGTTGCGGGCGGAGACCGAGCCCTCAAGGGTCAGACAATCAAAAACGTCGTTATCTATGATATTGGAAAAGGATTTAAGTTGAGCCAGGTCCAGATCAGCCAGATCGCACCCTTTTTCAACACAGAGGGCTACCGCCTTACCCACTACTTCGTGGGCGTCACGGAAGGGCAGGCCCTTCCGCACCAGATAGTCGGCCAAATCGGTTGCTGTTGCAAAACCCTGCTTGGCCGCCGCCAGCATGGCATCGTGACGACAGCTGATAGCGGGGATCATATCGGCAAATACCTTGAGGCATCCCTTAAGATTGTCCACGGTATCAAATATGGGCTCTTTATCTTCCTGATTGTCTTTGTTGTATGCAAGGGGTTGCCCCTTCATCAGGGTTAGCAGGGCCATGAGATGGCCGAAGATACGCCCGGCCTTGCCGCGCACCAGCTCCGGCACGTCTGGGTTTTTCTTTTGCGGCATTATGGAGGAACCGGTACAGAAACTGTCCGATAATTCAATAAATCCGAACTGGGCTGAAGACCAGATGATCAGCTCTTCCGAGAAACGCGACAGGTGCATCATTATCAGGGCCGCAGCGGCGCTAAACTCTATGGCAAAGTCGCGGTCACTGACGGAATCCAGGGAGTTTTCACTGGGGCGTTCAAAGCCGAGCAGGCCTGCGGTAAGGTGGCGGTCTATGGGATAGGTGGTGCCGGCCAGTGCCGCAGCGCCCAGGGGCATGATGTTGAGTCGTTTACTACAGTCGGCCAGCCGATCACGGTCTCGTTGCAGCATCTCAAACCAGGCCATCATATGGTGGCCGAATGTTATGGGCTGTGCGGTCTGGAGATGAGTAAAGCCGGGCATGATGCTGTCTGCCTCACGGTCGGCGATATCAAGCAAGGCCTGTTGCAGGCGTCTGATCTCCTGGCTGATAATCTCAATCTCATCCCGCAGATATAGACGGATGTCGGTGGCTATCTGGTCGTTGCGCGAGCGGCCGGTGTGTAGTTTCTTCCCAGCATCGCCGATAGTATCGGTGAGGGCGGACTCGACATTCATATGGACATCCTCTAACTGCACGGACCATTCGAAACCTCCCCGTTCGATCCTATCCAGTATCTGCTCCAGGCCGCCGATGATGGCATCGCGCTCAGATTCGGTGATTATGTCCTGCTGGGCCAGCATTTTGGCGTGTGCAATGGAGCCTTGGATGTCATACTTATAGAGTCTTTGGTCAAACTCGACGGATGCGGTAAAGGCCTCGACGAAGGCGTCGGTTGGTTCATTGAAGCGTCCGGACCAGAGTTTTTTCTCGCTCATTATTGTTTATTCCTGAAGCGGATAAAATTAGTGCATGATTATAACAGGAAAGGTTAACACCCAACGCGCGGAAATAAAAAGATGATAGCTCCGTCCAAAGAGAAGAAGGCAAAGCCAGCACCAGATAGCTGCTTCCTACCGAACTTCTGCGCCATCCGAACAGTGTTCGCCGTTGTTATTACGGCGGAATTGTTGGCCCTGGTCCTTTCTCTCGGGGATAGCGTAATGGGTTCTGGCTTCACGTCTAATCTGAGCCTCTATTCACTGTTCATTCAGTGGATAGCCTTAGGCTGGACGGCATTGGTGTGTATGCTGCGTCCAAGGTTGTGCAAGATGGCGAATTGGGCATCTGGGTTGCTGGTATGGTCTTTGGCGTTATTTCTGACAATCCTGTTTAGTGAGCTGGCTGTATATATTTTGGAGTTTCATGGGACGGGGCAAAATCACACATTTTTCTTGATTAAGAATATTTCCATAAGCGCCATAGTTGCCGCTCTGGTACTGCGATATATATATCTGCAGTTTCTTTGGAAGAAACAGGTCGTAGCAGAATCCCAGGCTCGTTTGCAGTCGCTGCAGTCGCGTATTCGACCCCATTTTCTGTTCAATAGTATGAACACTATCGCTAGCCTTATCCGCAGCAATCCTGAGATTGCGGAGGAGACCATTTACGATCTGTCAGATCTATTTCGGGCCAGTTTATCTGATGCGTCGGATCTCTCTACCTTGGGTAAAGAACTGGAGTTGGCGCGAGGTTATCTGCGCATTGAGGCCCAGCGTCTGTGTGAAAGGTTGGAGTTGGAGTGGGATCTGGAAGAACTGCCCCTGGATGCGAAGATGCCGGCCCTGATTTTACAGCCTCTTTTGGAGAACGCGGTCTATCATGGCATTGAGCCATCCGCAAATAGGGGTAAGATACAGATAGTTGGCCGTTATCGGCGCCAGCAGGTCAATATTTCCATCAGAAATAGTCGGCCACATACGCCGGATAAGACCCATACCAGTGGTAATCGTATGGCCCTGGAGAATATCAAGCAGAGACTTCAGGGACTCTATCAGGAGAGGGCAGGTTTAGCCCATAGCGAGGTGGAGGGTGATTATCAGGTTCGTCTGTTTTTTCCTCACCCTTGGTCAGAAGAGACATGAGGATACTGATTGTAGATGATGAGCAACTAGCCCGGGGGAGATTAGAGCAGCTCCTCCAGGAGATTGGCCCGCCATATGAAAGCGTGGGTCAGGCCGGAAGTGGAGAGGAGGCGGTCAGGTTGTGTTCCTCTCTTGAGGTTGATTTGGTACTGATGGACATCAGGATGCCAGGAATGGATGGCCTGGAGGCTACCGCACGGCTTATGGGTCTAACACCGGCACCCGCAGTCATATTTGTCACCGCCTATGAAGAGCACGCCCTGGAGGCCTTTGATCGCAACGCTGTGGATTATCTGCTCAAACCGGTACGCCGTGAGCGACTACAGGCGGCGTTAAGCCGCGCTCAATCCCTAAGTCGGGCGCAGCTTCAGGTTCTGGATGAGCTCAATGAGAGCGCCGAGACCTATGTCTATTCCAATTTTCGCGGCGGGGTCCTGCGCATATCGGTGGATGAGATCTACTTCTTTCATGCGGAGCAGAAGTATGTGGTAGCCAGACATCCTGGGGGAGAGGCCCTCCTGGAGGAGTCTTTGAAATCGCTGGAACAGCAGGCAGGCAGCGGATTTCTGCGAATACATCGAAACGCCCTGGTTTCAAAGAAGTACCTAAGCGCTCTGGAAAAGAGGTCAGACGGACACTTTCAGGTCTGTTTTCGGGACATAGAAGATCGGCTCGAGGTAAGTCGTAGGCATCTGCCGGAGGTGCGCCGCTGGCTGAAGGGTGGTTAAAAACAGCATCAGATTTGCCACCCAGCAACCGAGCATTTAGCATTTAACTTTTTAGCCGGACCTTACTACATGACCAATAAGACAATTCGAATAGCCACCAGAAAATCTCCTTTGGCCTTATGGCAGGCGGAACATGTTGCCGCAGAGCTAAAAAGGCTTCACGCCGGGCTAGAGGTGGAAGTGTTGGGTATGAGTACCCAGGGCGACAAGATTTTGGACACGCCCTTGGCCAAGATCGGCGGCAAGGGGTTGTTTGTAAAGGAGCTGGAACAGGGCATGCTTGAGGGCACGGCCGATATAGCGGTTCACTCTATGAAGGATGTGCCAGCAGAGCTGCCTGAGGGGCTGCATCTGCCGGTAATCATGGAACGGGAAGACCCTAGAGACGCCTTTGTGTCCAATAAGTATAGGTGTTTGGACGAACTGCCCCATGGTGCGGTGGTTGGAACCTCAAGCCTGCGCCGGCAGTGCCAGCTCGGCGAAAGCCGTCCTGATCTGAAGATCGCCCCCCTGCGCGGCAACGTAAATACTCGCTTGCGCAAGCTGGATGAAGGTGAGTTCGACGCCATCATTTTGGCATCTGCAGGACTGATAAGGCTGGGTTTTCAGGAGCGACTGACCTCTTATCTGGAGCCGGAGCAGAGCCTTCCGGCGATTGGACAGGGTGCGCTTGGTATTGAATGTCGTTTGGATGATGATTGGGTCAATAGCCTTCTGGAGCCCCTGTTGCATGCCGACACTGCGGTTTGTGTGAGTGCGGAACGGGCCATGAACCATCGTCTGATGGGGGGGTGTCAGGTCCCGATCGCTGGCCACGCCATACTACAGGGCGATGAACTCTATCTGCGCGGCCTAGTGGGAGAGACAGACGGCAGCAATATCATCCGCGGAGAGCGCAGGGGTGCGCCGCACGATGCGGAGGTCATGGGGGTGGAGCTGGCTGATGAGTTGCTGGCCAATGGCGCAGAGCCCATTCTCAAGGCGCTATATGGCGATTAACGACCTGAACGGTGTCGGCGTCCTGGTTACCCGTCCCAGCGGGCAGGCCGACACACTCTGCAAGCTGATTGCGGAGCATGGAGGCAGGTCGGTTTGTTTTCCCACCATAGCCATCGGGTCGGCACAAAATCCATCTGTCGCCGAAGGACTCCTGCAAAGGGTTGCCGATTACCAGATCGTCATATTCATAAGTCCAAACGCGGTGAAATATGGCTTGGAACTAATGGGCAATAGAGCGTTCCCGGTCGAGACTAAGATATGCGCCGTTGGAAAAAGCACAGCCCGGTTGCTGGTTGAAAACGGGATAGAGGTAGACATAAGTCCGGAAGGGCAATCCGATAGTGAATCCTTACTGGCCTTGCCGGAGCTGATAGGCGTTGCCGGCAAACACGTCCTGATCTTTCGGGGCAATGGAGGGCGTAAATTGTTGGGTGACACACTGCGAGAGCGCGGCGCGATAGTAGACTATGCAGAGGTGTACTCAAGGAGCATCCCTTCAGCAGACGCGAATCCGCTGCTGGCTTCATGGGATAAAGAGGTGGACATAGTTACCGTAACCAGCATAGAGATCTTGGAGAATCTCTTTTCACTGTTGGGAGAGGAGGGCAGAGCCATGGTATATAACACGCCCTTGGTGGTAGTAAGTGAGCGAATAATGGTTCGGGCGCAGGAGCTTGGCTGTGGCAATATCATCCTGGCAGACGAGGCATCTGACTGGGGATTGCTAAAGGCGGTCAGTTCATGGGCCGAAAACAGACCTTAACGATGTGACCTACCTTTGCTACTCTAGATCTGAAGGGGTCTTTGAAAAACAGTTTGGAATTGATTGAATTACCCCGAAAAACATCCCCTGGAACAAAAATATGAATGACATAGAAAAACAGGAAACAGGTCCATCTGAGCCAGAAATGGTAGAACCTTCAAAGCTGGCGAAAGATTCTGATTCAACCCAAACACCTTCCAAGGCTCCAATGAGAGCGGCTCTGCTCGCTTTGATACTGGCGTTGAGTGGATTGGTTGTCTCCTATATGAAATCGTCGGACCTTAATGACGCCTTACAGCTGGAAAAGCAGGAGCTGGACACCCTGAAAAAACAACTGAAGGAGAACAAAGGGCGTCTGGATAAAGCTGATCAATCCATGTCGACACAAGAATCGGTAATTAAAAAGCAGGACGAATGGTTGAAGCAGAAGACGGAGGAGATGCAACAGTCGCTGGATCTGGTGTATGAGCGGGTAGGCAGAAGCAGTAC
The DNA here is from genome assembly GCA_050288625.1 of Sedimenticolaceae bacterium. Classification (GTDB taxonomy): domain Bacteria; phylum Pseudomonadota; class Gammaproteobacteria; order Chromatiales; family Chromatiaceae; genus JAAGZL01. The sequence goes on along the minus strand of JBNKEE010000013.1, from coordinate 61,861 downwards.
CCATTGGATAGTGGCGGAGGCAGAGTATCTAATGCGCATCGCCAATCATCGTCTACAGCTTGAAGGAGATAGTGTTACCGCCCTGGTGGCGCTGGAGCGAGCAGACAAACGTCTACACGACTCGGGGGATCCGGCCTGGACCGCAGTCCGTGAGAAGTTGGCAACTGAGATGGCAGAGCTCAAAGGTCTGAGACGGCTGGATCTGGCCGGTCAGGCCGCGAAGTTGACAGGCCTGATCTCGCAGGTTGAGAAGCTGAAACTGCCCCATTCCGTTCCACAAGCCAGCCCTGAGACCGAAGAGAGAAGCAAAGATGAGAAGGAGTTTAGCTTCGATAGGGCATTGAAAGATTTCTGGGGCGGATTTAAGGCGCTCCTCAAGATAAGGCGAAGCGATCGACCGGTGACTACTATGCTAGAACCGGATCAGAGGTTCTTTCTCTACCAGAACCTCAGATTGCAACTGGAGGGGGCTAGGCTGGCGCTGTTGCGGAGAGACAAGCCTCTGTTTGATGCCAGCATGCAACGGGTTGAGGCGTGGATCCAGGAGTTCTTTGATCAGGATGACGCTCTTACCAAAGGGATGCTGAATGGGGTAAACGAGCTCAGAGGGTTGGAGCTTGAGGCCAAGATGCCAGATATTTCAGGTTCATTGCGCCTGCTCCTGGAGCAGCAGGGGCAGGTGGTAGAGGAGCCAGAGCGGGCTGAGCCAGAGCCAGAGATGAAACAGATTGAAGAGAAGGAGATGGGGGTTAAGGAGGAACAAAAACAGGTAGATGACCAACAGACCAGCGAAGAGTCGGAGCAACCTGAACAAGAGGGGAATCAGCCAGAGCCGGATCCAAAGCAGGAAGAGACACAGGTTGAAAAGAAGGTGGCTCCATGAAGCGACTTATCGGCGCCCTCATCCTTATTGCGCTCGCTGTGGCGCTAGTCTCTCTGTTGAATATGAATAATGGCTATGCCCTGCTGGGATATGGGGCATGGACGGTGGAGGGGAGCCTGGCCCTATTTATTCTGTTAGATCTGGCCCTGTTCCTTGTGCTCTATTTTGCTATACGCACCCTCATAAGAGTCTGGTCAATACCAGAAAGATGGCAGGATTGGAAAAAAGGCCGTCGGAAGCAGCGCGCACAAAACTCGCTGACTAACGGCATGTTGGATATGGCTGCTGGTAAATGGAAAAGCGCTGAACAGAAACTGATCAAATATGCCGAGGTTTCTGACAAGGCCATATTGAACTACCTTGGCGCTGCTCGTGCAGCTCAAGAACGGGGCGCTTTTGCCAAGCGTGATAGTTATCTTAAATTGGCCCAGGAGAGCATGCCTTCAGAAGATCTTGCGGTCTACATTACACAAGCTGAGTTGCAACTCTCACACGATCAAATGGAGCAGGCGCTGGCCACTTTGATGCATTTGCGGGAGATTGCCCCCAAGCATGGATATGTGCTCAAACTTTCGATGAATCTATACCGGCGTCTGGAGGATTGGAGTGCCCTACAACAATTACTGCCGGATTTGGCCAAGAGTGATGCAATAACAAAAGAGGAGATGCAAAGGCTCGAGGTGATGGTCTATCTAGGTCTGATGCAGAGGGCGGATGAGGCCGGTGATAAAGAGGGATTGAGCGGTATTTGGAAACAGGTGCCCAGGCATCTACGTAATCAGACGGATATTGTAGAGATCTACGTACGTCATCTGTGGTCCACTGGAGGTAATGCCGAGGCAGAACGTCTGCTTGAAGAGGCCATAGCAAAGGCTTGGGATGAAGGTCTGGTAGGGCTCTATGGTTTGATAGATGGGAACAATCCATCCCGTCAATTGAGCCGCGCCGAGTCCTGGCTTGTAGAACATCAACACAGTCCTGCGTTACTTCTGACCCTAGGGCATATTTGTCTTCGCAGTAAGCTATGGGGTAAGGCTCGCAGTTATCTTGAGGCCAGTATCGGGATCAAGTCTTCTGCCGAGGCGTATCTGGAACTGGGTATATTGTTGGAGCAGATGGGAGAGAAGGAGCTGGCCACCGATAACTTTCGGGCCGGTCTGGAGCTTATGTCCGATGGTCCGGGTACTCGTCTCTGGAAGTACAATGGACGTAAGGCCCAGGGAGATCCTGAAGAAGGGTCTTCTTCATCAGGTCTGCGTCAACCTCTAGATGCGCCACTGCCGGTGACAGGCGAATCATCCTGATTGTCTATGCCAGAGTTGATCTTTGGTTGTGGCTATCTGGGGCGACTGTTGGCCAGGCATCGTCTCAGAGATACTAGGCAAGTAACAGGTGTGGTACGCACTAGTTCCAGTATAGAACTGCTGGATGGGCTAGGGATCAGCTCTTTGCAGGCGGATCTGGATCAGGCTGTATTACCGGATCTGCCTCTTCAAGACTCCTCTCTGTTCTATTTTATCCCGCCACCAAAATCCGGTTATTTAGATACCAGGGTGCGCAGATTGATAGCGGAGTTTGAGCGTCAGGGCGACCCACAAAGAATAGTCTATCTGAGCACAACAGGCGTGTATGGAGACTGTAAAGGGGAGTGGGTGACCGAAGATCGCCCGGTCAATCCGGTGGCCCCCAGGGCCAAAAGGCGCTGGGATGCGGAGCGTACTTTTCTGGATTGGCACATCAGAACTGGGCGCGAACTGGTGACCTTGCGAGTGGGAGGTATATATGGTCCAGATAAGCTGCCGTTAGAACGCCTGCTTAAAGGGCTGCCATTGGTGCGTCCCGAAGAGTCCCCTTGGACCAACCGAATCCATGTCGATGATTTGGTGCAGATATGTGCAGCCGCTATGGATAAAGGCCTTGATGGAGCAGTCTACAATGTAAGCGATGGCTCACCCGGGACCATGATCGATTACTTTAGACAAATTGCCGAAATGGCAGGGTTACCTGCACCCCCTGCCATTTCGTTTGCACAGGCGCAACATGAGCTTTCTGCCGGTATGCTCTCATATATGCAAGAGTCCAGAAGATTAGACAACAGCAAGGTAATAAAAGAGCTGGGAATATCCCTTATCCATCCAACCTTGGAATCAGGGCTATCCGCCTGTTTTGGTAAATAAATTACTAAAGTTTTTCTGGATTCAAGCGCAAACATAGAGTGAAAGGGTCAACGATAATTACAGACTTTTTCCGATAGCTCTCAACCGGCGGTTGAATAATGAAATCTTGGCAACAAGCACAGGGAAAAGGGTATCCAGATGAAAGGCCTGATATTTTCAGAGTTTCTCGAATATGTCGAGGCAGTCTATTCCCCTGAAATGGTGGATGACATCATCGATGCTTGTGATCTGCCTTCAGGTGGTGCTTATACAACGGTCGGCAGTTATCGACATCAAGAACTAGTTAGCTTGGTGAATAGCTTGAGCGAGCGGAGTGAAACTTCTACTTCGGGGATATTGCGTGGTTTCGGTAAATACCTATTTGGGCGTTTAGTTGTGGGGTTCCCTCATTTTACCCATAACGCCAAATCAACGTTTGAGCTTCTATATGCGGTAGAGGATTACATGAATCAGGAAGTACGCAAACTCTATCCTGATGCAAGGCTTCCTACTTTTGGTTTTGAGTCTGCCCATCCAAACCAGTTTGTTTTGATCTATCACTCTTCGCGTCCATTTGTCGACCTTGCTCATGGCATGATTGAAGGTGTGGTGGACCACTTTGGGGAGGAGATCGATATTGAGTGTGATACAGGGCCGGATGATAAAGAAAATGCCGCAAGATTTTTGTTGACGTTGAGGGAATCTGCATGAGCGAGATCGATCGTCTAACGAAAAGATGCGCTCGTGAGAAGGCTGCTAGAAAGCAGGCAGAGGAATTGTTAGAACAAAAAAGCCTTGAGCTATATGAGCTAAATCAAGGTCTCCAGGAGAGGGAAGAGGCCAGCCGCAGTATTTTAGAGGCAACAGGCGACGGGATTATTATTGTAGATGAGTCTGGCCAGATAAAGATGCTAAATAGAGCCGCTAAGCTTATCTTTGGATATATAAAGGTTGAAATGGCTGGCCATCATATCGATGAACTTTTAGTTACCGAGATGGATGAGGGGTTTAAGTTCTATTTAGAGGCAAGTGAACATGAGCCTGTAAACACATTGCATGAAACCATGGGGATCCATAGTGATGGCTTTAAGATACCTATAGAACTCAATGTGACCAAGGCCGACATACCCGGGCAGGACATGGTGATTATCAGTGTGCGAGATATTACTCAGCGTCGGGAATCGGAAGATGAATGGAACAGGATGGAGATACAGCTGAGACATGCTCAGAAGCTGGAATCTATAGGACAGCTAGCCGCAGGTATTGCACATGAGATAAACACCCCAATCCAATTTGTTGGCGACAATACCAGATTTGTTAAAGAGGCTTTTGGAGATATAGCAAAGCTAATTGAGATCAAGGACCAACTGATTGATGCATACAGTCGTGGCGAGGATGCAACCGAGCTGACTGCTCAGGCTAAAGAGTTGGCGGAGGAGATTGATATTGACTACCTACAGGATGAGATTCCAAAGGCCATTAACCAGTCACTTGAGGGTATTGAGCGGGTTGGAGATATTGTGCGCGCCATGAAGGAGTTTTCTCATCCTGGTATTGAAGAGAAGACTCCGATAGATATCAACTCTGCCATAGAAAGCACGGTTACGGTGTCGCGCAATGAGTGGAAGTATTATGCCGATATGCAGTTGAATCTTGATCCGTCTTTGCCCATGGTGCCCTGCTTGCCGGGTGACTTTAATCAGGTGATCCTGAATATTGTGGTAAATGCTGCGCAGGCTATTAAAGACAAGATAGATAAAGATAGTGACAATAAAGGTGTTATAACCATATCAACAATTAAGTCAACGCCGTGGGTCAAGATCGTGATCAGTGATACGGGCGTTGGAATGTCTGATGAGATACGCACACGCATCTTTGACCCATTTTTTACAACCAAAGGAGTTGGGACAGGCACTGGTCAGGGATTGGCTATAGCCTACTCTGCAGTAGTGGATAAACATGGTGGTACCATTTATGTAGAAAGCAGTGTTGGAGAAGGTTCTACTTTTACGGTGTGCTTGCCACTCAATGGCTGAGTGAAGGAGCTTATGGATAAGAAACGCATTCTGTTTGTTGATGATAACCAGGGCATCTTGGATGGTTTGCGCAGAGCTCTGCGGCCCGAACGCAAGAATTGGGATATGAGTTTTTTGGCCTCTGGTGAAGAGGCCCTTGAGCTGCTGTCTCAGAAGAGTTTCGATGCCGTTGTAACAGATATGCGTATGCCGGGTATCAACGGCGTCCAGCTATTGGATGAGGTCTCTCGTCTCTATCCAAACGTGGTTCGATTTATTTTATCTGGGCACTCAAAAGATGATATGACATTGCAGTCGGTAAAGTCAGCTCATCAATTTTTTCCCAAACCATGTAACATAGATTCTCTAAAGGCGGCCCTGAGCAAGTCTTTTTCACTACGTGATCTACTTGTAGATAAGAAACTGCAGACGGTGGTGTCGGGTCTAGATGCCTTGCCAAGTCCTCCGCACCTGTATTCCACTCTGGTGGGCAAGCTGAAGTTATCAGAGATCTCGATAAATGAGATTGAGGAGATCATCTCTCAGGATCCTGCCATATCGACTAAAGTCATACAGTTGGTTAATTCTGCCTTTTTTGGGCTAGGTCGACAGGTGTCCAATCCAGAAGAGGCCGTAACGCTGCTCGGTGTAGATATTATTAAGCATTTGGTGTTGTCGGTGGATTTGTTTTCTCAATTCGATGAGCAGAAGTTGAGCCGTTCCGGGTTTATACTTGAAAAATCGGTTGACCACAGCGTTAGGGTTGGTCTTATAGCTAAGCGAATTGCTATATCTGAGGAGGCTGAAAAACAGATTATTGAGCAGAGTTATCTGGCGGGATTTTTACACGATGTCGGTATATTCGTTCTGGTGGATAGTATGCCTGAGAAATACAAAAAAGTAGTTGAGTTGGAGCAGAACGAGCACATGGATACCTATATCGCAGAGCGAGAAATTTTTGGAGCCGACCATGCTGCTGTGGGGGCATACCTGTTCGGACTTTGGGGCTTTTCTGATCCGGTGTTAGAGGCGGTTGCGTTTCATCACATACCACATAAAGTGGGAGGGACTAAATTTACACCCCTGACAGCGGTTCATGTCGCCAGCACGTTGGAAAATGTGCGCAGTGAGAAAAGCGCGGGGCCTGTTTCCGATAGACTAGACATGCAGTATCTGTCTTGTTTGGGGCTTGAGGACAGAATACAGGTATGGGAAACACTATGTAATGATGAGTTAACAGATAGGGATAGAAGTTGATATGGAATTTGAAGACAGAAGGGATTTTGTAGCCAAGAGCAGAAAATTATATTGCCATAGGCGCAGTATAAGAATACTAAGTGGCAAAAGAGAGGTGGAGGCCAGAAATGTCCAGACCTGCTGAAAAAGTGCTATTGGTAGATGACGATCGTAATCTGCTGGATTCATTCAACCGGCAGTTCCATAAGCGGATAAATCTGGTTACTGCCGCCAGTGGTGAAGATGCAATTCAGGCTATAACCTATGATGGGCCCTTTGCAGTAGTAATATCTGATATGCAGATGCCAAATATGGATGGCCTGGAGTTTCTGATCAAGGTAAGGATGCTTTCACAGGATACTGTGCGGGTAATGCTTACCGGAAATGCCAACCTGGATGTGGCAATCCGCTCCATCAATGATGGCAATATATACCGCTTTCTGCAAAAACCGGTACCCATCGGAGTTCTTTTCGAGACCATGATTGATGGTATTCAGCACTATCGTCTAGTGACTGCTGAAAAGGAGATTTTGAATAAGACCCTCAAGGGGGCGATTAACCTATTGGCCGATATTTTAGGCCTGATAAACCCAGCCTCGTTTAGTCGCGCCTCTCGTATCAAGAGAAATGTTCGATACATGGCTACAGAGCTGCAACTTCCAGATGTCTGGAGCTATGAACTGGCTGCGATGCTGTCACAGCTTGGATGCATAACCATGCCGAGTGAGGTTATGGAAAAGATAGCGGCAGGCAAGGAGATATCCAAACAAGAACAACAGCAGTTTAATAAGCACCCGGAGATAGGTGCACGCTTGCTGCAGCATGTCCCGCGATTTGAAACGATTGCCGCAATGGTGGAACAGCAGAACGCGGATCCGGATAAGATAGAGATTGATAAGGTATTGACCCTGGAACAAAAAGGGATACTAGGCGGGCAGATACTAAAGGTTGCATTAGCCTATGATGACTGTGTATCGCGTGGCATGGATAGCGAGCAGGCTATTGGACAGTTAAAACAACATCCTGAGAAATATGATCCAGCCTTGGTGCAGGCTCTAGTTGCAGGCAAGGGGGGCGCCAGCTTTGAGGTTATGACTCTACCTATAACTAGGTTGAAACCGGGCATGATACTTGATCAGAATATACGCTCTGCTGCTGGAACTCTGCTGGTGGCAAAAGGCCAGGAGCTGAGTACGGCGGTGCTTTTACGTCTCGTATCCTCTGAGGAGAACGAGATCATTTCCGGACCTGTGCGGGTTTTGTTGGTTACCAAGGCTAAGAATTAAAGATCGCCTTCGTTAATGATGATGGAGCCATCCTCTTCCCACTCAACATTTGCCAGAGTGGGATGATGCTCTGCGAACTGCTTCAGAGCATACTCTCTGTTTTTAAGCTCATTCTGCTGCTCTTTCACCAGGGTGGAAAGGCGTCTGTTCTCTTCCATGAGGTCATAGGTGTGCAGGGCTTGGCGCAGGGTTTGTAAAAAATCGTGTACCTGTATCGGTTTTGGGATAAAGCGGTATATTTCTGCCTGGTTTATGGCATCCATCAAGGCAGAGAAGTCCGCCGCCCCGCTTATTATTAGGCGCATGGCATGGGGGTTTGATTTTTTTGTGTTTACCAGGAAGTCAACGCCATCCATGGAGGGCATTCGGTAATCAGACAAGAACAGATGAAACTCTGATCTATTGGCATCGGCGAGGGCTGCATGTGGATCAGTGTGAGCCACAACCTCAAAGTCATTTTCCCTCTTGAGGATTCGATTAAGGGAACTAAGAATATTCTCCTCATCGTCGACAATCATGATCCTATGCATAATGACTCCATGAGCAGTTTGTGCATCAAATTTGCTAGATACCGACTAATGAAACTACACCTGTCGTCATCTATATCGGCACATATTTCATGCACTTAAACAAAAGGTCTAACAGCTATTGTAGATCATCTAGTGGCCGTGGCTTGCTAAGCAAGTAGCCTTGTACATAATCAACCTGTATCTCCTCAAGACACTTGCGAACATCCTTGTTTTCAACGAATTCGGCAATGGTTCGCATTCCCATGGAACGGCCAATTTCATTTATGGATTTAACCATATTCCTGTTTACCATATCCTGGTCAATGTTCTTAACAAATGCGCCGTCTATCTTAAGGTAATCTACCGGCAGGTTTCTGAGATAGGCAAATGAAGAGTATCCGCTACCAAAATCGTCCAGGGCAAAGAGAAATCCCCTGGACTTTAGAGATGTCATGAACTCCATAGCGGCATCCAGCTTAAGGATAGCAGTGGTCTCTGTGATCTCGAAACAGATCTTTTCTGCTGGAATTGGGCCAGTGGAAAAGGAATCAATTACGCAATCAAGGACTTCGTTGCTGCCAAGAGAAAGTCCGGATAGATTTATGGAACAGACCGAGAGTTTTTTTAGTTGTGCCGGGTTTTCTTTAAGCCAGTTGGCATAATTACGAATTACCCAGCAGTCGATTTTCGGGGTTAGATGGTAGTGTTCGGCTGCTGGCAAGAAAACGTTGGGGGTGTAGATTTCTCCGTTGTCACGAATCATTCGTAACAGCAGCTCATAATGCTGCCCATCTGAAATATGTGGATTTAGTGGAACAATGCTTTGGTAATAGAGCCTAAATCTATCCTGTTCTAATGCTGAGTTTATGTCGGCGACCAGCAGCACCTCTCCCAGTCTCTCCTTAAGCTCCTCGTCTCGGTCATCGGCAACATGTATTACATTCAAGCCTTTTTCTCTTGCAAGGGCACAGGCTGACTCTGCAGTACGTATTATGGTCGCAACAGCTTTATCATCACCGGTAATGGGCGTTAACCCTATGCTGACACTTGCAGCTACAGAATTGCCATTGTTCTCTATCTGGAGCTCACTGATCTCTTTGTGCAGTTTTTCCACGATCACACGTGCCTGCCCGAGATCGCACTCGTTTAACAATACGGCAAATTCGTCTCCGGCCAAACGGGCTACCATATCATCGCGTCTGCGACCATGCTTAAGTATTGACGCGACCCTTTTTAGAAGCTCGTTTCCTTTATCTATACCAAAGCTGTCGTTGATGACATGGAGGTGATCCAGATCTAGATAACAGACCGCGTGAGTTAGCCCCTCATTTTGTGCAGACGCCAAGGCTTGATAGAGCCTGATTTCAAAAGATCGCCTGTTGTCTAGGCCTGTAAGTGGATCGTGTGAGGCTTGATATGATAGCTGCTGTGACAACCCCTTAACCTTTGAGGCGCTTTGATCCAGTAGAGCTCGGTTAGCCTTGATCTGCTTATAGCGCTGAATGCCTTCGGCAATGGCATCCCCCATGACGGATATGTCGCATGGCTTGGTGAGGAATTTATAGATTTCACCATGGTTTATGGCATCTATTACCGTTTTCTGGTCAGGATTTCCAGTCAGCATTATGCGAACAGTATCAGGGCTGAGTTCACGCACCTTGGAAAGCAACTCCAGCCCTGTCATGCCCGGCATACGCATGTCTGAGATGACTACAGCATAATTTTGGCTGTGTTTTAAAAGCTCTAGCGCCTCTAGCCCACTTGTCGCGGTCTTTAGTTTAAACTGCTTGCGTAGACCTCTTCGGAATCCTTCAAGCACACTGGTTTCATCATCAACAAGTAGCACTCTTGATGATTCCATGTGCCTTAACCCTCCTATGCCTTTCTAACCAAGACTGCTGGCCTAAAGCTAACTATTTTGTAGGCATGCTTTTTCTGCTGGTTAGCCACTCTATGATGGGGTCCCATTGCTCTAGATCCGGCCATACCATAGATGGGGCAAGTTCAAACAGCCCAAGTCCTTTTTCAGCTGAGCGTATATAGTTTTGACTCTCCCGCAGATGGGTCAGGGCGGGTATCTTCAGATGCCCAAGGTACTCCTCCAGCTGCTTGTATATGTTAGTTCTCTCCATAACCCTGTTAGCTACTATGGCGATCTTGGTCTGTTTTTTGGAAACTCTTCCACTAGTGAGCAGCTCTTCCAGAAATCGGTTGCAGGCCCGCATATCGATAGGGGAAGGCAGTACAGGTACGATTAGGGTCTGAACACGCCGTAACAACGAGTTGATCTCTTTGCCATGGATATTCGCTGGCGCATCCATTATCAGAAAATCCGTACCTCTGGCTGGTGAAACGGGGTCGGTGGAGGCGTTTATGCCCTCTATCACAGGGATTCCTTCGTAGCCTTTACGAGCCTCCAACCAATCCAACGACGAACCCTGCGGGTCGAAGTCTGCTAGGGCAACCTTATGCCCTTCATCAGCAAACCAAGTAGCAATGTTTGTCGCCAGTGTTGTCTTGCCACATCCACCTTTGGCATTCATTAGCATTATTGTACGCATTGGGTCAGCCTCCGTTGGTTTTTTAATTAGTATAGGGGGTGAATAGAGTTTTTTTTACTCTATTTTTAAATCATCCCAAATCGCGTCGATGCGATGTTTGACCTCTTTGTCCATAACTATCGGTTTTCCCCACTCCCTTTGCGTCTCGCCAGGCCACTTGTTGGTGGCGTCGAAACCTATTTTAGAACCCAGACCGGACACAGGAGATGCAAAGTCAAGATAGTCAATGGGGGTGTTATCTATGATAGTAGTGTCGCGGCTTGGGTCCATGCGTGTGCTTATGGCCCAGATGACGTCTTCCCACCTTCTTACATCAACGTCATCATCGGTTACGATGACGAACTTTGTGTACATGAATTGGCGCAGAAATGACCATATCCCCAACATAACCCTAGCAGCGTGTCCAGGATACTCCTTTCTGATGCTGACCAGGGCCATGCGGTAGGAGCAGCCTTCGGGGGGAAGATAAAAATCCACGATCTCAGGAAACTGCTTTTTCAAGATGGGTATAAAGACCTCATTCAGCGCCACACCCAGGATAGACGGCTCGTCCGGCGGTCTCCCAGTGTAGGTGCTATGGTAGATAGGGTTGTTCCTGTGGGTAATGCGGTCGATGGTAAATACCGGGAACTCATCTACCTCGTTGTAATATCCGGTATGGTCGCCGAAAGGCCCCTCCAGCGCCATATCATCCGGATGTATATGGCCTTCCAAAACGAATTCGGCAGATGCTGGGACCTGCAACTCTGAGCCAATACATCCGGTGACCTCTGTGCGGCTGCCTCTGAGTAGACCGGCAAAGGCATATTCTGACAGGCTGTCCGGGATGGGGGTCACTGCAGCTAGGGTTGTTGCCGGGTCCGCTCCCAGGGCCACAGCGACAGGATAGGGTTCGCCTGGGTGCTGTTGCTGCCAGGCCCTGAAATCCAATGCGCCTCCTCGATGGGATAACCAGCGCATGATGACGCGGTTTTTCCCGATGACCTGCATGCGGTAGATGCCTAGGTTTAGCCTCGGTTTGTCCGGACCCTTGGTTACTACAAGGCCCCAGGTAATAAGGGGGCCGGCATCCTCAGGCCAGCAGGTCTGGATCGGAATCTGCCCCAGATCCACCTTTTCTCCCTCGATGATAACTTCCTGGCAAGGTGCGCCCTTCTTTTCTTTGGGGGACATGTCCAGCACCTTTTTAAAGATCGGCAGCTTTTCCCACGCATCACGCATTCCTTTGGGCGGCTCCGGCTCTTTAAGCATGGCCAGAAGCGCTCCCACTTCCTGCAAGGCCTGTGCTGACTCTTCACCCATGCCCAAAGCTACTCTTCTGGGGGTGCCGAATAGGTTAGCCAGAAGAGGGTATTGCGAACCTTTTACTTTTTCAAACAACAAGGCCGGACCGTTTTGACGCAAGGCGCGGTCGCAAATCTCTGTTATCTCTAAATAGGGGTCCACCTCTACGGCAATGCGTTTAAGCTCTCCCAGGTCCTCCAATTGCTTGATGAAATCCCTCAGGTCTTTGTATTCCATAGGATCTTAGCCGTTGTTTATAGGTTATACTTTGAAGCCGCCATGACGTTTGCGCATGCGGAAGTTATTGAAGACTACGCCACCTACAAAGCCGGCGATCATGAGTAAGACGATCGTGGGTATCCACATGCTGAATCCAAAACCTGTATCTATATTCTTCATGTCCACCTTTGGTATGGGAGAACTCAGGATCTTTGCAACTTGATTAAAGCGTTGTCTAAGTACCTTGTTCTGTTTTAAAAGTTGCGGATTTGCGCCGCCTGAAGATTTGAGATCCTCAAACTTTTTCTTTGTTTGTAACAGCTCCTGCTCCAGGTCGGCGATTCTCTTACTCGATGTTTGATCCGTCTTTTTCAACAAATCCTGAAGCAGCTGGGCCTCATGCAGAGTTGCATTCAGTTCTGATTCGCTTGCCGATAGCTTTTTCTTTAGGGCGTTGATTTCCGCTGTTTTATCCTCAGATGCGGTAGAGTTGGATTTCTTCAGCAGCTGCATAAGACGTTTGGTTTCCTGTTGCTCATTCTTGAGCGCGTCTCCTGCCAGCGCGAGCTTCTCTTTGGTCTGATCCAGTTCCTGCTGGATTTTTTCCAGGTCTTCGTTTTGTGTGGATGGTGATGAGCCTTTAGCCGCCTTCAGCTCTTTTTCCAATTCACTTATCTTGTTTTTCAGTGTGCCGGACTTGGCCTGTAGCTCGAGCAACATGGCTCGAGCCGGCTTCTCGTTACTTATGTAGACCGATTTGACCCAGCCCTCTTTACCGTCTCCAAGTCTTACCTTGGAGAAGGCATCTTTTCGTTCCAGTACCTCCAACGGCGTTCCGCTGGGCAGGACTTTGATTGGTTGGACTCCAGATTTGGGCTGAGCGTATAGCCCGACCAGAAGTTTATCAGTGATATGTGCCGCCTGAACGCTGCTTATAGTCAAAAGGAGGACAAATAGAATTCTTAACATTATGCTTATTCCTCAGGTGTTGCCTCTGCGGGTATTCCGCTATGACGTAAAAGGGCGTCAATCTTCGGTTCCCGACCCCGAAACGCCACGAATAGTTCCATCGCATCTTTCGCACCACCCTGCTCCAGGATGTTTTGTAAGAAAGATTTTCCGGTATTTTGGTCGAAAATACCTCTCTTCTCAAATAAAGAGAAGGCATCGGCGGAAAGAACCTCCGCCCATTTATAGCTGTAATAGCCTGCACCGTAACCGCCGCCAAAGATATGGGAGAAGCCGTGAGCGAACCGATTAAACTCCGGTGGGCGGATTACAGCAACCTCATCCCTTACCTGTTCCAGGATCTCATAGATCCTGCTACCCAGTTCCGGGGAGTACTCTTGATGGATACGCATATCGAACAAGGAGAATTCTAGTTGTCTTACCATCTGCATACCGGACTGGAAATTTTTAGCGGCGCGCATCCGGCGGTACATCTCTTCCGGGATCGACTCCCCGGTTTCATAGTGACCGGAGACCAGGTCCAAAGCCTCTCGTTCCCAGCACCAGTTTTCCATGAACTGAGATGGCAGTTCCACCGCATCCCAGGCAACACCACTGATGCCGGATACGCCCGGATAGTCGATCTGGGTCAACATATGGTGCAGACCGTGGCCGAATTCATGGAATAGGGTTACCACTTCATCATGAGTAAGCAGAGCTGGCTGATCACCGATAGGCGGGGAGAAGTTGCAGGTGAGATATGCCACTGGGGTCTGGCAGCGTTGTTTGGTCACAAATCGGCCGAAACAGTCATCCATCCAGGCACCGCCCCGTTTGTTGGGGCGGGCATAGAGGTCCAGATAGAACTCTCCGCGCAGCTTGCCGTCCTGACCTCTGATTTCGTAGAAACGCACGTCCGGGTGCCAGCAATCTATGCCATCAACCAGAGTTATCTCCATGCCGAATAGACGTCTAACCACCTCGAACATACCGGGGATGACCCTGGTTTCCGGCAGGTAAGGCTTTATCTCCTCCTGGGATATGGAGTAGCGTTGTTGACGTAGTTTTTCTGAATAGAAGCTTATATCCCATGCCTCCAAATCGTCTGCACCGAACTCTTCTAGTGCATATTGTTTGAGTTCAGAAAATTCAGCCTTGGCTTGTGGGAGTGAGCGATCGGCCAGATCGGTCAGAAATTCCATCACCTCTTCTCCGCTGCGGGCCATTTTCCGGGCCAGGGAGCGTTGCACATAGTTGTCAAAACCCAGCAGTTGGGCCTGTTCGTGTTTTAGCGCCAGGATCTGCTCCATGATCTCCCCGTTGTCCCACTGGCCCGCGTGGGGGCCGCGGTCAGAGGCGCGGGTGGAGTAGGCCTCATACATCTCATAGCGCAACTCCCGATTTTCAGCGTAGGTAAGTACCGGCAGGTAGGACGGAAAATCCAGGGTGAACATCCAGCCATCTTCCCCCCTTTGTTCTGCCGCCTGGCGTGCCAGGTCTTTGGCCGACTGCGGTAACCCAGTTAGTTCGCTCTCATCTTTTATTAACTTGGTCCAGGCGTTGGTGGCATCTAGCAGGTTTTCGTTGAATCTGCTGCCCAGTCTGGATAATTCCTGGCTGATCTCTTTGAAGCGGCTCTTTTCCGCCTCCGGTAGATCCACGCCGGAGAGGTGAAATCCGAGCAAGGCGTTATCTAAACTTTTTATCTGGGCGTAGTCCAGGTCGGTACTGTTTTCACGAATCTGTTTGTATGCTTGATATAGGAGTTCGTTTTGTCCCACCTCAGTTGCGTAGGCGCTGAGCTTGGGCAGGCAGGCGTTGTAGGCTTGGCGTAGATCTTCTGAGTTAACCACCGAATTCATGTGGCTGACGGGTGACCAGGCGCAGTCTAGGCGATCATCCAAGATCTCAAGAGGCTCTACCAGGTTGTCCCAGGTAAATCCTTGGATTTCGCTCAGGAGTTGTTCTGTCTTTCTGCGACAGTCGGCTAGCAGTTGGTCAATAGCAGGCTCTACATGCTCTGGGCGGATGCGAGAAAAGGCCGGCAGTCCCTGAAGATTGAGTAGAGGGTTGTCCATTTAACGTCTGGTCCTGAATGTCAAATCGCACATTGTTACATGAAATGGCTTTATCACACAGCGGTAAGTTTTAGTGTGAGCATCCAGATGGCCAAGGCTCCACCAGCAAAAAAGGTGATAACAGAGAACAGGACGTTGCGGCGGAAGCGGTGGACCAGATCGAATTGTGGCAAGGTGGAGAGCAGGAATGGATGATTCCTGGAACCGGTATTGCTCAGGGTATTTATAATGCTGCCGTCTATAAGCTCCTGTTGCTCTGTTCGGGCCTGCTCTTCGGCTTTGTGCCGAACCTCCTCCCACTCCTTTTGGTCGATATGCCCATCTCGGTTGCGGTCAAATTCGAATAACAGGGATGCATGGTCCTTTTTCCATTCGCACAAGAGTTCACGAGATATCTCGCCGCGCTGTTTTATATGATCTACTTCATCCAAAGTCTTGAATAGACCGATGGCGTAGATCTGGTCGCCATCATGAATACGTGTCTCGGTGAAACGGCGCCTTGAACCGATAGCCTCAGTGCTGCTGATACTCCGTCCTAAGTTTATTAATATCTTCCAGTTTGAGGGGAGTTTTCTGTTTACATGGTCTGGTGTAATAGCGTTGTCGCCCTCCCACACATCCTTCTGATCGGAGGTTACATCTGCTCCTTCTGGGTCGATGATGCAGTCGCCGGTGCTATCTCTCAGCAGGAACAGGTGGTCGCTAGTTCCGGAGTCCACGGTAAACCAACCTTTGTCACTGCGCCGTTCAACCTTATAACTGTACCAGCAGCAAGGTAGTCCGGTCAGGGGGGCCAGGATAGGTTCCCCACCCATCTGTGCGGCGGTGCCTGCCAGCTCCACGTAGCCTTGGTGGGCCGATCGAATGTTGGCTGTCGGTGTATCCTCTATGATGCGGGCACGGCGCAGAAAACGGAACGCAAAGTAGAAGCCGCCTATAGCGGCAGCGGCTGAAAACAGTGTGATTGACCAGAACTCTTCGGCGGCCAGATGTAGAGCTTGTTCTGCCAGAGTCATCAATCAAACAGTGATTTCAGGTTCACGTCCTGCTTTTCCTGGTCCGAGAATTCCAACAGCTCCGCAGCTTTGAAGTTGAACATACGAGCCACTATCACATCCGGGAACTGTTCGATGCGGACATTATTGTTATTAACACTCTCATTGTAGAATTCACGTCGATCGGCGATGCTGTTCTCCAGCCCGGTGATACGGCTCTGCAGATGCAGGAAGGTCTCATTCGCCTTCAGGTCCGGATAGGCCTCGGCTACGGCAAACAGGTTGCCCAAGCCTAATCTCAGCTGGCCTTCAGCGGCGCCCAGAGCCCCTATATCCCCCTGTTGACGGGCGGCTGAGACCGCGCTTCTGGCCTGCATTACCTTCTCCAAGGTCTCCTGCTCATATTGCATGTACTGTTTGCAGGTCTCCACCAGTTTTGGTAGTTCGTCATGACGCTGTTTCAGCAATACATCGATATTGGACCAGGCTTTGGACACAGCATGTTTAAGGTTAACCAGGCCGTTGTAGATGGTTATCGCATAGATGACTGCCAGCGCGATGATGCCGAGGACTACGAAAGTAGATATTTCCATGCCAGCTCCTTTTTTATGTTATAGGGTTGATTGTATCATTGAAAAAACATTTAGGAGTTACATGTGGCGGATATAAGAGAGTTTCAAGGCATGCTCCCTTGCATAGCCAAGGATGTCTGGTTGGATCCTACTGCGGTGGTGATCGGTGATGTGGAGATCGGACCGGGTTCTTCTATCTGGCCGCAGGTGGTGGTGCGAGGTGATATCCATCACATCCGGATCGGAGCAAACACCAATATTCAGGATGGCAGCGTGGTGCATGTGACCCACGACAGTCGTTTCAATCCTGGGGGTCATCCCACCATTATCGGGGATAATATAACGGTGGGTCACAAGGTGTTGCTGCATGGCTGCGCCATCGGGAATAATTGTCTGATAGGTATGGGTTCGACTGTGATGGACGGTGCGGTGATTGAGCCGCGGGTAGTCCTGGGCGCGGGCAGCCTGGTGCCGGGCGGCAAGGTGCTGGAGAGCGGCTACCTCTGGGTGGGATCACCGGTACGCCGGGCAAGGGAGCTGAACGATAAGGAACAGGAGTTCCTGGATTATTCGGCACAGAACTATGCCAGACTGGCCAAGAGATACATGGGGGAGGGTTAGGGTAGATCCTGTATCAGTTCCACCGCATAACCATCCGGGTCTGTAAGGAAGGCCATCCTGCGATCGCCGCTGGGGGTCTCCCCTGGTCCCCAGGAGAACTCTCTTCCGAACTCGGCCAGTTTGCGCCCGACCTCTTCGATTGAATCCACCTGGTAGGCGAGATGGCCATAGGCGTTACCGTTTTCATAATCGTCCGTATCCCAGTTATGGGTCAGTTCCAGCATGGGACCGTTGTCAGGGTCGCCGCCAGCACGTAAAAAGCAGAGGGTAAAGCGGCCATCGGCGTAGTCAGACCTCGTTACTTCGATAAAGCCCAGGACCTTGGTGTAGAAGTCTACGGCCTTATCCAGGTCCCCCACCCTCAACATGGTGTGCAGATATCTCATGTCTTTTCTCTCCTGGCCTTAAGCATCTCAATGACCGGTGCGGTTTCCGGGCGTACCCCACGCCATAAAAAAAATGACTCCGCTGCTTGTTCCACTAACATTCCCAGACCATCAAGTGCGTGGCTGGCTCCACGCCCCTGTCCCCAGCGCGTGAAGGCGGTGGGTTTGTCGTCATACATCATGTCATAGGTCCAGCCGCCGGGGCGCAGCACCGTGTCCGGGATCATGGGAACCTCGTCCGTCAGCCCAGCTGCGGTGCCGTTGATAATGATATCGAAGGTATCCCCTTTCAGTTGGTCAAGACTGCAACCTCTGATCTCACCCAGGCCAGCGCTGTCCATTGCCAGGGTCTTCGCCTTGGAGGCGGTGCGGTTGGCGATAATTAGACGCTTCGGTTCCGCTTCCAGCAGTGGTCTGATGACCCCGCGGGAAGCGCCACCAGCCCCTAAAAGCAAGATATCTGCTCCAGCCAGTTTGCAACCGTGGTTTGTTGCCAGGTCCCGCACCAGACCAACGCCATCGGTGTTGTCGCCACGTAGGCGTCCGTCTGGCAGCAGGATCAAGGTGTTGACTGCCCCCGCACTCTCGGCTCGCTTGCTAAGTTCGTCAGCCCGTCTCCATGCGTCCTCTTTGAAGGGAACGGTGATGTTGAGCCCCTTGCCGCCGGCGGCGAGAAAATCTGCTACATTCTGGTCGAAGCATCCTGGGTTGCCCAGGATGCGCTCATATTCCAGATTTTCTCCCGTCTGTTCTGCAAAGGCGCAATGGATCAACGGTGATTTACTGTGTTCGATCGGGTTGCCTATTACGGCATATCTGTCAGTCATGTCAGATGTTTAGCCATTGTGCGGCTCGCTTGGCAAAGTATGTGAGGATACCGTCGGCCCCAGCTCGTTTGATACAGACCAAAGATTCCATCACTACAGCCTGTTCGTCGAGCCAGCCGTTTTGGGCTGCTGCCATCAGCATGGCGTATTCCCCGCTCACCTGATAGACAAAGGTGGGGGCACCAAAACTATCTTTTACCCGTCGCACTATATCCAGGTAAGGCATGCCGGGCTTGACCATCACCATGTCCGCCCCTTCCTGCAGGTCCAAGGCGATCTCGCGCATGGCCTCATCCGAGTTGGCCGGGTCCATCTGGTAGGTGTATTTGTTGCCGGCTCCCAGATTGGCCGCAGAGCCAACGGCATCACGGAACGGGCCGTAGAAGCTGGAGGCATATTTGGCTGAGTAGGCCATGATGCGGGTGTAGATATGATTATTTCTCTCCAGGGCGGTGCGGATAGCTCCGATGCGGCCATCCATCATGTCGGAAGGAGCCACTATGTCAGTGCCAGCATCGGCGTGGGAGATGGCCTGTTTGACCAGGACTTCGACGGTTTCGTCGTTCAGCACATAGCCGGATGTGTCGATAAGCCCGTCCTGGCCGTGGGTGGTGAACGGGTCTAAAGCTACGTCGGTCATAACACCTAGCTCGGGAACAGCATCTTTTAGTGCACGAACAGCTCGTTGGGCCAGACCGTCCGGGTTGTAGGCCTCACGGGCATCCTCAGATTTGGCCTCGGGTGGAGTCACCGGGAACAGGGCTATGGCAGGCACTCCTAGGGCGTGCACCTCTTTCGCCTCCTGTACCAGCAGGTCAATGCTCATGCGATCTATACCTGGCATGGAGGTTACCGCTTCCCTCTCTCCAGTTCCTTCCAGCACAAATACAGGGTATATGAAGTCTGAAGGGGTGATCTCTGTTTCACGCATCAGGCGGCGAGAGAAGTCATCTTTGCGCATACGGCGCATGCGAGTGTTGGGATATGGTGCGCTGAGGGCTGTCTTGTTATGCATTGCTTATCTCCAATTATTTGGGAGACTCTGATTAGATCCTCCTATGATCGTGTCGTTGCTATCATGGAGATCAATCAGAAGTTCCTTTTGCATAAGATACCTTAAAGGGGGGCCAGGATATAAGAGCAAAATGGGTCAGGCGCTATTAATTGATATTTTTAAGCTGGATTTTTTACCTATTACCTGCTCAAATCAATAGCTCGTCGGCTTCGGGGGACGTAGTGTAGGGTCTGTTGTCTACCGATTTAAACGGTCTAAGATCGGTTTTGTATCCTGCCGACAGCTAACAATACTTCTGATCACTGTAAGAATAAATGGAGAAAAGACTATGGAGCTCTCGGAATCTAATAAGCTGCGTCTCCCAGTATATTTTCTGGGGTTATTTTTTCTGGTACTTATCCTGCCGCAACAAGCATGGAGTGAAAAGCTAACGCCTCCTCAAGCCATGGTTCAGAAAATCTCTGATCGTATGCAGGGCGCACTTAAGGGCAAACCCAGTCCAAGCCGAGTGTATAGTCTGGTCAACAGTATCATCGTGCCATACATAAATTTTAACTTGGTGGCAAAACGGGCCTTAGGAAATACCTATTGGAACAAGGCATCTTCCGGGCAGAGAAGCAGGTTTACTGCCCAGTTTAAAAAACTTTTGGTTCGCACCTATGGCTCTGCATTTGCTAGCTATAACAATTGGACCATGCAGCACCTTGGTACCAAGGGATCTGGTAAGAGTGTGGCAGTAAATACCAGGGTGTCGCCAGCAGGTGCAAGCTCGGTTAACGTAAGTTATCTGATGTATCGAGGCGGTGGAGGTTGGCGGGTCTACGATATCTATATCTCTGGAGTAAGTCTGGCCAAGAGCCATAGTGCCAGTTTTCAAGGTATAGCCAGAAGTAAAGGGATGGAGGCGTTGATTAAAAGAATACAGGCAATGAATAGTAAGTAGTGGTGTTTTAATCGATTAAAAAAGGCGACCCTGATCCGGTCGCCTTTTTTAGTAATGTGGAGGCGTTTCGTCTAGAGCGGCAGATGTAAGGTTTGGTTCAAGAGCCCTGAGCTGTTTACGCAACTCCTCTAGATCACGTCTCAACTCTACCAACTCTTGTTGCTGCTCGGCAACAGTACGGTTTAGAGCATGAACCAAGTCTTCCTGGAAGGCTAATTTGGTTTCAAGTTCTACTCTCTCATCTTTCATACGGTCGATTCCTCGGGGTAAATTCTGGATAAAAACCCCCTCTAACACAATGTATTTGTTGGCATTCCGTCAAAATATCTTTAAATGTCAAATTTGTGGCTAAAGGTTTTCTCCAATCTGCCGACAACAGGTTTGTGATAAGCACGCTAAGTAAGCTGTTTTTTAGTGTTTCATCGAGTTGATCCTCCGTTTGCGCCACATGGTGGCGCCCTAGCCCACTTCTCCCCTGGTGGGCTTTCTTTTGCCCAGAGAAAACTAGTTGTCCTTAACCTCTGATTATAACCCCGGTTGATGCATCCCTGATTATTGAAGGCGCTACCTCTCCGCCTGTTGGACCATGAATAATGCAATCCGCTAGTCCGGGTAGTCTGGATCTGACCTGGGCTGCATTTCTTGCGGGGTTGCGGTCGGCGATGTTAGCACTGGTGGATACCAGAGGGGAGTCGCAGTTTAGGCTAAGGGCGGCGGCAATGGGGTGCTGGGTGACACGGATTGCCAGGGTCTCATGTCTACCTTTGAGCCAGTACGGCAGGCCGTCCGCAGCAGGCAACAGCCAGGTATTTGGACCAGGCCAGCTCTCAAAGACCGGTCTCATAAGTGCTTCGGGTAAGGGCTTTATAAAAGGTAGAAGCTGCTCATAGTTCGCAGCTATCAGTATCAGGCCCTTGTCTATGGGGCGATGCTTGAGGGTCAGCAGTCTTTGAACTGCATGCCAATTCAAAGGATCACACCCCAGGCCGTAGATGGCCTCGGTGGGATAGGCCAGGATCCCCCCCTGTCGGAAGCAGCGGACAGCCTCACGCAGTTTCCAAGGATGGATATGGGCCTTGAACAAGAGATGGTGCCCTAGTCGTATAGGTCGTTCTGGAGTTTTGCGTCTTTTGCAGATACTTCTTTGGCGTTATTCTCGCGTTCAACGCGTATACGCTGGGCCAGTTTAGGGTCGGACAGGGCCAGTATCTGAGCTGCCAGATAGGCTGCGTTTTTTGCGCCTGCCTTGCCTACTGCGACTGTAGCCACCGGGATTCCACCTGGCATCTGTACTGTGGAGAGTAGTGCATCCATGCCCTGTAGAGGACCAGCATCCAGTGGTATGCCTATGACCGGCTTTAGGGTGGCAGCTGATACCGCTCCGGCCAGATGGGCAGCCAAACCGGCGGCACAGATGAATACGGCGCAACCACGGGCATCAGCGGTAGTCACATATTCATGAGTAATCGCCGGGGTGCGATGTGCAGAAGTGATCTTGGCCTCGAATGGGATCTCCAGTGATTTGAGTACGTCTATCGTAGATTGCAGTACCGGGAGGTCTGAATCTGAACCCATCAGAACGGCTACAAATGGCTGGCTCATAATTACCTATCCTGAATATTTCTGGAAAGGGTGGGGAAGATACCGGATTTTGCTGAATTAGGCTAGTCCTTGCTGACTCGGCGCTCGTTCATTCCCACACCCAGGGGGATGAGTAAGAGGGCGGCGCAAATGTAGAGTACGGCATCCCAGCCCAGCATGGAGTACGCATACCCTGAACCTGTGATGCCAAGCCATCCCCCAAGGTAATAAAACATAACATAGAGTGCATTGGCCCTGCCTTGCCCGCTGGTCAGGCGTCGATTTAGTGCACCTACCGCGGCGGAGTGGATGGTAAAAAAGCCGGCACATACGCTGAGTAGCCCGATGACTACCGCCATGGTGTATGGTTGCTGTATGAGCAGCAGAGAACACAACAGGGTTGTAGTTCCGGCCAGCATGGTGTTGCCACTGCCGAATCTATTGCTGAATCGGCCGGAGACAGGACCTATAAATATTCCGACCACGTAGACCAGATATAGCATGGTGGTGATCTCGGTGGAAAATGTGAATGGTGGTTCGCTGAGCCTAAACGGCAGAAAGTTAAATATGGAGGAAAAGATGGCAAAGCTGCCGCCGGCGCAGAGGTAGATGCGTAACAGATCCCAGCGTCTGAGCAAGGCCAGGAAATTGATAGAGCGGTTGTGCGTGGCGCTGTAGGCGGTTTTTTTGGGTAAGATTCTCCTGGCCACGAACGTGGCTGCCAGGATCATGATCGAGGCCGAGACGAAGGCATAGCGCCAATGTAATGGAGGGTGGATCCATCCGCCCAGGAGACGTCCACCCAATCCACCAAGAACAGTGGCTGAAACATATGACCCCATCACCACGCTCAGTCGGTCCAAGGGCAGTGTACGGGCGAGATAGGCGGCCAGACATGTGGTAAGGGCAGGAATAAACAGGCCTTGCACGAAGCGCGCGCCGATCAAGAGCATCAGGCTGTCGGTATAGGCACAGACCAGGCCGGCGCTGGCAACGGTCAGGCCCCCGGTCAGGAGTATGGGGTGGATCTCCAGTCGGTCGGCTAGGATGCCAAATGGCAGGTTGGAGATGGCGATGCCCAGGATGACCGCGGATACGGTAAAAGAGACCTGTACTAGATCGGCTGAAAATTCGTTTTGCAGTACCGGTAGGACGGGCTGGGTGATGTAGATATTGGTAAAGGAGGCGGAGACCAGGGCAAAGACCACTAGCTGGAGCAGAAAATAGGAGGATCTGGGCATGGTGGAAACTGCCTAGAAACCAGTTTCCGGGCTAGTCTTCAATCGGCTCACTGAATGAGCAATCCTGCTGGGGACAAACCTTCTCGGTGCCTCTGCGTTTTGTGGTCTTTATGGTAAGTATGGGCCAACCGCAGTTGGGGCAGGGTTCAGCTATAGGTTCATTCCAGGTGGCGTAGTCGCAATCCGGGTAGCCGGAGCATGAGTAGAAGATCTTTCCACGCCTGGATTTGCGCTGCATTATGGTGCCGCTGTTGCATTTTGGGCAGGTGACACCTGTATCCTTGGGTTTTTCCAGGGGTTCTATGTGGCGACAATCTGGATAACTGGTGCAGCCTATGAACTTACCGTATTTCCCCCTCTTTATCACCAGATCAGAACCACAGTCCGGACATTTTCTACCATCTACGATCTCAGGTTCTTCCTGTTCCTTGCCGTCCCCGTTGAGGTCTCGGGTGTAATCACATTCGGGATAATTGGTGCAACCGATAAAGCGGCCATGACGCCCAAGTCTAATGGATAGGGGCTTGCCACACTGTGGGCATGCCTCGTCCATGGCTTCATGAGTGACATCGCTGCGCTTTACGTTCTCTTCCGTATGATCGATCTGTTCCTTGAAAGGCGCCCAGAACTTGTCGAGCAGTGGGATCCACTCCTCTTCACCTCGAGCTACCGCATCCAGGTTGTCTTCAAGTTCGGCGGTGAAACCGTAGTCCACATAGCGGGTGAAGTAGTTAGTGAGGAACTTGTTTACTACCCTTCCCACGTCTGTGGGATGGAAACGTTTCTTCTCCAGTTCCACATATTCACGGTCCTGCAGGGTAGATATGATTGAGGCATAGGTGGATGGCCGACCGATGCCGTGTTCTTCCAATGCCTTGACTAGGCTGGCCTCACTATAGCGCGGTGGCGGCTCGGTGAAGTGCTGTTCAGGCCGTATAGCCTGCAGAGGCAGCTCTTCGCCCTCCTCCAATGGTGGTAACATCTTTTCATCATCCTTGCCGCTGTTCCCATCATCTATGTCTTCCATGTAGACGGCCATAAAACCAGGATTGGCGATGGTGGAGCCGTTGGCCCGAAACGTGTTACCTGGCCCACAACTGAGATCTGCGCTGACCGTGTTGATGGTGGCGTGAATCATCTGGCAGGCTAGGGTACGTTTCCAGATCAGTTCATACAGTCTGAACTGGTCTTTGGCGAGATGTTCCTTCAGTTCATCCGGCGTGCGTCTGATAGAAGTGGTGCGGATGGCCTCGTGGGCCTCCTGGGCATTCTTGGCCTTGGTCTTGTACTGTTGAGCCTGTGCCGGGAGGTTGTCCGACCCGAAGCGCTCAGCAATGAACTCGCGTAACTCCACCAGCGCGTCATCAGAGAGGTTGACCGAATCGGTACGCATATAGGTGATTAGACCGATTGCGCCATTTCCGGTGTCCACGCCCTCGTATAGCTGCTGGGCCGTTCGCATGGTGCGTTGGGTGGTAAACCCCAATTTGCGAGCCGCCTCCTGCTGCAGCGTGGATGTGGTAAAGGGTGCCGCAGGATTGCGTTTGCGCTGCCTCTTCTGTACTTTTTCGACCAAGAGCTTACCGGCCGCTGAACTAATCAGTGTATTCTCGGCATCTTTTGCGCTGGCCTCGTCGGTGATGCTGAACTGCTCCAGCTTTTTGTCCTGATAGTGGGTGAGTTTGGCGCTAAATCCCTGATTTTCTTTGAGTAGATCCGCTTCGATGGTCCAGTATTCCTGGCTTTTGAATGCCTCTATCTCTTCTTCCCGTTCAACGATCATGCGCAGAGCAGGACTCTGGACCCTGCCGGCAGAGAGTCCACGTCTTACCTTTTTCCATAGCAGTGGCGACAGGTTAAATCCCACCAGATAATCCAGGGCGCGTCGGGCCTGTTGGGCATTTACCAGATCCATGGATATGTCCCTGGGATTATCAACCGCATCCTGTACCGCCTTCTTGGTTATTTCATTGAAGACGACACGGTGTACTGTCTTGTCTTTGAGGTGGCGTCTGTTTTTCAGCAGTTCTAGCAGATGCCAAGAGATGGCCTCACCTTCTCGATCCGGGTCGGTTGCCAGATAGAGGGCGTCGGCCTTCTTTAGAGCCTTGGATATGGCCTGAACGTGGCGTTCGTTCTTTTCGATCGCCTGGTACTTCATCTTGAATTCGTCGTCCGGGTCTACCGCGCCGGTTTTTGGGATCAGGTCGCGCACATGGCCGTATGAGGCCAGGACCTCAAAGTCCTTGCCTAGATACTTTTTTATGGTTTTTGCCTTCGCGGGGGATTCGACTATTACCAGATTCATGAGGTCTACAGGTCAGGGGTTCAAATATGGTTGGTTCTATATATAGTTTAAGTTGATCGGTTTTGCGTTATTAATTCTATACAAGGGTGCAAAAGCTGATATCTGCTTAGTGTAGATAGAGCGGCTGATCGTTATATACCAGATCTTCCATCTGAGCGAACGCCGTCTCTTGTCCAGGTTGGTTCATCAGCACCATAAGCACAACCCACTTGAGATCATCTACTTTGATAAGATGCGAATCCAGTGCCATGGTCCGTTCGATTACAAACTCGCGGTTGGCTTGGTCCAATATGTTGTTTTGTTCAAGAAAAAGTAGCAGACCACGGCAATTATGGTCCATTCTAGCGATCTCTTGCTCTGTATAAACCCGGATGGAGCATTCGGTCTGTGGCCTGAGGTTTCCGGAATCTCTCTGTAAGGCCAGTTCGTCCAACCATTGAAAGGCCTTGAAGATCTCATCTTCCGGGAAACCGGCCGCTACGAGTTCTTCGTGAAGGTCTTCCTGATTGGAAGGGGCTGGATGGTCGCTATCCATATAGTTTTCATAGAGATATATAAGAATATCGACAACATTCTCGTTCATTTAATCGGCCTGGGTTGTTCCTGTCACACTGTCCTGTCCTGGGGCAGTTCGACCAGGTTTTAGTACGTTTGTTCCTGAGCGGCAGTATATTCCGCCGGGCGCAGATGATACATGACCTTCCAGCTCAAGCAAAATCAGCATGGAGGAAACCTCTTCTGCAGTCAATCCACTGCGGTCAATTAATAGATCAACCTGTACCGGATCAAAGCCCATACAATCAAGTAGATGTTGATATTCGGGATCAGCGACTCGCTCGTCGGCGGCAAAGTCATTCCTTTCCCTCTCTTTAGGGCGCAGCAGTTCGCTTAGTTGTGGGGCCAGCTCTTCCAGTATGTCTCCTGCTGTCTCAACCAGTTTCGCCCCCTGACGTATTAGGCTGTGGCACCCTCTGGATAACGGGTTGTGGATGGATCCTGGTATAGCGAATACCTCTCTTCCCTGCTCTGATGCCAGCCTGGCTGTGATCAAAGAGCCGCTTTTTTGTGCAGCCTCCACCACTAGAGTACCTAGACTAAGTCCGCTGATGATTCGATTGCGGCGTGGGAAGTTGCCTGGTCTTACCTCTGTTCCAGGCGGAAATTCGGATACCAGGGCCCCATGTTCAGCTATGCTGTGTGCAAGTTGGTGTTGGCTGGCAGGATAGACTCTATCGAGCCCGGTCCCGGTAACGGCTATGGTAAGTCCGTCAGCCTCCAGGGCTCCTTTGTGGCAAATGCCGTCTATACCTATGGCTAGTCCGCTGGTTATGGTAATTCCGGAGCTTGCCAGGTGATATGCGAACTCGTACGCCGTCTCTTTGCCAGAGACACTTGGGTTGCGCGAACCTACCATGGCCAGTTGGGGGGTGCTTAACACCTCAGGATCACCTGTTACGAACAGAACCGGCGGGGGGTTGTGGATCTCTTTTAACCGGACAGGATAAAGTGAGTGCTGAATCGTGATCAGGTGGTTGCTGGGCCGCTTCGCCCATTGCAGGTCTGCCTCAACTGACTTCCAGTCAGGGTTTTCAAGATACTTCTTCAGTTCAGTCTTTAGCTCTCTATCGCCAAGCACCAATCTCGGGGAGTTAAAGAGGTGCTCTGGTGTTCCTACCTTATCAAGAAGCCTATTAAAATTTATGCTGCCGATACCAGGGGCGCGCAGAAGTGCCAGCCAATATCTTAGTTCCTTGTGATGTGAAGGTGAGATCTCTACCTCCTGTTATTGCTGTTCCCTCAGCAGTTTGAGCAGGGCAAAATATGATTAAGGGTTGCGCACTCTGTCATTTACATGCAGCGCCTTGGTGGCGTCCACAACCAAACCAAAGCCCACACGGGGAAAGGTGCGGAAGATCATTAAGGTGCCAGCCCTTTCATTAGGTAACTTAACTGTATCAGCACTATTTTCAGTTACTGTGTCTCTGACCACTTCTCCTTTCTGATCTATGGCCATGACTGTGCCTACTTCTAGACCATCGACCTGGCCGCGGTCTACCACCACGACGTTGTATTGACCTATTTGAGATACACCGTTCAATACGGCAATTATACTACCGTGTACCTTCTTTTTAGGCGGCTTAGGATAGAATGTGGTTAGAGGTTTATCTTCTACGGATGGAATCAGCCTGTCACCTTTGAGAACCTCCAGTTCTGAGGTCTCAATCAACACGGTAGCAGGGTCACCGGTGCGTTGCAGTAGGGCTGAGGCAATGAATTGTGCTTCGTATCCCAGCACCTCGTTTGTGATTGCGTCGCGATATGGCTTGCCAGGACGAACCACATCAAATTTCCTGTGATTTCCGTCCGATATTGCCCTGACATAGGCCCTGTAGCCAGCGCCGCCGGCAATGTGTTCATCGGCAAAATCCACGACATACGGTGCATTGTCTAGTTGCCGCTTGTCAGCAACGTATGGTCTGGTTAGAAATTGCTGGATGGAATCAATGGGTATAGCGGGTATGGCTTTGGGTATTTCTGAGGTGCGCACCTTGGGTGACAGCTTGACTACAGATCCCTTGAGGTTATCGGTTTGATCCGAATCTGCTGAAGAACCTCTTTCTGCTACTGTGATCTGTGGTTTTCCATCTACAAAACTCAGGACCAGGGTGTCACCCGGGTATATGAGATGTGGATTGCTGATTTGAGGGTTGGCTTGCCATACGTCGGGCCAGCGCCAAGGCTCACTGAGGAATCTTCCGGATATATCCCACAGGGTATCACCTTTGACCACCACATATCTGTCTGGATGATCCGGGTTTAGGGTAACTTGTCCCGCAGCGACGACGGAACAGGAAAAGATCAGGCCCAAGAAAAAGCCGGTCAGCTTATTTATAGACTTTGGCATGGTGATCCCTTATGTAGTGAGTTGTAATTTATTTAATTCCAAAATTAGCTGGATTAATAGCAGAATTCTAGCTTAGAATCCAGTATCTTCATAATGTTAGCGCATATTTCTAATCTATACTATAACCTATAATCGATAACGGTTCATGCCTTAATAACATAATTTGCGAACTCTATCTGGGTTTCTTGTGTCCATCGATTAAGGAATATTCGGTTTTTGCGTGATTTTTTTTGCGGGCTACGGAACAATACCGCAAGTGATCTAATTTTGGTTGTAAATGTTTAGATGGTGAATACCTAATGCCCATTCTTGAGATTCTGCATTATCCTGACCCTAGATTGAGAAACCGCGCTAATCCGGTTGAAGAATTTAGCCCGGAGCTCGAAGAGTTTGTCGATAGCATGCTGGAAACTATGTACCATTCGTCAGGCATTGGTCTGGCTGCAACGCAGGTCGGAGTTTCTCAAAGGCTGGTTGTCATTGACGTGTCTGAAACCAGGGACCAGCCGTTGGTCCTGGTCAATCCAGAGATATTGGAGCAGGCGGGCGAAGAGGTGTCTGAAGAGGGATGTCTTTCGGTACCTTCAGTGTATGAAAAAGTTACCAGGGCAGAGAGAATCAAGATAAAGGCCCAGGATAAGAGTGGAGAGATCATCGAATTGGAGGCGGATGGTGTGCTGGCGGTCTGTATCCAGCATGAGATTGATCATCTGAATGGAAAGCTTTTCATAGATTATCTGTCGGGACTGAAACGCCAGCGCATCCGTAAAAAGATGGAAAAAGAGGCGCGTCTGGCTCAAGCATAATAAATCGAAACTGGTAACTTTTTCTCGGCTGCTCCACGCCGCGGAGTACGGAGAAAGGGATAATAATGACCCGACCCATAAGTATCATATTTGCCGGTACGCCGGAATTTTCGGTGCCACCTTTGGCAGCCCTACTTGAATCAGAACATAAGGTCATCGCTGTCTTCACTCAGCCGGATCGCCCTGCAGGCAGGGGGCGCAAGCTTACCGCTAGTCCTGTAAAGCAGTTGGCGCTGGAATACTCCATTCCTGTCTATCAACCTGTGAATTTCAAGGAAGAACATGATCTATCTCAGATCGAAGGGCTGAATGCCGACCTGATGGTGGTGGTGGCGTATGGGCTGATACTGCCACAAAGGGTGCTGGATGCGCCGCGACTGGGTTGCATCAATATTCATGCCTCTATGTTGCCCCGTTGGCGGGGAGCCGCTCCGATTCAGCGCTCTATCCTAGCTGGAGATAAGGATACCGGCATAACCATAATGCAGATGGAGGCGGGGTTGGATACCGGCCCCATGTTGTTGAAGAAGGGGTGCCCTATAAGTTCTGAAGACACGGGAGGCTCTTTGCACGATCGATTGTCTCAGCTAGGTGCAGAAGCTTTGCAGGAGGCCTTGCCAGGTATCGTCGATGGGAGCTTGGAAGCTGAGATTCAGGATGACGAGAAGGCCATATATGCTTCCAAGTTGGAAAAGGGTGAGGCGATTATCGATTGGGGACGAAGTGCGGAAGAGCTAAGTAGACAGATTCGCGCTTTCAATCCCTGGCCAGTGGCGCAGACGGAACTGGAAGGGAAGGTATTGCGCATTTGGGATGCAGTCAATCTGCCTGGAGGGGGGGAAGAGCAGCCAGGAGAGGTGGTTTCCTGTAGTAAAGGGGGGATTGATGTTGCAACGGGCGCAGGTCTATTGAGGATAAAGATGCTGCAACTGCCGGGTAAGCGCGCCATGGGCGCCGCTGATTTTCTCAATGCCCACGATCTTGATGGGGTGATACTTGGGAAATAAGGCAAAGACAACAAAGAAAAGATCCTCTAGATCAACTAGTTCTGGTAGAGAAAATAAGGCTCGGGTCTTTGCTGCCAGGATAGTATCTAAGGTGGTCGAGGGTAGTTCGCTTTCCGACGTACTAGCCAGGCGACTTTCTGATGTGGCTGCGCGGGATCGGGCTCTGGCACAGGAGCTTTGTTATGGAGTCGTGCGCTGGTGGCTGCGTCTGCAGCGGATAGTACAAAGTCTGCTGGAAAAACCATTAAAGAAAAAAGACCAGGATCTTATGATTCTGATAATGATCGGACTCTATCAACTACTCTATATGCGTATTCCGCCCCATGCTGCCGTTGCCGAGACAGTGGAAGGTGCAAAGGGTTTAGGTAAACCATGGGCGTCAGGGCTAATTAACGGGGTGCTCCGCAGTTTCATGCGCGATCAGGACAATCTACTGGACGCCATCTCGAAAGACGCTTCGGCAGAACTGTCATGCCCACAGTGGCTGTTGGACAGTATCCAGGGGGCATGGCCGGATAGTTGGTATGCCATCATGGAGGCGGCTAATCACAGGCCGCCAATGAGCCTGAGAGTAAACCTGAAACGATGCTCCAGGACAGAGTATGTCCATATGTTGCAGGCCGAATCGATCACAGCCAAGCCGATTCCTGGGGTGGGTTCAGGCCTGGTGCTGGACAAGGCACGGGATGTGTTCGAGTTGCCAGGTTTTATTGAAGGATTAGTTTCAGTTCAGGATGGCGGGGCTCAGCTTGCTGCCGGTCTTATGGGGCTTGAGTCGGGACAGAAGGTATTGGATCTCTGCGCTGCACCCGGGGGCAAGACTTGTCATATTATGGAGATGTCACCTGATGACATCTCTATGACTGCGGTGGACATCAGTGCTGAACGTCTAGAGCGGGTAAAGGAAAACCTAGATAGACTTGGCCTCAATGCCAGCCTCTATACGGGAGATGCGGCAGAACCAGCAGGAGAGTGGTCGGAGTGTGAATACGATAGGGTCTTACTGGATGTGCCCTGTTCAGCTACTGGAGTGATCCGGCGTCACCCGGATATCAAATTGTTGAGGCGTCCAGAAGATGTCTCATCTCTGGTCAAACTGCAGAGGCAGATCCTGAACGCAGCTTGGTCCCTGCTGAAACCAGAGGGGGTATTGGTATACGCTACATGTTCTCTTTTGCCCATTGAGAATGAGGAACAGATCGATTTATTTCTGTCTAACAACAGTGATGCTACTGAACTGCCAATAGAAGGCCCATGGGGGCATGCTCGCAGTAGTGGGCGTCAGACCATCCCCGGAGAAGACTCTATGGACGGCTTTTTCTATGCGCGTCTGTACAAGCGAGGATGAGACAGAGTTATAAGGACTTGGACGCATTTTGTTGTATGATTTACACAACATAAGTTCCAGACCCAGATAAGGAAAATAACAGTTGCCTTTCTCACAGCCATTTAGTCTTGTCTTGCAAGCCAGATATTGGCTATTGCTGTTTGTATTGCTATCCCCCCTGATGTCTCAGGCAGCAGATTTTAAGATCCTGAATCAGACTTGCCGTTCCACAGAAGATACCTTTGTTCTAGATGCAAATATCGATTTTAATTTTTCAGATAAGGTGATCGAGGCCTTGCAGAATGGCGTTCCTATTACTCTGGAACTGCATCTGCAGGTTAGGAAGAAGGGGGCATGGCTGTGGGAGAAGGATCTTTTAGATACGCGTCTGCGTTACCAGATTCGTTATCATGCCTTGGCCTCGGTCTATCAAGTGGTAGATATTCAGACCAATGTTCAAGAAAGTTTCGTCACTCGCGAGATCGCGATCACCGCCCTTGGGGATATCTTGGGCATGTCGGTGGTGAAGCACGAACAGATGGAAAAAGGTAAGATCTATAACGTTAGTCTGAAGGCCTCATTAGACGTGGATGCCCTACCGCTGCCTCTGCGCCCTATCGCCTATCTTTCCCCAGCCTGGAATCAATCCAGCGAGTGGCGTACATGTCGAATTCGTCGCTAGGTAGGTTTACCACAGGGGCACTCCCGGTAATAGCCTTGTTGGGGCTATTACTGGTCTCCCTGCACATGATGAGCAGTGCCGTACAGAATACGGAAGAGCTCAGTCGCCTATTTATCCCACTCTTGCTATTCACTCTGTTTGGGATACTGGTGCTGGTGGCGCTGGTGGTGGTGAATGTAGTAAGTCTGATCCAACGCTATCGAAATCGCGAGGCTGGGTCCCGTTTGACGCTACGTATGGTGGCCATTTTCGTGGCGATCTCGCTGGTACCAGTAACCGTTGTCTATTTCTATTCCCAGCAGTTTCTTATGCACGGCATAAATAACTGGTTTGACGTAAGGATAGATAAGGCCATGGAGGACGCCTTGGGGTTGAGTAAGGCCTCGTTGGATCTGCATCGTAGAGAGAAATTACGTTCCACCAAGAGAATCATGACCGAGATGGATGAGCTCTCTGTGGCAGGTATGACCATAAGTCTGGAGGAGATGCGCGATCGTTACGGGGCCTCCGAATTAACCTTGATTGATGACAAGACCTTTGTCGTCATAGCTAGCAGCAACGCTGATCCATCAATCCTTGTCCCAGATGTCCCTGACATGTCTATCCTGCAGCAGGTTTTGGATGGAGGGGAGTATATTGGTATAGCACCTATTGGCGAGTCGTCCCAGTTGTATTTACGGGTGGTGATAACCGATGGGGTTAGGCCTATGATCTTACACGCCCTATATCCCACTTCGGATGTGATAAGCAAACTGTCTGAAGAGGTACAACAGGCCTACAATCACTACAAGGAACTAGCCTATCTTAGAGAGAGCATAAAAAGCACTTTCACCTTGACCTTGGCCTTGGTCTTATTGTTCAGTCTGTTGTCAGCAATATGGACAGCTTTTTTTACCGCACGACGCCTGGTTGCGCCGGTAGCGGATATCGCAAAGGGCACCAAGGCGGTTGCAGATGGAGATTACAGCGGGCAACTACCTGTACCTGAACACAAAGATGAGATCAACACCATGATCACATCATTCAATACCATGACCAGACGTATAGCCCAGGCACGTGACCTGGCTGAGAGCAGTCAACGTCAGGTGGAGGCGCAGCGTGCATATCTGGAGACGGTGCTTAGTAATCTTTCCTCAGGCGTTATGACCTTTGATTCAGATGGCAATCTCAGAACAGCCAACTGGGCTGCCAGTCTGATTCTGCAGGTAGATATGTCTGAGATGCTGGGAGAGGGACTGGCCGTATTGGCCAAGAGTTCAGAAAAGATGCAGCAGTTTGTGGAGTTGTTGCAGGAGCCACTCTCCGCAAACGGGCAGGATTGGCATAGTGAGATCATTTTATATGGCAGCGAAGGCAGGCAGGTGTTGCATTGTCATAGTACACCTTTGGCCGGGCTAGAGGATGATGCAAGGAGCGGACACGTCCTGGTGTTTGATGATATTACCAACTTGATAAAGGCACAGAGAGATTCAGCCTGGGGTGAGGTGGCGCGTCGTCTGGCCCATGAAATCAAAAATCCGCTTACCCCTATCCAGCTTGCTGCAGAACGGTTGCGCCATAAATACCTTAATAGCATGGACCAGAAGGATGCCAAGGTATTGGATCGGTCAACCCATACCATTGTTCAGCAGGTTGAAGCCATGAAGGAGATGGTCAACGCGTTCTCAGATTATGCCCGCCCATCCAAGATGACTCCGGAGCCATTGATTCTGGATCAGTTGGCCGCAGAGGTCTTGGAGTTGTATCGTGAAGCTGTCGCCGAGATAGAGCTTATCTCAGATCTGGCATCGGATCAGGTGAAGGTTGAGGCCGATCCAGTTCGTATGCGTCAGGTGATCCATAATCTGGTGAAAAATGCTCAGGAAGCGGTTATGGAAAAGGGTGGGGGACGTATCGAGATAACCACACGACAGGTGTTTGCAGCGGATTGTCGCTTTGTAGAGTTCCAGGTGTGTGACAATGGCCCTGGGTTTAACGCAGAAAATATGACTAATCTGTTTGAGCCCTATGTGACTACCAAGGCCAAGGGAACGGGCCTTGGACTTGCGATCGTGAAGAAGATTATTGAGGAGCATGGGGGTATGATTTGGGCGGAGAATCTAAGTGAAGGAGGAGGTCGTGTGGCGTTTCGTCTGCCGACAATGGCGTCTAGTGTAGGAACATCATCCAACATATCCTCCATGGATAAAAACAAAGACCTGGATAGAAACCAAGAAGTGAAAGTGAGGAATAACAAATGAGCCAGTCTCATATACTGGTAGTTGATGACGAGCCGGACATCAGAACCCTGGTAAGAGAGATCCTGGAAGACGAGGATTATTCGGTAGCAACGGCGGAAAACGGTGCGACTGCCCGTAACGCCCTGCGTGATCGTAGACCTGATCTGGTTCTGCTGGATATCTGGATGCCGGACATAGATGGAATAACCCTGTTAAAGGAGTGGGCGGAAGATGATGGTCTGCCCTGTCCTGTGATCATGATGTCGGGTCACGGCACGGTCGAGACTGCGGTGGAGGCGACCCGTTATGGCGCCTATGACTTTCTGGAGAAACCACTCTCTCTGGCCAAGTTATTGCTGACTGTGGAGCGTTCCCTGGAGGTGGATAAGCTCCAACAGGAGAATGTGGGTCTGCGTCGTCATGTGCAACATGTTGTGGAGCCGGTCGGCAAGAGTCAGGTAATGCAGCGGCTACGAGAACAGGTAAAACGGGTGGCCCAGCACGATTCTTGGGTGCTGATTACCGGGCAGGCCGGGACGGGCCGCGAGACCTTTGCACGCTATCTTCACAGCCAGAGCACCAGGCGTGATGGGCTATTTGTGGACATGGGGGTATCAGCTATCGCCAAGGGCAACTCTGCGCGTGAGTTGTTCGGGAGTGAAAAGGGTGATCGCATACAGTATGGAGCATTGGAACAGGCTCGGGGTGGAACCCTGTTTCTGGACGAGGTTGCGGACATGGATCTGGAGGCCCAAGCCCAGTTGTTAGGTGCTCTGGACACAGGTTCTTTTCTGAGGATTGGCGGAACCGACCCGGTCGAGATCGATGTGCGCATCATCGCTGCCACCAAGCGTGACCTTGAAATAGAGGTGCAGGAGGGGCGTTTTCGTGAAGACCTGTTTTATCATCTGAACGTTGTCCCTCTAAATATTCCGCCGTTACATGAACACCCGGAAGATGTGCCTGATCTGTTAAACTTCTATGTCGACCACTTTGTGCAACATGAAAAACTCCCCTATAGGCATTTCAGTGTGGGTGCTCAGAACTTTTTGCGTAACTATGGATGGCCAGGCAATGTTCGGGAGTTGAAGAACATGGTGCAGCGCTTGTTGATACTAGGGGCTGGAGAGGAGATTGCCCAGGATGAGGTCGAGTTGGCAGTAAGCGGTCGGAAGGCAACAGAGATGGTGAATGCAGGCGGTATGTTTTCGTTTGATCAGCCTTTGCGTCAGGCCCGCGAGCAGTTTGAAAAGGTGTATCTGGAGTATCAGTTGGAAAAACATGGAGGAAATGTCAGTAAGACAGCGGCCGAGGTGGAGATGGAGAGGACGCACTTATATCGTAAACTGAAGTCTTTAGGTGTCGAGATCAAAGACAAAAAGTAGAGAGCCAATTCAGGCATCCACTAAAGAGCTTTTTTATTAAGACTGTATTATAAAGATGAAGATAATCATTCTTGGCGCAGGACAGGTTGGCACTTCTGTGGCAGAAAACCTGGTTTTGGAAGATAACGATATTACTATTATCGACAAAAACCCGGATCTGTTAAAAGGGCTGGAAGATCGACTGGATCTGCGTACGGTGCACGGGCACGCTGCCTATCCAGATGTATTAATGCAAGCTGGGGCAGAGGATGCCGATATGATCCTGGCCGTTACCAATAGTGACGAGACCAATATGGTGGCATGTCAAGTTGCCTACAGTCTGTTTCGAACCCCAACAAAGATCGCTCGGGTTAGATCTCAGGGGTTTCTAAACTATCCGCAGTTGTTTGATGCCGATGCCATGCCGGTTGACCTTCTGATAAGCCCGGAACAGTCGGTCACCGATTACATATACCGCCTGATTGAGTACCCGGGGGCGTTGCAGGTGTTGGATTTTGCCGACGGTAGAATCCGTCTGGTAGCGGTGCGCGCATATCATGGGGGTCCTTTGGTGGGCCAAAAGCTGCGGGCCCTATACGATCATATGCCAGATGTGGATGCTAGGGTTGCCGCGATCTACCGTCAGGGTAAGGCGATTCAGCCGGAAGGCGATACCAAGATCGAAGTGGATGATGAGGTCTTTTTTATAGCGGCCGTGGAGAATATCCGATCGGTCATGAGTGAGTTGCGCAAACTGGAGCGACCGCTCAAGAGGGTGATAATAGCCGGCGGAGGCAATATAGGTAGGCGTCTGGCTCTGGAACTGCAACAGGACTATCAGGTCAAGATAATTGATCGAGGCAGACAACGGTCTAAGCAGTTAGCTGAAGACTTGGACAGGTGCGTAGTGTTGCAAGGAGACGGTGCGGATGAAGATCTGCTTTTAGATGAGAACATAGAAAATACAGATGTCTTCTGCGCGGTTACCAATGATGATGAGGCCAATATTCTCTCAGCCATGTTGGCCAAACGCCTGGGTGCTCGCAAGGTAATGTCACTCATCAACCGGCCGTCCTATGTTGATCTGGTTCAGAGTGGGCCAATCGACATAGCCATATCACCGCAACACGCTACCATAGGCACTCTACTGGCCCATGTTCGACGTGGAGATGTGGAGGTGGCGCACTCACTGCGACGTGGTGCCGCCGAAGCGATTGAAGCCGTGGCCCACGGAGATTCCTCCTCTTCCAAGGTAGTGGGCAGGATGATTGAAGATATCAAACTGCCGAAGGGTGCTAGCATTGGCGCAATCCTGCGTGGAGAGGAGGTGTTGATAGCGCACCACGATACAGTGATTGAATCTGAAGACCACGTAATCCTGTTTTTGGTTGATAAGCGTCGTATCGCTGAAGTAGAAAAGCTGTTTCAGGTAGACGTAACATTTCTATGAGGCTAGGTGAGCGTCTATGAAGTTCGTGGTGGTACAGCGAATACTCGGCATTCTCATGATGGTGTTTAGCCTGACCATGTTGCCGCCGATGCTGGTCTCATCGCTATTTCAGGATGGAGCCTTACTAGCATTTTTTGCCGGATTTTGCGGTATCTTTATCCTCGGAGCTCTTTGTTGGTACCCGGTGCGCAGGGAAAAGCGTGAACTTAGATTGCGCGACGGCTTTATGATAGTGGTGATGTTTTGGACAGTTCTGGGGATGCTGGGGGCGGTTCCACTGATGTTGTCGGAACATCCGCAAATTTCTGTTACAGATGCAGTTTTTGAGTCTATTTCAGGACTTACTACCACTGGCGCAACAGTCATAGTTGGTCTGGACAATTTGCCAAAGTCGATCCTGTTTTATCGTCAACAACTACAGTGGCTGGGAGGTATGGGGATCATTGTGTTGGCGGTCGCCGTTTTGCCAATGCTTGGAATTGGCGGTATGCAGCTGTATAGGGCAGAGACACCAGGCCCCATGAAAAACTCCAAGCTTACACCCAGGATTACGGAGACGGCCAAAGCCCTCTGGTTCATCTATCTGGGTCTAACGGTTGCCTGTACCCTAAGCTACTGGATGGTTGGCATGGAAATGTTTGACGCGCTAGCTCACGCCTTTTCCACCGTCTCTATTGGCGGATTTTCCACTCATGACACCAGTATAGGGTTCTTTGACAGCGCCTTAGTAGAAGCGGTGGCCGTGGTATTTTTGCTGCTTTCTGGGGTCAACTTTGCCCTGCACTTCGTAGTAGTAAAGCGTAAGGACATCAGGGTATATTTTCACGATGCTGAATTACTCTTCTATGTGAGTGTGTTGTTTGCGGTATCAATTATGGCAGTCCTGGTGCTTTATGTTACCGGCACTTATTCTGATTGGGGTAGGGCTGTATCCAGAGGAGTGTTTCAGGCGGTCTCAATAGGAACGACCGCAGGTTTTACCACGGCAGACTATTCCCAATGGCCAGGCTTTGTGGCAATCCTTTTGTTGTTCTCGAGCTTTGTCGGCGGTTGTGCTGGCTCCACCGGCGGCGGCATTAAAGTGATCCGGTTTCTGTTGTTGATCAAACAGGGTATACGTGAAATCAAGCGTCTGATCCACCCCAGCGCTGAGATTCCTGTGCGAGTAGGAGGCAAGACCATTGTGCCTCGGGTGGTGGATGCGGTCTGGGGTTTCTTTGCCCTATATGTTGGCTGCTTTGTCGTGATGTATCTTGCCTTGGCTTTGACTGGATTGGATTTGATGACTTCCTTTTCAGCGGTGGCGGCCTGTATTAACAATCTGGGTCCAGGTTTGTCAGGCGTGGCGTCCAACTATGCCGGTTTGAATGATCCTGCAAAGTGGATACTCTGCTTTGCTATGCTCTTGGGACGTCTTGAGATATTTACTCTGCTGGTACTTTTTTCGGCCTCATATTGGCGTAAGTAACAGTCTTACATCATATTTCTTTTTTAGTTGTTCTGCCTTAAATTAGGATGGATATATTATTCTGACTGTTCAGGCTCAGTTCATGTGCCATCCCCTATTCTGAAAACGAATCAAACAGAAATAGGAGGATTTATCATGAAAAAGCGATTGAGCAAAACCTTATTTGTTCTCTTAGCCCTTGGTTTGGCTGCCCCCGTCTTTGCCGGCACATCCTTGCACAATATAGAAAGAAATCAGATGCGCAGCATTCAGCAAGGCATCCATTCTGGAGAACTTACAAGACATGAGGCCAGAGTACTGCGGAATGAACAGCGCAATATTCGTCACCTCAAGAGGCGTTTCCTGAGGGACGGCCATTTTTCCAGGGGAGAACGGCGCACCTTAAGGCATAGGTACGTCAGCGCTGGCCGTCACATATATAGGCTCAAGCATAACCGTAGTAGAAGTTATAGTTATGGGCATAACCGCAATACTCCTTGGGGTAGAGGTGGCTACGGAGTAATTGGGTTGCTGCTACGTTAGAATTCGTATATTGACTGTAGAATGTTCAAACAGGCCAGATCTGAATATCTTTCAACGCAGATCTGGCCTGTTTTACATGTAGGTTATGTTCTAATGATCCGGACTGCTTCCAGCGTTTCGTTACTAGCTAGGCCTTCAAAAGCAGATATGAGTTGGACGTGCATGTTTATAAGGAGACCATCTGTGGTGATATCCCATTCACGCGCTTTGCTACCAAATTTATGAAGCAGCTCTTCTTTGGCGGGCGCTCTGTTCCTGAGTAAAAATGGTCCGAGGAGAAGGGATCGAGGGGCGGAAACAGGCGTGGAAGGAGTGACGACAAATAGAGATTGTACTAAGGCAGCAGCAGAAAGACGGGAAACACCAAGTAGATAGATCTTGTGGCGAGCCAGATAACTGTCCATGATCGCTTACAGGTCGGACCAGACGACATTATCTGGTCCGCCACTCTGCTCTTGGTATTGTTTGGCCTATTCAGCCACTATCAGATTTATCCGGCATTTGCTGCAAACAGGGCCACATCCTCCTGAAAGGTAAGTGCCGCATGTCCCGCGATAAATCCGCGACAGTTTTCCGCCCCGCACGAACAGTGAAATGGTCTGAAAAGATGCGGTTCTGTCTGATCGTAGTCCATGGTGATGATGTCGCCAGGTTGTATGTCTCTCTTGGCAATAAACAGTCTGCGCGTCATATCGCAGTGCAGACTGGGGTCGCAGGAATGCAAAATCTTGCCCATAAAATATGGGTCATGGATGTGTAAATCCGTGCCTACGGTTAATGAAAACTGCGTTATTGTTTCCACAAAATAGCCGGAAAATGCGCACACAATTTCCCCTTTAGTGAAACACGATTGAGCGACGACTCCTTCTCCTACGGAGTCGCTAATCTTGCGTATTTCAAAGTTCTCGGGGGTCGGTTCGTTGGGGAAAGATGGAAGGGAGTTGGGATAGAATCTTTTCATCGGAAGAATACCTGGTAATTGGCTGTAGATGGGTCAAATGTCTGCTGGACGAAATCCAGGACATCTTGTTCTAAAAAAGTCTTGCAACTGAACACGTCCAAATACATATCACGTGCCTGGTCGTTGGTGTGGATCACGATTGCGCTGGTTTCGATTAATTGAACCGCGGAAATTCCAATCTCAATACCCCCACCAAAACGCTCTACAATGGGATCGCCAAATGCCACCATGTCAATACGATCGACTAAGGAAGTCATGAAATCAGCGATCTTGTTTTTATCCTGGATGTTTTTATTGCAGCCGCGGGCGGTCACAATAAGGTGCTTTCCGTAATATCTAACTCCGTCAACGTCAATTCTTCGATACTCTTCCAATTTTCTTTCCTCATGTTGTAAGGCGGACACAAAAAAACGCATCCAAGCTAAAAGCCACCGACCCGTTTAGGGCCAACCACTTAAAACTCGAGATGCGTTATGTAATCTTTCTTTCCTAGTCAGTCGTCGGCTATGCGCCTATGCCTGATACTTGAGTTTCAGCTCAAGGATTTCTCGGGAATGTCTTCTCCTAATGGTTGATTTTTGCGAAAAATAGCAGGTTTTGTGCCACTGTCAATAAATATTTTTAGGGATTATTGGCATCAAGCACCGAGGATGC
Source organism: Sedimenticolaceae bacterium (assembly GCA_050288625.1). Taxonomy (GTDB): domain Bacteria; phylum Pseudomonadota; class Gammaproteobacteria; order Chromatiales; family Chromatiaceae; genus JAAGZL01. The sequence goes on along the minus strand of JBNKEE010000013.1, from coordinate 20,832 downwards.
TGGAAACAGGTTTCTATCTGCATGATGTTAAATTTTCGCGCAGATATATTGCGGGGCCAAAGAGTGCGGCCCGATCATTCAGGACGACATGTACGGGAATAGATTCCATTAAACCTTTCATTTTGCCTTTATTTAGAAATGCCTCAAGAAACAGTGGTTGTTGCAGCCAGTTCAATATCTTGGGAGCAATGCCACCGCCGATATAGATACCGCCTGTTGCCATCATTTTTAATGCCAAGTTTCCGGTCTCGGCGCCGTATAATCGGCTAAATATTTTGAGCGTCTCTACACATATGGGGTCGTTATCGTTGGCGCCTTGTGTGATCTCTTCAGCTGGGTCTCCATTGGCTCGTTTGTGATCAAGCCAATTAGGTCTTTGCTGGTGATGCCTATCTAGAAGAAAGCTATAGATAGAGACCAGGCCTGGACCAGATAGTATTTCCTCCCAGCATACGTTGCGCTCATGCCGTTTCAGGCTTGAGTTTAGTTCATATTCCATCTCGCTACTCGGCGCGAAATCGCAATGCCCCCCCTCCGTGGCAAATGGAGTGTGTTTATTGCCGTCCCAGAACATTCCGGCTTGGCCAAGCCCGGTACCAGCAGCGATCACTGCGCGATTTCCAGATGCGTTTTTTACTCCCTCCTGTAGAGTGTGGAGATCATCCTGACCCAGAGCGGTAATCCCATATGCTGTGGCCTCCAGGTCGTTGATTAGATGAACAGTAGATATTCCCAACTCTTGCTCAAGCTCCCCGGCATCAATCTCCCAGGGAAGATTGGTCGCTCTGCATTTGCGTCCGAATATGGGGCCAGCAATGCCAAACGCCGCATGGGTAATTTTGATGTTTTTATCAGATAAAAAGTCTAAAGAGATCTCTGATAGAGAAGAGTACTCGCTACTGGCATAGGATTTTTCGGAGACGGCGTTATTGAATTTATCAGTGTCGAATATGCCCAGCCTGGTCTTTGTGCCACCGATGTCGCCGCAAAGTACTTTCATATATGAAACCTTATTCCATCTTGTAAAAAATGCCATTAATCAATCGCTGGCTACATGTATAAAGAATATCCGATTTCAGTCGCTAACAGTATATGCATGCGTAAGCCCTCTGCAAGGAGAAGGTAGTCGAATAATTCACTATGCGCCTTAAAACAAAAGTTCTGGCTCTAGTGGCAGTAGTGTTTTTAGCGCACTTTGTCATTGCGGCGTATCTTGACCATGAGCAGATCAAGAGCGATGTCATAAATGATATTCGAGGAGATGCTCGTGTTGTTCGCGGCATGCTGATGGCGTTTAGAACCACTTATCAAAAGTACATCATTGAGCATAAGGTCCCTATAAATGACATGACTTTGGGCCTGCTGCCGGCAGAAGCGCTTGGTAGAGTATCCCAAGAGTTTAGGAATTGGATGGATTCCGGTTTGAGTTTTAACAATGTATCTGATCGTCCTCGCAATCCAAACAATATGGCCGATAAAGTTGAGTTGGAGGCGCTGGAGTTTTTTCGGGAGAGACCTAACGAGACGGAAAGAATGGCGCCATTTAGAAATGAAAATGGCGAACTCTACTACCATTACTCCCAACCTATATGGATGGTGCAGCGTTGCTTGATATGTCACAGTGATTATGCTTCCGCCCCAGAGAGCATTCGTAAACGCTATAAACTGGGTTATGGATACAAGGTGGGTGATTTGGGTGGATTGATGAGTATTAAACTACCCGCTTCAATCGTCGAAGAGCGGGTTGATAAGCAACTTATCAATGCATCATTAATACATTTCATTACCCTTTTGGTGGCGTTTTTACTTTTGTCATTGCTGTTACAGGGCATGGTCATTAAGCGCATACTGTTGTTAAAAGATGCCGCTGTCAGAATGGCGAAGGGAGATTATTCAAAGCAGGCAACACTGCCGGGGAATGATGAGATAACGCAGGTCTCCCTGTCTTTTGATGAAATGGCGCATCAGATCGGGAAGCGCGAACATGCTCTGGAAGCTCAAAAATCACTCTACGCCGCACTGTCCTGGACATCAAAAAGCATTACTCGGCTCGATTCGCAACGAGCTTTGTTTGCAGATGCGTGCCGTATAGCCGTTGAGCATGGAGGCATGGATCAGGCATGTATCGGATTGGTGGATGCCGATAGAGATGTCTTAGAGATTGTGGAAGGCACCGGTTATAACGTCATAAACCTGAGCTTCTCTTTATCCCAACACGCTGACGAGGCGCTAGCGCCGGTTGTTATTTCCATTCGGGAGGATCGGTCAATAATCTCGAACGATGCAAGAGAGGAGCATGTATCAAAACAATGGCAAAAGATGTTGATGCAAAACGGGATACACTCAGCAGCAATCTTTCCACTTAGGTTAGGAGGTGGCCCTATAGGTGTATTTTGCATGTTTTCAAGGGATAGGGGATTTTTTAGCAGCGATATGATTGGGTTGTTGGACGAGATGGCTGCTGAGATATCATATGCAGTCAATAATTACCGCCTTGCTCATGAGCATATGCAGGCACATCAGCAACTTCAAGAGTCGAGTCAGGAGATGCGGCGGTTAAATAGTCAGTTGCGCCTACTGCTAGAGTCTACAGGTGAGGGTATTTATGGGATCGATACAAAGGGGAGGTGCACGTTTATCAACCAATCTGCATTGGAGATGTTCGGGTTCTTGCACGAGGAGATAATTGGGAAGCCTATCCACGAAATAACCCATCATACCCATGCTGATGGTACTTCCTATCCAGAAGCATCATGTCCTATGTATAAAGCCTTCCTTTCCGGTGTTCCATGCCGAGTGCAAAAAGAGGTGTTCTGGCGTAAGGACGGTACCTCTTTCCCCGTAGAGTACTCTGCCTACCCGATAATTGAAGGGAGCGAGGTGTTAGGAGCGGTGGCAGTATTTCGGGATGTGACCGATAGTCATGCCATGGAGCAGAGGCTTAGTTTTCTAGCAACCCACGATCCATTGACCAGGCTTCTGAACAGATATGCCTTTGAGCAGCGCCTTAAGAAGGCTTTAGAGGATGCGCGCTCTAATCTTTCGCAGCATGTTCTCTGCTATATGGACCTGGATCAATTTAAGATAGTGAATGATACATGTGGCCATGTGGCAGGGGACGCTATGTTGCAGATGATTGCAAAGCTATTACAAGACAATATCAGACAAAGCGACACCATAGCTCGCCTTGGAGGGGATGAGTTTGGGTTGTTACTGGAGGATTGCGGTCTTGAAAGGGCGGAGACACTTACAAGCAAGATATGTGAAGCGGTAAAGGAGTTTCGTTTTACTTGGGATGACAAGACATTCACTGCCGGTGTAAGTGTGGGCATAGCGGCCATTGATGGAGATACATCCAGCATAGATCTGGTTATGAGCGCGGCCGATGCCGCTTGCTATGTGGCAAAGGATATGGGACGTAACCGTGTACATATACATATGGCAGATGATGAAGAGACGGCAAAACGACAGGGTGAGATGCGTTGGGTCACGGAGATACAGTCTGCTATTGATGAGGGCAGAATGAGTCTGTATCGTCAATCAATTATCCCACTGTTTAGCGATGATCAGGATTTAGATCATTTTGAGGTGCTCCTCAGGATGACGGATAAAGATGGAAGAGATGTTCCACCAGGCGCTTTCATCCCGGCTGCTGAGCGCTTTGCTATGATGCCGATGCTTGATCGCTGGGTCATACAGCATGCCATGAGCTGGTTGGAGAAGGCTGGGAATAGTGGTCAGCGCCTGGGACTATGTTCTATCAATATTTCAGGACACTCTTTGGCAGATGGGGGATTAAAGGAGTTCATACTAAGTCAGATCAATCTGCGTGGTATACCCGCAGAAAAGATCTGTTTCGAGATAACCGAAACCGCAGCGGTAAGTCGATTGGATCAAGCGAACCAGTTTATCGGTGAAATGAGAGAGATGGGCTGTCGGTTTGCTCTAGACGATTTTGGCACGGGGATGTCCTCCTTCGCCTATCTGAAAAATCTACAGGTAGACTTTCTAAAGATAGACGGTAGTTTTGTGCGAGACTTGCTTGATGATCCGGTAGATTGCGGTATGGTTGAATCCATCAATCAGATTGGACATCTGATGGGGTTGAAGACCATAGCTGAGTATGTTGAAAATGACAGGGTCCGTAAGCGTCTGGGCGAGATCGGAGTGGACTATGTTCAAGGTTTTGGCGTATCTAAACCTGAACCATTGGATTGAGACGATCAGTAGTGTATGGGGCGAGTATTCATTTGTTTGAATCTTGCAAGTTACTAACTGAGGCAGTGCATATAGGGCATGGTGGGTAGGACGTTTATTCCTCTCAAATGGCGTTTCGTCCCTAAATTATCCAAGCCTGTCGTAAATTTCTTATATGTGCTTAAGTTGAGGTCTATAATCCGTTCGTATTTGTGTAAAACCGGTGTTTTGGGAATATTTAGTATCAGGGAGGCTGGCCGTGGCCGATACCAAGAGAGACAACCCATTTCTACTGCCAAAGAGGCACAGCTCTCACAAGTATAGAGATGAGTTCAGTAGAAAGAGCATCAAAGGGTGGGCCGATGATCTATCCATAGGTGATGTGGATAAGGCTGCGTTAGATCTGTACAGCAAATTGGATCGTCTTAACCAGTTAGAAATATCTCCCGCTAACAGATTTGAGATCCTGGAATTACTGCAGCCATCCATTAGCTTTGTTCTGGACTCATTGAAGAAGAGGTTCGCACACGGAACGATTCCTTTGAGTATTGGAGGCCGCATGGTTGCTAATGTGCGTCAGGATATTTTAGTTCAGATGGTAAAGGCCTATAAGACTGTCCTAGCACAACTGCATGACGCGACGATCACCGGTCTCCTTTTTCATAAACACACCAGGTCTGAGTCTTTGAGAAGGGCGTTGCTCTATCTGGGAGAGACTCTCCTGCACTCATATATGAACTACCAGCCCTTGCTGAAATATACTTGGAAGGAGCTGCACGGAATATACTACTACTCAGTCGTGAATGAACTACAGTCAGCCAAGGATAGTGAGACTAGGGAGGAGGTCTCTGCTCAGCCAGGAATAGAGGAGATGTATAAACAGATATTGCTGCTGTCATTGGCAAACCCTAACTCCATGCTTTGTGGAGAGGCAGAAAAGGTCAATGATCTGCTTAAGGATTGGACCCCTTTCATTGAGTTGGTCCCGATTAAACGGGCCGTTACGGCAGAATCATTTTTCTTGATTGATGCCCAGAGCGACACTATGCCCTGTGCGCCAAATCTGTGCAAAAAAGAGAAAATTGCCCTTGGCTGGTACCTGGTCACGGATAGCCTTGAGAGGGTACTCTCAGAAAGAGTGGCTGCAGCAGATGCTATGCGGAGCAATATGCGGCCAACCGATGCAGGGGCATTGAGGTTGATGAAAAAACTCATTGACGCATGGTCGCAACAAATCAGACCACGAGAGATTCGGAATCGCACCGCCGGTATGGTGGAGCTTATTTGTGGTCTGGACTCGCTGCATACGGCCCATGGTGGTGAGATGTTGTCGCAAACAGTTTCAGGGTATGAGCTACCTACTGCATCATCAAGCCCAGGACATTATGTGCTGGATTCCTCCTTGCTGGACAATGATGAGGTCTTGATAGAGGTCGAACCAGGGGTTCTTGAGTTACAGAGGGTTTACAATGGTTCGTCTAGACAGCAGATTAAGGAATCAATGGTTGAAGGGAAGGAGTGCATCATCACCAATAAGAGTGAAAAAGGCTACTGTCTGAATTGGCCGGATAGTGGGAGTGGAGGTACCCGTGTGGGGGAACTGGTTGGAGTGAACTCTATAAATGGTGAGGGAAATATGTCTGATCCGAGTCTTGGAGTGATTCGTTGGATGTACGCTGAACAGCCCGGGTTTTTAGAAATAGGTGTAGAGTTGCTAAACGGGCAGGTTGAGCCGGTAATCCTGCAACGTAGGCAAAAGGGAGCAAAACAGGCAGACAGTATAAAAGGTTTTTTGCAACGTGCCGAAGGTGAGAGGTCATACAATTTGATTGCGCCGCCTTTCTATGTAGCAAAACATGACCGGTACAAGGTCATAACCGGCAGTAAAGAGATCCCGGTCAATCTAACAAATATCGTTGATAGCACAGATTCATTCGTCAGATTTGAGTTTGAGCAACTTTCTGTCAACGGTTAGCAACAAAGTAATCAAGTAATAATTCATCCTTGAGACAGAGACTGATGTTTGGGTCCCTGTAGGAATCATGTCGCCCATAATCTTAGAAATTGGGTTTATACTCTAATTATCTTGTCAATTCTTAGACAGCCTGACAAAGCAGGCCCATAGGAAGCATTAGGAGATGCTGAATGGCAATGATTAAGAAGATGAATCCATTTATTTTGCCAAAGAGATCTAACCCACAAGATCTAGAGGAGGAGTATGACCACAAGATATTCAAGCAGTGGATCTCTGATCTGCCGATTGGGAAAGTAGGCCAGACAGCCAGAGCACTGCATCATGAATTGAAGAGGCATAACATATTGGATATGTCTCCAATAGAAAGATTTGAAGCTGTCGAACTAATGCTGCCGGCTCTGGGATTTGTCCGTGAAGGGCTGTGGTCACACTACTCAACAAAGCCCTTTCCTCTTTCACAAGAAAATAGCCTGATTGCTCGTCTACACCTTGAGATTTTGGTTAGCGTAGTTGTGGCTTATAAGACGGTTATGTCGCAGTTTCATGATGAATCTTTCACTGGCCATCTCTTGCATAAGCACACCAGAGTCGAAGCAGTGCGTAGAGCTCTGTATTTTCTTAGTGAAATTTTGTTGCATGAGTATTCCATATATCGGGCAAGTCCAAAATTTGCCTGGAGGGAGATGCATGGGATTTATCATTACGCAGCAATAAATGATCTGAAACATAAAGAAATAGAAGATGTCGACGATGACCCTATTGGTATCATGAATATCGACGATATCTATAAACGAATCCTCCTGATCGCTCTAACGTATCCTAATGGTCTGCTTCGGGGAGAGATCACCAGGGTAAAAGATGCCTTGATCGATTGGTTGCCTGAGGTGTCGATTGTCCCGCTAGACAAAGAGATAACATCCTCCTCTGTATTTGTTGTGGATGCGACTAAGGATGGGCCGGCTTACGTGGTGGATGTTGCAGAAATAGGACAGATCAAGTATGGCTGGCTTCTGCTTGCTGACAGATTGGATGCCATCCTGGAAAGTGAAATAAGCGAAATCAGAGGTAGGTCAAAAGGCAAATTACGCCCTATTGAACTTGTTACAGCAACCTTGTTTGAAAAGCTGCGTAAAAGGTGGGTGCCGGATGCAGTGCTAAGGGAAGAGCGAGCCAAAGGCTCAGGTGTTATTGAGGTCGTTAGTGGCCTGGAGTCTTTGCATTGGCTGTTTGGGGGATGGAAGCTAGAACAAGAAGTTGAAAGTGATTTGGATTCGACCGCAGAATTAGAATCCGGAGAGGACAAAGCGAAGCTATATGAAAAGCCGGTACGGGCTTTAGAGCAGGATGAGTTTATTATTGATGCAGATCCAGATCTCATAGCGGCAATTGAGTCTAAGACTGAGTCATCAGAAGGTGAGGTTGGGGTGAATCTAGCAACACAAGAAGAGATCGAAGTTGATTTCTATAATTCTGTGATGGATGGAGAAACTCGTGGTGAAGAGTGTGCCTGCTTAAATGAGAGCAAAAAGGGTTACTATCTAACTTGGTCGGGAGGCGGGGAATATAAGGCCCATGTGGGAGAGTTGATCGGGGTTAATTCAAGAGATAATCTTGATTTTGATGGATCCTGGAGCTTAGGCATTATTCGTTGGATGCAGGTTCAGGACAAGGAGGTCATGGGGTTTGGGATAGAAAAATTTGAAGGTGAAATAGAATCTATCAGACTTGATTCCAGGCGCGGTAACGACTCGAATGCTATTATCGGATTTCAACAAAAGATTAATGGCAAGGTGGAAACTCTAATAACCAGACCTTTCTTTTTCAACGAAAATGATAAATTGTTACTAACAACCGCTGAGGGGCAATTCCCCATTGTTCCGGGAGAGATTGTTGAGTGCACGGATGTTTGTATGCGGTTTAAGTTGCATTTTGACTCAAGCGCTGTGGACGAAAGCAAACCAGGATCAATAAAACGCTCAGAAGCAGAAGATATATTCAGTAGCATTTGGAATGATCTGTAACCCTCAATAACAAGAACACCATAAATATCATGAATAATTCTGATGACAAACCGGAGCATGCGGGCCAACGGCGGATAGGTAAAGGAATGATCATTGGTGCATGGATTGGGCTGCTACTCATTCTCACGCTGTTTTTCAACTCATATCTGCAGCAGGTAAACAACCCCAATACCAGCCCAGAGACACATACGACCGGTTCGGTTAAAGAGGTCATTTTGAAACGAAACAGGTCAGGACACTATGTGGCCAGCGGGCGTATAAACGGCAAAGAGGTAGACTTTTTATTGGATACTGGGGCGACCGATGTGGCAGTTTCGGATGAGCTGGCTGCTAGTCTGGGGCTGCGTCAGGGTGCATACATAACCAGTCAGACCGCAAATGGTGATGTTACTGCAAGGCTGACCATGCTCTCTGAGGTGAGTATTGGTGATATTAGATTACATAATGTTCGAGCGAGTATTTTACCCAGTATGCGGGGTGATGAGGTACTGCTGGGTATGAGTTTTTTGAAGCAAATTGAATTGGTACAACGCAGAGACCAACTGCTATTGAGACAAATCATTCTGCCTTAGGCCCTGATGCAAATTCCACCGCGGCGGCTATCACCATGACCTTGAAGCTCACCGCGGCAGTTTCTAACCACCGTATGGGCTCCGCCAAAAAAAAGATTCTTCTCGGACCATAAGTGATATTGTGAAAACTCTTGTGCTAGAGATTTGACGGTGTCTTCAGGGAAACCTTCCTCAAGATTAAGTAGACCACTTTCGAAATGAATTCTCGCATCCTCAACGGCTGTGGTTACATCTTTGTTAAAGTCGATCAGGTTGATAAGAACCTGTAGTATAGCGCTACGAATACGATTCGACCCGCCTGATCCGGTTACTATCTGGTCTCCATTCGATAGCAGTGCCAACGTCGGAGCCATCATAGAGGCAATACGCTTGTCTTCAGGCCACTGGTGAAAACCGCTTGGGTTTAGATCCTCTTCTCCCAGCATGTTGTTGAGCATTATGCCTGTTCCAGGTAATACGTATCCTGAGCCTTCGCCGTTGGAGAGGGTCATGCTGGCCAGATTGCCTTTGTTGTCAGCTACGCTGATCTGGGTTGTGCCTCTTGAGAAGCTGGTGTGTTTACGCAGGATCTCGTGGTACGACTCGATAGATGCGCGGGATAGGATTTGGTCGCTTACAGACGCATCAAGATATGAGTCTATACTGTGTCTGTGACGCAGTTGCTGGGTTATCTGCATGGCATTGGCAAGATTTTTTAGGTGCTCAGCGCCGTGGTGTTGCATATCGTTCAGATTTTGCCTTTCCAGCAAGGCTAGGGTGAATGCTATCAAGGTGCCGCCTATGGAAGGTGCAGGGTTAGTGTGGAGCAGAGCGCTCCGATATCTGAGCGAAAGCGGTGTTCTTATCTCAACACGATATCTGGCAAGGTCTTCCAGACGCAGAGCCCCACCCCGATCATTACACTCCTGGGACAGTTGTTGTGCCAGCTCACCTTGGTAAAAAAGATCTTCCCCTTCTCGTATAAGAGCGGAGATGACATTGGCCAAAGCCTCATGTTGCACAACCCCGCCATTTGGAGCAATCTTTCCAGGCAGGGATTTACACTCGTGGATTTTCAGTGCTTGGGTGCTGGATTCGATGATAGGGGCAACAATGGTAGAGATATAGTGCTGAAAACTATTAATCTTGACTCCGGTCCGGGCTAACTGTAATGCCGGATCGGCTATCACGCTAAGGGGTAGACTACAGAGATCTCTATGTATGGCGAAGACACCGCGCACTACCCCCGGTACTGCGATGGAACCCATGCCGATATGAAACTCCTGTTGGACGGTACCGAAGTTAGCGATTATGGGGTAGAAATCTAGGTCATGTGGTGGCGGCTTGCGGGTAGGAGTGTGTGCAAAGAAATCATACAGTAATGGATCATGGTTATCCGTTTGCGTCAGAAGAAATCCGCCTCCGCCCAGAGACGATAACACCGGTTCGGCAACGCAACTGGCAAACAGCGCAGCCAGGCAGGCGTCAAAGGCATTACCACCATCGGCCAATATGGTGGCGGCAGCGTTGGCAGTGTCCGGGTGCCCCGCAGCTACTATTCCGAGAGAGTTCTTCATCAAAAGGCTCAGCTTATTTTATGCCACTTTAGCATAAGGGATTTGCCGAACTTGTGTGAACCTTTTCAATTATTTATTTGTGAAATAGGGCTATAGTTAGTAATAGGCTCTCAGCAAGGCCAATAACCGCGACTTGTTCGCGGTTTCTTATCGGGTGATATATTGACCAAGCGCCTCACTGCCAGAGGAAAGGTCTATCATATAAAATATTAGGTTCAGGATCTGGAAGGAATATGCATGGCCGTGGTACCTAAAACAAACAGCCTACAGACACTTAAAAAGCTGGTCCCATTAAATCTACTTCCAGAAGCGGATCTTGAGCAGCTATTAAAGACCGCTGTTTTTAAGCAGGATCGGGCTGGAGGCTACCTATTTCGTCAGGGCGATACAGATTACCACAATGTTTACCTGCTATCGGGTAAGGTGGCGCTCTTGGAAAATATGCGAGAAGTAGACAGGGTGGCGGCAGATAGCGAGACGGCCCGTTTTCCTTTGGCGCATCAGATTCCAAGAAAAAACTCAGCTCGGGCCATCGGTGCTGTCGAATATGTGCTCATCGACAACCGCAAACTAAGTGAATTATTGGTTAGAAACAAGGATGATGACTATAAGGTAGCTGACCTTAATTCTACAGTTAGTGACGATTGGATGGATCAACTCCTGCAATCAAAGGTATTTCAGCAGATTCCACCTTCCAATATTCAGGGCGTAATAATGCGCATGGAAGAGGTCGCAGTTAAACGAGGAGAAAAAGTAATAGAACAGGGTGGGGAGGGAGATTATTTTTACCTGATTCACCAGGGCCGAAGTACTGTCTCGCGCATGGAAGAGGGTAAAAGAAAACCGACCGAATTGGCCAAACTTGGTCCGGGAGACAGCTTTGGCGAAGAGGCTTTGTTGTCAGACAGTCCGCGCAACAGCACCGTAACTATGTTGACCAAGGGCATTCTTTTGCGACTAGCAAAGGAGGATTTCATTGAGTTTGTGAAGCGTCCTTTGGCCAAAGGTGTTAGCTATGAAGAGGCTGATGCGCAGGTCGCAAAAGGGGCTGTATGGTTGGATGTAAGGTCTCCCGCTGCTTACGCAGCAGGGCATCTGGATCACAGTGTAAGTTTTCCTCTGGAAACCCTGCGCTATCAGGCCCCTAACCTCGCTCCTGATCAGAAATATGTCCTCTGTTGTGATGATGGGCATCTGAGTTCCACGGCGGCATATCTTCTAACCGATCGCGGATATGCTGTCTCAGTCCTTGAAGGGGGTCTCAGGACTGTTCCACCAGACCTGCTGGTCAAAGAAAAGAACGGGAGTACAGACTCCAGCGCAAAGGTAATAAGCCTGCATCCTGGTGAGGAGATTAACGATGACCAGGCGAAAAAGGCTGGTTCTGCTGAGGTAAGTGGCCTCAGAGAGAAGTTGGCTGTGGCAAACAGCCGGATAAAAGAGTTGGGTGTCAAATTTCAGGGGTATCGCGATCGACAAAAGAAGGAAGAGGCAAAACAGCTAGCGGAGATTAAGGCTCAGAAGGTAATAATAGACAAGAACAGGGTCAGACTAGATGAACTAAAGGTCAGGAGAGACTCAGACAGGAGGTTGATTGAGCAGCTGACACAGGAGTCGGGAGAATTAAATGCCTCTCTGAACGAGGCTATAGAAAAGCTGGAGCAAGCCAAAAAGACCATTGTTGATCTGGAAGCCAAGTTGAAGACGGAGTATGACTCCAAGCAAGATATCGCTACAAAGAAAAGCGAGCACAATAAAGAACTGGTGGCTATCCAGGAGAAGCTGGAAGATGCAGTTGCAGAAAAAGCTGTATTGGAAGAGAAGATCGCCGAATTACAAGATGGCCAGGAAGATGCAAAACAAGAGCGTGATGACGCCTTTGATAAAGCGATACAGCGGATAAGACAGCTGGAAGATGAGCTGGATAAAGCCCAGGAGACAAATCAAGCGTCACAATCTGAGCTAAGCCAGTCCCAAGAAAGATATTTAGCTCTGCAGTCTGAGTTGAAAGACGTCAGGAGAATGCTGCAAGACCGAGAGTCCGAGCTGGAAAGTATCTCAGATCAAACCGATGCGAATGATGCTGAAGAGATAGATACCTTGCGTGAAGAGATCAAGACTCTTACGGAAGCGTTAAGGGAGGCGGATTTGGCATATGATCAGATTCGTGAGCAGGCCGAGTCCCTTACAGAGGAGAAAGAGCAGATTCTGCAGAAGATGCAAGAGTTGGAGCAAGCGGATCCGCAACGAGAGGTTCACGATTCACATACCTCGCTTGAGAGAGAGATCTTTGGGGAGGCTTATGAAGATGTTGTCTCCAAGGGGCTAGAAAAGGCCGAGGAGGAATCTTTACGCCAGGAGTTGGAGGATTTGCGTAAGACCTCTCACAATTGGGAACAAAGGTTACAGGAGGCGGAGGAAAAGTGCAGAAGCTTGGATGACGCCTTGGAGGACAGGGATAAGGAGATTGATGAGATCAGGCTGGAGTTAGAAGATGAGAGATCAAAGCTTGCTGAGGCTGAGGAGCAGCGGCAACAGAGCGAGGAGACGGCAAATCAACTCAGAGAACTGGCGGCGCAGGGTTTAACGGCAAATGAGTATGTAGATCCGCGGCTGGCGAAATCTTCCAAAACCCTGCATATGGATCAACTGGTCGGAGGTACGGCTTCGGTGCGATCTATGGCCTTGTGGGTTCTGTTAGGTGCTGGGATCTGCTTCGCCATGTTGGATGGAGCGATGATTTTATTGGGTCGAGGAGAGCTGATCTCAGGGATGCTGCAGGATGGCGAGATGAGGCCACAGATAGGGCCCAAGACGGTGGTCAGGGCTGGCCCGGAATTACCTGGCCCATTGATACAGAATCTGTTTAATGTAAATAATAAAAAGATCGAGTCGACCCCAGATGCTGATGTGAAAGGTAAGATGGGTATTCAGAAACCAGGACCTGCCTGGACAGTTCTGAAAGATATAAATTTTGGGCCAACGATGATTAAGCTTGCTGGCGGAAGATACATTATGGGTAGTAACAGAAACCAGGTTTCCAGCGATCAGTGGCCGGCTCATGAGGTGGAAATCCAGGACTTTGCCATAAGCCAGACGGAAGTTACCTTTGATGATTATGATCGATTTGCTCAGGCAACTGGACGCATTCTTCCTGAGGATGAGGGTTGGGGCAGAGGTAAACATCCGGTGATAAATGTAAGCTGGGACGATGCTGTGGCTTACACTAAATGGTTGTCAGAGCGCACTGGAAAGAAATATCGTCTTCCCACTGAGGCGGAATGGGAGTACGCCATTCGCAGCGGGAGCGACGCAACCTACTGGTGGGGATACCAAATGGAAGATGGCAGAGCAAATTGCTTCGATTGTGGTAGTGAGTGGGATCGCAAGAGTACGGCTCCGGTCGGTAGTTTTCCATCCAATAATTTCGGGTTATTTGATATGGCGGGGAATGTGAGAGAGTGGGTATTGGACTGTTATTTCCCTAACTATAACGGAGCGCCTCTGGACGGATCAGCCTGGACGGAGAGAGGCTGCAAGGAACGTGTGGTTCGAGGCGGGGCATTTGACAAGACCAGTGACAGCATGCGTTCTATCTGGCGCGGCAGCTTCAAGCCGAAATCACACTTTAATTTCACAGGATTCAGGGTTGTTCGTGAACTCTAGCCCTGGCGTCTGAGAAACTCAGACGCTGAGATAGATAAAATATCAACAGGAATGGACTTAGATACTGGCTTCACTTCGATTTCAACCAGTTGTAGAGAGGTTATCATGTCGATTAGCTCGCGCGGGCTAGTTTTCGATGCCGCACCGTTTTCTAGCTTGCTCTGGTAAGTAATTTCACCTGACGCCATGTTGTATTTGGTGATCATACTACACCTCTCAATAAGCCATTGGTTGAGACATTTAACTCTTGACCTATATATCGGCGCATCAAGGAAGAACTTTAACCAGATCAGAGTGGCGTGAGGCCTAATCCCCTAATATTTCGTCATTATCCAAGTCATTCAAGGGGTTGTGGTGATTTTCACCGGCAGGGCGGTCCAAGTCCACTCCGTAATCATCATTGCTGATATCAAATGAACCTGACCAGTCCTCTGGGGCCTCTGCAGCATTTTGCACCAGCTCATCCCAGGTGTCGGCGTCATACTCTTCTACTGTGCCGTCGTAAAACTGTACCTCTATGGACTGTTCTTCCTGATCCATGGCTACCACCTCTAGGATTTCTCCCTCGACGGTCTGATACCAATTTCCGACAGCAGGATGCGGTTTGCTCATATCACTCTGCTCCTCTGCTAATGTCATGAATCCCCGGATGAACAATTTTCCCATTGAAGCCGGGTGTCTACGCTAATTAGTATTACACTGGTTTGGCATCTATTCCAGTATCGAAATTTGTATCAGGATGGTAATTTAACGATATGTGATTTAAGCGGTCCATAAAGTAGCGAATCAATATAAATGACCTGATAGGAGAAAACAGTTGAGTTGGTGGGGAAAAATGTTGGGTGGAGCCTTTGGTTTTATGCTCGGGGGGCCGCTCGGAGCTATTTTAGGTGCGGTGCTTGGACATAATCTAGATCGGGGTATGGATGGGCTCAAAGGGTTTGAGCCGATGCATCCCGGTGACAGAGAGCGGGTACAAACGGCATTTTTTACTGCCACATTCTCAGTTATGGGCCATCTGGCCAAAGCTGATGGCCGAGTTTCTGAAGATGAAATAGCGATGGCCCGTAGAGTCATGGATCAGATGGATCTGAATCAGAAGTTGCGGCATACGGCAATTAGACTGTTCGAGGAGGGAAAGAAAACGGGCTTTCCACTGGATGATGTGCTTGATCAGTTTCGTCAGGAGTGTCATCGTCGTCTGACTCTTATACAGATGTTTGTAGAGATCCAGCTCCAGGCCGCCTATGCCGACGGCGTTTTGCATAGAGAGGAAGAACGCCTGCTGTTACATATCTGCCAGCGCCTTAGTATACCTGAAGGACTGTTTCGTAAGCTGGAGGATATGATCAAGGCTGAGCGGCATTATGCCGGAGGGGGGCGTGCAGCACCTGAATCCTCATCCCCTTCATTAGATGATGCCTACGCAATACTTATGGTTTCACCCAAGAGCAGTGACTCGGAGGTAAAGCGTGCCTATCGGCGCCTGCTTAGCCAGCATCACCCCGACAAGCTGGTCTCTAAAGGGTTGCCAGAGGAGATGATGCAGATTGCGGCCCGCAAGACACACGAGATACGTCAGGCCTATGAGAAGATAAAGCAGGTGCGTGGTATGCGGTAGCGAGCTATTTGAACAGAAGGATAAATGGTTCTAACAGATCTTTGCTGAAGAAATTTTGCATCTCGTCTCGCATCATCCTCAGTGCATTGAATTTGGTCATGGACTTTTTGTACGAGCGTTCGGCTGTCAGGGCGTCAAATACGTCTGCGATACAGCAGATACGTCCATAGATATGGATTTCATCTTCTTTAAGCTGTTTAGGATAGCCGGTTCCATCATAGCGTTCATGGTGTTGCATCACGATGTAATTACATTCTTTTGAGAGCTCGTCTGCTTCCCTCAGGATCTTGCATCCCTGATAGGGGTGAGTACGCATCTGGTTCATCTCATCCTCTGTCAGGCGTCCTGGTTTGTTTATTATCGCCGGATCAACTTTGACTTTTCCTAAGTCGTGCAGAAAAAAACCGGCACCTAGCTCCTCAAGATCGTGATTATCTGAATGGCGAAACAGTTCCTTTGCCAACATGATTGAGTAAATGCCAACATTTACCGAGTGAGTAAAGGTATAAAAATCGTGGGAAGTTATTCGCAGCATGTTATTTGATGTTTCGTCATCCCCAAGGATGAGGTTGGTGACGGACTTGATAGCTCCCTTGCTCGCCTTGATGTTTTCCGCCGTAGGACTCTCCAGCAAGCGCGACATCATATCCATAGAGTGCTTATAGACGGCCTTGGCCTTGGTTTTTGGGTCGAGGGTCTTGTCGGCGATCGCTGCGACCAGCTCTGGCGGCACCAGGGTTTCTGGGTTCCATTTTGGTGGAGGCTCCATCTCCTTTGATGTTGGCAGTTCTGTATAGGTTACTTCGGATGACGGTTCACTTTTACCAGTGTCTATCTCAATTTCTATGATGCCACAATCCCTAATCTCATATATTTGGCGTTCATCCGTTATGGTGAATTGGTTTTTCCCGAACGGATGTTTGTGCCAGGATGAGGGGATGATCACGTGCATCCCAACTCTAAGGTCGTCTACGCGCAGCTTTTTGATCATTTAACCATGGGCCTCCGCTAAGCTGTTTTTCAGACCTGCCTGTTATTATAGCGGTCTAGACGGAGTTGGCTTAAGTTTCCAAATATCCTGGTTATACTCTACTATGGTTCTGTCGGTAGAAAATCTACCGCTAGATGCGCTGTTTATGATGCTGCTGGTAACCCATGAGTCGTGATCACGATATCTTTTTCCCGCCCGTTTCTGTGCCTTAACATAACTAGCAAAGTCTGCTGCCACCATCCAGGGGTCGTCGGGGCTGCGAATGGAGTTGATTATTGGGTCAAATAACCCTGGCTCCATATGGTTGAAGTGACATTTATCCAGCAGGTTCATGACGCGGGATAGATTTTTATCCGATCTGATGATGGCATCAGGGTCATATTGGCCGTGCATCTGCTGAACCTCTCCAGAAGTAAGGCCGAACAGAAAAAAATGCTCTTCTCCTACCTCTTCTCTGATCTCTATGTTGGCCCCATCCAAAGTGCCGATAGTGAGGGCACCGTTCATCATGAACTTCATGTTTCCAGTTCCAGATGCTTCCTTGCCAGCAGTGGAGATCTGTTCAGAAAGATCTGTGCCGGGGCAGATAGTCTCCATGGCAGAGACCCGATAGTCCGGTAGGAAGGCGCATTTCAGCATGTCACCAACGTCGGGGTCGTTATTGACGACGTTTGCAACATTGTTGATCAATTTTATGATTAATTTGGCCTGAGCATATCCAGGTGCCGCTTTGCCTCCGAATAAGACGCAGCGCGGGGTCCAAGCCTTGGTCTCTCCAGCCTTTATCTTGGCGTATAGGTGGATTACGTGCAGGATATTGAGAAGCTGCCTTTTGTATTCGTGAATGCGTTTGACCTGAACATCAAACATGGAGTCGATATTGAATTGAACACCACACTCCCTGAGAACCAGTTGCGCCAAACGCTCCTTATTTTTCTGTTTGGTTAAAATCCAGCGGTGTCTGAATGTCTGGTCCTCAATATGTTCGTTTAGTTTTTCAAGCTGGCTTAGGTCTGCTATCCAGTCGTCACCAATTGTATCGTTTATTAACCTTCTTAGTTCCGGGTTGCAGGATGCCAGCCAACGGCGCTGGGTCACGCCATTGGTCTTGTTATTGAACTTCTCTGGCCAGAGCTGGTAGAAGTCGTGGAAAAGTCCCTGGCGTAACAGTTCGGAGTGTAGTGCCGCAACTCCGTTGACAGAAAAGCTCCCTACAATAGCCAGATAAGCCATGCGTACCTGAGGATTGTCACCCTCCTCAATTATGGACATGTTGCGTAGACGATCTATATCACCTGGCCAGTGATTCGCTACCTCGCTCAGGAAGCGAGCGTTTATCTCATAGATGATCTCGAGGGGTCTAGGTAATAGATATTCAAACAAGCGCACAGGCCACTTTTCCAGAGCTTCAGGCAGCAGAGTGTGGTTGGTGTAGGCCATGGTATTTTTTGTAATCTCCCAGGCCTCATTCCATCCTAGGCCTTCCTGATCTACCAACAGCCGCATCAGTTCTGCTACGGCAATGGAAGGGTGGGTGTCATTTAGTTGAAAACAGTTTTTCTCTGCAAAATTGGAAAAATCAGCCCCGTGGCTTATATTCCATCTCCTGAAAACGTCCTGAAGGCTGGCGGAGGCAAGAAAGTATTGTTGTCGTAGGCGCAGTTCTTTTCCGCATTCACTGGCGTCGTTGGGGTAGAGCACCATGGTGATGTGCTCGGCGGCATTCTTGGCTTCTACCGACTCGGTATAGCTTCCGGCATTGAACTCATCCAGATCGAATTCATCTGTAGCTGCTGCCTTCCATAGACGTAAAGTGTTTACTGTATCGTTTCTGTATCCAGGTATGGGGATATCATATGGGACTGCGAGGACATCGTGGGTATCGAGCCAGCGTACCTCCATTTTGTCATCCCAGTTGGATCTGATTTCTGTATGCCCGCCAAACTTGACCCTCTGGGTGAATTCGGGACGATCGACCTCCCAGGGGTTGCCGTTTCGCAACCAGTGATCCGGTTCCTCCACCTGGTTGCCATTTTTGATCAATTGTCTGAACATGCCATATTCATAACGTATGCCGTATCCATGAACCGGAAGCTGCAGGGATGCACAGCTATCGAGGAAGCAGGCGGCCAGTCGGCCCAAACCCCCATTACCCAGTCCTGCATCCGGCTCACTTTCGGCTATCTCCTCCAGTACCAGACCGAGTTCATACAATCCCTCTTCAATTGCATCACCCAGGTCCAGGTTCAGTGCGCTATTGCCCAGGGCACGACCCATAAGATATTCAAGAGATAGATAATAGGTACGTTTGCAATCGCCGTCCTGATAGGCGTGTTGGGTGCTTTGCCAGCGCTCCATCAGACGATCTCTCACTGCCATGGCCAGGGCGGCAAAGGGGTAATGCGTGTTATTACAGTTCTGGTCTCGGCCTAAGGTGCGGCAGAAATATCTCCTGAAGTCTTCAGCGATGCCAGCCGCATCCATGGATAGAGGTGGTAGATTGCTCAGAGAGCCGTTTAGGCGACTCTCGACCAATGGGATGAACGGGGAGTATTTGGTTGGACTCATCTTTATGCCTTTGTAAGGATCAGCTAATAGTCTAGCCTCCTTGTATGAAGATGGGCATAGTAAATATGAAATTATCCCAATTTGCTGGCGTTAATAGCTCTAGAAATCCTCTACACCAATACTGAGTCCCTTGCCCACATCGTCGGTATTGATATCGCCGCTCTCGTCCAGTCGTATCCTGAGGGATAGGTTGTTTCGGGAATCTGCGTTACCCAGAGCGTTTTCCAGAGAGATCTTGCCATCCTTGTACAGTTTGTACAGTGCCTGGTCAAAGGTCTGCATGCCGCGTTCTGTACCTTGTTCCATAGCCTCTTTAACTGCGTGGATGTCACCTTTTTGGATCAGCTCTGCCACAAAAGTAGATAGTAGCATGATCTCTACCGCCGGGACCCTCTGGCCGTCCGTGCTCTTGATCAGACGCTGAGAAACCACTGCCCTCAGGTTCAGTGACAGATCCATGTACAGCTGATGATGAGCGCTATCAGGGAAAAAGTTGATGATACGGTCCAAGGCCTGATTTGCGTTATTTGCATGCAGGGTGGAAAGACAGAGGTGGCCGGTCTCGGCGTAGGCGATTGCGTGCTGCATGGTCTGGCGGTCACGGATCTCGCCGATCAGGATCACATCAGGCGCTTCACGCATAGCGTTTTTAAGCGCCATCTCGTAAGAGATGGTATCTAATCCGACCTCACGCTGATCCACCACAGATTTTTTGTGGGTGTGTAGGAATTCCACTGGGTCCTCAATGGTGAGGATATGTCCTGTCATGTTGTTGTTGCGATGATCGATCATCGAGGCCAGAGTTGTCGATTTACCCGAGCCGGTAGAGCCTACTACCAGAACTAGTCCCCTGGGTTCCATGATTAGCTCTTTTAGTATCTGTGGCAAGTTAAGCTCTTCAATGCTGGGGATATTACCCTTGATGTAGCGAATCACCATGGCTACGTCGCCACGCTGGCGGAACACATTCACACGAAAACGTCCTAGTCCGCTAATAGATATGGCCAGATTGCCTTCCATGGTCCGTTCGTATTCCTTTACCTGTTCGTCGTTCATTATGGAGTACGCGAGTTTACGCACCATCCCAGGCGCCATGGGGGTATCCCCAATAGGCATGGTGTGGCCTTCTGCCTTCAGATTTGGCGGGGCGCCGGTGCTGAAAAATAGATCGGATCCGTTTTTCTGGACCATTAATTTTAAATAAGGAACTATATCCATTCACATCTCTCCAGCAGATTTTTCTATTTATTGCCTCAACATCTACATTAGGCGGCAGCCCATGATAAATATTTAGCGTTTAATAGGTCCCAGTTCACACTCTTACAGAATTATAGGCGGAAAACGCATACATATGCGTATCAGAGCCAAAATCCGTGTGTGGGTAATTGAGGAAGCTGACGTTTCTAGAATGGAGTAGATAAAAAAACGTAGCGGACTAGCTGGATGCCGTCGCTCAGGTAGGAGGTGTTTAGATAAAATGGCCGCGAGGTTTAAAAGAATCTCGCGGCCATTCAATGTTAGGGGCGTTTTGGGGTGGTGTACTCGGCCACTTTGTGAAATTCTTCCCAAATGGTCTCGTAGCCTACGAAGCCCTTTTCGTTAGCCGCCATCTGACGGGTTGTAACAAAACGTGCCTTGCCTTCTGGCACCTTAGGTCTGGTTTTG
>JBNKEE010000012.1:0-16912 GCA_050288625.1 Sedimenticolaceae bacterium | reverse complement strand
TTCCGCCGTAGTCAGGAGGTGACGAGTGCCACTCAATCTTGAGGAGAAAAAAGCAGTCGTTGCTGAAGTCGCTGAAGTGGCTGGTAGTGCCTACTCTGCGATTGCCGCTGAGTATAGTGGGTTGACTGTGGGTGAGATGACCGAGCTGCGCGCTAAGGCGCGTGCGTCCGGTGTCTATCTGCGCGTAGTCAAAAACAAACTTGCTCGCAGGGCATTCGAGGGTACGGATTTCGCTTGTATGGCAGATGGGCTGGTTGGTCAGCTTGTCCTTGCCTTCTCGCAGGAAGATCCGGGTTCTGCCGCCCGCGTTATAAAGGACTTCTCTAAGGAGCATGACAAGCTGGTTGTAAAACTGGTTTCGATTGGAGGCAAGCTGCTAGCGGCTTCCGACGTTGAAACCTTGGCTAAGATGCCTACTTACGACCAGGCCATCAGTATGTTGATGGCAGTCATGAAAGCACCGGTTGAGAAGCTTGCTAGGACCATGAATGAGGTTCCGGGTAAGTTGGTTCGTACCGTTGCTGCAGTCCGTGATGCGAAAGAGGCAGCTTAAAAGTTTTAACCTATTTAATCCTTAGTCTTGGACTAAGTTACTGATATTCAGGAGTTATAAAATGGCCGTATCTAAAGACGATATTTTAGAAGCCATCGCTGGCATGACCGTTATGGAGGTTGTGGAGCTGATTGAGGCGATGGAAGAGAAGTTTGGTGTAACTGCAGCCGCAGCCGTTGCTGCCGCACCTGCCGCAGCCGGTGGTGGCGAAGCCGCTGCTGCTGAAGAGAAGAGTGAGTTTGATGTTGTTCTCGCTTCCTTCGGTTCTGCCAAGGTTGGTGTAATCAAAGCCGTACGCGGCGTAACAGGTCTGGGTCTGAAAGAGGCCAAAGAGGCCGTTGAAGGTGCGCCCACCACTATTAAGGAAGGTGTTTCCAAGGAAGAGGCTGAGGACATCAAGAAGCAGTTGGAAGAGGCTGGCGGTACTGTCGAGATCAAATAATTTTTGGTTTCGCATATACGCAAGCATTAGCGGTTCAGGCTGGCGGCATTTAGCTGCCGGCCTTTTCCCGCTTGTGGCGGCTAGTGCCACACAGTTTATTATTTGGACTCCATGCAGTGGCTGGCTGGTGTCCTGAATTGAGTTTTTAAAATCCGAGGGACGGCAATATGGCCTATTCTTTCACTGAGAGAAAACGCATTCGTAATGATTTCGGGAAACGCCCGAGTATCTTGGAAGTGCCTTATCTTCTTGCGACCCAGATCGATTCATATCGCACATTTTTGCAAGACGGCGTTGCAGTTGAGGATCGGACTGATGTTGGTTTGAATGCGGCATTTAAATCCGTGTTTCCTATCGTCAGCTATTCTGGCAGCGCTGCGCTTGAGTATGTTAGCTATCGTTTGGGTGAGCCACAGTTTGATGTGCGCGAATGTCATCTGCGTGGAACCACCTATGCTGCGCCATTGCGGGTATTGGTTCGTTTGGTAATCTATGACAAGGATGCGCCTGGAGACACCAAAGTAGTCAAAGACATCCGTGAGCAGGAAGTCTATATGGGTGAACTTCCCCTGATGACCGATAACGGCACCTTTGTCATTAACGGTACCGAGCGCGTTATCGTATCTCAGTTGCATCGTTCCCCCGGTGTGTTTTTCGACCACGACCGCGGCAAGACCCATTCGTCTGGAAAATTGCTGTTTTCCGCCCGGGTGATTCCGTATCGTGGTTCCTGGTTGGACTTTGAGTTCGATCCAAAGGATAACGTATTTGTTCGTATCGACCGTCGTCGCAAGTTGCCGGCCACAATAATCTTGCGCGCCCTCGGTTTTGATACTGAGCAGATCCTGGATATGTTCTTCCAGACAGACGTCATCTCGCTGTCCAAGACCGGGGCTAAACTTGATCTGGTGCCGGAGCGACTGCGTGGTGAAACCGCGACCTTTGATATCAAGGTGAAGCGTACAGTTATAATTGAGACTGGTCGTCGTATCACCCAACGTCATATCAAGAAGTTGGAAGAGGCTGGAATAAAATCTATCGAGGCCCCACTAGATTTCCTTCACGGTAAGGTTATTGCTAAGACCCTCATTGATAAAGATAGCGGCGAGGTTCTGGCCAACGCCAATGATGAAATAACCGCTGAGTTGTTGGAGAGCCTACTGGAAAAGGGTGTGAAGAAGATTGAGACCCTTTTTACCAACGATCTAGACCAGGGTGCATATATCTCGAATACTCTGCGTATCGATTCTGCCACTAACGAGTTAGAGGCGCAGGTTGAGATCTACCGCATGATGCGCCCGGGAGAACCGCCTACAAAGGACTCGGCGCAGAATCTGTTCAAGAACCTGTTTTTCAGCCCAGATCGTTATGATCTTTCAGCCGTTGGGCGTATGAAATTCAACCGTCGTTTGGCGCGGGAGGAGATTGAGGGTGAAGGGATACTCTCCAAGGAAGACATCGTAGATGTCCTGAGGGAGTTGATCAGTATCAGAAACGGTCAGGGCGTGGTGGATGATATCGATCATCTGGGCAATCGCCGCATCCGCTGTGTCGGTGAGATGGCTGAGAACCAGTTCCGTATTGGTCTGGTTCGTGTTGAACGCGCGGTGAAAGAACGTCTGACTCTGGCCGAGGCCGAAGGACTGATGCCGCAGGAGATGATCAACGCTAAGCCGGTCTCCGCTGCCATCAAAGAGTTTTTTGGCTCCAGTCAGCTATCGCAGTTTATGGATCAGAATAACCCGCTGTCCGAGATCACCCATAAGCGGCGTGTCTCAGCACTTGGTCCTGGCGGTTTGGCCCGTGAGCGTGCTGGTTTCGAGGTGCGTGACGTGCATCCGACCCACTATGGCCGGGTCTGTCCTATTGAGACCCCGGAAGGACCGAACATCGGTCTGATCAACTCGCTGGCCGTCTATTCCAGAACCAACGATTACGGTTTCCTTGAGACCCCTTATCGTAAGGTGGTAAATGGCAAAGTGACCAAGGAGATCCACTATCTGTCGGCGATTGAGGAAGGGCGTTATGTGATTGCCCAGGCCAATACCGGAATGGACACCAAGGGCAATCTTATTGATGACCTGGTCTCCTGTCGTCATCAGAATGAATTTACCCTATCCACTCCCGACAAGATCGAATACGTGGATGTATCTTCGAAACAGATCGTTTCGGTGGCTGCGTCTCTGATCCCGTTTCTGGAGCATGATGATGCCAACCGTGCGCTCATGGGCTCTAACATGCAGCGACAGGCAGTACCTACTTTGCGTTCAGAGAAGCCTCTGGTGGGGACCGGTATGGAGCGTAACGTAGCGGTAGACTCAGGTGTTACCGTTGTGGCCAAGCGTGGCGGTGTTGTGGATTCCGTTGACGCTAGTCGTATCGTGGTGCGGGTCAATGATGATGAGACCATTGCGGGCGAGCCGGGCGTTGATATCTACAATCTCATTAAGTACACCCGTTCCAACCAGAACACATGTATCAATCAGCGTCCGCTGGTCAATACTGGTGACATCATTGAACGTGGTGACGTCATGGCGGATGGTCCATCCACCGATATGGGTGAGTTGGCCTTGGGTCAGAACATGCGTGTGGCGTTTATGCCGTGGAACGGTTACAACTTTGAGGACTCCATATTGGTGTCCGAACGTGTGGTTAAAGAGGACCGCTTTACTACCATCCACGTGGAGGAACTGACCTGTGTGGCCCGCGATACCAAACTGGGTCCGGAAGAGATCACGGGGGATATCCCGAACGTAGGCGAGGCCGCCCTGGCCAAGCTGGACGAGTCCGGTGTGGTCTATATCGGCGCCGAGGTTAAAGAGGGTGATATCCTGGTAGGCAAGGTCACGCCCAAGGGCGAGACTCAGCTTACCCCTGAAGAGAAACTGCTGCGCGCCATCTTCGGTGAGAAGGCGGCCGATGTGAAAGATACGTCACAGCGGGTTCACTCAGGCATGGCCGGTACCGTTATCGATGTGCAGATCTTTACCCGCGACGGTGTGGAAAAGGATGCTCGTGCTTTGCAGATTGAAGAGGCTGAATTGGAGAAGGTGCGCAAGGATCTGGATGACCAGCTGCGTATCATGGAGGGAGATACCTTTCAGCGCGTTGAAAAGCTGTTGGTGAATAAGGTGGCCGATGGTGGACCAAATAAGCTGAAGGCCGGCACCAAGATAACCAAGGCCTACCTGACTGAGGTTGAGCAGGAAAAATGGTTGGAGATCCGTCTGCGTAACGAAGATGCGGCCAAGGATCTGGAGGCCATTGCCGAGCAGATCAAGCAGTTGCGTGAACAGTTCCGCGAGAAGTATGAAGACAAGAAGCGCAAGCTGACCACCGGCGACGATCTGGCTCCGGGCGTGCTCAAGATGGTCAAGGTGTACGTGGCCGTTAAGCGCCGCATCCAACCTGGCGACAAGATGGCCGGTCGTCACGGTAACAAAGGCGTTATCTCTACCATCGTGCCGGTGGAAGATATGCCGTTCGATGCCAATGGCGAACCGGTAGATATCGTCCTTAATCCTTTGGGTGTACCTTCACGTATGAACGTTGGGCAGGTGCTAGAGGCCCATCTGGGTCTGGCTGCCCACGGCCTAGGTTTGAAGATTGGAGAGATGCTGGAAGCTCAGGCCAAGATTGCGGACGTGCGTAAGTTTCTGGAGAAGATCTACAACAGCAGCGGCAAGAAAGAGGATCTCAAGTCCTTCTCTGATCATGAAATCATAGAGCTGGCAAAGAACCTGAGAAGAGGCGTGCCCATGAGTACACCGGTATTTGATGGTGCTTCGGAGGAAGAGATCAAGAGCATGTTGCAGCTGGCAGAGCTACCTGAGACTGGGCAGTGCGAGCTTTATGATGGCCGCACTGGCGATGCTTTTGATCGCCCGGTCACTGTGGGCTACATGTACATGCTGAAGCTGAATCACTTGGTTGATGACAAGATGCATGCGCGTTCTACCGGACCATACAGTCTGGTTACCCAACAGCCGTTGGGTGGTAAGGCGCAGTTCGGTGGCCAGCGATTCGGTGAGATGGAGGTCTGGGCCCTGGAGGCCTATGGTGCCGCTTATACCCTGCAGGAGATGCTTACGGTCAAATCTGACGATGTGACCGGGCGCACTCGTATGTATAAGAACATCGTTGATGGATCTCATCATATGGAAGCTGGTATGCCGGAATCGTTCAACGTACTGGTGAAAGAGATTCGTTCACTGGGTATCAATATCGAATTGGAACGGGAATAGAGATTTCTGGCTTACCGGCATTAACAAACACGAGTAACCCCGAAATCCGCGAGTAGGAGATACGATCTTGAAAGATCTACTAAAAATTCTGAAGCAGCAGGACCAAAACGAGGATTTTGACTCAATCCGTATTGGTTTAACTTCACCGGATATGATCCGTTCCTGGTCTTTTGGTGAGGTTAAAAAACCTGAGACGATTAACTATCGGACCTTCAAGCCGGAAAGGGAAGGGCTGTTTTGCGCCAAGATATTCGGTCCGGTAAGTGACTACGAGTGTCTATGCGGGAAATACAAGCGCCTTAAACACCGTGGAGTTGTGTGCGAGAAGTGCGGCGTTGAGGTAACGCTGTCCAAGGTGCGGCGTGAACGCATGGGGCATATCGAACTGGCTAGTCCGGTCGCCCACATCTGGTTTTTGAAATCTCTGCCGTCACGTATAGGCCTGTTGTTGGATATGACCCTGCGTGATATCGAGCGGGTGCTCTATTTTGAGTCGTTCGTTGTGGTAGAGCCTGGAATGACCCCGCTGGAACGTGGCCAGCTACTCAACGATGAGCAGTATCTTGAGGCTGTGGAAGAGAACGGCGACGAGTTCGAGGCCAAGATGGGTGCAGAGGCGATATATGATTTGCTGCGAACCATCGTACTGCCGGAAGAGATCGAGCGTCTGCGTGAAGAGCTGGAGTCTACTAAGTCTGAGACTAAGCTGAAGAAGTTGACCAAGCGTCTGAAGCTAGTGGAGTCTCTGGAAGAGTCTGGTAACCGTCCTGAGTGGATGGTAATGACTGTACTCCCGGTACTGCCACCTGAACTACGCCCTTTGGTTCCGCTGGACGGAGGACGTTTTGCCACCTCGGATCTGAATGACCTGTATCGCAGGGTGATCAACCGCAATAACCGTCTCAAGAGGTTGTTGGATCTAAATGCGCCCGACATCATCGTACGCAACGAGAAGCGTATGCTGCAGGAGTCGGTGGATGCATTGCTGGACAACGGCCGTCGCGGCCGCGCCATCACCGGCACTAACAAACGTCCGCTTAAATCCCTGGCCGATATGATCAAGGGCAAGCAGGGGCGCTTCCGTCAAAATCTGCTGGGTAAGCGTGTGGACTACTCTGGCCGTTCCGTGATCGTGGTTGGACCGACCCTGAAACTGCACCAGTGCGGTCTGCCCAAACGTATGGCCCTGGAGTTGTTTAAACCATTCATATTCTCCAAGCTGCAGCTGCGTGGTCTGGCAACCACTATTAAGGCGGCAAAGAAGCTGGTAGAGCGCGGTAGTCCAGAGGTATGGGATATCTTGGAAGAGGTGATCCGCGAGCATCCGATTATGCTCAACCGTGCACCTACTCTGCACCGTTTGGGCATTCAGGCTTTTGAGCCCGTACTCATTGAAGGCAAGGCCATTCAACTGCACCCGCTTGTATGTACTGCTTTCAACGCCGACTTTGATGGCGACCAGATGGCCGTGCACGTGCCTCTCTCTATAGAGGCGCAGCTAGAGGCGCGTGGCCTGATGATGTCTACCAACAACATACTATCTCCAGCTAATGGTGAGCCTATCATCGTCCCCTCCCAGGACGTGGTGTTGGGTCTCTACTTTATGACCCGTGACTCCATAGGTGCTAAGGGCGAAGGAATGTTGTTTAGTAGTGTATCCGAGGTGCATCGTGCCTATAACGCTGGACATCTAAGTCTGCACGCCAGGATAACCGTTCGCATATCTCAGTCAGAGATTGGTGAGGATGGTGAGCTGGTGCGGGAGCTAAAGCGTTTCGAGACCACGGTTGGCCGCGCGCTTCTGTCAGAGATTCTGCCAAAAGGACTGCCGTTTGACCTGGTGAACAAGGCTATGGATAAGCGCGCCATCTCCAATCTAGTCAACACCTGTTACAGGCGCGTTGGCCTGAAAGATACGGTGATCTTCGCTGACCAGCTTATGTATACAGGCTTCAGGTATGCCACCAAGGCTGGTGTCTCAATCGGCATGAACGATATGACAATCCCTGAGGAGAAGGGCAAGATCCTTTCCGCTGCCGAGAAAGAGGTCAAAGAGATTGAGCAGCAATATGCATCTGGTCTGGTAACCAATGGTGAGCGCTATAACAAGGTAGTCGATATCTGGTCCCATACCAATGACCAGGTAGCAAAGGCCATGATGGCTAAATTGGGTAAAGAGACGGTCGAAGATCGCGAGGGCAAAGAGGTGGAGCAGGACTCTTTCAACTCCATCTACATGATGGCCGATTCCGGTGCTCGTGGTTCCGCCGCACAGATTCGTCAGTTGGCTGGTATGCGTGGCCTAATGGCTAAGCCGGACGGATCCATCATCGAGACCCCTATTACCGCAAACTTCCGTGAAGGCCTGGATGTTTTGCAGTACTTTATTTCCACTCACGGTGCCCGCAAAGGTCTTGCCGATACCGCGTTGAAGACCGCTAACTCCGGTTATTTGACCAGGCGTCTGGTGGACGTGGCCCAGGACATGGTTGTATTGGAGGACGATTGCGGTACCCAGCAGGGTCTTAGTATGCACCCGATCATTGAGGGTGGTGACGTGGTGGAGCCTCTGCGTGAGCGCATTCTTGGTCGTGTAACTGCAATAGACATAACCAAGCCTGGCAGTGATGAGGTCATCTGCGATGCCAACACCCTGCTGGATGAAGGCTGGGTCGATATACTGGAAGAAGAAGGCGTGGATCATGTATTGGTTCGCTCCGCCATCACCTGCGAATCGCGGGTCGGTGTTTGTAAGCAGTGTTATGGGCGCGATCTGGCCCGTGGCCATCTGGTAAATAAGGGCGAGGCGGTCGGCGTTATCGCCGCTCAGTCCATCGGTGAGCCAGGCACACAGCTTACCATGCGTACCTTCCATATCGGCGGTGCCGCATCCAGGGCTGCTGCGGTAAACAGTATTGAGGTAAAGGCATCAGGTACTATCCGCCTGCACAACATGAAGACGGTGGAAAATCGTGCTGGCAACCTGGTGGCCGTATCCCGCTCTGGCGAGTTGACTCTGGTGGATGATGTGGGTCGCGAGCGTGAGCGTTATAAGGTCCCATACGGAGCTACCATCACTGCGCAGGATGGCGATGCGGTAGATGGTGGTCAGATGGTGGCCAACTGGGATCCTCACACCCATCCGATCATCACCGAGGTTGCTGGTAAATTGGAGTATGTGGACTGCATCCAGGGTGTGACTGTGGATAGTCAGATCGACGAAGTAACCGGTCTTAGTTCCCTAGTGGTTATTGATCCCAAGCAACGCCCAAGCGCTGGTAAGGATATGCGTCCCATGGTTAAGCTGGTGGATGCCAAGGGTAAGGATCTGAATATCGCTGGCACCGATATCGCGGCACACTACTTTCTCTCCTCTGGAGCGGTTGTTGTAGTGGCCGATGGTGCGGATGTATCCGTGGGTGACGTGCTGGCACGTATTCCGCAGGAGTCCTCTAAGACCCGCGACATTACCGGCGGTCTGCCACGTGTAGCCGATCTGTTTGAGGCGCGTAAGCCAAAAGATCCAGCCATCATGGCTGAGGCAACTGGTACGGTCAGCTTCGGCAAGGACACCAAGGGCAAGCAGCGTCTGATCATCACCGACGCCGATGGTGAACAGCATGTGGAATTGATTCCAAAGTGGCGTCACGTAAACGTGTTTGAGGGTGAGCATGTAGAACGGGGCGAGGTCATCGCCGATGGCGAACTGACACCGCACGATATCGTGCGCCTCAAGGGTGTTACTGAGCTGGCTGACTATCTGGTAAAAGAGATACAGGATGTATATCGTCTGCAGGGTGTAAAGATCAACGATAAGCATATCGAGGTGATAATTCGCCAGATGCTGCGTAAGGTCGAGGTCACTGAGCCTGGCGATACCAAGCTATTGCGTGGTGAGCAGGTTGAGCGCTCCAGAATCCTTGATATTAATGACAAGATGATTGCAGAGGATAAGCAGCCTGCTCAGTTTGAGCCGATTCTGCTGGGTATTACCAAGGCATCTTTGGCCACTGAGTCGTTTATTTCAGCAGCATCCTTCCAGGAGACTACCCGAGTCCTCACCGAGGCTGCTGTGCGCGGTTCTGGCGATACCCTGAACGGCCTGAAGGAAAACGTGATCGTCGGTCGTTTGATTCCTGCAGGAACCGGTCTTAGGCACCATATAGAACGGCGTCAGCGCCGTGACGATGAGCTGGAAGCTGAGCTTGCAGAATCTAAGGTGGATATGGCCGCGGATGAGGTGGAAGAGGCTATTAAGCAGGCCTTGAACACGGTTGACGAATAGGGCTTAGTTAATAGGGGCGAGTGCAAAGACGCGGGGTCGGGAGTTATGGCCTGGGAGCGAGGGAAAGCGGACTGACAGAAAAAACTGTTGGTAATGAATTTCTTTATCCTAGGACCTGATTCCTCGGCCCCAACGTATTGACAGGCATTTACTGGGTGCGTAAAATGCGCCCTCTTTAGTTTGGCAGTCTTGACCGGCTGTCGACCCAGAAATGGTTAAATTTCCGGGGGTTAATCGCTCCTGGTGCAAGGTTTTTCGCTTGCAATCGGTGCTCCCACGCATATTGCGGGATGGGCAGGGCCGGTTGCTTGTTTTATCTGGACGTAAGGGAGCCGGGTTTTCTGGTTCCTGGGGACGGGAATAGATGGCAACAATCAATCAGTTGGTGCGCAAGCCACGTAAGCGCAAGATAGAAAAAAGCAACGTGCCTGCCCTTGAGGCGAGCCCGCAGAAGCGAGGTGTTTGTACCCGTGTGTATACCACCACACCGAAAAAGCCTAACTCGGCACTGCGTAAGGTTGCACGTGTGCGCTTGACCAATGGCTACGAGGTTACCTCTTATATAGGTGGTGAAGGGCATAACCTGCAGGAGCACTCAGTTGTGTTGATCCGTGGCGGTCGTGTAAAGGACCTGCCTGGTGTGCGTTATCACACCGTGCGCGGCAGCCTTGATACCTCAGGTGTTGAGAGTCGTCGCCAAGGTCGTTCCAAGTATGGCGCCAAGCGCCCAAAGAGCTGATTGTCAGCATTAACAGGACTGAGTAGAAGTCATGCCTAGAAGAAGAGTTGTAGCAAAACGCGAAATACTTCCTGATCCTAAGTATGGAAGTGAGCTGCTAACTAAATTCATCAACATGGTGATGGTTAGCGGAAAGAAATCTGTTGCTGAAAGAATTTTGTACGGCGCCTTGGATTTTATTGGTGAGCGCGGAGAAGGCGATCCCATGGAAACCCTGGAGAAGGCGTTAGAGAATGTACGCCCTGTGGTAGAGGTAAAGTCGCGCCGTGTTGGTGGCGCCACTTACCAGGTGCCGGTCGAAGTGCGTCCGGTGCGTCGCAATACCCTGGCTATGCGTTGGCTGATTGAGGCCTCACGCAAGCGCAGTGAGAAATCCATGGCGTTAAGATTGGGTGGTGAGTTGCTGGACGCTTCGCAGGATCGTGGCAGTGCGGTTAAGAAGCGTGAAGACACTCACCGTATGGCGGAGGCGAATAAGGCGTTCTCGCACTATCGCTGGTAATAACCGCAAGGCGGTTCTTGGTTTAATTTTTTGCTCTTTAATAATCTGGATGGGATTTAGACGTGGCACGTAGCACACCTATTGAGCGGTATCGTAATGTCGGCATCATGGCGCATATTGACGCCGGTAAAACGACTACCACTGAACGTATTCTTTATTACACCGGTATTTCGCATAAGATAGGCGAAGTGCACGACGGTGCTGCGACCATGGATTGGATGGAGCAGGAGCAGGAGCGCGGAATCACCATTACCTCTGCTGCCACTACCTGTTTCTGGTCCGGTATGGATAAGCAGTATCCTGAGCACCGCATCAACATCATTGATACCCCGGGACACGTAGATTTCACCATCGAGGTGGAGCGTTCACTGCGCGTGCTGGACGGGGCCTGCGCTGTATTCTGTGCTGTAGGTGGTGTTGAGCCTCAATCGGAAACAGTGTGGCGTCAGGCCAACAAATATGAAGTGCCTAGAGTCGCCTTCGTAAACAAGATGGATCGTATGGGAGCTGACTTCCTCAAAGTGGTTGGTCAGGTAAAAGATCGTCTTGGCAGTTTCGCAGTCCCGATCCAGATTCCTATCGGTGCTGAAGAGAATTTTGCTGGAGTGGTTGACCTCATAAAGATGAAGGCGATCATCTGGGAAGAGGAAAACATGGGTATGCGCCACGAAGAGCAGGATATTCCTGCTGATCTGGTGGATCTGTGTGAAGAGTGGCGCGAGCACATGGTCGAAGCTGCAGCCGAGGCCAACGAAGAGCTCATGGAGAAGTATCTGGAAGAGGGTGAGCTCAGCGCAGAAGAGATCAAGTCTGGTCTGCGTACCCGCACCCTGAACAACGAAATCGTCCCCATGATGTGTGGTACCGCCTTCAAGAATAAAGGTGTGCAGGCCATGCTGGACGCTCTGATCGACTACATGCCATCCCCAGTGGACGTGCCAGCTATCAAGGGTATTCTGGACGATGCAGACGAGACCGAGGCCACGCGTCCTTCCAGTGATGATGAGCCATTCGCTGCCCTGGCATTCAAGATCGCAACAGACCCTTATGTTGGAACCCTGACCTTCTTCCGTGTTTATTCCGGAGTACTGAAGTCAGGTGACACAGTTTATAACCCGGTCAAAGGCAAGCGCGAGCGTATCGGTCGTATTCTGCAGATGCACTCTAACAATCGGGAAGAGATCAAAGAGGTGCGTGCCGGTGATATCGCGGCCGCCGTTGGTCTGAAGCAGGTCACCACCGGTGAGACTCTGTGTGATATGGATAACGTTATCACCCTGGAGCGCATGGAGTTCCCAGAGCCGGTAATCTCTGTGGCGGTCGAGCCCAAGACCAAATCGGACCAAGAGAAGATGGGTGTGGCGCTGGGCAAGCTGGCCCAAGAGGACCCATCCTTCCGTGTAGCAACGGACGAAGAGTCTGGTCAGACTATCATCTCCGGTATGGGTGAGTTACACCTGGATATCATCGTAGACCGTATGCGTCGCGAGTTTGGTGTCGAGGCCAATGTGGGCGCTCCGCAGGTGAGCTATCGTGAGACCATCCGCGCCATGGTCGAGCAGGAAGGCAAGTTTGTACGTCAATCCGGTGGTCGTGGTCAGTACGGCCATGTATATCTCAAGATAGAGCCGCAAGAGGCCGGAGCCGGATTTGAATTCGTCAATGAGATTGTAGGTGGTGTGATTCCTAAGGAGTACATCGGTTCCGTTGAGAAGGGTGTCGAGGAGCAGATGCAGAACGGCGTAATCGCAGGATTCCCGGTGGTCGATGTGAAGGTTACCCTGTATGACGGTTCCTATCACGATGTCGACTCATCCGAGATGGCGTTCAAGATTGCCGGTTCCATGTGTTTCAAGGAAGGTGCCAAGAAGGCCAAGCCAGTTCTGCTGGAGCCGATCATGAAGGTCGAAGTGGTTACACCAGAAGAGTATATGGGTGATGTCATGGGCGACATCAACAGCCGTCGTGGCATGGTGCAGGGGATGGAAGATTCCACCTCCGGTAAGCAGATCAAGGCAGAGGTTCCTCTCTCCCAGATGTTCGGTTATGCGACAGATCTGCGTTCAGCCACTCAAGGGCGTGCGACCTATAGCATGGAATTTGTGAAGTACAACGAAGTGCCGGCAAGTATCGCCGAAGCTATCATTAACAAACAGTAATTCAGGGGTAGTTAACAGTGTCCAAGGAAAAATTCGAACGTACGAAGCCGCATGTTAATGTAGGTACAATTGGTCACGTAGACCATGGCAAGACCACGCTTACAGCGGCGCTGACCAAGGTAATGGCTGAGACTCACGGTGGTGAGACCAAGGCCTTCGATCAGATTGACAATGCCCCGGAAGAGCGTGAACGCGGCATTACCATTGCTACTGCGCACGTAGAGTACGAGTCAGCAACACGTCACTATGCTCATGTAGACTGCCCGGGCCATGCTGACTATGTAAAGAACATGATCACAGGTGCAGCACAGATGGACGGAGCCATTCTGGTTGTATCAGCGGCCGATGGTCCTATGCCGCAGACGCGAGAGCACATTCTGCTGTCCCGTCAGGTAGGCGTGCCGTACATTGTAGTGTACATGAACAAGGCAGACATGGTGGATGATGCTGAGCTTCTGGAGCTGGTAGAGATGGAGATCAGAGAGCTACTGGACCAGTACGAATTTCCTGGTGATGACACCCCGATCATTTCGGGTTCAGCGCTGAAGGCTTTGGAAGGTGACACAAGCGATATTGGTGTGCCTTCAGTTATCAAGCTGGTAGAGGCTATGGATAGTTACATTCCTGAGCCTGAGCGTGACATTGACCAGACCTTCCTGATGCCGATTGAGGACGTATTCTCAATTTCTGGTCGCGGTACCGTAGTAACCGGCCGTGTAGAGCGTGGTGTGATCAAGGTAGGTGAAGAGGTAGAGATTGTAGGTATCAAGGATACCACCACCACTACCTGTACTGGTGTAGAGATGTTCCGCAAGCTTCTGGACGAAGGTGTGGCTGGCGACAACGTAGGTGTGCTGCTACGTGGCACCAAGCGTGATGAGGTAGAGCGTGGTCAGGTGTTGGCCAAGCCGGGCAGCATCACCCCTCACACCCACTTTGAGGCAGAGGTATATGTATTGAGCAAGGACGAAGGTGGACGTCACACCCCATTCTTCAATGGCTATCGTCCGCAGTTTTACTTCCGTACTACCGACGTAACCGGTGCTTGTGATCTTCCGGATGGAGTGGAGATGGTAATGCCTGGTGACAACGTGAAGATGACGGTAAAGCTGCATGCGCCGATTGCTATGGAAGAGGGTCTGCGCTTTGCTATCCGTGAAGGTGGCCGTACTGTAGGCGCCGGCGTGGTTTCTAAGATTATCGAGTAATAATAGTAACGGTATCGAGTGTTACGGACCGGCCTTTTTGGGCTGGTCCGTTTCTGGTTTCTTGCAGCCGGAAACTCAATGCTTAATGTTTAGGCCAGTGGCTCAATTGGTAGAGCAGCGGTCTCCAAAACCGCAGGTTGGGGGTTCGAGTCCCTCCTGGCCTGCCATTTTACCGCCTAATGAGGCGTAACAGGCAGGAATGAACGCAAAGACAGAAGTTGAAAGCACGTCAATGGATACAGCCAAGCTTGCCTTGGCGGTTTTGCTGTTGGCTGGCGGAATTGGCGCCTTTTATTATTTTGAAGAGCAGTCATTGTTGTTGCGTGTGCTTGGCTTGTTGGCAGTGGCGGGAGCGGCAGCGGCCATTGCTATGCAGACTGTAGTAGGGCGTAAGGTCTGGTCTTTTGCATCAGAGTCCAGGACCGAGGTGCGCAAGGTAGTATGGCCGACCCGTCAGGAGACAATCCAGATGACGTTGGTTGTCTTTGCCATGGTGCTAGTCATGGGGATCATCCTCTGGTTGGTAGACATGATGTTGTTGAATATTGTCCGCGCCGTGACCGGTTAGGGGGTAAGGAAACTATGGCAAAGCGTTGGTATGTAGTTCACGCATATTCTGGATTTGAGGCTAAGGTAAAGCTCTCGTTGCAGGAGAGGATAAATCGCGCCGGGATGCAGGATATGTTTGGCGAGATCATGGTCCCCACTGAGGAGGTAGTGGAGATGCGCGCCGGAGCTCAGCGCAAGAGCGAGCGCAAATTCTTTCCGGGATATGTCCTGGTGCAGATGGAGATGACCGATGAGACCTGGCATCTGGTAAAGGATGTCCCAAAGGTTTTAGGGTTTATAGGTGGAACCGGTGATCGTCCGGCTCCTATCACAGAGAAAGAGGCGAATGCACTGCTGCAAAGGGTGCAGGAAGGCGTTGAAAAACCGCGTCCGAAGATCCTGTTCGAGCCTGGTGAGGTGGTGCGCGTTATTGATGGTCCGTTTAACGACTTTAACGGTGTAGTGGAAGATGTTGACTACGAAAAGAGTCGTCTTAAGGTTTCTGTTCTGATCTTCGGGCGTTCGACACCCGTAGATCTGGAGTTTGGACAGGTGGAAAAGGGCTAGATCGGGTAATTAACCTGTCTGGTAATTGGATATATCAGGGGAGCTAAGGTAACCAGTCCTTGGCGTTTGCACCCAAAGCGAGGTAAATATGGCAAAAAAGATCGAGGCTTACATCAAGCTTCAGGTGCCCGCCGGTGAGGCTAATCCTAGCCCTCCAGTAGGTCCTGCTTTAGGTCAACATGGCGTGAATATAATGGAGTTCTGCAAGGCTTTTAATGCTAAGACGCAGAACATGGAAAAGGGTATGCCTATTCCGGTTGTTATCACCGTATATGCTGACCGTTCTTTCACTTTTATTACCAAGACTCCGCCGGCATCGGTTCTGCTGAAGAAGGCGGCGGGCATTGCCAAAGGCAGCGGTGTGCCCAATATTGATAAGGTGGGTAAGGTCAATCGTGCTCAGCTTGAAGAGATCGCTAACACAAAGATGGAAGATCTGAATGCTGCGGATTTGGATGCGGCTGTGCGCATCATAGCAGGAAGCGCCCGCTCAATGGGTATCGAAGTGGAGGGGGTATAAATCATGGCAAAGCTGAGCAAGCGCGCACGCGCAATAAAAGAAAAGGTGGATGCCGGCAAACAGTATGTGGCTGAAGAGGCCTTTGCCCTGCTGAAAGAGCTTTCATCCGTAAAGTTTTCTGAGTCCGTGGATGTCGCGGTCAATCTTGGTGTGGACGCCAAAAAATCCGACCAGGTAGTTCGTGGTTCAACTGTGTTGCCTAAGGGTACGGGCAAGACCGTACGTGTTGCCGTGTTCGCCCAGGGCGCCAATGCTGATGCGGCGAAAGAGGCCGGTGCGGATGTGGTGGGTTTTGAAGACCTGGCCGAGGATATCAAGGGCGGCAATATGGATTTCGACGTAGTTATAGCTACTCCAGATGCCATGCGGGTTGTAGGTCAGTTGGGGCAGATCCTGGGTCCGCGTGGCCTTATGCCTAACCCTAAGGTTGGAACCGTGACCACAGATGTGGCCGAGGCGGTAAACAACGCCAAGGGTGGCCAGGTACGCTACCGTAACGATAAGGCAGGCATCATCCACTGCCCAATCGGCAAGGTTGAATTCTCCCCTGCCGACCTGGTGGAAAATCTGAACGCACTGCTGTCCGACTTGAAAAAGGCCAAGCCTAGTTCGGCCAAGGGTGTTTATCTGAAGAAGGTAACTGTATCAACAACCATGGGCCCAGGCCTGATGGTTGATCAGTCTTCATTGAGTATTTGATCTGTTGTGAGATCGGCTTAGGAAAAGTCGATCTTGCTAGAGGTCTGCGGTTTTGACCTCAATGCGGAATCTTTTCCGCATACTAACTTTGTAGCTCCGGCCAAATAGGTAAGTAGCAATTCGCCTCAAAGGCCCGGTCGCTGTCAAAGACCGTGGGTGTACTTCGGTACTTAATCTGCTCAGAAGGATTCTGGCCAGGCCTGCGCAGACGGAGCTTCGGAATCGGGTTTTCCTGATGACGGCGCACGTTAACAACGCGACAAACATGTGTCTGTCGTTATTTTTAATAGGAATCGTAGTTTGATTCCGCCGTAGTCAGGAGGTGACGAGTGCCACTCAATCTTGAGGAGAAAAAAGCAGTCGTTGCTGAAGTCGCTGAAGTGGCTGGTAGTGCCTACTCTGCGATTGCCGCTGAGTATAGTGGGTTGACTGTGGGTGAGATGAC
>JBNKEE010000011.1:0-38467 GCA_050288625.1 Sedimenticolaceae bacterium | reverse complement strand
ACACATGGCGGGTTGTCGCAATGGTTGCACAACCGCGGCATGAAGTGACGTTTGGTATTGGGATAACGACCGGTATCTTTGACCTTGACGATGGTACGCCATACACCCAGCGGCACATCATATTCAGCCTTATCGGCACAGACGCAGGCCATACAACCTATACAACGACGCAGATCGATGACCATGGCCCAACGCTTCTTACCTGGTACCCCCAAAGACGGATCAGCCTGGAGACCAACTGGCATGGGATTTCCTCCTAATGCTTTGTTGTTGAAATTAACGCCGTGACCACTACAGATGTCACGATACAAACAAGGTCAAAGCACTTCCCATACCACAGCTTTTTAGTATGATTTATAACGCGTTGTTTATATTACAGTATTCCATTTTTCACCCTGTATAGTTCGACCCATTCTCGATCTGTAAGACAGGTAAGACGTTACCATCCTGTAACGGAGGTTATTTGAATATCACTCAAGGTATTGATTTAACAGGGAAACCAGTCAGGTAGCCTGGTATTGACCCACTGTTACCGATAGGTAACTGGATGCATGATCAGCCACCGGTCATGGACATGAATCTTACTACTCTGGTTGGCTGCTCATTGAATTCGTGCTGTTTCGGCTTTAACTCGATTGCCTTTAACAGATGTTTGGTCAATGCCTCATCACTACATCCATCACGCAAAATAGCGCGTAACGGATAGCGGTGTTCATCCCCCAGGCAAGAGATCAGATCGCCCTCGACAGAAAGACGTACACGATTACAGGTTGCGCAGAAGTGTTGTGACATTGGGGTGATGAAGCCTATATGTGCATCCGAACCTGCAATCCGATAGTAACGGGCCGGACCTGCGCCAGGCAATATGTCTGGTATCAGTTCATAGCGTGACGTGAGACGTCGGCGTATGGTCTCAAGATCCACATACCTGTCCTGCGCATCCTGACCGGTGGCACCAACAGGCATGGTCTCAATCAGACGTAAGGTATAGCCGCGCGCAGCAGCAAACTCGAAGATATCTTCTATCTCCATGTCATTCACGCCACGCATAACTACCGTGTTCAGTTTGATGGGCGAAAAGCCTGCTGCATCGGCCGCCGCCAAACCATCCAGCACCTTTTCCAACCTGCCTCCACCCGAAATGGTCTTGTATGTATTGGGATTGATGCTGTCCAGGCTGACATTGATCCTGCGCACCCCGGCCCGATACAGCGGCTGTGCCAGTCCCGCCAATCTGACCGCGTTGGTCGAGAGAGACAGATCCTCGATACCTGGAATATTGGCCAGTCTCTCCACCAAATCTACAATATTGCGTTTAACCAGAGGCTCACCACCGGTCAGTCGCAGGTGACTGACCCCCATACGAGCAAATTGCGTAACGATGCGTTCGATCTCATCTGTGCTCAACCAAGCATCCGGTTCGGAAAATTCTGTATGACATTTTGGCAGACAGTATTGGCAGCGTAGATCACAGCGATCGGTTACAGAAATACGCAGATAGCGGATATCGCGGCCAAAACGGTCAGTTAGTAATTGTTCTTGTCCCATCAGCATTATTCTTCACTAGATGATAATTGAGTCTGATACTGCAATATTCGAACCATGGCGAGAGCGCCCATTGTTTGGCTGTATATCTTTGAAAATGGTTACTGGACAGGAACATCAAATCAAAAAAAGTTACCGAACGGTAACGATACTGCCACCTACCACCGCTATTTATGGTCCAAATTTGCTGGCGTTCTATTTGCATAGATTCAGTTCATCATTGCAGAACAACTATGAGATAGATATGAACATGAAACCAGCCATTGAAGATCGCGGTAATATCCCACTGCCTTATGGAGGACATATCGATTGTGGATGTGAACAAACTCCAAAGCAGCTACGTAGCTACGACGAAGCGATCTCTCAATTGCTGGATACCGCCCTACCCCTGACAGAGGTCGAGACCCTCCCGCTCGAACAGGCATTAGAACGAATCGTTGCCAGGCCGGTTCGCAGCAGCATCAATGTCCCTGGTTGGGACAACAGCGCCATGGACGGATACGCCGTTCGCTTCGAGGATTTAACCGGCGAAAACACCAGACTGCCGATCAGTCAACGCATACCGGCCGGACATGCCGGCGAACCTCTGCTGCCAGGTACCGCAGCCCGCATCTTCACCGGGGCGCCTGTGCCGCAGAATGCCAACACGGTAGTTATCCAGGAGGTGTGCGAACAGGATGGCGATCATGTGATCATCAAGGATATCCCCAAGAGAGGCGCCAACATACGCCAAGCCGGTGAGGACATCGTCGCCAACAGTTGCATCGTTGACCCAGGCACCAGACTGGCCCCGCAGCATTTAGGCCTGGCCGCCTCGGTCGGTGCGTCCGAGGTTACTGTCTACCGCCGCCTCCGAGTGGCGCTGTTCACCAGCGGTGATGAACTGGTCGACCCAGGCAACCCGTTGCAACCTGGCCAGATATACAACTCCAACCGTTTCACTGCAACCGGTCTGTTACAGGCGCTGGGTTGTGAGGTGATCCAACTCGGCAGCGTAGAAGATACCTTGAACGCAACTTGTGACGCGCTGGCCCAAGGGGCGAAGAAAGCCGACCTGATACTCGCCTCCGGCGGCGCCTCGGTGGGAGAAGAGGACTATATCAAACCGGCAGTAGAGAAACTGGGGTCACTGGAACTCTGGAAGATCGCCATCCGACCCGGTAAACCGCTGGCCTTCGGGCACATTGAAGATACCCCGTTCATCGGCACACCAGGAAACCCGGTATCCCTCTTCGTCACATTTCTGCTGTTCGCACGTCCCTTCATCCGGAAGATGCAGGGGTGCCACGAACTGTTGCCTACACCGCTTGAAGTAGAGGCAGCATTCGACTGGCCAAAACCTGACAAGCGACGTGAATTTGCCCGTGGCCGGCTTACCGTCGATGCTGATGGCAAGGCACGAGTCACCACCTTCCCCAGCAGATCGTCCGGCATTCTCAGCTCTGTCACCTGGGCCAACGGTCTGGTGGTAATTGAAGAGGATCAGAGCATATGTAGCGGAGACAAGGTGCAATTCATCGGCTTCAATGAGCTGCTGTCATGATCAAGATACTTTACTTCGCCAGTCTGCGTGAGCGTATCGGCATCGCCGATGAAGAGATTGAGCTACCTACCGGAACCACCATTCAAGGCGTCATAGAGATACTCAAATCCCGCAACGATGTCTGGGCCGATACCTTCAGTAGCAACACCAAGGTACTGGCTGCCGTCAACCAGGAAATGGCATCTATATATGCACCGATAAAAGATGGCGATGAGGTGGCATTCTTTCCACCGGTAACCGGTGGATGATCTGGGACAACAGATGCTGAGACGTTTCATCATCTTACTACTGGTATTGATTTGCTCACCAGCAGCTGCCCTGGACGAACTTGTCGATAGCATGTGGCTCAAGGCCAATAAAGCATCGAACGATTTGATCCTGCTGGATATCCAGAACCAGACACACTACAGATGGCTACATATTGCAGGTGCCATCAATGCGCCATATAAAAAATGGCGCACCAATAAACAATCTAAAAAGCCGGGCATGCTCCCTCCCATAAAGCAGATGGAACAGTTCCTCGGCGAACTCGGGATCAATAACGAAAATACAGTGGTAATCATAGCCGGAGGAAACCGACCGGGTGATATGGCCGCAGCCAGCCGCGTGTTCTGGACATTGAAGATATTGGGACACCAGAAGGTCGCCATACTCAATGGCGGGCTGGTGGATTATGCCGCTAATTTTTCCAGCGATGTTGAAACAATAAATCGTTCCCGACCAACAACTGGATACAAGGCAAATCCAAACTACAGCATCCTCGCCACCAGCAAAAACATACTCGCTGCCTTACAAGATAACGCCCTATTGCTCGATGCCCGTACCTTGGGTGAATATGTCGGGGTTATAACTGCTCGACCTAACGAACGCCCTGGCACCATACCTGGAGCCAAACATCTTCCGTTCGATTGGATGGTCAACGACCGTGGGCACATCCGTAACAGAAATGAGATAACCACCCTATTCAACTCCGTTGGCCTAAATCCTCATAAAGACGGAACCATTCACTTCTGTCACAGCGGTAATCGCGCCGCCCTAAACTGGTTCGTAGATTACGCTGTTCTGGGTAATCGCAACGCAAAACTTTACGATGCATCAATGAGCGAGTGGGCTGTTGATCAGACACTGCCGATACAGACCAGGATCAAGTTTCCTCTAAAATCTAAAAACCCGCCATAAAGGCGGGTTCTTTGGTTTTTACGGGTTTTTTATGGACAGATTTAAATGAGTCCACAACAATATATGGTGTCCCCAAGGTGATTCGACCTTATTCCCCAGTTGCAGGTAACATCAAAAGTATTACGCAAGTTGTAATGTGTAACGCTACGCGCTACACTATAATATATGATCAAAAGCTTTCGCCATAAGGGACTAGAGCGATTTTTTAAGAGGGGATCCAAGGCAGGAATTCAACCCTCACATGCTGGAAGACTGGCGCGCCAATTGGAGATGCTGAACCGATCAAGTTGTCCCGATGATATGGATTTTCCCGGATGGCATCTGCATTCGCTATCTGGCGATCTTACGGGTCACTTCTCGGTCAAAGTAAGTGGGAACTGGCGGCTAACCTTTGCGTTTGAAGATAAAGATGCGGTTCTGGTTGATTACCAGGACTATCATTGAGGTAACATCATGAGCAAAATGTTTAATCCTCCACACCCAGGATCAATCCTAAGAGAGGATGTCCTACCAACACTAGGCATGACAGTGACCGATGCAGCAAAAGAACTCGGAGTTTCCAGAGCAGCATTGTCTCGTGTTGTAAACGAAAAAGCGGCAATTTCGCCGGAAATGGCTTTGCGACTTGAAGCCTGGTTTGATCGTCACGGCTATAAAGGAGGCCGCGCTGAACAGTGGGTTGGTATGCAGATGGATCACGATATGTGGGAGGCCAGACAGAAGTGGGAGGCTGCATAAGAACCATTCAGACACAAAAAAAGCCCGCTTAATAGCGGGCTTTCTATATGGCGTCCCCAAGGGGGTTCGAACCCCTGTTACCGGCGTGAAAGGCCAGTGTCCTAGGCCTCTAGACGATGGGGACATTTAAACTATAAAAAATCCGGTCCCATCGTCTGACCGGATCTTATTGTTTGGTGGAGCCAGGCGGGATCGAACCGCCGACCTCTACACTGCCAGTGTAGCGCTCTCCCAGCTGAGCTATGGCCCCGAAAAACAAGACGCGCATATTAGGCGAAGCGAGCGTATTTGTCCACCCATTATACCTCAATTCCCCTGGTTTTCGATCTTGGCCCAGGAGTCGCGCAGGGTCACTGTACGGTTGAATACCAGCCTGTCCGGGCTGGAATCTTTGTTGTCCACGCAAAAATACCCTTCTCGCTCGAACTGGAAACTGCCGCCAGGTTCAGCCAGTGCCAAACTGGGCTCAACTACACAATCGGTCAGTACGGTCAAAGACTCTGGATTGAGGTGCTCTATGAACGACTCTACCTCTTTGTCAGCATCTGGGGTCGGGTGGCTGAACAAACGATCATACAGCCTGATTTCAGCTTCTACGCCTGCGCTTGCGGAAACCCAATGGATCACCCCCCTGACCTTACGCCCTTCCGGGTTGGCGCCCAGGGTGTCTGGATCGTAACTACAGCGCAGCTCTGTAATCTCACCGTCCTCGCCCTTTATCACCTGCTCGCATTTGATTACATAGGCGTTGCGCAGACGTACCTCACCTCCTGTAATAAGCCGTTTGTACTTTTTATTGGCCTCTTCGCGAAAGTCGGCCCGGTCGATGTATATCTCACGGGTGAATTTGAGAGTACGGCTGCCCATGGACTCATCCTTGGGATGGTTGGGGGCCTGCAGATCCTCCACCTGCCCCTCCGGATAGTTCTCCAGCACGACCTTGAGCGGATGCAGCACCGCCATGGCGCGTGGTGCATGGCTGTCCAGGTCTTCCCGAATGCAGGCCTCCAGCATACCCATCTCCACCGAATTATCGGCCTTGGTGATGCCGATGCGGTCACTGAAGATTCGGATCGAGGCCGGGGTATATCCACGTCGGCGTAGACCGGCGATGGTGGGCATCCTAGGATCATCCCATCCATAAACATAACCTTCAGACACCAGTTGAGTCAGCTTGCGCTTGCTCATGACGGTGTATTGCAGGTTGAGGCGGGAAAACTCGATCTGCTGTGGATGGCACTCGATACTGATGTTATCCAGTGCCCAATCGTACAGGGGACGATGGTCTTCAAACTCCAGGGTGCAGAGCGAATGGGTGATCCCTTCGATGGCATCGGATATGGGATGGGTGTAGTCGTACATGGGATAGAGACACCACTCGGTCCCGGTCTGGTGATGGATGACACCGTGACGAATACGGTACAGGGTGGGATCGCGCATGTTCATGTTGGGCGAGGCCATATCTATCTTGGCGCGCAATACCCTGGAGCCGTCCTCGAACTCACCGGCCCGCATCCTTTGGAATAGATC
This sequence comes from Sedimenticolaceae bacterium, assembly GCA_050288625.1. GTDB lineage: Bacteria > Pseudomonadota > Gammaproteobacteria > Chromatiales > Chromatiaceae > JAAGZL01. The sequence continues at coordinate 31,932 of JBNKEE010000011.1, read as the reverse complement.
CAGATTCTCTTCCACCGAACGATTACGGTAGGGGCTCTCTCTGCCCGGTTCGGTCAGGGTGCCACGATACTCCCGCGTCTGCTCAGCAGTCAGGTCGCACACATAGGCCTTGCCATTCTCAATCAATTCTATGGCATAACCGTATAGCTGTTCGAAATAGTCGGAGGCGTAGAACAGGCGATCTTCCCAATCAAAGCCCAGCCAGCGCACATCCTCCTGGATCGACTCCACATACTCCACATCTTCCTTGTGTGGATTGGTATCATCAAAACGCAGGTTGCATTTGCCACCAGGATAGTCCCGGGCAATACCAAAATTCAGGCAGATAGATTTAGCATGGCCGATATGCAGATAGCCGTTTGGTTCCGGTGGAAAGCGAGTATGCACGCGGCCGTCGTTCTTGCCCTGCTCCAGATCAGCATCGATAATCTGGCGGATAAAATTTGTTGGTGAGGTTGTTTCCTGCTCGCTCATATGTTTGTTTCTTACTTTAGTTAATGGTTAGAGTGGAGGTTGAACAGCTTTAATATTTCCCCCTCACCCCATCCCTCTCCCCAAAGGGGAGAGGGTGTAGTGTCCTACCGGCTAGTTTAGCTGTTTTCTTCCCGCTGACGAATATAATCCAGCGCCCGTTGAATACGCCGCAAGCAGGCCTCTTTTCCCACCAGGTACAGGGTGTCGTCGATACCGGGGGATGCCGCTCGGCCCACCACGGCGACACGCAGGGGCTGGGCTACCTTGCCCATCTTCAACTCCAGAGCTGCTGACACGTCCTCAACCAGCTGATGCAGGTTCTCTCGAGTCCACTCCTCCAGATTCTGCAAGGCCTCCAGGGCCTTCTCCAACGGTTCGCGAGCTACTGGACGCAGATTCTTTTTGGCCGCAGTCTCGTCGTACTCTTCAAAATCTTTATAGATGAAGGCGCTTATCTCGGCCATCTCTACCAAGGTCTTGGCCCGTTCCTGCTGGGCCTTAACCACTTCCACCAGATCCGGTCCCTGACTCGGGTCTATACCTAGCTTACCCATAAATGGACTTAGGAGATGGGCGATGCGTGCCGGATCACTACTCTTTATATAGTGCTGGTTCAGCCACAGCAGCTTTTCGGTATTGAAGGTGGATGCGGCCTTGTTCACCGCGTCTATATCGAACAGTTCGATCATCTCATCCAGAGAGAAGATCTCCTGATCGCCATGGGACCAACCCAGGCGCACCAGATAATTGAGCAGAGCCTCGGGCAGTAAGCCATCGTCCCGGTACTGCATCACGCTCACAGCGCCGTGACGTTTGGAGAGACGCGCCCCATCATCTCCCAGGATCATAGGCACATGTGCATACTTGGGCGGCTCATGGCCCAAGGCTCGCAGGATATTGATCTGTCTGGGGGTATTGTTCAGGTGATCATCTCCGCGGATCACCACATTGATGCCCATATCCATATCATCCACCACCACGGTCAGGTTGTAGGTGGGGGAACCATCGGTACGTTTGATGATCAGGTCATCCAGTTCGGCGTTCTGAAAAGCCACCTTTCCGCGCACCAGGTCATCCACCACCACTACCCCGTCTTCCGGGTTGGCAAAGCGAATCACATGGGGCTCGTTCGGATCTACATCTTGGTTGCGACAGTGTCCGTCATATCTGGGCTTAGCCTTGCGCTTCATGGCCTCATCCCGCATCTCATCCAAGCGTTCTTTGGAACAGTTACAACGATAGGCCATACCCTGATCCAGCAGTTGTTGAATCACCTCATGGTATCGATCAAAGCGTTGCGTCTGATAGAACGGCCCCTGGTCATATTCCAGACCCAACCAGGTCATGCCCTCAAGAATGGCGTTAACTGACTCTGCTGTGGAACGTTCCAGGTCGGTATCTTCAATACGCAGAACAAACTGACCGCCATGTTTGCGTGCATAGAGCCAGGAAAAAAGAGCGGTACGGGCTCCGCCTACGTGCAGATATCCTGTGGGGCTGGGGGCAAAACGGGTAGTGATGGTCATAGATCTGCTAGCTTTATAGTCCAAAAGACGGGCATTTTAGCAGAGATGCTATGTTTTTGATCAGCAAAATTGCTCAGATCAGGCAGTTTTATTCAGGCCCCTCTACCTGAGAGATGTTGCAATGCGAACAGTGCTACCTGATCCCATAAACAAGTCTGGCCGGAAACGAACACATAATGTAGTGGAACAACTGCTGACTATCCTGGTTTGAGACCACCAAACTTATTCTATGTGGGCGCAGAAGTTTAGCCTGGATCTACTGTTCAGATATACACATCTGCCGTTCAAACAAAGCGGTCATTTCATCCGCACTCATCGGCTTGCCCAACAAAAAACCCTGGGCATAGTCGCATCCCAGATTTTCCAGGTAGGCAAGCTGTTCCTCTGATTCCACGCCTTCGGCCACCACCTTCAGATCCAGACTGTGAGCCATTACTATTGCGGCGTTTACCAGTTCACGATCCCCCATATCGTAGGTCATATCGCTCACAAACTCTCGATCTATCTTGATGGTATCGAATGGGTATCTACGGAGATAGTTAAGTGAGGAGTAACCGGTACCAAAATCATCCATGGAAAGACCTATTCCCAGCTCACTCAAGGCATTGAGAGAGGCATCATTCTTCGAGATTCCGCTCAATAGCACACCCTCGGTAATTTCCAGTTCCAACGAGCCACTGGGCACTCCAGATTCCTTCAAAATATGTGCTACATCCTCTACAAGGCCAGGATCGCGGAATTGTCGTGGAGAAAAGTTCACCGAAATCCTGAAGTCTGGCGCGCAGCTATGCTGCCACTCTGCAGCCTTACGTAACGCTTCCGCAAGCACGAACTTACCAATGGTCACTATAAGGCCACTTTGTTCCGTTATAGGAATGAACTCATCCGGTGAGACACTTCCTATGATCGGGCTATCCCAACAAAGCAAAGCTTCAGCACCTACCAGTCTCTGTTCCTTTATGTCAACTATTGGTTGGTAACGGAGAGAAAACTCGCCCCTCTCCAATGCACCATGCAGTTTCTCTTCCAGCATCAGACGTCTGGAAACATCCTTATTCATAGACTCAGTGAAATAGTTATAAGTATTGCGGCCCTGATTTTTTGAACAATACATGGCGGTATCTGCACAGCGCAATAACTCTATGGTAGTACTACCGTCATCAGGATAGATAGAAATACCTATGCTTGCTCCCAAGATAAGTTCACGTCCGTCCAGATTGAATGGAGTACGGAATTTATCTAATAGGTTCTCAGCGGCCGCGCGGGCATCAATCACATCCGTCAACCCGCCTAGCAGCATAATAAACTCATCCCCTCCAAGACGACCTATGGTGTCACCATCACGTACGGCCTCTTTCAAGCGTTGCGCTGCCTGTGTAAGTAGGCGGTCTCCCGCGTCGTGACCGATGGTGTCATTGACCTTTTTAAAATCATCCAGATCCAGAAATACCACAGCAACCTTTAGGTTATTACGTTCTGCCTCCTTTATCAGTTGCGACAACCTATCAAGCGAAAGAAATCTATTCGGGAGATCGGTAAGGCTGTCATAGTGGGCCTGATAGAGTATGCGCCGCTCCTGTTTCTTCTGGTGAGTGATATCCTCCTTAACCGCAAGATAGTGCCGAATGGCACCCGTCTCATCCACAACAGGAGCTATATGTGCAGACTCCCAAAACAGATCACCATTCTTCTTTTTGTTTTGGAATTCCCCCTTCCATGATCCTCCGGATGTAATAGTCTCCCACAACTTTTTATACTCATCAGGCTTGATATTTCCTGACTTTAATATGCTTGGGTTGAGACCTTTTACCTCATCCGCGCTATACCCGGTGACGCGTTCAAATGTACTATTTACATATTCAATGCCACCACGAGGATCCGTTATCAACACAGATATCGGACTCTGCTCAACCGCCTGTGAAAGCGTATGAATTCTTTCTTCGGCCTGCTTGAGTTCCGTGATATCCAGAATGCTTACAGGGATGCTATCAAAATCATCCTCATTCTCCGGAATCGGCATTGAAACGGTTATAACTATCTCCTCACCTGTAAGGGTCTGTGATCCGGCCTCAGCGCGAAATTGCTTTTGTCCTTCCCAAATAGCGCAAAATGCATTGATAAATAATCTGACCACATCTGGAGTTAACAACTTATCCAGCGAACCCAATAATTCCTGCTTGGATTTCGCATCAAACATCCTTAGAAATGCACCATTAACCTGCACAACCTGAGCCATCAAGATTAGCTCCATAACGAGTTGCGGATTATGCTCAATATACTGGCGTAGATCAGTCACACCTTGCTGCCGCAACTCCCTTAACCTCTCATATACTTCCGTAAAACCCATATTCCATATGGCAACCTCAGAACTCTCAAACAGAGATCTGAACCTATTTTCACTTCTACCCAATGCCTTCTCAGCTGAACGACGTTCTCGTTGCCGTCGGAGCAACATTCCGAGTAATACTGTGGCAGACGGGTGAATGAGCAAAACCGGAATATCCAATTGCTCCGCTATCTTCTTCACCAGCTCATCTGGAAAAAGAAACATCGAGAGGAGCATAAGCAGTTCTGTCGCCACACCAAAGATGAACAGCTGCAGCCAGGTAAGAGGCATCCGTTTCAGTCTGGTCACATATCTCCAACTCAAGCCAAACGTCGACGCCACCAGTAGGACGAAACTTCCAACCAGGGCGCCACCCCCACCCAGATAGAGACGGAACGCTACGGTGATTATCAGTGCAATCAGGGTTGGGATCAGGCCAAAGAAAAGACCACAAAGACCGAGAAGAATCCATCTGGTATCAATATATACACCTGGAACAACTTCCCATGGGGTCAGCATTACTACAATGCCAATACAGCCTATGAGTAGACCGGTCAACGCCTCACGCACCTGCTTATCCTTAATGGAGCGCAATTCCAAAACGTCGTAGATAACACCAAGAGCCAATAGATATACGGCGTTATTTAGTAGATCTACAAACATGCCTAATATTCAAAGAGTGGTTTGTTATTTAACCTATTAAGTGTTCAGCGCAAATCCATCCATTGACCTAAACCAACTGCGCCAGATATTGCTGTGGCGGCACCAGCACCCATTTTTTTTGCGAACAGCTCAAAAACGTCTTCGCTCTTAGTGAAGTCAACCATCTTCTCAGCACCAATTATCTCGCGGGCAACATAACTACTACTGCCAAGCGCATCGGCCAGACCAAGAACTATACTCTCTTCACCGGTCCAAAACAGACCGCTAAATACCTCATTATCTTGCTTAAGGCGTTTTCCTCTACCCTTTTTCACCGTATCGATAAACTGCTGATGAATCCGATCCAGCATCTTTTGTAAGTGCGCGCGATCAAAATCTTTTTGAGGTGAGAATGGATCCATCAACGCCTTATGCTCACCAGATGTAAGCAAACGCCTCTCCACTCCAAGCTTTTCCATGGTATCTACATACCCAAAGCCATTCATAAGAACACCGATAGACCCGACTATGCTGGCTTTGTCTACATATATCTGATCCGCAGCGACAGCGATATAATAGCCACCAGACGCACATATATCGGTCACCACTGCGTAAACCTTAATATTAGGATATTTGGTTTTTAAGCGAACTATTTCATCGTTGATGTAACCTGCCTGTACCGGACTTCCTCCGGGACTATTTATACGCAGGATAACCCCCTTGGTATTTTTGTGTTTGAAGGCGTTACGTAGACCGTTAATCACATTATCCGCACTGGCCTTTGCGTCATCTGCAATAACTCCTTTGATATCTACAACAGCTGTGTGTTTGCCATCCGACATCTTTGCATCCTGCAACCCGTCTGGCATCAACACTCCCAAAAAAGCCAATAGAACAATGAAGTAGAGTAGTTTAAAGAATATGCCCCATCTACGGGCCTTGCGCTTCTCCCTAATCGATGAAAGAGAGATCTCTTCTATTACCTTCCTCTCCCAATTGGTGGGCTGTACACTTCCTCTTTCACTCTCGCTGTTATGGTCCATTTCCTTCCTCTTGTTCAATCTATTTTTTCTATTAGATCTGACTCAACCAGTTGGTTAGCTCGCGAATATCATCAATACACCCCAACGGATCAGACTTCATGAGGCGTTCCCTGGTATGACTACCATAGCTGACCGCCAATCTATGGACACCGGCATTGATTGCCATCTGCATATCATACTCAGTATCGCCTATCATCAGAGTTTTATCTCCAGTTGCTCCCAATTCTTCCATTATTTGGAACAACATATCAGGATTTGGTTTAGAAAAGCTCTCGTCCGCACACCTGGAAGTGTGAAACAGATCACCAAGGCCGGTGTATTTAAATACCCTATCCAGCCCGACACGACCCTTGCCCGTCGCTACCGCCATGAGATAATCCATACCAGCAAGCTCACGTAGAACATCTTCGGCGCCGGCAAACAACTTGGACGGTGTACGCCTATGGTCAAGAAAATGTACCCGATAACGCTCTACTACCTTCCATACTAGACTATCATCGGCACCAGGAAACATTTCTGTAACCGCTTCTTTCAGGCCAAGCCCTATGATATTTCTGATGGCATCATCAGTAGGGATCTCCAGATCAAGATCAACAGCGGCCTCACGCACACACTCTATTATGTTGGCGGCCGAGTCCATGATGGTGCCGTCCCAATCAAATACCAGAAGTTCAAACCTACTGTCATTCATGTTCTAAGCCTAGCCAGCAATCGCTCCAGCGCCTGCTCTAATGGCGCCTCCACGGTGAGCCTTCCGACCGCATCCGTCCAGTCGAAACTAAGGGATCTTGCATGCAAAAAAAGCCTGTTCAGTCCCTGTTTTTTCATCATACGGTTGGCAGAACCATCACCATATTTTTCATCTCCCAGGATCGGCGTTCCCAAGTGGGCCAGATGCACCCGGATCTGGTGAGTGCGCCCGGTCAGCAGCTCTGCCTCAACCAGGGTTGCGTCGGAAAAACGCTCCAGTACCCGAAACCTGGTCTTTGCCTCCTTTCCCTCCGGGTCGACCCGAACCACCCTCTCGCCACTCTGTAACTGGTTTTTGGTCAATGGAGCATCAACGGTTTCGCGGTCATTCCTCCAACGTCCAGCCACCAGGGCTAGATAACGTTTATCTACCCCGTTACTACGCAACATTTCATGCAGAGTCCGCAGAGCACTTCTGCGTCTGGCGATCATTAAACATCCAGAGGTGTCACGGTCCAGCCTATGCACCAGTTCCAACTGCCTCTCTTCTGGCCTCATGGCTCGAATGGCCTCAATCACCCCAAATTTGAGGCCGCTGCCGCCATGCACAGCGAGACCAGATGGTTTATTCAGCACCAACAGACGCTTATCCTCGTAAAGTATGGACTCCCTCAATAGCTCCTGAGTCCTGTTGCTTGGGCTGAATGGGTTATCTTTTTCGGTCAGGCGTACTGGAGGAATACGTACAATATCCCCAGACTGCAGGCGATAATTGATCTTGGCCCTACCCTTGTTTACCCGGACCTCTCCCTTTCTCACAATCCTGTAGATATGACTTTTGGGTACACCTTTGAGTTGAGCCAACAAGAAATTGTCCAATCTTTGGCCTTCATAGCCTTCTTCTACCAGAACTTGCCTGACAGATTGTGATTTTTCTTTATTATCCGACATTTGCACATAATAACAGGTCATGGCAGATTGATGCGCCTGTTTAAGACTGCTATTATTCGTTATTGACTATGAGTGGAATCGCGAAGGGGTGTTATTTGATCAATGCCCTATAGTCAACACATAGATTTTTGGCGCAGCCACGACAAAAGCCGCGCCTGACCAGGCCACTGGCTTTAAGAGATACATGCTTGGTCAAACGGCAACCCGATGACATGACGGGTTTTTAAACAAATTAACTGCGTGCCACATGATGGCGGCAAAATCGGCGCCCAGAGAACCAGGAAGAATACCGGTCTCTTGAGCAATCATGCTGACGAGACCAATAATGATTGGTATTCCAGCATTGACCGATATGTTCCCACAAGGAACCCGCCAGTTTCATCGTGATCTCAATATGCTTTAACCTATTGAGAAAACAGGAAGTTGTGGCACATACAAAGGATTATTAATGAAACGTATGCTGATTAACGCGACTCAGCCTGAAGAGTTGCGTGTGGCCATAGTTGATGGCCAAAAACTCTACAACCTCGATATAGAAACCTCCGGTCGAGAACAAAAAAAAGCCAATGTCTATAAAGGTCGAATCACCAGGGTGGAGCCCAGCCTGGAGGCGGTCTTTGTTGACTTTGGATCGGAACGCCACGGATTCCTGCCCCTAAAAGAGATCTCACGCAGCTACTTCTCCGAAAGTGCTGCAAAATCTGGCGGCAAGGTAAATATCAAAGATGCCATCAAAGAAGGCCAAGAAATAGTGATCCAAGTGGAGAAGGAAGAACGCGGCAATAAAGGTGCTGCCCTTACCACCTTCATCTCCCTGGCGGGACGCTATCTGGTACTAATACCTAACAACCCACGCGCCGGTGGAGTCTCTCGCCGTATTGAAGGAAGTGATCGTAGCGAGCTACGTGAGGCCATGAGCCACCTGACCATACCAGACGGCATGGGGCTTATCGTTCGTACTGCCGGTGTCGGCAAGAGTAAAGAGGAATTACAGTGGGATCTAGACTACTTACTTCAGCTCTGGTCTGCCATTGAGACCTCTGCCCAGGAGAAAGCAGCTCCATTCCTTATCTACCAGGAGAGCAATGTAATCATCCGTTCCATACGTGATTACCTGCGCGGCGACATTAGCGAGATCGTCATCGATCACCCGGATGTACATAAAGAGGCCTGTGATTTTATCCAGCAGGTTATGCCGCAAAATCTGAAGAAGGTTCGTATCTATCAGGATGAGGTTCCTTTATTCACCCGCTATCAGATAGAGAGCCAAATCGAATCTGCATTTCAACGTGAAGTGCGACTGCCATCCGGTGGTTCCATCGTAATAGACCACACCGAGGCCCTAACCTCAGTGGACATAAACTCAGCACGCGCCACTAAGGGTACCGATATCGAAGACACGGCCTTCACTACCAACCTTGAGGCGGCCGATGAGATAGCACGTCAGTTACGTTTGCGTGACATGGGCGGACTCTTCGTGATCGATTTTATCGATATGGGCCCGTCCAGAAACCAAAGAGCAGTGGAGGCAAGGCTTAAAGACGCATTGAAGCAGGACCGCGCCCGTGTACAGATCGGGCGTATATCCCGCTTTGGCCTGTTGGAGATGTCACGTCAGAGGCTACGTCCATCCCTTGGTGAATCAAGCCAACTGGTCTGCCCGCGCTGCAAGGGACACGGTTTTATTCGCGGTGTAGAGTCACTGTCGCTGTCTGTACTTAGAGTGATCGAAGAAGAAGCGATGAAGGAAAACACCTCACGCATCATTGCTCAGCTGCCGGTGGATGTAGCCACATTCCTGCTCAACGAAAAACGCGAAGCGATACACGATATTGAGAACCGACAGTCAGTCAATGTGGTGTTGATTCCCAACAGCCATTTTGAAACTCCAAACTATGAGATCGAACGCATTCGCAGTCAGGACATCAACGAACATAACAGCGAAACCGCCAGTTATCAGATGACTGTTGAGCCAGAAGCCGATGTGCCTGAGCATATAAGGCCAAAGGCGGTAAAGAGTGAAGAGCCTGCGGTTAAGCAGATCAGCCCCACCGCTCCCGCACCTAAGCCAGCTCCAAAGAAGAAGGCCCAGGCCTCCACTGAAAACAAACCAGGATTTCTCAAACGCCTTCTGTCAGCACTCTTCAGTAGCGACAGCAAAACCCCCAAAACGGACAAAAAGAATCCGAGTCAACAAACCCGCAGACGTGGCGGTCAATCCAGAACTAGCGAGGATAATCGTAGTCGCTCTAACAGATCCAGACGTGATCGTTCAGACAACCAAAGAGGCAGACGTTCTGAGTCAAACCGCAGTCGAGGCAACAACGGAAATGTTAGCAAGGAACAAGTGAAGCCAAATGCGGCCTCTACAAAACCATCGGAATCCGTCAGCAACGGAAAAGATGATGCTAATGCCAAATCGGATGATCAACAGTCCCGATCCTCGAACTCCCGGCGCGGACGGCGCGGTGGGCGCAGACGCCGTGGTCGTAGCAACCAGAACCAATCAGCCGCAACTGATCAACAACAGGATTCAAATGAGAAGGCTACAGATCAGCAGCCGGGGAATGCACAGTCTAGTTCCAAACCCACAGACCGTAAACCTAATGGACGTCGCGGAGGTCAGGGCGAACCTAAAGGTGACCAATCTGAAAACCGTTCAGCCACCTCAGAAGAGAAGCGCGACATTAAGGATGCATCTACAAACGATCAGAACAAGCAAGGGTCGTCTGCGCTAAAACCTGTAGAGACTAAAGCTGAGATGAAATCTACCCATGACTCTACTCCACGAGACAAAGTTGAGGATAAACCTGCCCCAAAGCTGGTCGAGACTAAGCCTCAGGATAGACCTAGCCAGATATCTGAGCCGCGACAGGGAGCCAAGCCAACCCCTACAAAGGTGGAAACAGCAGCAGTGAAAGAGACACCCACCACCTACGCCTCTGGACCAAAGGTGGAAGAGAAATCTGCACCGAAGCTAGTAGAGACCAAGCCGCAGCCGAAACCCGTTGAACCCGCTGTAGCCAAACAAGAGCCAAAGCCGGCACCAAGTAGTTTTGAAAAAAATGATCCCCCAAAACCGGTGTCAGATATATCGCCAAAGCAGGAGGTTCAAGCAAAACCTGAACCCAAATTGGTAGAGACCAAAAAACTGGACGAGAAGCCTCCTACAAGCGGAGGTATGGAATAAGACTAGACAAAACGCCCCGCAAAATGTGGGGCGTTTTACTTTTACCCTCTCCCCAAAATGGAGATGGTGTTAATTGGGTTTAAATTCTGTGCTTCATACGAATATCATCCAGTAACCCAGCCGAGGCTACCTGCACCATATTGAACACTTGTTCAAAACCGTCCTTGCCGCCATAGTATGGATCAGGCACCTCATCCTCATCCAGTTCTCTGGCAAAATCCATGAATAGATGTAGCTTACCCTGCATACCATCAGGACAGATGACCTCAAGATTACGGTGATTATCCCTATCCATGGCCAAAACATAGTCAAACCGATAGAAATCACTGCGCTCTACACGGCGCGCTCTTTGACAACTCAGATCGACCCCATGGGAGAACGCAGTCTGTTGAGAACGACGATCAGGCGGTTCCCCAACGTGATAAGCATGAGTTCCGGCCGAATCCACGACAATCACATCTGAAAGACCGTTGGCCTTAACCAGATCCTCGAATACGCCATGGGCGGTGGGGGAGCGACAGATGTTGCCCATGCAGCAGAAGAGGACCTGTATTTTTGGTTCATTGTCCATACAGCACACATGTTAGCCAACCCTTTTGCAAAACCCAATAGTCTGTTAATCTGCATTGATAGCAGGGGATATAAAAATAGCAGCCAACGTGAGACTGATTAGATGACTAAATACCTAACTGCCATCATATCCGCCCTCCTTCTTCTTTTCCTCTCCGGCTGCGCTAACGTCGTATCTCAACACCCAATCGGTACGGAAAACTATACCGCTTCTCCCAAGTCCTGGGATGGTACCTGGCTAAGCGAAGGTGAGTTTGTAAAGATAAAAGTAATGGATGAGGCAAAAGGTATTGTTAAATTGGCCTGGATTGAAGAAAAGAATGATGATTTCAAATATGAGTCCATCATTTGTCAGATCAAGAGAAGCAAAAACGACCTCTATGTAAATGTTAAGGCAAAACCGGACGATGAGCTTGCTGGATTCTACTATTGGGGAAAACTAACAAAAGAAAAACATAAAATCCTCCTTTGGACACCATCAGTCGACGCCTTCAAAGAGGTATCTGCAACCGGAAAGATTCATGCGATCATTAATAAAGCAAAACCAGATAAATCAGGCAAACAGAGGATTAAAAATATAAAGCTGACGGATGATCCTAAGGTTATCTCGGATCTTGTGGAAGGTGATAGCGGAAAGTATTTCGATCTTGAGAAACCGATTGTTTTAGTCAGAGCGATGAAGTAATAAAACAGAGTAGATAATAGAAAGCTAGTACCTTTTTGTTAAACCCCAAAGGACCAAAACCAATTGAACATCTGGGTAGATGCAGACGCATGTCCGGTCGCAATTAAAGAAATTCTTTTTCGCGCTGCCGAGCGCACAGCAACAAATCTTACGCTTGTTGCGAATCAGCATATTAAGACGCCTTCTTCTAAACTTATCTCTTGCGTTCAGGTCGGCAAGGGGTTTGATGTTGCCGATAACGAGATAGTAAAACGCTGTGAAGCGGAAGATTTGGTGATAACAAATGATATACCTTTAGCCGATGAAGTCATCAGTAAAGGTTGCCTGGCATTAAGTCCTAGGGGTGAACTGTTTACAAAGGATAATATTAAATCGCGACTCAATATCAGGGACTTCATGGAAATCATGCGCAGCAGCGGCGTACAAACGGGTGGTCCGCCAGCTTTAAGTTCAGGTGACAAACAGGCCTTTGCGAATCAACTTGATAAGTGGCTTATGCAGAGGCAAAAAGGCACGAGTAGCGGATCAAATCGGGGATGATTACTGTGGTAATTTTACTGGACAACCAGTCTATTTCCATATAGAGTGCAAGGCTGCTAGAGAAAAGAACTATTATTTACATCCTACATTTCGCTGTTTTACTCGTAATACTCCGTCCTGCAGTTTCTAAATATCAGTCTACATTTCCAAGCAATGCACGCCTGTTGCAGGCGCAACTATATTTACAACATAGGATATTATTATGTCTAACACAGTTAAAGGAACCGTAAAGTGGTTCAACGAATCTAAAGGCTTTGGTTTTATTGAGCAGCAGTCCGGTCCGGACGTCTTTGCACATTTCAGTGCAATTACGGGTTCAGGCTTTAAGACACTGGCTGAAGGCCAAGCTGTAGAGTTTACTCTCACTCAAGGTCAAAAAGGACCTCAAGCTGAGAATATTGTAGCCGTATAAATACCGCTACAATCGATAAGAAGGGTAAGCCTTTGGGCTTGCCCTTCTTATTGTGCTACGCAAATAACTTTCTTACGCTTTCCAGATCTTCCATTGTATCTATGCCCTGCCCCGGCTCCTGCTGCGCCTCGCTCACATGGATGCAACCACCATGGGACAACACCCGCAGCTGTTCCAGTGATTCTGCCTGTTCTAATGGCGATATAGGAAGATTGATATATCGGTCCAGATAACCGGCACGATAGGCATAGAGCCCGATGTGTCGAGCAAATCTGGTGTCTTGCGGCAGCGTACCATCCTGACGTGCAAATTCGTCTCTGTGCCAAGGAATGGGCGCGCGGCTAAAATATAGTGCATAGCCATCTGCATCAGTTACTACCTTGACCACATTTGGATCAAACAGTTGGTCTCTAACCTCTATCGGTGTTGCTAAGGTAGTTATGTCTGCCCGTTGATGGACATCCATATCCTGCGCTACCTGATAGGCCAGTGCCGCTGGCATAGTCGGTTCATCCCCTTGAACATTGACCACTATGGAGTCATCCGGCCAACCCATTGTTCGTACTACCTCAGCGATACGGTCTGTCCCGCTACGATGAGTATCTGCGGTCATACACACTTCTGCGCCAAAACGCTTAGCCGCATCCTGGATACGCTGGTCATCGGTGGCAATAATAACTGCAGTAGCCTGTGACTCGCATGCGTTTTCATACACCCACTGAATCATAGGCTTACCACAGATATCCAGAAGGGGTTTACCGGGAAGTCTGGTGGATGCGTAGCGCGCCGGAATGACTATCTTGAAATCCATCTATTACTTCCTAAGGAAACAACATGGATCACTTATCAGAAACCTCTTCATCAGCTTCCAGGGTGCGAGCTTCATCAACCAGCATCACCGGGATATCATCCCGTATCGGGTAGGCTAGTCGATCTGCCTTGCAGATCAGCTCTTGGGCTTGTTTCAGGTACACCAATTTGCCCTTGCATATGGGGCAGGCGAGGATATCCAGGAGTTTCTTATCCATCAATCAGATCCTTAATTAGCTTATTTATGCGAATGGCAAAGGCATCATGCAGTTGCGCATCCACCCGCACATACCAATGTTGCGGTTTAGCAAAGCGTCTACATTTAACCGCATCTTTCTCGGTCATCAATATAGTGGCATCTCCAGCTATCTCCAGATCACTTTCGGTGAATTTATGATGATCCGGAAGAGCGACTCTCTCGATACTGATGCCAGCATTCTCCAGTTGTTTGAAGAAGCGTTCAGGGTTGCCGATACCTGCCATAGCATAAACTGTATCTTCAGTTCTGAAGTCATCAAGCCTTCTGATTTGGGTGGAATCCAGCAGATTCACCACCTCAATATTACCAAGTTGCATGATGTAACGTCCCGGACCAGTGGTGCCATTCGAAACCACCATATCCGCCTTGTCCAGCCTGCCCACCCTTTCACGTAGTGGCCCGGCCGGAAGACAAAACCCATTGCCAAAACCCTTTTCACCATCAATTACGACTATTTCAATATCACGTCCCAGGGCATAGTGCTGCAACCCGTCATCTGAGATGATTACATCGCAATCTATATAACGTTGTAGAGCCGTAGCAGCGACAGCACGATCCGGCCCAACACTGACCGGGCAGTTGGTCCTTTGTGCGATAAGAACGGGTTCGTCTCCCACCGCTACCGGATCACTGCCTGGCAAGACCTGCTGCGGCCAGTACTTAGCGTTTCCACCATAACCTCTGGAAACGATCCCAGGTTTGAGTCCCATACCCTTAAGATGTTGCGCCAACCAGATAACCAAGGGTGTTTTGCCAGTACCGCCCACAGTGATATTTCCAACCACAATAACAGGCACAGGCAAACGACGAGTCTTGAATATCTTAAGGCGGTAGGCAACACGCCTTAGGAAAACCAATAGGCAAAATAACCAAGAAAAAGGTAACAGGACTAACACAAGTCCATTGCGGTCCCACCAAAAAGAATCTAATCGCTTCACTTTTTATCTACTGGCTGCCTTGCTGCGAAGGTCATATTCACAAATCCAAGCTGGCTAGCAGCATCCATGGCCCTTATAACCGCATGATGAGGACTGTTAGCATCAGCTGAGATGATAACCGGGAGATCACGCCGCTCCTTTACCGCCTTGCTGATGGCCCGTATGAGGGTATCCAATTCAGTATTGATCACTTCATTTTGATTGACATAGAAACGGCCGCTAGCGTCTATGGTTATATCAAGAACCTTGTCTTGCTTATCCCTTTCATCTTGGGTTGCCGCCTGTGGCAACTCTATCTTGATGCGTGACTCTTTATCGAAAGTGGTTGATACCATAAAGAAGATCAAGAGCAGGAACACCACATCTATCAGCGGTGTCAGATTCAGATCCGGTAACTGTTTTCGATCGGAACGAAAATTCATCCGGCTCACTCCGTTTCCCTTTGACCCTGCATGACCTCAACCATCTTCAGTGCTTCTTCTTCCATTGCAACTACCAGACGTTCGACCCTGCCAGTGAAGTAACGGTGAAACATAAGAGATGGGATGGCCACAGATAACCCAGCCGCTGTAGTGATCAGTGCCTCTGATATGCCGCCAGCCAGTACAGCAGGATCGCCGACACCGACCAGGGTAATCGCAGAGAACACTTTGATCATACCGATCACAGTTCCCAGGAGGCCCAGTAACGGAGAGATGGATGCGATGGTACCAAGTGTATTCAGATAGCGCTCCAGATCATGTACCACCTGATGGCCCACCTCTTCAATGGCCTCTTTCATGATCTCGCGCGTATGTTCGCGATTGATGATGCCAGCAGCCAAAATACACCCCAGGGGAGACCCTGTCTTGATTGCGGCAATATATTCGGAAGTCATATTACCGTCACAGTGCAGTTTCCAAACTTGGGCCACCAGATTTTCCGGCACTACCCGCGACTGCCTTAGAGACCACAAACGCTCGATAATTATGGCCATGGCCACTACCGAACAGAGAATAATCGGCAGCATCAGCCAACCGCCAGCAATTACCAGTTCATACATCCTCGATATCCTTTAGTTAAGAGACGCCTCGACACTCCAGGGCGTTAATTTTTTTCATATCATACTGCATTCAACCACCATTCCAAAAGGGGGCAAACAGGATTTCCATCACATCCGCGGGCTAAGGTGTTTCTGCCAGTAACGACGTTGTTGCAGGCGGTAGCATTTAGGCTCTGAAATGGTGCCATTTGCGGCTATATTCAGCTCAATCGCCCCCAGTTCCGCAGTATTCAACACCTCCGTCCCTACCGAACGCCAGCGACCCACCACCCCATCATCCGGGAATCCATAACGGTTACGATAGCCAGCAGACACAATGGCATATCTGGGTGAGGTAGCACGAACAAAGCCAATAGTTGAAGAGGATTTACTGCCATGGTGCGGGATTATCACCAAGTCTGACTCCAACTCACCTCCTACGCCATACAACAGCCGTCTTTCGACATCTCTTTCGATATCTCCTGGAATGAGCAGACTACGACCCGCCACATCAATCTTGAGGACACAGGATGAATCATTGCCCTCCCATGGGTTATCTTTTGCTGGATGCAACACCTTGAACGACACCCCATCCCAGTTCCAGCTATCACCCGCACCACACCGACCTGTGGTCACATGCAAACGTCCTGGTTCTCCACTCAATATAGATGAGATCTCCACCTGACCGAGGATGCCTGACAGACCTCCGCTGTGGTCCAAATCCCCGTTACTCAGCATCAACAGATCGACGTGGTCTATTCCAGAACTACGTAGATACGGGACCACCACAGCCGACCCAGTATCAAAATCATCAGAAAACCTGGGGCCCAAGTCATAAAGCATAGTGTGGCGCCTAGTCCGTATCACCACGGCAAGTCCCTGCCCCACATCCAACACCGTGAAATTAACAGAACCATACTCCGGTACTACAGGCCGCACTAATACAATAGGGGCGAGAAAGACCAGACCCAGCCAGCGTCCTGGCAACCCACGCGGCGACAACAACAATACAACTCCGACGACAACTGATACCCACACCCAAACTGGAAGCTCCGAAGAAGTCCAAACCACAAACGGAACACCGCCAAGATAGTCCAGGCAGGCAAGACCCTGCATCAGGATACAGTTAGTCAGTTCAAGCAGTTGTGCACCCAAAGGCTGAAAGACGAACAGCATCAAAACCGTAACCAGGCATAATGGCACAACAAAAAGAGTAAACAGCGGCACTGCTAATAGGTTGATCATTGGGGCCAGCAACGATATCTGAAGCCCCATCGCCAGTAAAACAGGAGCCAGCCCCAGGGAGATCATCCACTGCACTCTACCCCACTGCTGTAGCCATGCTATCTTGCCCACACGTCCGGCGGTACCGAAAAATATCACAGCAACGGCACAAAAGGAGAGCCAAAATCCGGAAGTGAGTACAGCCAGCGGATCCCATAGCACTACCAACAACAGGGACATGGCCAGCGCCTGAGACGGCCTGGGCGGTCTTCTCAATAGGTATCCTGCGACAAAAACCAGTAGCATTACCAAGGCCCGCTGTGTGGGTATGGCAAAACCAGCCATTGCAGCATATATGGTTGCTGCAACCAGCCCAAAGAGCGCTGCCGCCTGTGGTGCTGGAATCAGTAATGGCAGGATCTTGGATATAGCCCAGACCCTGCGCATCAGAAAGAAGACCAGACCGAATACGATCCCGATATGCAACCCGGATATGGCGATCAGATGACTGGTTCCGGTACGAGCAAAAAGCCGCCACTGGTCCTGATTTATCCCACTCCTGTCACCCACCACCAGTCCATTCAACAGGGCTGCGCCAGTGGCTTCAGCGGACATGGAGCTGATCCTGTTCCTTATAGCCTGTCGCCAACGTTGAATCGCAACCAGGCCTCCACTCTCTCCTATCATCCCATTATGTTCACTTTTACGCACATAACCGCTGGCCCTGATCCCACGCTGAAACAGCCAGCCTTCGTAATCAAAGCCTCCAGGGTTGGCAAAGCCCCGCGGACTCTTCAGCCGGACCACAAGCCTCCATCTTTGACCTGCCTCAATCTCGGGCGCACTCCGATACCAGCTCAATCTTATCCGCCCCGGTGACGGCAGCCCGGTATCACCAAACTCCATACGCTCCACTAGAAACTCAAACCTGGTACGCCGCTCTGTATGATCCGGCAGCGAAGTCACTACCCCTTGTATATTAAGATCCTTCCCCTGCAGCCCCTCTTCTATACCACTATCTAGGAGAAAGCTGGCATAGAGTAGCGCCCACAGGAATCCCAGCCACAAGGCCAGCAAGGGGCGCAAACGCGACATATAAAAGAAAGAGGCAACAAGAAATGGGATAGCAACTGCCCACCATATCGAGGGCAATTGCTCCTGCCACTGGAGTAGCAACACCCCGGCCAGAAAGTGTAACGTCCATGTAATCACATCTATCTCACAATTGTGTTAATTTATCTGTATCGCTTTAAAACTTTTGGTAGTCAAAAAACCTCTGACATGCTTGAATAGAGGCTGATAAAAATAAGAATATCTGCCAGTTAAGACCACCTGGAACTTGAATGCCTAAACGTTTTATCAGGCGCTTTACGCCAGACCACGAGACCATAAGAAATCACAAGCATCTACGTATGTTTGGTAACCTGCTGCACGATCCTAATCTGTGGCACATGAACCGTCGTTCTGTCTCTGGGGCCTTTGCTGTTGGGCTTTTCTGGGCCTTTGTCCCCATGCCCTTCCAGATGGTAGGTGCAGCTGCCACCGCAATAGCCACCAGAGTAAATCTACCCATATCAGTAGCTCTGGTATGGATAACCAATCCGATAACCATACCCCCAATGTTCTACTTTACCTACCTGGTGGGTACCTGGATACTGGGTCAGCCGCCTCAGCAGGTAGAGTTCGAGCTCTCCATGGAGTGGATGGCTGAAAGCCTTTCCGGTATATGGCAACCTCTACTGCTGGGAAGCCTGTTGTGTGGTGTTATATCAGCCATCCTTGGTTATCTTCTTATCCGTGGTCTCTGGCGTTGGTATGTCATTTCAAACCTGCGTAAACGCAGAGAGCGCAAAAAGGGTGAAACTAACCTGTAATCCTCCCATCTTCCAGATGTAGCACTCGATCCATCCTCTTGGCCAAATCTGGATCATGGGTGACCACCACAAAACTGGTCCCCTGCTCACGATTCAGCTCTAACATCAATTCGTAAACCTGTTCTGCAGTGCGCCGATCCAGATTACCCGTAGGCTCATCGGCAAACACACACCTGGGCTCGTTTATCAGGGCCCTGGCGATCGCGGCCCGCTGTCTCTCTCCACCAGAAAGTTCACTGGGTTTGTGGGCCAACCTATCTTTCAGACCCACCCTCTCCAGGATTATGCTGGCGCGCGCCCTGGCGCTGTTTACATCCATGCCGCCAATCAGCAACGGCATTGCCGTATTCTCCAACGCGGAAAACTCAGGGAGTAGATGGTGAAATTGATAGATAAATCCCATCTCGCTATTACGCAGACGCCCACGTTCCGTCTCACCCAGTCTTGCCAGATCCTGGCCAGACATCATAACCTCACCGCCAGTGGGGAGATCCAGACCTCCTAGACAGTGCAGCAGGGTACTCTTGCCAGAACCGGAACAACCCACCACCGCAATCCTCTCTCCTGCTTGAATATGCATATCCACCCCCCTTAGCACCTCCACCCTGGAAGCGCCATCATCGAAGGTGCGCACAAGTCCCCTGCACTCCAGCACAATTCCGTTACTCATAGCGCAGGGCCTCAGCAGGCTGTACCCGAGATGCTCTCCAGGCCGGATATATGGTCGCAAGGAAGGTAATCATAAAGGCTATGATACTGACTGATAGCACATCACTTAGATAGATATCAGAGGGCAAGTCGCTTATGTAGTAGATGGTCGGATCGAGAAAATCTATCTGAAAAAAGTGCTCGATCCATTTAACCAGAGATTCTATGTTAAGGGAGAGCACAACTCCGCCGATGATGCCGGCAATGGTCCCCACAATTCCAATGGTGGCACCCTGCACCACAAATATCCCCATTATGCTCCCGGGTGACGCACCCAGAGTGCGGAGTATGGCAATATCGCTCTGCTTGTCTGTTACCACCATAACCAGGGTGGATACAATATTGAACGCGGCCACCGCCACGATCAGAAACAGAATCAAGCCCATCATACGCTTTTCCGTACGCAGGGCACGAAAGAAGTTACGATGGTGCATAGTCCAGTCCGTCACCCGATAACTTCCCGGCAACTGATAGGCCAGCTCATTTGTTACCTGTGGAGCCAGGAAGAGATCATCCAGCTTAAGGCGCACACCGGTTACGCTATCCCCCATACGCAGGAGTTTGGCGGCATCCTGTATGTGAACGATAGCGACACCACGGTCATACTCCCCCATCCCTACCTCAAAGATACCGGCCACGGTAAAGCTCTTGAGGCGTGGCAGAATGCCTGCGATAGTCATGCTGACCTCGGGGGTAACAACGGTCACCTCATCCCCCTCCACCACATTCAGAACAGTGGCCAATTCACGCCCAAGGATGATCCTGAACTTACCTGGTTCCAGCTTGCTCAGATCCCCCACGCGCATATGTTCGCCAACATCAGAAACCTTGCCTTCGATCTCAGGCACGATTCCCCGCAACATGGCACCGCTAACCTGCTCCCCGCTGGTAAGCATGGCCTGAGCCTCAATATAAGGTGCCTGACCTACCACCCTCTCATGTTCTCTGGAGCGCTCCATCAACTGTCGCCACTCTAGCAAGGGGCCGTCTGCAGCACTGATGGTGGCATGGGAAGCCATACCCAGAATGCGCTCGCGCAACTCTTTGTGGAAGCCGTTCATAACAGACATTACCGTGATCAACGCCACCACCCCTAGCATGATCCCAAGCATGGAACTGACAGAGATAAAGGATATGAAATGGTTACGGCGCTTGGCCCTGGTATAGCGTAATCCGATGTATAGTTCGAGTGGTCTAAACATAGTGCGCATTAAACCATATTCCTGCATAAATTAACGCATTGATAGAATAATCTATCTAATATACCGCTGCACTCTGGATGACTTCCATCATATGCCTTATAGTGACTGCATGTGTTCATTCAGCCGATATATTTACGAGAAAGGAGTTATGCAATGAACCGATCCCCGCGTCCATTTTTGCGATTGGCACTGGCATCCATCCTCTCATTAGCAGCATTCTCAATTAGCGCAGACACCCTGCTGATTGATGCCATTAATAAAGCCCCACCCAATGATCCATCCGGCCTACCGCGCCCCACAAACGGCCAGACCATGAAAATGGTGCTTGCCAAGTTTGGTCAACCCAAGGAAAAGCTGGCGCCAGTAGGAACTCCACCGATCACACGCTGGGTCTACGACAAGTTTACCGTCTACTTCGAACGAAAGCTGGTGGTGAACAGCGCGGTTCACCTTGGGCCTGAAGCACAATAAAGCCTCACGTTTAGACAAAAAACAGGGCCATAGCCCATGCCAATGCCCCATACTATCTTTGCTGGGGATCAACCCCCAGCATGTTTGGATAATCTACTATCTGGAAACAAACGGATAGGTGATCAATATACCTAGCACCGACACCAGCAATGAGTTCAGGATGATTACTGACGCACGCCAGGCGATATGTGTACGTGCTTTGAAATATTTATAGAAAACAAAAGACAAGGCGCTTAAGGCCACAACCACTGGCATTGAAATAATAAACAGGAACCCGGCATAGCGACTTGCTGAAAACCAATAGCCTAGTAATTGATTGGTAATCAGGTAGGCGATAAGCGCTACAAACAAGGCGTATATGAACCTTTCTATCGAAGCATCATTAGTTGTTTCATCTTGTGTAGTGTTCATGTTTTTCTCATTACGGTTTAATCAACTCAATTCGTTCGGCCAATTATATAGAGTCGAAAGACATTATTCTCTATAATAAGAGCGATTTTTCGGTCTGATTTCGATCAGACGGCATCCCGCGCTATTACTATCAATTTAGTCAGGTTATTCCATTGTCGGACTCTATCACTCTTTTCCTCTCAAGGTTCATACAGCCTATAAGACAATTTATCGTGTTTGCCACGATTTCCATGTTGTTTTTACTGGTTAGCCGTATCTGCCTAATGTTGTGGCAGACTGATCGCGTTAGCGCAGTGGATGGAATATGGCCTATCCTGGGATATGGCGTACGCATAGATCTGGTGTTGATAAGCGTCCTGGCCGGCCTTCCTGCAGTAGTAACACTGTTACTGTCAGGCATACCGTTGATAAACTCCATCTGGAATTACCTGTGCCGTATATGGCTGACAATCGGACTATGGCTAATAGTATTCATGGAGGTATCTACACCTCCGTTTATCAAGCAGTACGATCTACGTCCTAATTACCTGTTCGCAGAATATCTCATATATCCGCGCGAAGTATTCTCTATGCTATGGAGCAGCCATAGAGCAGAACTGGCATTAGCTGCGGTTGTCAGCGTGGTCACTATCTATGTTGGGTGGAAGATATTTAGTCGTCACGACACCAGAAAGTGTTCACAGCCGCGTTGGTATGAGCGTCCGATCATGGCGGCATTGTTGTTCTTTCTGGTGATACTTTCCGCGCGTTCAACCTTGCAGCATCGACCGATAAACCCAAGCTACACGGCATTTTCTAACGATCCTATGGTGAATGGACTGACCCTAAACTCCACATATTCCATGCTCTACTCGGTCTACAGCTTTAAAGATGAAGTCAGCTCGGCCAGCATCTATCCACATATGAACCAAGATGAGGTAATCACTGAGATACGTAAAGCAATGGATATCCCACAGGAGCAATTTACCTCTGCCGAATTTCCTACACGCCATATCCAAACACCCATGCGTAAACTGGATCGACCTAAGAATCTGGTTATCATCCTGGAAGAGAGTCTTGGGGCTCGTTACGTTGGATGTCTTGGCGGGTTACCGCTTACCCCAGAACTGGACAAACTCGCACAAGAAGGATGGCTGTTCCAACGTATCTACTCTACCGGCACGCGCTCAGTCCGGGGGATTGAGGCGATCGTATCGGGATATGTCCCCACCCCAGCACGTAGTGTAGTCAAGCTGCCAAAGTCACAGCAAAACTTTTTTACTATAGCGAGCCTGCTAAGAGCGAAGGGGTATGACACCAGTTTCATCTACGGCGGAGAGGCCCACTTCGACAACATGGCCACCTTTTTCCTAGGTAACGGATTCAATCAGGTCATTGATGAGCGCAGCTACGAAGCACCTGTATTCTCTTCATCCTGGGGGGTATCCGATGAGGACCTGCTTAACAAGGCCCATGAGACATTTGAACATCTGCACAAACAGAACAAACCATTCTTCAGCCTGATATTCAGCTCCTCTAACCACGACCCTTTCGAATATCCGTCAGGTCGGATAGAGCCATATGAACAACCAGCCAATACGGTACACAACGCAATAAAGTACGCCGACTATGCCATCGGCAAGTTTATCAATATGGCAAAAAGTTCAAGCTATTGGAAAGATACGCTGTTCCTGATCGTATCTGATCATGACGATCGGGTTGGCGGAAGTGACCTGGTTCCTATAGCCAACTTCCGTATAGCTGGATTGATCCTGGGAAGTGGAATTGAGCCAAGGCAAGACCACCGTATAGTTAGCCAGATAGATATGGCGCCAACGCTATTGTCATTGATGGGAATTAAGGCAGAACACCCCATGATCGGATTTGACCTTACCCGTCGACCCGAAGATTTCACCGGGCGCGCAATCATGCAGTTTGATCGCAACCAGGCATATATGAAAGGAGATGATGTGATTGTCCTGCAGCCAAATAAAGAAACTGTTCAGTTCTACTACGACAGATCAACTGACAAACAGATCAGGAAAGACCTGGATAAAGATCTTGCCAGAGAAGCCATCGCCCACCCGCTCTGGGGAACCATGGCCTATGACAAACTGCTATATGCGCCAGTAGACGCAGACAAATAGTGGGCTAAGGTAATTCACTATTCGGATCATCCTCAATATCCTCATAGACATCATTCGAATATCGAGGTGTACAGATTGCAAGGAAGATCAGATCTTCCATCCCTATATTGGTAATACGTTGCCGACACATAGGCGGGATAAGAACCACATCACCGCTAGTTACCTCCTGAGATGGAAGCTGCCCTATTTCCACCATTGCTCGACCCTGCACAATGTAATAACGCTCAGCAGTACCCGAAAGCCTATGCCAGCGAGTGGTTACACCTGGCTCTACTCTAGCGCGAGCGATCGATATATCTGGATCATCAGATATGTTGGACAACTCAATAATGTAACACCCTTCCTGTGTATAGAATTCATCATCGGGATTATATTGCTTAACTGCGGCTTTCATATTCTATCTACTCAGCATAACACCTGCCTTCAGCCGCGCTGAACGCGCGGTTATGTCTGCACCACAAAAGTGTATACCCATGTGGTTAATCGCAGCGGCAATACAGTACGCAGTCCACTAGACAGCTCATTCTAATTGGAGGAAACAACCTATCTTTTGCGTCTAAACATGAGAGTTACTCATCCGGCAGTTCCCGAATCTCCTGCTCCAGCAAATCCAGCGCCTGCAACAATGTTTCGGACACGCCAACCATCTCCTCCATGTAACTTCTGGCAAGGATCAGGCGTTCGTTTTCCCTATCCTCTTTGGTAGAGAATAGTTTTTTAAATACTCCGGCGTTATCTTCTGAATGTAATAGATTAAAGATCATCTTATAGATCTCATGCAACATCTCGTGAGGGGTATAGATGGAATCGTACGCCGACAGGTGCCCCAACTTTTCCTTACCCTCTCCGTGATACCACTGACCAAAGACACAGGAGGTATGTTCTACTGGAATCTTATCATCATCGACAGACACCCCAGATACGAGCGCCTGGGCGTAGGCACGCCATTTTAGGTGCGCGCCTTTGGCCTTGCGCAGTTTATCCAATGCTACTTTTTTATTCATGAAAGGCATCTCCATACTTCTCTTTTGGTTAATTTATTGCTTCCTATAAATTGGAAGCCAATTGATCTCACAAGCCTTCTCGGCCTGGTATAATTATTATTGTTATTTGTTATGGTGTTATCAAAACACCGTCTTGTCCTCGTCCGCTTTAATCATATCTCAGATATGCAAAAAATCCAGGTATAGATTGCACTACTGTGACACCCAATACACTACAGCCGCACTGACAGCCAGCAGCACCAATGCCAACAAAATACCTCCACCACGCGCATTCTCCGCATCCACACCAGCGGGTAATTCCTTATACCCGATAAACATCGCAGGAATAAGATTCTCACCCTTGAACAACTTATGCCAGATCACTGCCGCCACATGCAGTCCTACCAGGACCATAAGTATATTGAACAGATCTTCATGCAACCCGGTCAGTAGGTCACTGGTCTCCTTTGCTACCAGATAGGCCAATGGACCATCGAACATAACGTCGTCGTTGGCAAACAGGCCCAAGGTGGCCTGAGCAGCAACTACAACCATAAGAGCTATGACCATCCATCCACCTAATGGATTATGTCCGGCGGAAAATTCATATTGTTTTGCCAACAATGACCGTACATAGGCAATGACGGTGCCGGGTCCGCATACAAATTGAGAAAAGAGCGCATAGCTACTACCAACAAATCCCCACAACAGACGAAACAATATCAGCACAAGGGCAGCGCGGCCTAAGGTAGCATGGAGATCTATGGCCCCATCCAGAACTTCTGCGGTGACAAACAGGGCTATTATCAGTGTCACCAGTGTCCAGTGAAAGATGCGCACCGAGATATCCCAGACAAATACACGGTTGCGATATTGAGTATTTGTAGACATTTCTGTTTTTTCTCTGTTTGGCATTCCGAGCTGCCCTGTAGATCAGACAAAAAAAGGCCGCATGTCTCCATGCGGCCTTAGCTTATGAAAGTTAGTCCTTCTTGTACTCTTTATGACATGATTTGCAGGTCTTGGCAGTCTCGCCGAACTGCGCAAACATAGCCTTTTGATCGCCACCCTTGCTTACCTCTACAAGCTTAGCCACCTCCTGCTTGAACTTATCGGTCTTGGCCTTATAGTCATCAGGATTGCTCCAGATCTCAGGTTTGGCCTCGGTCTTACCCTTATCTGTACCAGGAATAAAAAACTCCCAAGGCATGTCAGACAGGGCCTGTAGGTTGGCGGCACGCTTTGCGAACTCTTCCTGGCTGAATGGCTTCTTACCCTTGGCCATAGCTCCCATGGGTCCTACGTTGGTCGCCATCAGGGTAAACGCCGCTTCACGGGCGTGGATCGCCTGCTCTTTCGGATCACGCTCCTTGGCTACGATAGCGCTGGCCGCGCTCAAAGTTACAACAACTGCGGTTACTACTGCAATCTTCTTCATGATTTAGTATATCTCCATTCAATTATTGATTACGTTGCACAAAAACTTCTTTAGACCGTTCAGTACAATACTCATCAAGCTATTAACTCAATCGATAACAATCCACATAAAGCCGTTCGATTCTACTAAAAGACCACATGGCTCTACAAAAATAGATCATCTCACCCGAATATTAAGAAAACATTAACAATTGTTAATTAGCCACCGGTCTTGGACATAATTCTAGCTATCTTATCTGAATTAAAACTGAATTCATGTCCTTCTGGTTTATGTAGCACAGCCTCCATAATAGAGGTTTTGATCTCATCGTCTGACTGCCCCTGCCGGATCAGCGGTCGAAGTTCTAGCCTATCGTTCTGACCCAGACAGAGATACAAGGTTCCTTCGGAGGAGAGGCGAACCCGGTTACAGGTTTCACAGAAATGGCGCGATATGGGCGTGATAAAACCTATCTTAAGACGCTTACCCACAATCTTCAGGTATTCGGCAGGTCCTGCTCCTGTCATTCTCGCTGGTTCCAGTTCAAAGCGCTGCTGCAGCAGACCCCGTACCTCATCCACGCCTACATATCTGCCTCTGGCATGTTGCCCACCCGCACCAACCGGCATGGTCTCTATAAAACGCAGGGTAAACCCGTTATCCAGACAATAATCCACCATGTCGCCTACTTCATGCAGGTTGATATCTCGCATCACCACCATATTTACCTTGATGGGATGAAACCCCGCCTCCCTGGCCGCCTGAAGACCATGTAACACCGGTCCCAGCTCTCCCTGGGTAATCTCTTTGAATGTATGAGGATTTAAAGTATCCAGGCTAACATTGATTCTGCTGACGCCAGCCTCTTTCAATATCTGCGCATGCCTAGACAGACGGGCCGCGTTTGTGCTGAGAGAGATGTCCTGGATCATAGGCAGAGCCCCGATCTTCCGTACCATCTCCGGCAGATCCGCCCGCACTAGTGGCTCACCTCCGGTAAGCCTTACCTTGCTTACCCCGAGCTCACTGAACAGACGTACCAGACGAACAAAATCATCCAGAGTGATACGTTCCTCAGGCCTGGAAAACCCCTTATAACCTTTCGGTATACAGTAGAAACAGCGCAGATCGCACCGATCTGTTACAGATAACCGCAGATACTCTATCTTGCGGCCAAATGAGTCTACTAGCTGGCTCATGGACAAGTTCGACACCAAAGGGCACGCGCCAGGATTGGCGTGTTTGGTCCGAGCCTACATCCTTTCTTATGTTATGGCAAAGAATACAAGCCTAGCCGGGAACTACATGAAGCCCTCAAGCCTCGTTAAACGCTCGAACCACCATATCCCGTAACGGCTTGACCAGGTAGTCGAACAGGGTACGTTCCCCGGTCTTGATCACCACCTCCACCGGCATACCGGAGATAAGCTGCAGATGTTCCTTACGCAAGGTGGCCATGGTCTCGTCATCTATGGTAAGCGTTGCCTTGTAGTAGGCTTTATCGGATTTATCCTCCACATATACATCGGAAGATACATCCTTCAGCTCTGAGTAAAGGGTGGGAAAGTAACGGGAACCATCAAATACAGGGATACGCACCTCCGCTTTCAGTCCCGGATAGAGCGCATCTATATCCAAGGGCGACACGCGGGCGTGTATGGTAAACAGGGATTCACGCGGAACGATCTCCATGATTGACTCTCCAGCCTTTATCACCGCTCCTGTGGTCACTACATTGAAACCTTTGATCTTGCCTCCCACCGGAGCACGGATGTCAATGCGTGCCAGCTTCTCGTTAATGGTGCCTTGCTGGGATTGCAACTCTATGCGTCTCTCCTCCATTTCTCGCTGGGATGTTACCACCTCTTTTTGAAAATCCCGCTGCAATAACGTGATCTGGGATTTAATCTCCAGCAATGAGGACTCTAGCCTGGTTATATCAGACTGGTGTGTAATAAGGTCGCCAGAGATTTCGGTACGATCACGCTGCACTTCACGTAGCTTGGCCTCCGATACCATCTTTTTTGCCGCCAGTTTGTTCAACCCCTCCAGGTCCTGATCCATCAGGCTGAGGCGATGGCGCAGGGTCTGGATCATTTGGTGATTACTGGCGATCTCACCCTTGGTCTTTGTCAGACGTTGGAGTAACACCGCCTGTTCTGACAACAAGGCATCACGTCTGGATATAAACAACTGCTGTTGCGTAGCCAGGATAGCCGGCTGCCGCGCGTCCTTGGCCTGCTCTATTAGGGTTGCGGAAAACTTCAGTTCCTTCACACCTTCCCGTTCAGCAACGAGACGCTCCAGGTTGGCTTCGGTCTCGATAAGCTGACTAGTGACCTTGTCTAACTGGATATCCAGTGGTTTGCGGTCCAGACTCAACAGAAGTTGCCCTTCTTCCACTATATCGCCATCTTGTACCGCTATACGTGCCACCAGCCCACCATCCAGGTGTTGAACACTCTTGTTCAAGGATGCGACCAGGATACGACCATCCGCTACCACGGCGCTCTCCAGGGGCGCAATTCCAGACCAGCCCAGCAGAAACACAAAGGTAACGGCCACAACGATCCAACCGATTTTTCGATAGAGACTATCATCCAGTGTGGGATCCAGCTCATGCAATCTGGCTTTATCCGCCATCTGCTATGCCCCCTGTTTAGCGCTGACAGAAGCCAACCGGACAGGTCTTACGACAGGCTGTTTCTGCTTGGGACTCTGCTTTCCTGTATCCACAGGTGTCGGATGATAGATGCGTTCCATGACAGCATCCCTTGGTCCGAACATATGTAGGCGTCCGGCTTCGATTGATAAGATCTTGTCCGCCATACCCAGGATACGGCGTCGATGGCTGGCAAGGATAAGAGTGGTTCCACGCTCTTTCAGATGATTGCAGGCCATTGCCAAGGCCAGTTCACCCTGGGCGTCCAAATTGGCATTGGGTTCATCCAATATCACGATAGGTGGCTTACCGAACAGTGCCCGTGCCAAAGCGATACGCTGGCGTTGACCGCCGGATAGGGCAACACCGCCTGCTCCGATCCTGGTGTTATACCCTTCTGGCAAAGCCCGAATCAGATCATCCACACCGGCTTTCTTGGCAGCCCGTACTACCTGAGCATCTTCCGCATCGGTAAAACGGGCTATGTTCTCTGCCACAGTGCCGTCAAACAGCTCCACATCCTGTGGAAGATATCCGATCCACTTACCCAGTTCATCTGGATTCCATTGTCCGATGTCGGCACCGTCCAGTGTCACCTTGCCGGCACTCAGCGGCCAAAGCCCGAGTATGGCCCGCATCAGACTGGTCTTGCCTGCAGCACTGCTACCGATGATGGCCAGCATCTCTCCAGGTTTCAGATAGAGTGATATCCCCTTCAACACGGTGTTCTCTCCACCTGGCGGGATGAGGACCGCGTTCTCTACCCTGATCTCGCCTTTAGGCTTGGGCAGACTGAGGCGCCGTTCTGATTCCGGCGTCTGTTCCAGCAGTTGGCTCAAATGATAGTATGCGTGACGCGCACTGATAAAACCCTTCCAGGCGTTGATCAGCTGATCAATGGGAGCCAGAGCGCGACCCATAAGGATGGAACCGGCGATAACCATACCTGCGGTGATCTGATTCTCGATCGCCAACCAGGCGCCAAGCCCCAGCATGAGTGATTGAAACAGTTGCCGTAGTGTCTTACTCAGGTTCATCCAGATTCCAGCACGGTCAGCGGCGTTAGACATGGAGCGCAACGATGTCAGGTGCCGATCGAGCCAGCGATTCTGCAACGCCTTATGCATACCCATGGCGTGCAACACTTCGGCATTGCGCATCTGCGCCCCAATGATATTGCCGGCCTGTTGCTGCGCGTCACTGGCTTGAAACTGTGGCTGTCGTGTGGAGAATTCGTTGACCAGGGCCAGAGTACCAAGAACTGCGGCCGCGAAGAGTGCAAACCAACCAAACCATGCGTCAAACAGGAACAGCACCAAGATGTAGACCGGAATCCAAGGAGAGTCAAAAAAGGCGAAGGTGGCATTACCAGACACGAATTGCCGTATCCTGGAAAGATCGTTCAGGGGGCGATCCGAGGACCCAGATGGATCACGCAGCGCCCTGTTCATTATCGCTCGATAGATTCGACCATGCAGCAAGTGGTCAAGGCGTGACCCCAATCTAACCAGCATGCGGGAACGCACATACTCCAACAGCCCCATGGTAACAAACATCCAGATCAACACCATGGTGAGCAAAAACAGGGTTTCATGGCTACGGCTGGCCAATACACGGTCATACACCTGCAGCATATAGAGCGGCGGCGCCAACAGTATCATGTTGATGAAAAGACTGAATACGCCGACCTGGATAAAGCTCCTGCGCTCGGAGAGCAACGCCTGTTTTAACTCAGTAGCGGAGCGATCTATAAATGATGTCATTAAACCTGTTCCTTGCATTTCCTTTCAATACAGAAGCAGGGGTCTGGAAAGACCCCTGCTTCTATTTGGTTAGATGAGTTGTTCCGGAACGTTTTGCACCACTCCAGCATATTCATCTCCTACTACCAACGTGATGTCGTCGGCACTAAACTCGCCATGCACCTCGATACTACCAAGGGAGTCGCCATCCCCGTTGTAGAGCGAGACCAGTGACTTATATGAGTAGCCGTCGACCTGCAACAACTCGTAAGAGACATCTGGCCCGCCGATTATCAGAGAATCACCATCGGTGCTGGAAAAACCTACTATTAGGTCATCGCCAATACCTTCACCATCCGCCTGGAAGATATACTGGTCTGCACCACTGTCACCCTTCAAGTAGTCGTTCTCACCATCGGCCAAAGCGATAAGGTGATCGTCTCCATAGCCACCGTAGAGCTTGTCCGTTCCAGCTCCATCTACCAGAACATCGTCGTCGTTGTAGCCATAGATCACATCATTACCGGCGTTGCCGGCCAGTATGTCATCACCGTCACAACCAACTATGTAGTCGTTACCCTCGCCACCGGTTATCTGATCTTCACCTTCATAACCGTACAGGGAGTCATCACCGGCACCGCCATCCATGGTGTCATCACCGCCACGGCCCTTCATATAGTCATTGCCGTCGCCACCGAGCATGACATCGTTGTCATCACCTCCGTCCATATAGTCGTTGCCTGCGCCACCACTCATAAGGTCTTGGCCAGAATCGCCGTATAGATGGTCGTTACCTTCACCCGCAGTCAAGATATCGTTACCATCACCGCCAGACATACGGTCATCACCATCTCCACCGATCAGCTTGTCGGTGCCCTCATAGCCATACATGGAGTCATTACCAGCTCCACCGTCCAGGGTGTCATCGCCAGCACGGCCCTTCAGATAGTCATTACCAGCTTCACCATATAGAGTGTCATTGCCCTCTCCACCGTCTATACAGTCGTCTCCGTCTCCTCCCCATACCTCATCGTT
>JBNKEE010000010.1:0-219691 GCA_050288625.1 Sedimenticolaceae bacterium | reverse complement strand
GCTGCGTCCTGGTCGGCCAGGTAGTCAGAACCCTTAATAGTGTCGAACCAGTGATCGCGTGTGGTGTCGGTTGTGTCCAGATTGGCCAGCGCGGCATTTACTCCGCCCTGGGCCGCGCCGGTATGGGACCGGGTTGGATATACCTTGGTAAGCACGCCCACCTGCAGGTTCTCTTCCATGCGGGATTCTAGAGCTGCGTAGAGACCGGCACCGCCAGATCCTATGATCAGGATGTCATATGTCAGCATCTGATGCTCCTCCGTAGATTATATAATTATTAGTAGTTAAGAATATTACCTACGAGCATACCTATACTTAGCATTGAGTAACACAATAAAAATCTTTGGGCTGGTGCAGTTTTATTTATGGGGAAATTCCATGAAAATAATGAGGATAGACAGTGACTTAATCCATCCTGGATGGCGGTATCTGATTGAATTCGTGTGGCAATCTATTTATGCAGACCTGCTTCGGTACTTAGACATAAGCGCAAATATCAGCCGTAGGGGCCTCTTTTGCGCCTGGCCGGACAGGTACCAATAAGATGACCTTATTGTTCGGAGGCGAGATTGGGCGCCAACCAGCGTCGGGCCTCTTCTATCTCCATGCCCTTGCGTCGGGCGTAGTCTGCAACCTGGATATCGTCGATCTTGCCCACGGCAAAATAACTGGAATCGGGGTGTGACAGATAGAGACCGCTGACGGCTGCGGTGGGGAGCATGGCCTTGGTCTCGGTCAGGGACATGCCGATATTCTTTTCCACATCCAGCAGTCGCCACAGGATATCCTTTTCACTGTGATCCGGGGTGGCGGGGTAGCCTATGGCCGGGCGTATCCCCTGATATTGCTCCTTGAGCAGTGGCTCCAGGTCCACCTCCTCTTCCGGGAACATGGTGGTGGTCTCCCGGGCCTGCTCGTATCCCCAGTAGTCGTTCCTTACCTGCAGGTGCAGCCATTCGGCCAGGGCCTCGGCCAGACGGTCGGACAGGGTCTTGAGCAGGATGGCATTGTAGTCATCATGTGCCGCCTCAAACTCGGCGAGTTTGCTTTCTATATCAAGGCCTGCGGTACAGGCGAAACCACCGATGTAGTCGGGCCTGCCGCTCTCCCTGTCGGCGACAAAGTCCGCCAGACAGAGGTTGGACTTGCCTTCCGGCAGTCTGCCCTGTTTGCGCAGGAAGTGGAAACGCTCCAGCTCGGTTGCACGGCCCTCGTCAGAGAACAGTACTATATCGTCCCCATCACTGTTGGCGGGAAAGAGACCGATAACCGCCGCGGCCCTTATCCATCCATGTTTCTTGATCTGTCCCAGCATGCGCTGGGCATCGTCAAACAGCTTGTTGGCCTCGTAACCCTTCTCCGGATCGGCCAGGATGCGGGGGTAACTCCCCTTCAGTTCCCAGGCGTGGAAGAAGAAGGTCCAATCGATGTAGGGGATGATCTCCTTGATCGGTATGTCCGGCAGTACATGTACCCCAGGGCGTCTGGGGATCGGCGGGGTGTAGTGGTCCCAGTCGATGGCAAAGGCGTTGTCTCTGGCGTGCTGCAGGGAGAGCAGGTTTCTACCCTGCTGCGCACTGGCGCGGCGTTCCCGTGCGGCCTGATACTGCTCGCGGATCTGTGCAAGGTAGGCGGTCCTCTGTCCGCTTGAGAGCAGGTTGGAGGCCACGCCCACCGTGCGCGAGGCATCGGTTACATGCACCGCCGGTCCCGAATACTCAGGGGCGATCTTCACCGCCGTGTGGATCAGGGATGTGGTGGCCCCTCCCACCAGCAGAGGTATGCTCATGCCCAGGCGCTCCATCTCCTTGGCCATGTGCACCATCTCGTCCAGAGAGGGGGTGATCAGTCCGGAGAGGCCGATGATGTCCACCTCATGTTCCTGGGCCAGTTCCAGGATGGTCTCGGCGGGCACCATCACGCCGGCGTCGATCACCTCGTAGTTGTTGCACTGCAGTACCACGGTGACGATGTTCTTGCCGATATCGTGTACATCACCCTTCACCGTGGCCATCAGGATCTTGCCCTGTGACTGACTGCCGGCCTCTTTCTTCTCTTCCTGGATAAATGGTTCCAGCCAGGCCACCGCCCTTTTCATGACGCGGGCGGACTTTACCACCTGGGGCAGAAACATCTTGCCGGCACCGAACAGGTCGCCCACCACATTCATGCCGTCCATCAGGGGGCCCTCGATCACATCCAGGGAGCGCGTAGACTGTTGTCGCGCCTCTTCCGTATCCGCCTCGATAAATTCGGTGATACCCTTGACCAGGGCGTGCTCCAGTCTCTTTGCCACCGGCCACTGACGCCAGGCCTTATCCTCTTTCTGCTCGGAACCGGCGCTGGATTCACGGTAATCGTCCGCGATCTTAAGGAGTTCGTCGGTGGCAGCGTCAGACCGGTTGAGTATTACTGCCTCCACCCGCTCTCTCAGCTCCTGTGGTAGATCATCGTAGATGGCGAGCTGGCCGGCGTTGACGATGCCCATGTCCAGTCCGGCGTCGATGGCGTGGAACAGGAATACCGAGTGGATGGCCTCGCGTACGGGATTGTTGCCGCGGAAGGAGAATGATACGTTGGAGATACCCCCGGAGATCAGGGCCTGGGGGCAGGCCTGCTTGATCCGGCGCGTTGCCTCGATGAAGTCCACGCCGTAGTTGTTGTGCTCTTCGATGCCGGTGGCGACGGCGAAGACATTTGGGTCGAAGATGATGTCTTCGGGCGGGAATCCCACCTCCTCGGTCAGGATGCGGTAGGCCCGGACGCATATCTCCACCTTGCGTTCCTGGGTGTCGGCCTGACCCTCTTCGTCAAAGGCCATTACCACGGCAGCCGCGCCGTAGCGTTTGATCAAACGGGCCTGGGCGACAAACTTCTCCTCTCCCTCCTTTAGGGAGATGGAGTTGACGATCCCCTTGCCCTGGAGCGAGCGCAGGCCGGTCTCCAACACCTCCCACTTGGAGGAGTCGACCATCACCGGCACCCGTGCGATATCCGGCTCAGACGTGGTCAGGCGCAGATAGCGCTGCATGGCGGCCTGGGAATCGAGCATGGCCTCGTCCATATTTACATCGATGACCTGGGCCCCATCCTCCACCTGCTGCTGGCATACCTCCAGGGCCTGTTCGTATTCCCCCTCCATGATCAGGCGCTTGAAGCGGGCGGATCCGGTCACGTTGGCACGTTCACCCACGTTCACGAATAGCGACTCGGCCGTGATGTTCAGTGGCTCCAGGCCGGCCAGGCGGCAGGCTGGTTGGATCTGTGGCAGTTGGCGCGGCGTATAATCGGCCACCGTTTCGGCGATGGCGCGGATGTGATTCGGCATGGAACCGCAGCATCCGCCGATGATGTTTAGAAAGCCGCTCCTGGCCCACTCGGCGACCTGATTGGCCATCTCATCCGCCCCCAGGTCGTATTGTCCAAACTCATTGGGCAGCCCTGCGTTGGGGTGGGCCGAGACCGGAAACTGGGAGATGCGACTCATCTCCTCGATATAGGGGCGCAGCTTCTCCGGCCCCATGGCGCAGTTCATGCCTATGGAGATGGGGTTGGCGTGGCGCAGGGTGTTGTAGAAGGCCTCGATATTCTGGCCCAGAATGGTGCCGGACTCATCGGCGATGGTGCCAGAGATCATGATGGGCAGTTCATAACCCTGTTGTTCAAACACCCCCTGTACCGCAAAGATGGCGGCCTTGGCGTTGAGGGCGTCAAAGATGGTCTCGATCAGGATGATGTCGACCCCGCCCTCGATAAGGCCGAGGGTGGACTCGGTGTAAGCGGTTACTAACTGCTCGAAGGAGATGGGCCGCGAGGCCGGGTCGTCTACATCCACGGACATGGATGCGGTCTTACTGGTGGGGCCGAGTACCCCGGCCACAAAACGTGGTTTTGTCTCGGTCGTATATTTATCTGCAGCTCTGCGCGCCAGCCGGGCGGCCTCCACATTGATCTCGTAGACCAGTTCCTCCATGCCGTAGTCGGCCATGGAGACGCTGGTGGCGTTGAAGCTGTTGGTCTCCAGGATATCGGCGCCGGCATCCAGATACTCCTCATGGATGCCTTGAATGAGATCCGGCCTGGTGAGGACCAGGAGATCATTGTTGCCCTTGAGGTCGCAGTGCCAGTCGGCGAATCTTGTGCCGCGGAAGTCGGCCTCGTCCAGGCCTTGCCTCTGGATCATGGTGCCCATGGCCCCATCCAGGATAAGGATGCGTTCTTTCAGTAGGTCCAGGATCTGGGTCGTCTTGTAGTTGCGGCTGCTCATGGGGAGACTCTAAATCAAAAAAGGGGGCAATTATAGATGGTTTCCCGCGTGCATGCCTCATTTTGTCCCGCGGCTCGATCGCGTGTATCGGAGCTATGTCCCTAGGGCGAAAAAGATTAGCCGCGAATGCGTGCGAATAAACGCAAAAAGACACGAATAAACATACACTTCTGCAACCTGTGATTTAACCGTGGGAGCAATGGCCCAACTCTTGATGAGGGAGAGATTTGGAGTGAGGGTGACATAAATAAACTTGGTTTCCATGCTTCTGCGTGGACATCATTGAGGAAATGCCTTGAA
Organism: Sedimenticolaceae bacterium; assembly: GCA_050288625.1. GTDB lineage: Bacteria > Pseudomonadota > Gammaproteobacteria > Chromatiales > Chromatiaceae > JAAGZL01. Next base: position 215,124 of record JBNKEE010000010.1, on the reverse strand, counting down.
TGTATTTGCGAAAAGTTGCGGCTGGCTTTTATATATCACTTGTGGACCGGTTATATTTGCCTAAATCTCCTGATCTGTATCCATACGTCCGCCGCGCAGCGCCATGATGCCGGCCAGGGCAATAAGCATGGCCCCGATAACGAAGGTGGTGCTGAGGGTTTCACCCCAGAAGATATATCCATAGGTTGCGCCAAAGATCACAGAGAAGTAGGTGAATGGACTGGCATTGGAGGCCGATGCCACCGCATAGCCACGACTGAGCAGAAACTGTCCGATTACCCCGAGGATACCGATCAGGAAACCCAGCCCAATCTCCCTAGGACCTGGGGTCTGCCAGGCCCAGAACAGGGGTATGACGGATATGGGGGTGGCGAACAGGGCGAAGTAGCTGACCACTCTGCTTGTTGGTTCACTGTGGCCGAGACGCCTGACCGTAACCTTGGCCAGTGCGGCCAGCGCCCCACCCAGGAGACCGATAAGCGCGACCCAGCTGAACTCCCCATCCGGCGAGAGGACGAACGCCACCCCGACGAAGCCCACCGGTATGGCCAGGAGTGTGAGGCGTCTCGCCCTCTCCCCCAGCCAGGACCAGGCAATCAAGGGCATGAAAAGTGGCGCGGTCATCTTCAGCAGCATGCCATCCGCAAGCTGCAGGTTACCCAGGGCATAGAAGAAACAGTACATGGCGGAAATTCCAGCGATCGCCCTGAGCAGATGTAGTCGTATAATTCCGGTTTGGAGTAGGGATGCGCGGGAGCGCATGATCAGGGGAGACAGCAGGATTAAAGCAAACAGATTGCGGAAAAAGACCGCCATCTCATTGGGAAGGGTGGCAGAGAGCTCTTTGACGCAGGCGCCCATGGAGGCGAACATAGCCTCGGAGGCTACGATTAGTATTGCCCCCAGCAATAGATTTTGCCGATATAACATCTGTATCTCAATCTTCTATTAAATATCTGCCTGCAAGCCGCTATAATCGCCGTCCATCCGAGGCCGTTTGACCGGGCTGCTATAATTTTGACAGGCCGGCGTAATTTGACGGCAATGGTACGCAATCATCTCCGTTATTGATACATATTTGCCAAGGGGCATGTAATGGACATAAGAACCATACTGGCCAATAAGGGCGGTCAGGTAGAAACTGTTGGTCCCGATATTTCTGTTGAAGAGGTGGCCAAGATCCTTACTGAAAAGAAGATCGGATCTGTTCTGGTCATGGAAGGTGATGAGATCCTGGGTTTAGTGAACGAGCGATCGTTGGTCAAGGCCATATGTATCCATGGTGCGGATGCGGTCAACCAGACGGTATCCGAGATAATGCGCACCAATGTCATGGTCTGTTCATCTGACAGCAGCGTGGACTCGGTAAGGACCCAGATGAGCAAATTGAATATGCGGCACCTGCCGGTGGTAGATGGCGGCAAACTGGTGGGTATTGTCAGCATCGGTGACGTCATGAAGTTCCGTCTCAATGAGTTGAAGCATGGCGGTGGTTCGCGTTTTCAACACTGGTTTGAGACCAAGGGTGTACGTCCGTTGAGCTCAGATCGTTAGGGCATGTCACCATCAGTTATGGTCAGGGCTTAAGTCGCTTTGGATATCTACTTGTTACGTAAGATGTCCCACATAACGTTGTGAAACATATTAATTAAAATTAAGGGTCAGCCATGAAATCAAAAATAAGAGCTAGCTTATGCGCAACTACCGTATCCCTTTTATTGGTATTGCCGGGCTTCACTATGGCAAAAGAGATGAGTAATGCAGAGCTGACCAAGCTCCTTACCGAGATGAACAAAAAGCTGGATGCTGCGGTTAAAAAGATAGACAAGGTGGAAGCCGAGGCCAACAATGCTAAGGCAGAGGCGGCTGTGGCAAAAGCGGATGCCGCAAGGGCCAAGAAAGAACTGGCGCGGGTCAAGGCAAATCGGACCACCGTTGCTAAATCAAAGGAAGATGCAGACTATGGGTGGGCTCCGACCAACAATCCCAGACCAGGTCCTAGCGCATCCCTCGGGATGGTGTATATGCGTCCGTCCCGCTCCGGTCTGGATTATGTGATTGTGGATCCGGGCCACTCAGGTCCCGACTCTGTTGCTGGGGAATATAAGAGCGTCGATCCGGGTTTTGATACGGGGGTACGGCTAAGCTTTGGCTATGACTTTGGCAATGGTGTTGATCTGGCTGCGCAGTATACCCATCTTGCAACCAGTGAGAGTTCATCGGTGAATAATTCTGCCACGGGAGATGATCTTTGGGGTATATGGCTACATGCAAATTCTGTTATTGACGATAATGACGTTGATATTGCAAATGCAAGTTACGATATTGATGCGGATGTTTTCGATTTTACGGTAGGCAAGAGATTTGGGGGTAATAATGCTCTTGGTCTGCGGCTTGATGGTGGTCTGCGATATGCCAACATAGACCAAGGCATGGATATCTTTTATACACAGACGGTTGCTGCTTTGCGCAGAACAGCAGATATCACCTATGAAAATAGCTTCAGCGGACTGGGTCCTAAGGTTGGGCTCGGGGTTGATTGGCAGGCAGGCAATGGCTTTACTCTGTTTGGCGCACTGTCCGGATCTGTTCTGATCGGCAACTTTGATATGTCTCTGAAACAAATTGATACACAAACAACAGGAGTTCAGACTACTCGAGTAGATGTAGATTCATCCGAGAACCGGGTAGTGCCTGTGGTAGAGATGCTGGCAGGGGTTGAGTATTCACGTGAACTTAGCAATGGCATGTTGGTGGGTGGTCAGTTTGGGTATGAATGGCAGAACTGGTTTAATATGGCGACGGTGCGGCAGTATGGCGATGATGTCGATAGCCAGCTCTCGAATACGGATACAACCGATCTTGGGTTTGATGGGTTCTTCCTGAAGGGCTATATCAAGTATTAGGACGTAGCAGTCTGGATAATCAAATTGTAGAGGGGCAGGTTTTCCGGGAGATCAAGCGGGTGTAATTTCGTCTGCGGAAATGTGCTTTAGTCGACAGTTGGAAACATCCTGTGGCAGGGTCATAATGACCTCCTGACGCAGGAGTGTCATCCCATGCAATCATCTGACCCTATCTCCAGAGTTAGTTCTTGGATACAAGGATCAAAACACCTGGTCGTCCTGACCGGCGCTGGCATATCCGCCGAAAGCGGTGTACCCACCTTTCGTGGCAGTGATGGGCTCTGGCGCAACTTCCGGGCGGAGGACCTGGCTACGCCAGAGGCCTTCAGGAGAGATCCGAAGCTGGTTTGGGAGTGGTATGACTGGCGCCGGGCGAAGGTGGCTCAGACCAGACCCAATCCCGGCCATCTGGCCCTGGTTGAGCTGGAAAGGCGTACTCCAGATTTTACCCTGATCACCCAGAACGTGGATGGCCTGCATGACCTGGCCGGTTCCAGACATCCTCTGAAGTTGCACGGCGATATCTGGGAGTTGCGTTGTACCGATTGTGATTACACCTGCGTGAACCGGCAGGTACCATTGAGCGAGATCCCTCCAAGGTGTGAATGCAGGTCCCTGCTGCGCCCCAATATCGTCTGGTTCGGAGAGTCCCTGCAGGCAGCTGTACTGGAACAGGCCTGGACCGCTTCTGAACAGGCCGATCTGTTCCTGGTGGTCGGCACCTCGGCCCTGGTGCATCCAGCGGCCACTCTGCCCCTGGTGGCGAAAAGGTCAGGCGCACGGGTGGTGGAGATCAATCTGGAGCCTACCGCCATCAGTGATCAAGTGGATATCAGCCTCATGGGGAGATCTGGAGAGCTGTTACCGCAGATCATCTCTGCCTGATGTATTCGTACATGACTATGGATGCAGCGACGCTTACGTTCAGGCTCTCTATCTGACCGTACTGGGGGATGGAGAGCCCCTGGATATCCGGGTAGTCGTTCGGATCGAAACTGAGACCAAACTCCTCATGGCCGAATATGAATGCGCTCCTGGCAGGGATTGCGGCATCCATCAGGCGCTCACCCCGGTCCGCCTCCAGGGTGAACATGGTGTAGCCCCGTTCGCTCAGGTTCTGGTGGCTCTGATCGAAAGAGTCGAAAAAACGGGCCGGGACATGTTTGAAGGCACCCTTGCTGGCGGCGGGGTCGAATGGTTCGATATTCACCAGGTGTATCTCATGAGCACCGAATATCTCTGCGCTGCGCAGGATCTTGGGGATGTTAAACCCGGCCTTGAGGCTATCCAGGACAATGATGAAATCGTGTATGCCGGGCTGGGCCAGCAGATTGCGCCGACGCTGTTTCTCATAGCGCAGCAGCGCCTGGTCTCTTGCCCGTTTGCGGTTCTTTTTGCTTGGCATAATGTAAGAGGATATTTGTTTAAGTCGTCATTCCTGGCGGAGCATAGCGTAGGTACAGGATCCAGGATTCAAAACTGGATCTCCGCCTGCGCGGGGACGACGAAAATATAAGACCTTAGAGAATATAGTGTCATCTGTACAGGAAAGATAAATTCCGGCTGAATATTTCTGCCCCATTTGAGAGAATAAAAGGGCTGTAATCAAAGATGCTAGGTAAAACCTTACCAGTGAGATATTGAGCGACATAACTTTACTCACCTGGCTCAACCAAAGGATATCCAATATGACACAAGCAAAGAACGGCGACACCGTTAAAGTCCACTATACAGGCACCCTGGACGATGGCACTCAATTTGATTCCTCGGTCGGAAGAGATCCGCTGGAGGTGACCCTGGGGAATGGGGAGGTGATCCCCGGCTTTGAGCGCGGGATTGAAGGCATGCAGGTTGGAGACAGCAAGAAGATCCATATACCTTGTGCCGATGCCTATGGCGAACGTCTTGAGGAGTTGGTGCATGTGGTTCCAATGGATCAGTTGCCGCAGGATGTTGAGGTCGAGATAGGTATGCGCTTTCAGGTGGATGCCGGTGGAGCACCTATGATCCTGACGGTGATAGATGTGACGCCGGAAGATGCCATCTTGGATGGAAATCACCCCATGGCAGGACATAACCTCAACTTTGAACTTGAGTTGATTGAGGTGATCTCTTAAGGGATTTGGTTTGACTGTATGCTTGGCTCGAGAGATCGGGAAATAGTTCCTGACCACTGTCAGCGCCTTCCGGTGAATATAGAGTGATTTATGCTTTTTCCTGATTATCGTGGTGGCAGTATTGTCAATCTCATGTCCTCCATAGAGAGGGGAATGGGATCAGACTTCGGTTGTTATGGGCCTGCGAATGCCCTGCCTGTGACTGAGTTGCGGCAGAGCAGGAATGTGATCTTGCTGGTGGTGGATGGTCTGGGGCACGATTATCTGTCCGGACCTGGCGCGGGAAGTCATCTGCATGCCCACCTTAGATCCAGCCTTACCTCGGTATGTCCTTCCACTACCTCCGCCGCAGTCCCGACCTTTCTCACCGGAGTGGCCCCCCAGCAGCATGGTCTGACCGGCTGGTTCACCTGGTTCCGTGAATTGGGGAGTGTCCTGGCCATCCTGCCGTTCCAGCCGCGGCATGGCGGCTGTAGCCTGGGGCAGCAGGATTTTCATCCCGGCATGCTTTCCGGATGCGAATCAATATTTGAGCGCATACATACCGGAAAACATGTGGTGATGCCGGACAGGATTGCAGAGTCTGAATTCAATGTGGCATTTCACGATGGGGCCGAGATCTGGAAATTTTCTGGCCTTGCGGACCTTTTCGATGTGATCCGGGCTGCGGCCAGCAGCCGGAACGAACGTAACTATGTCTACGCCTATTGGCCCGAGTTCGATAGCCTGGCGCACTCCAAAGGGATAGGTAGTAAGGATGTGGCGCAGCACTTTGCCGAACTGGATGAGGCCTTCGGAAAGTTTGTTCAGGGCCTGCAGGGGACAGACACTAAGATCATCGTCACCGCCGACCACGGCTTTATCGATATCCCCTCAAGCGGCGTGATACAGATGGCGGATCACCCCGAATTGGTTGAGACCCTGGTGCTGCCCCTGTGCGGAGAGCAACGCTTTGCCTTCTGCTATGTACATCCGGATAAAGTCGACCGCTTCCGGCAGTATGTGGCATCGGAGCTGTCCCATGCGGCAGAGCTGCACAGGAGTTCAGATCTGATCGAGCAGGGCTGGTTTGGTCTGGGGGAGCCCCATCCGCAGCTGGCATCCAGGATAGGACACTATGCCATGGTCATGAAACCCGGTTTCAAGATCCGGGACCGGGTGCTGGGAGAGAAACCGAAGCGGCATATAGGTGTGCATGGCGGTGTGACACCGAATGAGATGCTGGTACCCCTGGTCGTGGTGGATTGTTAGGGGCGAAATCATGGGTATCGATCTGAATAAACTGAGTCAGGGGTGGATAGATGCCGGCCGCCCTGATCCGCTGGGCAGATTGGGTGCAGGCAAATTACGGGGTTTGATGAGATTGCGCCCTTGGACGGCCCTAAGATAGATAAGAGAGGTAAATAGATGGAAACCGTCATATATCACAATCCCCGCTGCAGCAAGAGTCGCGCAACTCTGGAGTTGATCAAAGGCGAGGGTGTGGAGCCTGTAATTCAGACCTACCTGGACATGCCGCCATCCAAACAGGAGCTTGTCAGGATTCTGCAGCTACTGGGCAAGAGACCTGCGGAGATCATTCGTTTTGGTGAGTCGGTGGCAAAAGATCTTGGTTTGTCGCCGCAGGATGATCGCAGTGATGGGGAGTGGATCGATTTGATGCTGCAGAACCCAATCCTGATAGAGCGTCCAATCGTAGTGGTTGATAACGCGGCTGCTGCGATTGGCCGCCCGCCTGAGAGTGTCCTGGAGATACTCTAAAAATTAAGCTGATTTACCAAACCGGGCCGGTCGATAAAACGGTTTCTGCTACCCTGAACCTTTTCGATGGCGTTATTGCGCCGCCTCTCCTCAGCGTCGGGCGGGTCTTCCCGGTGCCACCGTTTTAACAGGGCAGCCTGCTGTTTGAAGATAGTCAGGCCATATTTTTGCTGCATGTAGAACATGGCCCGCGCGATATTGCCACGGCTGGCGGGGCGTGGTTCTACACGGCGTCTGTATCTGTCGATCTCAAAGTCGCACCTGCCGAAGTCGCGCCTCTCTCCCGCAATCATGCCGAAGGCATGGCTGCTGCGTGCCTGGTTTATCTTTCCAATGGCGGGATAGAGGTTGTGCATGTCTGACTCGACCTTATTAAACCCTGGGCTTATGCGACGGCACTGCTCACGGTCGCGGCAACCAAATTTTTTCAGGGCCCAGTTCATTGGGAATACGTGTTCTATATTGATGTCCTTACCCTTGTGCGCACCGAATCTGCGGCCGCAGTAGAGGGTCTCGCCGCCATTGGCATAGACCTTGGACCAGAACAGCGGCAGGATATTGAAATACTCGCCGACCGGTTTTTTGTAGGCTGATGCGGGGGCGCTCAGAACAACCCCAAGCAGGGCTGCGGCGAGAATCCATGTCCTGATTTTTGGCATTCCTCTCCTCTGAAGTATCCTTACCCTAACCCCGCGGCCTCTTTGATGGATGCCAGGTTGATGGCGGATTGGTATTCAGGTCTGGGATCGGCCCTGCGGGTGAATTTCTTGATGATGCCCTCCAGATTGGGGCGCTTCTCTTCCGGACCTTCGCCGCTGCCGATGCCGCCGCCGAACTCTATGAACAGATCGACGCCGTCATCCAGGATGCTCTGCATGCATCCCACCCAGTTTACCGGATGGAACAGTTGAAAGAACAGCCGGGAGCGGATGCTGTCGGCGTCATCTGTATGGAAGTCGCCGGTGAAGTTGGAAGGCACCTTGATCCTGGGGCTAGCGAATTCGACCTGGCTCAGTTCTTCGCGAAAACGGCGGGCGGCCTCCACCATATAATAGGTATGGAAGGCCCCCTCTGTCTTGAGTCTTACCGCCTTCTTCTTGGGATATAGTTCGGCCATCTCTGCGGCCAGGGCATCCAGGTCAGGCCCGGCGCCACCGACCACGGTCTGATCCGGCAGATTGAGACCGGCGATGCCGCAGTAGTGTTTGTCCGACAGCGGTTTTGCCGTCTCCAGGTCTACGGTCAGGGCCAGCATCTCTCCTTCGCCGTAGGTCCCCATCAGCTCCCCGCGTTTGGATACCAGGCGCAGGGCGTCGGCGAAGCTGAGGGATTCCGCCGCTACCAGGGCGGAATATTCACCCAGGCTGTGCCCGGCCGCCGCTGTGGGTTGCAACGGCTCATCCGCCAGTTCGCGGTATAGGGTAAGGCAGGCGATATGGTGGGTGAGCAACACCGGCTGGGTGTAGCGGGTCAGGTTCACCTGATCATTCGGGTCGTTGAAGGAGAGGTCCGCCATGTCATAACCCAGGACGTCGCAGGCCTCCTGATAGACCAGTCGCACGGATTCGAACTCGGCATGCAGGTCGCTGCCTATACCTGGATATTGTGAGCCCTGACCGGGGAAGATGAAGGTGGTTTTCTGTTCTGGGTTGGACATGTTTTTTCTCCTGATTTCTATTAACTTGGCAGCAAACAGATCGTCCTGGCCTGCTTGTTGCCCACCCATCCATATCTTGCACAGGTATGCGAACCCGCTTGGTTTGGATGGGGTAATTGCCGGGGGAGGATAGACATTATCCGCCGTCGCTACAAGGGTTAATCAATTGTTGCCCAATCCGGGCCCGGGTGGGAATAGGGTTGATTATATTGAGCCGCGTCAAGGCATTGAACGGCATTACTTGGGTAAACTGAGGTATAAGGCGCCATCATGGCCTAGTATGTTTTGTTTAGGAGAGGGTTATGGGTGAAAAACTGTTGCTCTTGCCAAGCGGAGAGTTTGGTAAGATTCGTTTGGTAAAGGTCCCGGATGATCTGGACGGACATGAGGCCTTTCGCAATGCCACCGGTGTGATCGCCTCGGTGGAAGAGGGAAATTCGTCCTATACCATGGAGGATATTGAAGACGCCCTGGAGGCGAAAGGATTTCAGTTGGTGGATTATATCCTGGGGCCGGAGCTGGCCTGATATTAGATCGAGGTTGCCAGGGCGTTCTTGGGGACCTGTGCCTATATGCCAGTGGTGTAGCTTTTAGTCGCATCACTGGTTTTTTCTGGTTTGCCGTCCAAAGACAGGCTGGAGGATAATGGAAACAACGACAGAGCGGACTGGATGGCTGGAGACGCTGCGCGCCTATCGCCATCCACGGGTGCTGACCATGCTGTTTCTAGGCTTCTCCGCCGGGTTGCCCCTGCTCCTTATCTTTTCCACCCTCTCGCTGTGGCTGCGTGAGGCCGAGATAAGTCGCTCTACCGCCACCTATTTCAGTTGGGCCGCCCTCGGCTACTCCTTTAAGTTTGTCTGGGCCCCGATCATCGACAAGATGCCCGTCCCCTGGTTGACCAGGGTCCTGGGACGTCGCCGTGCCTGGATGCTGCTGGCCCAGTCCTCCATCATCCTGGCCATTCTGTGGATGGCATTTACCGATCCGGTTCAGAGCCTGACCCCAATGGCCCTGGCGGCGGTGATGCTGGGGTTCTCCTCCGCCACCCAGGACATAGTCATCGATGCCTACCGTATCGAATCGGCGGAGCAGCGCATGCAGGCCCTGATGTCATCGGCCTATATCGCAGGTTATCGAATGGGTATGGTGGTGGCCGGGGCCGGTGCCCTCAAGCTGGTGTTCTGGTTCGGCGCAGGCAGTGGCTACGACTATAGCGCCTGGCGGGACGCCTATATCTGGATGGCGGTCGCCATGGGGGTGGGGGTGATGACCACGCTGGTCATCTCCGAACCGGATGTAGAGCAGAAGGAGAGTAAGTATCTTAATAGTCTGGTGGATTACCTGCGTTTTCTTGGGCTGTTTCTGATCGCCGTTCTGGCGTTGATAGTGGCCTTTATCTATTTGGCCCCATTTATTGAAAGGTTGAAGCTGGGGCTGGATCACGCCATCGGAGAGCATGCCCTGGGCGGATTTCTCGCAGAGATGATGCGTCTGCTTTTGGCCCTGTTGTTTGCGGGAATGATGGCCAAAATGGCCATTGCCGTCGGCGTTGCCCGGCGCGAGGTGTTGGTTGAGACCTATATCGAGCCTATGGCGGATTTCTTCCGTCGTTACGGCAGGCAGGCCCTGTTGATTCTTTTTCTGGTGGGATTCTATCGGGTATCGGATATCGTGTTGGGAGTGATCTCCAACGTCTTCTATCAGGACATGGGTTTCACTCTGGATCAGATCGCAAATATCACCAAGATCTTTGGGCCGATAATGATCATCTTCGGTAGCTTCCTCGGAGGTGGACTTGTGCTGCGTTACGGGGTGATGCGTATACTCTTTCTCGGGGCCGTGCTCTCGGCCGCTACAAATCTTTTATTTATGCTCCTGGCCCACTCCGGTACCAATGTTTCCATGCTGATCCTGGTTATTGCGGCGGATAATCTGAGCGCCGGTCTGGCCAGTGCCGCGTTCATCGCCTACCTCTCCGGACTTACCAATATCTCATTCACTGCGTTTCAGTATGCCGTGTTCAGTTCGATCATGACCCTCTTCCCCAAGCTACTCGGTGGCTATTCCGGGAGCATCGTCGATGCCATCGGCTACAGTAGCTTTTTTCTGCTCACGGCCATATTGGGGATTCCGGTGTTATTGCTGGTCTATCTGGCCGGTCGTTACATGCCTCCGGAAGGAGAGTCCTAATTCCGGAACCTGTCGGCATTATTAAGCTTAGGTTAATCTTTTTGGTTGCATAATAGGGTCCTAAAAGAGAAAATCGCACGCCTTTTGACGGGATCTGGTGATTTGCGGGTATATATGGACCCTATTATATAGAGGAACAGATTGATGGCATTTAACAAATATTTTCGCTCCCTGATTGTTTTTGGGTTGCTCGCGTGGGCCCAGTCGGTGTTCGCTGTGGCCGATCCCCAAGAGCTGGTCATGCATACCACGGAAAAGGTTCTGGCCGAGATAAAATCTAAAAAGCAGGAGCTGACGGCCAATCCGGCAAAGATCTACCCCCTGGTAGACGATATCCTGTTGCCGCGCTTCGATTTTGCCCAGATCTCCCGCCTGGTGCTGGGGGATCACTGGAAGGATGCATCCGACTCTGAGAAAAAGAGCTTTATCAAGGAGTTTCGCGAGCTGCTGGTAAGGACCTATGCGACCGCGCTCCTGAGTTATTCGGGACAGGAGATAGAGTATCCACCGATAAAGACCGCTCCCAACGCCAAGAAGACCAAGGTTAAGACCAGGGTCAAAAATGCCGGCTCCTCTGCGGTGCCGATCGACTACAGTCTCTATCTGAGCAAGGATGAGTGGAAGGTATACGATATAACCATTGATGGCGTAAGCTTGGTATCCACCTATCGTTCCAATTTTGATTCGCAGATACGCCGCAACAAGCTCGCCGGTCTGATCTCAGACCTGCAGGATAGAAACGGTAAAGGCGTAAAATAGGGGTCGTTCGCGGCAGCAGTTTTAACCCATGTTTTGATATGGAATGACGGGAGATGGGTCTGCCGCAGATTGACGGGCAGGACTGCAATAATTCGCAAATGCCTTTGTAATCCTTGTGTTATTGCGTCTGAACACCAGTAAATATATGTATCTAGCCGTGTAAATGCTTTCCGTTTACACGGCTTTTCTTATATCATATCCCGTTTTTCAATCTCTGAATTTCATTGGGGCGGGCCGATCGGCCATACGTTTTTATATCTATGGATAAACTAATCATTACCGGCGGCGGCGCCCTTGAAGGCGACGTACGCATCTCCGGCGCCAAGAATGCTGCCTTGCCTATCCTGGCTGCAACCCTGTTGGCGGATGGTGAGATCACCATCGGCAACCTGCCGCATCTGCACGATATCACTACCACCATAGAGCTGTTGGGGCGCATGGGGGTAACCCTGACCATAGATGAACGCATGCGTATAACCGCTGACTCCAATACCATTGCCGATTACACGGCACCCTATGATCTGGTAAAGACCATGCGGGCGTCCATCCTGGTATTGGGGCCGCTCCTGGCCCGTTTTGGCGAGGCCAATGTGTCGCTGCCGGGCGGATGCGCCATCGGCTCCAGACCGGTAAACCTGCATATAGATGGTCTGCGCGCTATGGGCGCCGACATAGTTATGGACGGTGGCTACATCCGGGCCAAGGCCGATCGCCTCAAGGGCGCACGCCTGATGATGGATCTGGTGACCGTAACCGGCACCGAAAACCTGATGATGGCGGCAGCACTGGCCGATGGCGAGACCGTAATCGAGAATGCGGCGCGGGAGCCTGAGGTGGTGGATCTGGCCAACTGCCTCAATGCCATGGGGGCAAAGATCAAGGGTGCTGGGACCGATACCATTGTCATCGAAGGGGTCAAGCGTCTCACCGGGACTGAATATGATGTGTTGCCCGATCGCATTGAGACCGGTACCTTTCTGGTGGCCGGGGCCATCTCGGGTGGACGGGTACGGGTGCGAGATACCAATGCCGATCTGTTGGATTCCGTTCTGGTAAAGCTGCGGGATGCCGGGGCGGATATAGTGGTCGGCGAGGACTGGATAGAACTGGATATGCAGGGCAGACGTCCCAAGGCGGTGGATATCCACACCGCGCCATATCCGGCCTTTCCGACAGACATGCAGGCCCAGTTTACGGCCATGAATTGTGTGGCCGAAGGGGTCAGCACCATCACAGAGACCCTGTTCGAGAACCGTTTCATGCATGTGCAGGAGATGAAGCGTCTGGGGGCGGACATAAAATTGGAAGGCAACACCGCCATATGTACCGGCAAGGAGAAGCTGACCGGTGCCCCGGTGATGGCGACCGATCTACGTGCCTCCGCCAGTCTGGTGCTGGCCGGTCTGGTGGCGGAGGGCGAGACCATTGTGGACCGCATTTACCATATTGATCGTGGCTACCAGAATATCGAAGAGAAACTGGCTGGTCTTGGCGCCCAGATCCGCAGGGTGCCAAACTAGCAAATAAGGCGGGGGCTTACCCGCAGATCCAGATCAAGATGAGATTTGAAAAGCCTATCACTATCGCCCTTTCCAAGGGACGCATCTTTAAACAGACGCTGCCCCTGTTGGCCCATGCCGGGATAGAGCCGACGGATGATCCTGAGACCAGCCGCAAGCTGATCCTGGATACCAATCACCCGGAGGTGAAGCTGGTCACCATACGTGCCACGGATGTGCCGACCTACGTGCAGTGGGGTGCGGCTGACCTGGGTGTTGCCGGGAAGGATGCCTTGATGGAGCACGGCGGTGAGGGTCTGTATGAACCTCTGGATCTGCAGATCGCCAAGTGTCGCCTCATGGTGGCCGGACATCCCGATGCCAAGATGGATGGCAACCGGTTACGCATCGCCACCAAATATGTGAATTCTGCCCGCAGCTACTTTTCCTCACGGGGACAGCAGGTTGAGATCATCAAACTTTACGGATCCATGGAACTGGCGCCGCTGGTGGGGCTGTCTGATCTGATCGTGGATCTGGTGGAGAGCGGCAATACCCTCAAGGCCAATGGCCTGGTGCCGCTGGCCCATGTGGCGGATATAAGTTCACGTCTGGTGGTGAATAAGGCATCATGGAAGATGAAGCACAGTACGGTGATGCAGCTGTTGGAGGCCATGCGGGCGGCGGTCGACCTGCAGAGCACATAAATCAAGAATAGGAAAGGCAATGGCAGAGATCCGAACACTATATACCGGTGATGCGGAATTCGACAGTCAGCTGGACGACCTCATGGCCTGGGAGTCCGTGTCCGATGCGGAGGTCAACCAGGTGGTCGACCAGATCATTGCAGATGTCCGGAGTCGCGGTGATGCGTCGCTGTTGGAGTACACCCGCCGTTTTGACGGCTGGGAGGCCAAAGATGTGGCAGGGATGGATGTTCCGCACTCCAGGTTGGAGCAGGCGTGGGACGGGCTGCCGCAGGAGAGGCGGGATGCCCTGCAACACGCCGCTGATCGAATCCGTTCCTATGCGCAACATCAGAAGATGGAGTCATGGAGCTACACGGAGGCGGACGGGACCCTGCTGGGCCAGCAGATCACGCCTCTGGACCGGGTCGGTCTGTACGTCCCTGGCGGCAAGGCCGCCTATCCCTCTTCGGTCTTGATGAACGCCATACCGGCCAAGGTGGCCGGGGTGTCCGAGGTCATCATGGCCGTCCCTACACCCGGTGGAATCCTGAACGAACTGGTGTTGGCCGCGGCCCATGTCAGTGGTGTGGATCGCGTCTTCACCATGGGCGGCGCCCAGGCGGTGGCCGCCCTGGCCTATGGCACTGAGACCATCCCGGCGGTGGATAAGATAGTGGGTCCGGGCAATATCTATGTCGCCACGGCCAAACGTGCGGTCTTTGGCCAGGTGGGGATAGATATGGTGGCCGGGCCTTCAGAGATCCTGGTCATATGTGATGGCCGGACCGATCCGGACTGGGTGGCCATGGACCTGTTTTCCCAGGCCGAGCATGATGAGAACGCCCAGTCTATCCTGATCTCCCCGGACGCTGGGTTTTTACGTGATGTGCGCGAGAGCATCGAACGCCTCTTGCCCGGCATGGAGCGTGAGGCGATCATTGCCGCTGCCCTGCGTGAGCGTGGCGCCCTGATCCTGTGTAGGGACCTGGACGAGGCGTGTGTCCTGGCCAATCGCATCGCGCCGGAACACCTGGAGTTATCTGTGGAGCGGCCTGAGGAGATGGCCAGGAAGATTCGCCATGCCGGGGCCATCTTCATGGGGCGCCACACCTCCGAACCGCTGGGGGACTACTGCGCCGGACCAAACCATGTCTTGCCAACGTCCCGAACCGCACGTTTCTCGTCGCCGCTCGGAGTGTATGATTTCCAGAAACGCTCCAGTCTCATTATGGCCTCGGAGCAGGGGGCGGATGTCCTGGGTCGGACGGCGTCGGTTTTGGCCCGTGGGGAGGGTCTGACCGCCCATGCGCGGGCTGCGGAATACCGGATAGACCCGGACGCTGAGTAGATTTCTGTCTGTAGGCAGAGAGGGATTCCATGAAAGAAAAGACCATAAAAGATCTGGTGGAGGAGTGGGTGCGGCCCGAGATAAAGGCCATATCCGCCTATCATGTGCCGGATGCGGCTGGCCTGATCAAACTGGACGCCATGGAGAACCCATATACATGGCCGGATGATCTGCGTGAAGAGTGGCTGGAGCTGCTGAGTACCGTGGATGTCAATCGCTACCCGGATCCACAGGCCGCGGCGGTGACCGATCGGCTGCTTGAGGCGATGGATGTGCCGGTTGGGGCCAGGCTTCTGTTGGGCAACGGTTCCGATGAGCTGATCCAGATGTTGGCCATGACCCTGGGCGGTCCGGGGCGCACTATCGTATCTGTCGATCCCGGTTTCGTTATGTATGACATGATAGCCAGGTTTGTCGGCATGGAGTACGTGGGTGTGCCGCTGCGGGCGGATGACTTCAGTCTCGATACGCCAGCCATTCTGCAGGTCCTGGAACAGAGGCGGCCGGCACTGGTGTTCCTGGCCTACCCCAATAACCCCAGCGGTAATCTGTTCTCACAGCAGGAGATGGAACAGATCATAGCGGCCGCGCCCGGTGTGGTGGTGGTCGATGAGGCCTATGCCCCCTTTACCGACGCCAGCTTCATGTCCAGGATTGGGGAGTATCCAAATCTGTTGGTGATGCGCACCGTCTCCAAGATGGGCCTGGCCGGTCTGCGGCTGGGGCTGCTGGCCGGTGCTCCGGAGTGGATCGAGCAGATCGATAAGACCAGGCTGCCCTACAATATCAACGTCCTTACCCAGGTGTCTGCAGAGTTTGCCCTGCGTCATCAGGATATTTTTGTTGCCCAGACCGCAGAGATCAGGGAGCAGCGCTCGGTGGTGTTTGAGGCGCTGCAGGCCATAGATGGAATCACGCCGTTTCCCAGCGAGGCCAACTTTATATTGGCTAGGATGCCTGAAGGTCGCGCGGGAGAGATCCATGCCGCCCTGCGTGATAGAGGCGTATTGGTGAAGAATCTGCATGGGGCCAATCCCATGTTGCAGGGGTGTCTGCGCATAACGATCGGAACACCGGAGGAGAACGGCGCCTTCCTGGAGGCCTTGGTCCAGGTCCTGTAGGCGCTGCTTATTGTTGCTGTGGCCTCTCAGCTACAGTCACTTCCGTCTTGAATTTGCTATCGCCTCTCCAGCCTGATACCTCCACCTTGCCGCCAGGCGTGAGGGTGGTGATGTAGTTGAGGATTTCGTAGGTGCTCATAGGCCCCTGATCATTTATCTGAGAGATTATGTCTCCAGGTCTTATCCCTGCCAGGTCTGCCGGACCGCCTTCCTGGACCCCGGATATGAGTACTCCGGCGGCCTCTTTCAGATTGAATGACTTGGCCAGTTCGGCTGTCATGTCCTGTCCCGCCAACCCCAGCCATCCCCTGACTACCCGTCCGTTTTTGAGTAGTTGTTGCATCACCCCTTCGGCCAGCTTTACCGGAATGGCAAAGCCGATGCCGTGAGAGCCGCCGCTTTTGGAGAAGATGGCAGTGTTGATCCCGACCAGTTCACCATGGGCATTGATGAGTGCTCCACCCGAGTTGCCGGGATTGATGGCGGCGTCGGTCTGTATGAAATTCTCAAATGTGTTTATACCCAGTTGACTGCGTCCGGTGGCGCCGACGATGCCCATGGTCACGGTCTGGCCGACACCAAATGGGTTGCCGATGGCCAGCACCACATCTCCCACCTGCAGGTTATTGGAGTCTCCCGCGTGGATGGCCTTAAGCCCTTTTTGGCCGGTGTTGAGCAGTGCCAGGTCGGTATCCGGGTCTGTCCCTACAACCTGGGCCTTCATGGGCTGGCCGTCGCCCAGCACCACCCAGATCTCTTCGGCATCCTGGATAACGTGGTTGTTGGTCATGATAAGACCGTCACTACTTATGATAACTCCGGATCCCAGGCTGTTCTCTCTCTTCACCCGTGGCTTGATGGAGAGGCGGTCACCGAAAAAGCGCTGAAACACCGGGTTGTCAAAGAACGATTGGGTACGCTGTACCGTAAGTTTGGTGGTGTATATATTCACCACTGAGGGCGATGCCTTTTTAACCGCGTCCGCGTAGGAGACGGGGCCTGACGTCAGGGCAAAGGTTTGAACGACCTGTTCCGGTTTGTTCTCCTGCTCCGACGGTTGGTTTTCGGCTGTATCCAGGAAAAATTGGATGGCCAGAAATGCGGCCGCCAGTCCAGCCAGGATTGAGGTGAGGGCAAAGATAAAGAATTTCTGGAGTTTCATAGGCCGTGTATCCTAACATGCCTTATCACTTTACATAATAGCCTGTGAAGACAGGGGCGAGAACAATGATTGAATTGAAGCGGTTGGAAGCGTACTGCAACGAGTTTTTACAGACTGACTCTATAGATGATTATTGTCCGAACGGGTTGCAGCTGGATGCCGGGATTGAGGAGGTGCGGCGTGTGGTCACCGGAGTAACCGCCAGTCAGGCCCTGATCGATGCGGCGGTAGAGCGGAGTGCAGACCTGCTGTTGGTGCATCACGGCTACTTCTGGAAGGGGGAGCCGCCCGTCCTGGTCGGGATAAAAGGCCGGCGCGTTGCAACGCTCTTTCGCAACAATATCAGCCTGATGGCCTACCATCTGCCCCTGGATATGCATCGGGAGCTTGGTAACAACCGTCTGTTGGGACGGCATCTGGGGTTCGAAGGGGCGTCCCCGGCAGGGTCGGGGGATGGCCTGCTCTGGACGGCGGATCTCCCGCAGCCCGAGGGGGTGGAGCAGATCAGATCCCGTATCATCCGGGCCCTGGGCCGTGAGCCGCTCTATCTGCCTGGGGGTAGGGCGGATATTGCGCGTGTCGCATGGTGCAGTGGCGGGGCTGAAGACCATATCGTTCATGCCGCCGCATCCGGGGCGGATGCCTTTATCACCGGTGAGGTGTCTGAGCAGACCATGCACCTGGCCAGTGAGCTGGGTGTGCACTTCTTTTCCGCCGGGCATCATGCCACCGAGAGGTTGGGGATTCAGGCCCTGGGCGAACATCTGGCGCAGCGCTTCGAGGTGGAGCATGCATTTATAGACATTTCTAACCCGGTTTGACGGACATTATCTGGCGCCTACCTGCTATAGATATCGTCAGGTCATCGATTAATAGCTCTGTCTTGACCTTGGTTGCACGTTGTTGGAAAATGCCCCGTTAGTTTTTTATGACAAAATCAGCATATTCTAAAGAATCTTAGGTGGGCAGCGATTCTGAATCAGAATCCCATATGCTGGCCAGCATGCATGGGGAGTAGTTAGGTATGAGCGCAGATGGCGTTGATCTAAAGAAGCGGCGTTTTTTGACCGCCGCTACTAGTGTGGTCGGGGCAATAGGCACCGGCTTTGTGGTATATCCATTTCTGGCGGCATGGGCCCCCAGCGAGAAAGCCAAGGCTGCAGGTGCCCCGGTAGAGGCCGACATCAGCAAGTTGGAGCCAGGTCAGATGATGACCGCCAAATGGCGTGGCAAGCCGGTGTGGATTGTGCGGCGTACTGAACAAAATCTGAATGATTTGCCTGGGCTGGCTGATATTCTGGCAGATCCCAATTCAGATATACCTCAGCAACCGGAATATTGTAAGAACGGAACCCGTTCCATTAAACCTGAATATATGGTGGCTATCGGTATCTGCACCCATCTTGGTTGTTCCCCAACCTATCGTCCGGATATGGCTCCAGAAGATCTCGGGCCGGAATGGAAGGGGGGCTTCTTCTGCCCATGCCACGGTTCGCGTTTTGATCTTGCAGGTCGGGTGTTCGCAGGCGTGCCAGCTCCCACAAATTTGGTGGTGCCAAAACACTACTTCATCTCAGATGCCAAGATTCTGATCGGTCAAGATGGAGGAGACGCCTGATGAGCGCAATGAAAAATTTTCTCGGTTGGATGGATGAAAGGTTTCCAGTAACCAAGGTCTGGAATGAGCATCTAGCCCAGTATTATGCCCCTAAGAATTTTAACTGGCTGTATTTTTTTGGATCCCTGGCCCTGTTGGTTCTGGTTATTCAGATCTTGACCGGTGTATGGTTGGCTATGAGTTATAAGCCGGACGCAAGTCTTGCCTTCGGTTCTGTTGAATACATCATGCGCGACGTGGATTGGGGTTGGTTAATCCGTTATTTGCACTCCACTGGCGCCTCCGCATTTTTTGTGGTGATCTACCTGCACATGTTCCGTGGCCTGATGTACGGTTCCTACCGCAAGCCGCGTGAGTTACTGTGGATTATCGGTGTAATCGTCTACCTGGTGATGATGGCGACCGCTTTTATGGGATATCTGTTGCCTTGGGGTCAGATGTCTTACTGGGGCGCCCAGGTCATCGTGAACCTGTTTAGCGCTGTACCCTTTGTGGGGGAGGAGTTGGGTGTATGGATTCGTGGTGACTATGTCATCTCGGACGCCACCCTGAACCGCTTCTTTGCCTTGCACTTTCTACTGCCGTTTATCCTGGCTGCATTGGTGTTTATCCATATTGTGGCTCTGCATGTGGTCGGTTCCAACAATCCGGATGGGATCGAGATCAAAAAGAACAAGGATGAGAATGGTATCCCTAAAGATGGTATACCTTTTCACCCATACTACACGGTAAAGGATATAGCTGGTGTGGCAGGCTTCCTGTTTATCTTCGCGGCGGTCGTGTTCTATGCCCCGGAGATGGGTGGGTATTTCCTGGAACATCCAAACTTTGAGCCGGCCAATCCGCTGAAGACACCTGCGCATATCGCGCCGGTTTGGTATTTCACTCCGTTCTACGCCATCCTGCGTGCGGTTCCTTCCATAGCCGGTTCAGCGTTCCCGGGTGTTATCGCTATGTTCGGTTCCATCCTGATCATGTTCTTTCTGCCCTGGTTGGACCGCAGCCCGGTCAAATCGATTCGCTACAAAGGCACTCTCTATAAGGTCCTGCTTGGGTTGTTCGCGGTCGATTTCATCATGCTTGGATATCTGGGGGTGCAACCGACCACTACCCTGTACAAGTTGATGGCGCAGATCGGTACCATCTATTATTTTGCTTTCTTCCTGTTAATGCCCATCTATAGCAAGATGGATGAGACAAAGCCAGTTCCAGAGAGGGTGACCAAATGAAAAAGCTGATTCTCGCATTTCTATTGGCCGTAGTGCCCGCTTTGACATTGGCGGCTGGTGCCGTTCATTACGATGATGCCAATATTGACGTATCCGATACCGCATCGCTGCAACGTGGTGCCAAGTACTTTATGAACTATTGTATGGGATGTCACTCCCTCAAGTTCCAGCGCTATAATCGTCTTGTCAAAGATCTTGGGTTGACAGAAGATGAGGTCAAACAGAACCTGATGTTTACCACCGACAACATCGGCAATACCATGACCATCTCTATGGATCCAGATGATGCCGAAAAATGGTTCGGAGTGACCCCGCCTGATCTGAGCGTGCTGATCCGGGCCAGGGGTGTGGATTATATATACACCTACTTACGCAGCTTCTATGTGGATGAGAAGAGACCTTTCGGTGTCAACAATACGGTATTCCCAGATGTAGGTATGCCCAATGTGCTCTGGCAGTTGCAGGGTACCCAGAAGGCCGTCATGGAAGATGTGGATGGTAAGCAGGTGATTGAAAAGCTGGAGTTGGTTAAGCCTGGGACCTTGAGTATAGAGGAATTCGATGGCGTGGCGCGTGACCTGACTGCATTCCTTAGCTATGTAGGGGAGCCGGCCCAGATCAAACGCAGGTCCATGGGTAAGTGGGTTCTTTTGTTTATCGGCATATTTTTCGTTCTGGCCTATATGCTGAAAAAGGAATATTGGAAGGATATCCACTGATTGTTAATTCAGTAAATCATACTAGGGTGCGCAGTTTGGGTTATACTGTGCACCCTTTTCCGTTTTATGAAGATTTTGTCGGTTGCTCAAATGGTGCTGCCGGTTTAGATATTTGATTGGAGTGGTTTTATGGCGGTTGTCGCAAACAAAAGATCAGTAATGACCTTATATTCTGACCCCCAAAGCCCATATAGCCATCGGGCGCGGATGGTCCTGGCCGAGAAGAAGATCACGGTTGAGATACATGATGTGGATCCGTTAAATCTCACGGACGATATTATGGATTTGAACCCATACGGTACGCTGCCTACGCTGGTTGACCGCGACCTTACCCTGTATGAGTCCAGGATCATCATGGAGTATCTGGATGAGCGTTTTCCGCATCCACCTTTGTTGCCAGTTGACCCGGTTTCCAAGGCTAAATCGCGGCTTTATATGTTTCGCGTGGATCAGGATTGGTACAGTCTGATGGATACCATTCTCGCAGGAGGCAAGGCTGCAACTAAGGCACGTAAGGAGCTAACAGAGAGTCTGGTGACTACAGCACCGGTTTTTGCTGCCAAGCCATATTTCATGAGTGAGAATCTGAGTCTGGTTGATTGCGCACTCGCTCCTCTGATGTGGCGTCTGCCGATGCTGGGCATTGAGCTGCCTTCACAGGCCAAGGCGGTCAATGACTACGCCAAACGTCTATTCGAACGTGAATCATTCCAGGATAGCCTCACCGAGCTTGAACGCGAAATGCGGGACTAACCCGGCTGAAGTAGACTCAGATGGAGATGACATCCAATCGCCCCTATCTGGTCCGGGCATTTTACGAATGGTTGGTGGATAATGGACTTACACCCTATTTGCTGGTGGATACTAGCGATAGCGAGGTGGTGGTTCCGCAGCAATATGTCGAGGGAGATCGCATCACTCTAAATATAGGGCCATCGGCGATCCGTAATCTGGAGCTGGGCAATGAGTATATCTCATTCCATGCCCGCTTCGATGGTAAGCCCATGGACGTATTGTTTCCTGTTTCATCAGTTCTTGGTATATATGCTCAGGAGAATGGAAGTGGCATGCTTTTCCCAGAAGAGGATGCGACTGAGGCGGATGATGAACCTGATGAGACGCCCCCGCGAGGACGACCCAGCCTCAAGATCATAAAGTAAACTTTATCGAGTTAAGCTTAGGTAAGTCGCAGCTTACGCATACGATTGATTGTGGCTGCTAATTCATATAGACGTGGCATGGCCAGGGTTCCCATGGTATAGGGTGTTATATGGTCCAGCCCTTCTGTTGTGATCTGGGTAATAATGTCCCTTAGTTCTTCCACCATATCATGCGTACTTACCGGCATACCATGGTAGTACTGCATCAGATAGCCTATTGTTTGCAACTGTCCTCTATCAACTATTTGCTCTACGCGGCTTAGGTCTATATCTTCCATACCATAGCGCAGGCTTTTGGTCTCGATGGCCTGGATCTTTACCTTGCCATTCCTGTTTTTAGGGCTCAGACAGCACTTGGTGGGGATGCGGCTATTGGACTGTTCAATCCGAGACTGACTGTGACCGCTATTTCCTGGCTCTCCAGCCAGGGCGTGCGCTTCTTCGGTTCGGTCTTTGACCTGATAGTTGTCCAGCATCAGCACATTGTCAGCGGTGTGAAAAAAATCTCCAGAACCGCCCATGACCAGTACTAAAGAGATACAGTTGTCCTGGTAAAGGGTGCGGATGAGTTGTACCAGCGGGGTAATCGGTTCTTTCTCTTTTGCAACTAAGGCCTGCATGCGCTGGTCCCGAACCATGAAGTTGCTGGCCGATGTGTCCTCATCAATCAATAAGGTGTGTGTGTCGGTGGCCAGTGCTTCCATAATATTTGTTGCCTGAGATGTGCTGCCACTGGCATTTTGCGTGGAGAAGCAGCTGGTGTCTCTGCCTTGAGGCAGGTTGCGGATGAAGGGGCTGATATCTACCCCTGTGACCGCCCTGCCATCCTCTGCTCTGATCGTACAGGCAGAGAGTTCTGTCGCTACCAGCTCACGTCCATCGCCTAGGATGTGATCGTAAACCCCGTATTCTAAGGCGTGCAATAGAGTGGATTTGCCGTGGAACCCTCCGCCCACGATTAAGGTGACTCCTTGTGGTATACCTAGTCCACGGATCGGCCCGGCATGTGGGCGTTCCAGTTCAATGGCCATGGATTCTGGGGCTAGGAATGGAACTGCTCCTGGGAGGGGGCTATCATCTACGCCGCTTTTGCGTGGCAGCATAGACCCATCGCCCACAAATGCGATCAAGTTATGTCTTTCAAGCTGGGCGCGAATGTGGCGCTGATCTTCGACAGAGTTTACATGAGTTGTGACCATGTCGTAGTTATCTCCCACTGATATAAGACTTGTAGTCACAATCTGGGGGAGTTCGTGCATAAGCATCTCTCTGGCCTGATCGGAGCTAATGGAACGCGCTTCGGCTGGCAGAGCGATTTGAAAACGTAGATCTATGTCTCCATCCTTAACCAGAACAGCATTGCGTCTAAGGACCTGTTGCCCATATGGGGATATGGTGATTTCACCGCTCCTACCTGATCCGCGTTTGCCCTTTACATACTTGTCTATGGCCCGCGCGAAACTCCTGCCAAGATAGTCTTCTAGTGCAATACGTCTAGTTTGATTAGCATATAGTTGCTGAGGTATGGCCGCTGTGGCTTTATCTACCAGGATGCGACAGCGGGAAGGTTCGGCGAATGGATCTCCCTGTACATGGTCGACGCAAAGTAGGAAGCCAGGGTAGCTATAGTATCCTTGCAGCAGTTTATAGGCCTTGTAACCATGGCCGTCGATCTCAGTCAGTAGCTGTTGCAGTCTATCCATGTTTGCCTGTTTGTTTATCGGTCAATTTCCCATATTGCGATTCACCGCCAGCGGACCCCAAGCTTGACAGATTGGCATCACCTCAATGTTGTTTATGTTGACGTGAATAGGGGCACAGGTGACCCAGTGAACGATCTCTGCTATATCATAAGCCACAAGTGGTTCGGTTCCCTCATATACATTTTTGGCCTTTTTGTCGTCACCTTTCATGCGTACATTGGAAAAGTTGGTCTCAGCCATGCCAGGGTCTATGTTTGTAACGCGTATACGTTTGCCTAGTAGATCAGACCTTAGGGTTCTGGAAAACTGTTGCACGAATGCCTTGGTAGCGCAGTAGACGTTGCCACCAGGATATGGCCAGGTTCCTGCAATGGAACCGATGTTTATGATATGTCCAGAGTTCCTCTCTACCATGCCTGGGAGCACTCTTCTGGTAATCCTGACTACCCCTTTGCAGTTGGTGTCAATCATGGTTTCCCAATCATCCTGCTTGGTCTCATGGGCTGGCTCCATCCCAAGAGCAAGACCAGCGTTGTTGATCAGGGTGTGGATCTGACTAAAATCATTCGGTAGCTCAGCGAAAAATTTGTCTATAGAATCTAGATTGGTAACATCCAACGACGCTGTATATATCGGAGATCTGTTTTTAAGCTCATCTGCCAGAGCTTCAAGTTTATCCAGGCTGCGAGAGGACAGGATCAGAGGATGCCCCGATTGTGAAAACTTGCGTGCGCACGCCTCGCCGAATCCCGATGATGCGCCAGTTATACATACAACCTTCGTCATCTGTACCCCTTTGAAGTCGTCTGGTAATGGGTTTTGTCTATTATCTTAAATTAACGTTGCTTTACAAATCCTGTTCCTGATAATAGTCCAATACCTTTTACACTTATTTCAACCAGAGAATCAGGATATTTCCTGGCCGGGAGGAGACATGTTTAAGGCGCTGGTACTGGATCAAATAGATAATAGTACCGTGGTAGAGGTAAAACAGCTTAATGTGGAGGATCTGCCTAAGGAAGATGTGCGTATTGCGGTGGAGTACTCCTCCCTGAACTATAAAGATGGCATGGCCGTTACTGGTACTGGCAAGATCATTCGTAATTTCCCTATGGTGCCTGGAATAGACTTGGCGGGGAAGGTGATAGAGTCCACATCCGCACAATACCAACCAGGTGAAAGCGTGATCATCACCGGTTGGGGCGTAGGAGAACGTTACTGGGGTGGCTATGCTCAACAGGCATCTGCGAAAGCGGAGTGGTTGGTGCCAATGCCGCATGGGTTAGATTCTCGCAGGGCTATGATTATCGGCACGGCCGGTTTTACCGCCATGCTCTGTGTCATGGCCTTGGAAGATGCCGGAGTAACCCCAGATAGAGGTCCGGTGTTGGTAACAGGCGCGTCCGGCGGTGTAGGCAGTGTTGCGGTTCTGTTGCTTTCAGAGCTCGGATACGAAGTGGCCGCAGTTACAGGACGCACAAGCAACCATGAGTATCTAAAAGGATTAGGCGCAAGTCAGATACTTGGGCGTGAAGAGATGACTGTTGATGCCAGGCCGCTAGAGTCGCAGCGCTGGGCCGGGGCGGTAGATACTGTTGGGGGAGCCATCCTGGCTCGGACATTGTCGGAGATGAAATATGGAGGAGCGATATCCGCATGTGGTTTGGCAGGAAGCTTTAAGCTTAATACCACAGTCATGCCATTCATCTTGCGCAATGTGAGCTTATGTGGTGTGGATTCTGTAAGCTGTCCATTTGAGCGGCGAGTCAGAGCCTGGGAGCGTCTGATATCTGATCTGCCGGAAGGTGCCTATGACACCATTAGTCGCACAGTAGGGCTGGATGAAGTTGAGGCCGTTTCTAAGGAGATTATGGAAGGACAGGTACAGGGCAGGGTGTTGATCGACCCAAATATGTAGGCGCTGTCATCCTAACAGAATATCTCTGCTAACATGGCTCCTGGGTTTTCAGCCCGCATAAAGGCCTCGCCAACAAGAAAGGCGTGGACCCCGTTTTCGCGCATGTGCCGCACATCCTCAAGGGTGTGTATGCCACTCTCGGTCACCACGAGGCGATCATTCGGAATCTGCCCCAGTAGATCTATAGTGGTGTCAAGGCTGGTGTCGAAGGAGCGAAGATTTCGGTTGTTGATTCCAATAAGACGGTTGTTCAACGGTAGCGCCCGAGCCAGCTCCTCCTCATCGTGCACCTCTATCAGCACATCCATGCCCAGGTCATGGGCGACAGCATTTAGCTCTCCCATTTGTGTATCGGTCAAGCAGGCCGCGATCAACAGGATGCAGTCGGCACCCAAGTATCTTGCCTCATATACCTGGTAGGGAGCGATGAAGAAGTCCTTGCGAATTACTGGCAGCTTGCAGGCAGCGCGGGCCTCTTGCAGATAGATATCAGAACCTTGAAAGAAATCGATATCGGTCAACACTGAGAGACATGCAGCCCCTCCCTGTTCGTAACTCTGGGCGATCTCGGCCGGTCGAAAATCCTCTCGGATGACTCCCTTGCTGGGAGATGCCTTTTTCACTTCGGCTATAACCCCGGCCATACCAGAAGAGACCTTTTGCTCCAGGGCGGAGACGAACCCTCGGCAGGGAGAGGACGCTTCCAGGCCGTCTTGTAACTGCACCAGAGGTGTATGGCTTTGTCGCTCAGACACCTCTTCGCTTTTACGTTGGATTATCTTCTTTAGAATATCTGGGGTGCCGCTCATTAGTCTGTTGGTCCGTATATAGTTTAAGGTCTATGCTTAAAAGGAACATTCTACACGCTTGTGATTGTCTGCGGCAGCTAAGAAGGGTAATTTAGGTTTAAATCTGATGGGTCGTTATCGTCCTCCACTACCAAAGGGTTCCCCCTACATTACCCGTGAAGGATATGAGGCCTTACAGGCGGAGGCTAAGGCACTATGGATACGCAGGCGTGATGTAACCAAGGCCTTGTCGGCTGCCGCAGCGGAAGGGGATCGTTCGGAGAATGCCGAATATATCTATCGAAAAAAAGAGTTGCGCGAGATAGATAGGCGTATCCGTTATCTGCAAAAACGCATGCCTGATCTAAGGATAGTTGATACAGGTCCTCCAAATCCAGATCAGGTCTTCTTCGGGGCGTGGATTACTCTGGAAGATGATGCCGGAAATGAGGTGATCTATCGCATTGTGGGTTCAGACGAGTTTTCTCCGGACAAGGGATGGATAAGCGTTGATGCTCCCTTGGCCAAGGCGTTGTTAAAACGCTTTGTAGATGATGAGATTAGGGTAAATACACCTGGTGGTGCGCGAAGCTACATAATCGTAGAGGTGAACTATTCATCAGCACCCTGACGGTTTTTAGAGGGTTACTCACTGACATAGGACGAAAAATACTATTAATATGCCGATTAATTGTGCAATTGACCATGAGGATATATAATGTTAATGCCGTTCAGTTTCTTGATCTGTGTCAAGTGTTTATAAAATAAACTGAAATTGATATGTGAAAAGCCATAATATATGTGTCAATAAGCTGACCAGTTTGTATGGCAGAGAAAATACAGTCCGATGTACTCTTTATATTCTTAATCTTAGGTAAATAGCGCCATGGGGAAATTTATTGAGTGGTCCGATAGTCTGAGTGTTGGCATTGAAGAGCTTGATGACCAGCATAAAAATTTGGTCGAGATGGTCAACAGGATGCACGAGGCCATCCACGAGCGTCATGGCAGTGAGGCGGTGCAGAGTATTCTGGCTGAACTGGCTAACTACACTGTAATTCACTTTGCTGTAGAAGAGGCCTTGATGCGCATCCTTGATTATCCCGATTATGAAGAACACTTTGCGATTCACAAGGACCTGGTTGATCAGGTTGTCTATCTCCAGGCGAAAGTAGCTTCTGGTAAGACGGCCGTTAGCTTCGAACTACTGCACTTTCTCAAGACTTGGTTGACAAAACATATCTTGCAAGAAGATATGGCGTACAGCGAACATTTCATTATGGCCGGGGCGAACAAGAAAACGCGAAGGAAGTCCTGGTTGCGGCGTCTCTGGGAAGGTTCCTAACAGAGCACCCGTATAGCTTGTAGGCTGTAGCTGACATAATTCCACACGCTGTCGCGCCGGTAGGTGGCGTGATCGTGTGGACGTTTTAGATGTTGTTTAAATCCAATCCGGCATCCTAGCCGTGTTTCGTCAGGCGTATCCAGAATTTCTCATATTCGTTAGATGGGTTGATCTCAATAGTGCCAAGTGTTTTGGATCAGGTTAAAGCGGTGGACAAGTACAGTGAGGCGCAGCTAACTAAGCGTTCATGGCTTTTCTGGCTTGGCACAATGGCCATAAGCATCATTTCCGGTTTAACTCTATGGCAGATAGCCATCATTACAAAAGAGGATATGATCTCCCGGCTATATCAGAATGGCCAGCAGCAGCTAGATCTGCACACGGCCAATTTGCGGGGACAGCTGGAAAAGTACGAGCCGCTTCCTGAATTGCTGGCTGCCAACAAGTGGCTGGTGGAGCTGGTAGATGATCCAAAGGACGAGGATAGGGTAAATGCACTTAACAGGTATCTGGAGACGGCAAATTCTATCTCCGGTGCATCTGACACTTACCTCATGGACCCGAGTGGACTTACCATAGCTGCATCTAACTGGAATTCTGAGCGTCCTTTCATTGGACGAAACTTTAGCTACCGACCATATTTCCAGGAGGCCATGAAGGGGAAGCTTGGACGCTACTTTGCCCTGGGAACCACATCTAACAAGCGCGGATTCTACTTTGCTTACCCTATACGTAAAAGTCAAAGGATCATTGGTGCTGTTGTTGTAAAACTTAGTCTCTCTGCTATGGAAGAGGATTGGGGCAGATCAGGGAATGAATATATCGTTACAGATCCGGACGGAGTGGTATTCCTCACCACAAAAAAGGAGTGGCGCTTCAAGATACTTAGGTCGGTGTCAGATGAAGTTAAAGAGCGCATAAAAAAAAGCAGGCGCTATACCGGAATGGAGTTTACCCCCCTATCTGTTGATCCAGCTAAAAGACTCCAGATAGGTGCTAGTATCATCAAGATAGATATCCCATCACCTCAGACTTACATGGTTCAGGAACGGTCTATGCCTGAAGCCGGTTGGAAGGTGCTATACCTTACCAGAATTAACCCGGTTAACACGGAAGTCGTTCAGATGGTATCTATAGCAGCAATATTGTTGGCGTTAGCGATACTGTTTGTTCTATTCTGGAATCTTCGTAGAAAGAGGATCAAAGATCGTCTCAGATATCAACTTGAGGCACAAAAACAGCTAGAGGCGAACGAGGCCAGGATTGAGGCGATACTGGATAATACTCAGGCTGGTCTGTTAACCATGGACCGTGATGGCACCATAGAGTTTATTAACCATAAGGCCAAGGAGATGTTCGGCCATCCTGGAGATGATCTTATTGGCCACCATCTTAGGGAGTATTTCTCATCGACAAGCCATAATGAGATTGAGGATATAATCCGCGATGCTGAGATGGGGGTTGCAGCGATTGAGGTTATGGCCAAGCACGGAAACGGGTCTATGTTTCCAACAGCCCTTTCTGTCGGTGTCCTGCATAGCTATGAGGGCAAGAAGATAGCTACTATTCACGATATTAGTCATCAGAAGATGCAGGAAGAGGATCTACGGCAGGCCCATGCGCTGCTTGAGACCAGGGTAGAGGAACGCACTAAGGATCTTACAGAGGCCAACACCAAACTGATTCGCGAAATCGACGAGCGGCACCGGGCGGAAGATGCATTGATGCAGGCGCGCGATGAATTGATTCAGGCCACAAAACTTGCCGCACTGGGGGAGATGTCTACCGGGATAAGTCACGAACTGAATCAACCACTTGCAGCTATTCGGGCCTATGCAGATAACGCACGTGCCCTGATCGGGCATGGCCGCAACGAGGACGCTTTGGGCAATCTTACGCAAATATCTGATTTGACGGAGCGTATGGCGCAGATAAGTGCCCAGTTAAAGATATTTGCACGAAAAGACTCCAGTCAGTCTGTCAGTGTCTCTTTGAATGCTGCAATCAACCATAGTCTGAATATCATGCAACCGGCGATCAATGAGGACAATACAAATATACGCCTGTATCCTACTGACAGGGAAATATTTGTTTTGGCAAATGCCGTGCAACTGGAACAAGTTCTGGTGAATCTTCTAGGCAATGCCCTGCATGCGGTGGAAGACAATGATGAGGAACGTAGAGTAGATATATCGGCAGTTATAGTTGGCTCTGATGTGTACCTGCGGATCTGGGATAATGGGCCAGGTATTGATGATGATAATCTCTCTAAGGTCTTCGATCCATTCTTTACCACCAAAAAGGAGGGTAGAGGACTGGGGCTGGGGCTCTCTATCTCGTACCGACTGATGGATGGTATGAACGGCGGGCTTCAGGCGGAAAACCATCCTGACGGTGGTGCCGTATTTACCTTACGCCTTCCATTGGCTGATTATTCGGAAGATGATGTGTTGATTAAAGATGTATCCTAGAGGCAGAAACCCAATCTTGTGATAAACAGTTATGGTAGATATTAATACCGTTCTATTCATCGACGATGAGAAACATATCCGTCTGGCTAACCAGCAAACTCTGGAGTTGGCGGGGTTTAAGGTTGAATGCCTCAATCGGGCTGAGAAGGGCTTGTCCATGATTTCACTGGATTGGCCTGGGGTCGTGGTATGCGACATCAAGATGCCGGGGATGGATGGGATTAGCTTTCTGGAAAAGGCTATCGGTATAGATCGGGAGTTGCCAGTAATTCTGGTAACCGGACACGGGGATATATCAATGGCAGTTAATGCCATCAGAGATGGAGCTTACGATTTTTTGGAAAAACCCTTTGCCGCCGAGACGCTAGTTAAGACGGTAAGGCGTGCCTGTGATAAACGTGCTCTAACCCTTGAGAACAGATCACTGCGTATTGAGTTGGAAGCCCAGAGTGTTCCTGGTCCTAGAATCATAGGCAACACCCCGGCCATGCAACATTTACGAGCCACCATAGCCCAGATAGCTAATACTGGAGCTGATGTGTTGGTGCGTGGCGAGACCGGCACTGGCAAGGAGCTGGTGGCTAGGTCTCTACATGAACACTCAAACCGGCGCGATCATAATTTCGTGGCAATAAACTGTGGTGCGGTGCCGGAAAGCCTGATCGAGAGCGAGTTGTTTGGACATGAGCCCGGTGCTTTTACCAATGCTAAAGAGAGACGCATCGGAAAGTTCGAACATGCCAACGGCGGTACCTTGCTGCTGGATGAGATTGAGAGCATGCCCTTGCCAGTTCAGGTGCATCTGCTACGGGTGCTACAGGAGAGAGCAGTGGAACGCCTGGGTTCCAATAAGCAGATACCTTTGGATCTTAGGGTGGTGGCTGCCACCAAGATAGATCTTAAGGAGGCCAGCGAAGAGAACAGCTTCCGTTCTGACCTATATTATAGATTGAATGTGGTCACCATAGACATACCTCCCTTACGTGATCGCAAAGAAGACATTCCGCTACTATTTCACCATTTTCTGTTGGTCGCCACTAACCGCTATCAGCGCGAAGCGCCGCCGCCCAAGACGGCCCAAATCCGTTCCCTTTTATCTCACACTTGGCCCGGAAACGTGCGGGAGTTGCGTAACGTAGCTGAGCGCTATGTCCTGCTGGGACAAGGTAGCGGCTATGACCTGGAAGAGCTGATGCATGGGCAGGAGGGGGATGGTGCCATCACCCTCCCGGAGCAGGTGGAGTGTTTTGAGAAAAGTGCTATTGAGCAGGCGTTGGCTGCAAATAATGGAAGCATCAAAGACACCATGGCAACACTCGGCATTCCCAGGAAGACCCTGTACGACAAAATGACCAAGTACAACCTGGATAAGGATAATTATAAATGACATAAAGGACCGCTACGGCCCTTATTTCTAATCAAAGCTCTGCGTCAGTATTGCCAATCTGTCCAGGCGGTTACGTGCCTCTCCATTAGCGATGACAGCATCCGCCATTTCTACTCCAGCCGCAAGGGTCTCAGCCATGCCCGCGGTGTAGATGGCCGCACCGGCGTTGAGCTGGACTATATCCCGAGCTGGACCTTCCTGGTTATCCAGCACCGATCGGATGATATTGAGGCTATCATTGGCGTCTGTGGCTTTTAGTGCGTCGATCGAAGTGCGGGAAAGACCGAAGGTCTCAGGCTGGATGCTAAAGCGTCGAACATGCCCGTCCTTCAATTCGGCCACCTCGGTCTTATCTCCTATGCTGATCTCATCTAGTCCGTCCCGGGAGTGGACCACCATCACATGACGGCTACCTAGTTTTTGCAACACGTTGGCCATGGGTTCCAGCAGCTCTTCTGAGAATACTCCCAACAACTGGTTTGGGACTCCTGCAGGATTGGTTAGGGGGCCCAGTATATTGAAGATGGTGCGCACCCCCATCTCTTTACGCGGACCAATGGCGTGCTTCATGGCACTGTGGTGTCCGGGGGCAAACATAAAGCCGACTCCCACTTCCCGTACGCATCGCTCCACCTGCTCTGGTGTGAGGTCCAGCCGAACACCAGCTGCCTCCAGCGCATCAGCAGCGCCAGACTTGCTGGATACAGAGCGGTTGCCATGTTTTGCCACATTACAACCAGCCGCGGCAGCAACAAACATGGAGGCGGTGGAGATGTTGAAGGTGCCTGAAGAGTCGCCGCCTGTGCCAACGACATCCACGGTGTTTCCCAGACCGCTGATATCAACGCCACTAGCTAGTTCTCGCATAACCTTTGCTGCGGCCGCGATCTCTGTAACGCTCTCGCCCTTCATGCGCAGTCCAATCAGGAATCCTCCAATCTGGGCCGGGGTGGCCCCACCAGTCATGATGGAGCGCATCACATCTGTCATCTCTTCGCTGTTCAGATCATGGCATTCGATTACTCGTTGTATGGCTTGTGGTAGATCCATAATCCTGCCCCTTGTCTTTATCTTGGTTAATTGTTCGCTTAACGCCCATCGATGAAATTCTGCAACAGGTCATGACCATGTTGGGTGAGAATGGATTCTGGATGAAACTGTACACCCTGTACATCCAGATCCCTGTGTTTTACCCCCATGATCTCGTCAATGGATCCATTTTCGTTGCAGGTCCAGGCCGTGATCTCTAGGCAGTCAGGTAGACTTGCCTCTTCAATCACCAGCGAGTGATATCTGGTTGCCGTCAATGGATTTGATAGCCCACTGAATACCCCCAGGTCTGCATGGAATATGCGTGATGTCTTGCCATGCATAATCTCACGTGCATGGACTACCTTGCCTCCAAAGGCCTGGCCAATGGACTGGTGCCCCAAACAGACTCCCAGGATGGGGATTTTTCCTGCAAATGTCTTGATCGTATCTATGGATATCCCCGCCTGGTCAGGAGTGCATGGTCCTGGCGAGATTACTATGCGGTCAGGGCTCAGTGATTCGATCTCATCCAGTTTGATCTCGTCGTTACGGTAGACACGCACATCCTCTCCGAGTTCTCCCAGATACTGCACTAGGTTATAGGTGAAGGAGTCGTAGTTATCTATCATCAGCAACATGTTAGGTCTCCTCGCCATCGGTTATATCCAACCCGGCTTCGGCGAGTTCCACGGCCTTGAATACAGCACGTCCTTTGTTCATGGTCTCTTTCCATTCCAGACGCGGTATGGAGTCGGCTACTATCCCAGCTCCCGCCTGGATATGTAGGATGTCGTCTTTTATCACGGCAGTGCGAATGGCTATAGCCGTATCCATGTTGCCGTTCCAAGAGAGATAACCCACGGCCCCGGAGTATATTCCACGCTTGACCGGCTCCAGTTCATCAATTATCTCCATGGCACGGATCTTGGGCGCGCCACTTACGGTTCCGGCAGGAAAGGTTGCACGCAACACATCTATGGCAGACATGCCATCTTTAAGTTTGCCGGTTACGTTAGAGACGATATGCATGACGTGTGAGTATCGTTCCACGATCATCTTATCGGTAAGTTTTACACTACCTACCTCGGCAACGCGACCGGTATCGTTGCGTCCAAGATCAATCAGCATCAGATGTTCCGCCAGCTCCTTGGGATCGGCCAGGAGCTCTTTCTCCAGGGCGAGATCTTCCTCCTCACTATGGCCGCGACGTCTGGTGCCGGCGATGGGGCGCACGGTAACCTCGCCGTCTTCCAGGCGGGTGAGGATCTCGGGCGACGATCCCACCACGTGGAAATCACCCAGTTGCATAAAGTACATATAGGGCGATGGGTTCAGACCTCGCAAGGCCCGGTAAAGGTTCAGCGGCGGTGCTTTGAACGGAATAGAGAGACGCTGGGATATGACCACCTGCATGCAGTCACCTTCCAGTACGTAATCTTTAACGCGCTCCACTGCCTGTTGATAGCCGTCCTCGGTAAAGCCAGAGACAAAGTCTGCTTCATCTATTTGGCGCGACTTACTGTCGGTTGGCCTCGGTGCTGCTCCGCGCATCTTGGCAATCAACTCACTGATTCTTGTCTGCGCAGATTCCAAGCTGCCTTCATGGGTGGGGTCAGCATGCACGATCACATACATGGAGCCGCTCAGGTTGTCGAATACTACCACTTCATCCGAAACCATTAGCATGATGTCAGGGGTGTTGATGTGATCTGGGTTGGGGCAGGTTGACAGTTTGGGTTCAATATAACGTATGGTGTCGTAACCGAAATATCCTACCAGGCCACCGGTGAAGCGGGGTAAATTTCCATCTTCCGCCACCTTATAACGTTTTTGAAACTGTTCTATAAACTCTAGAGGGTCTTCCATCTCCATCTCTTCAATTATCTTACCCTGATCTTCGATAGTCACCTTGCGACCATGGACCTTGAGCAGGGTTTGGCACGGCAGACCGATGATGGAATAACGTCCCCACTTCTCACCTCCATGTACCGACTCGAACAGGTAAGAGTATGGGCCGTCAGCTAGCTTTAGATATACACTGAGGGGGGTATCAAGGTCCGCCAGGACCTCGCGCATTACGGGGATTCTGTTGTAGCCCTGTTTAGCTAGGGCCTCGAATTGTTCGGGGTTCATCTCTTTCTCCACAAAATTGTTACAGACAGGGGCGGTACGTAAGTTGGCCTCACCAACGCCATCGTGTGTCTGTCAGAATCAATTCATTGTGGGTATCGAGATTCATTGTTAATAATATATCTGCTTAGAGTTGAAACAGACTGAAAGTTACCCGGCTATGGTTGTTATTGTCAAGGGTTTGAATATGATACTTGGGTCATTGGCGTTTTCGGAATTATAGTTTACCGCCACAATGGGGGCAGGTTACAGGATGATCTTGAGGTATTTGAGTTTGCCCTCTAGATATAGTTGGTTTGCCGCTTTCGCTTTCTAAATCGCGAATGGCCTGTTTTTCCCATGCCACTTCATACCCCTTGTTGACCTCGATCTCTTTTTGAGTCTGACTGCGTAGTTCGTCGGAATCTTCTTTGGTCAGGTTCAATTGCTCACGTATCTTGTTCAGTTCCGCAGCTTCCACTTCAGTGATCTCGCCGTCTTCCAAGGCCTTTTTAACAGAGAGACGAAACTCCTGTTGGCGTCTGCGTAGTATTTCGGAAAAGCTGGAGGCGAGGATGCCGGCAGGTAGTGCGATTATGCCGATGCCAATTATCATAACCAGTGCGCCAAAGAGCTTACCCAGAGGCGTGATGGGCGTTACATCGCCAAAACCGACCGTGGTCAGGGTTGCTAAGGCCCACCACATAGAATCAGGTATAGAGCCGAAGGCTTCTGGCTGCACGCTTCCCTCGACCAGATGGATGCCGCAGGAAACCAAGACCAGAACCATGAGTAGAATGGTGAATACAGCGGTAAAGGCCTGGCGCTCTTTATGCAGCACCTTTAGCAGAACGTTTATTGCTGAGGAATAGCGGGTTATCTTGAGGATTCGCAACATACGCAGTACCCGGAGGAAGCGCAGGTCCATACCGGGCATTATTATCTGTAGATAGAATGGGGCGATCGCGGCCAGATCTATCAGAGCCATGGTTGAGCCCATGAATTTTAGGCGGGTAGATGTGTGGGACATTCCCTGGCGGTCAGGGTTTTCAACGCAGCTCCAGACCCGCATCAGATATTCAATGGAGAATAGCATCACCGAAACAAAATCAAACCAGTAAAAAAAAGGTCCGTATACTTGATTGATGGATGGGACAGATTCAAGAATGATTGCCAGTACATTGGCGCCGACCAAAAAGAAGAGTGCATAATCCAGATAACGACTTGTGCGATCGGTTAGGCTAGCGACCTCTAGGATTTCCCAGATGCGTTTTCTAGTTATCATCTCTAGGACCCTAGCTTTTCACGCATCTCCGCTATGATGCTGTCATAACGATTGGGATCAGATCCCTTTCCTCGGCCAAAAATACCTGATCCGGCGACAAATGTATCTGCGCCGGCAGCGGCGATCTCTGCAATGTTGTCTGCCTTTATGCCGCCATCCACTTCTAGGCGTATGTCGAAGCCGGAATTAT
This sequence comes from Sedimenticolaceae bacterium, assembly GCA_050288625.1. Taxonomy (GTDB): domain Bacteria; phylum Pseudomonadota; class Gammaproteobacteria; order Chromatiales; family Chromatiaceae; genus JAAGZL01. Next base: position 178,958 of record JBNKEE010000010.1, on the reverse strand, counting down.
CTATCCTTTGCCGAATCTCACGTATTTTTTCCAATGCGGCAGGGATGAAGCTCTGTCCGCCAAATCCTGGGTTGACCGACATTACCAGAATCATATCCACCTTATCCATAACATAGTCCAGGTACGACAGGGGGGTGGCCGGATTAAACACTAGTCCTGATCTGCAGCCACAGTCTTGTATAAGCTGCAACGTGCGGTCTATGTGTCTGCTCGCCTCAGGATGAAATGTGATGAAGGTGGCTCCAGCCTGGGCGAATTCCGGGATGATGCGATCTACCGGCTCTATCATTAGATGCGCATCAATAGGAGCGTCGACACCATGTTTGCGTAGTGCTTCGCACACCAGAGGACCTATGGTCAGATTGGGGACATAGTGGTTATCCATTACATCAAAATGCACTATATCAGCACCGGAGGCCAGCACGTTGTCTACCTCCTCTCCTAGTCTGGCAAAATCGGCGGAGAGGATTGAGGGCGCGAGCAAATATTCAGGCATCTATCTATACCATAATTATTAGGTTTAATTTCATAGTAACTTTAACTCAAGCATGGCCTTATTTCACCTGCTGCAGCTATACTTTTCTAATTACAGCTATGTTTCTAGTTAAGGAGATATGTGTATGTTGAGATGGCGCTGGTTGGTGTTCCTTTTATGTTTTATTTGCACTACAACGCTAGCATCTGATCTTTTAAGGGAACAGAGGAACGCCCTTGAGATTAAAGAGGGCCTGGTTGTAGGTAAGGCCATCTCCATTAAGGCCGGCGATCAGGAGTTTCTGGCTATCCATGGTGATGCTGTAACAGGAGAAGTTAAAGGCGCTGTAATCATTTTGCATGGTATGGGAGGGAATCCAGCCTGGTCACCAGTGGTACAGCCGCTACGCTTAGGGTTGCCTGACCATGGATGGGAGACGCTGTCTCTTCAGATGCCAGTGGCCCCTACCGGCTCCCCAGGTTGGGTCTACAAAGACCTGATACCGGAAGCGGCTCCCCGTGTGTCTGCGGCCGTAGAGTATTTGCGACAACGCAAGATAAAAAAAATAATAATCATAGGCCATTCTATGGGTTCGCGAATGGGGCTGGAGGCCATGGCCGCCGGCATACCCAAAGAGGTGATCGGTTTCGTCGCAGCGAGCACTCCAACCAATCGGGGTGATACCGAGGCAGGGGTTCTTGGTGCGTTAGCAAAGATCAAACTTCCGATTCTGGATGTGTATGGAAGCCTTGATTCGTATTCGGTTTTGAGGGGGGCAAAGGCTAGAATCATGGCTGCCAGACGCGCAGAAAACAAAGACTACGTACAAGTAACAATTCCGGGGGCAAATCATCTCTTCCGGGGCCTGGAGGATGATTTGCAGGCACGGGTGCGCTCCTGGATAGGCAAACAGGCGGCCGAGAGCAAGGTTGCGGAAGAGGAAGACAGTAATGCTGAAAAACAGCAGAAAAAAGAGTAAAAGTTGGTGCTACCTGAGTTCAGATAATAGACGATCGATCATCTCTTGAGCCTGCCCAGCATAACTGCCACCGAAGATATTGAGATGATTCAGGATGTGATAGAGATTGTATAGGGTCTTACGGCTGGTATAGCCTTGGTCCAGCGGCCATTCTTCATTATAGGCAGAGTAAAATCGTGATCCGAATCCGCCGAACAACTCGGTCATGGCTATGTCCGCTTCGCGATCTCCGTAATAGACCGCCGGATCGAAGATAACCGGCGCTCCTTTATCGTCGAAGGAGATGTTTCCGCCCCACAGATCTCCATGCAGAAGCGAAGGTTGCGGCTTATGTCCGATCAAATGTGGCAGCATATCCATCAATTTTTCACCACTGTCCAGAAGTCTACCTCCATGCCCGAGCTGATTAGCCAGTCTGAGTTGATGGCCAAGTCGGTGCTCGCACCAGAACTCGATCCAATCAGTTGAGAGATTGTTTGATTGATGGGTAGATCCAATGGTGTTGTCCCGATACCAACCAAAGCCGCCACCGATCTTTCGATGCATCAACGCCAAGCTCCGGCCGGCCAGCTCCATATCGCCGTTAGTCGACATCTTAATGTACTCCAATACCAGGTAAGCGTTGTTACCGGATGAGCCAAGGCAGATCGGTATTGGAGCTCTGATAGTGTTAGTTTTAGCAATCTCCTCCAGGCCAGCGGCCTCAGCCTCAAACATGGGTATAAGAGCGGCGCTGTTTATCTTTACAAAGTAAGATTGGCGTTTATCAGCTAGACGATAGGTTTGGTTTATACAGCCACCGCCCATACTGGTAGGTGTGGTAGGTGAGAATCGGTTGCCGGTGGTTTGGCTTATCTGATCAGTGATGTGTTTCCAAACGCTCATGCAAAGGACTAGTACGGGGGAAATGGGCGCGCAAGAATTCCATCTGATCTGCCAGGACATTCCTACCCTGAAGATATATGTACTCGGCATGGGTGGGCGTGAATGGAATCGCCAGTAGTTCCATGCCGGCCTGCTCCGGGGTCTTTCCAGCCTTGTGGTTGTTGCAACGCACACATGCTGTGACCACATTGTTCCAGCTGTCCGGTCCACCTTGGCTCAAGGGCCGTACGTGGTCGCGTGAAAGTTGTCCGCGAGGAAATATCGAGCCACAGTATAGGCAGATGTGGCCGTCGCGTTGAAACAGTGTGTGGTTGTTGAGCGGTGGGGTGTATTTCTTGCGGGCCTTGGCCAGGTTAAGATTATTTCCGTGTGTAGCGATAATGGTGTTGACCTCGACCGTACTGCGACGCCGGGTATGGGCATTAATCCCCCCGTGTAGGCGAAATAGAACCCTACCACAGCTATAAGCTATCTGATCGAGAAAATGCAGACGCACCGCGCTCCGGTAGTCGATCCATCCCAGAGGCATTCCGGCAACATCGGTGCGCAAGATCTGTTGTTGTAGATCTGCCACGTTACCTAAATTCTCCGTCTAACCAAAGATGTCGGCTTCCTGCCATGTGTGGATAATACACCACTGAGAGGCCCGCGCAACTCGGTTTTGAATAACCTATAATCCAAATGTGGAATCTACATCTCATTGTAAAATAGATGAAAAAATTGTGAGAAGGGGAGATAGCGCAAATCTTTTCCGTTCATTTATACACAATCATGCTTTTTATGGGGTATAAAATGAGACCCATGTCACATTATCCAGGACATGATCTGCCGCGGTTACATAACTTGTTGAATTATAAGGCATTAATATTATTGTGTAATATTCATACAATCTAAAGACAGTGCACAACTGGGTCTATTATGAGCCCTATTTCTGAATTTGATCCACAGAGTTATCCACAGCTTTTGTGGAGAAGAGTATTCTTCTTTCTGGCACAATAGGTTAGCCGACATAAATAACTAATTTAGTTAAAAGCTGTAATAAAGCTCACTCTTATATCTGACATGTTGGAGTAAACTCGGGTAGAGTCTGCCCATGGCAACAGAACCTATTCTACGAGTAGCGGTGCCTGCGCCGCTCCACACCTGTTTTGATTATCTCGCTCCGGCTGGGTCTGACCTTAGCGCCCTGATTCCTGGGATTAGGGTGTTGGTCCCGTTTGGCAGGGGTGAGCGTTGTGGCGTGTTGCTGGATGTGGTTACGGAGTCTCAACTAGAACGATCTAGATTAAAATCTGCGCAGGCAGTGTTGGATACTGAACCTTTGTTGAGTCCGCATGACATTGAACTGCTGCTATGGGTCGCTGAATATTACCACCATCCGATTGGCGAGGTGGTTGCATGTGCCTTGCCGATCAGGCTGCGTAAAGGTAAGCCCTTTGCACCATCCGGTGTATCAGGATGGAGGCTATCTGCGAATGGGAGGGATACGGACACACACTCCCTAAAACGTGCTCCGAAGCAGGCTCAGATCCTCAATCTACTACAGAAACACCCCGAAGGTGTCCTTTCCCAAGGAGAAATCTATCTGTTGACAGGTGGAGAATGCCGGTCCGCGTTGCTTGCCCTGGAGAAGCATGGCTGGATAGAGCGATGTGAGGTCAGGGATGTCAGCGAATCGTCCTCGCAGTATGGTAGCGAACCTGCCAAGCAACTAAACCAAGGTCAGCAGGCAGCGGTTGATACGGTGCTGGAAAGAGGGAAGGGATTTCAGCCGTTTCTATTGGATGGGGTGACCGGCAGCGGTAAGACCGAGGTATATCTTACTCTGGTACAACAGGTGTTAGCGGCAGGGAAGCAGGTGTTGATTTTGGCGCCCGAGATAGGCCTTACCCCGCAATTATTACAGCGGTTTCAGGGCCGCATAACCTCACCCATAGCCTTGATGCACTCTGCCCTGTCAGATCTGGAACGGGAACAGGCGTGGCTTTTAGCATCCAGAGGGGAAGCCGATGTTGTGATAGGAACCAGATCTGCGGTGTTTACTCCAATGCCGCGCCTGGGTCTAGTCATCGTAGATGAAGAACACGATCTATCGTTTAAACAGCAGGAAGGGTTTAGATACTCTGCTCGGGATATGGCCTTAGTCAGAGCCCGGCGCATGGATTGTCCTGTAATACTGGGGTCGGCCACACCTTCTCTCGAGAGTCTGCGCAATGCCCAAGCCGGCAGATACATACATCTTATGCTTCTGGAACGAGCCGGATGTGCTGAACCCCCTAGGTTGGACATCCTTGATATCAGGGCGGTACATCTGGACGCGGGGATATCACCTGTGCTTTTTCGCATGATCGACGAGGAACTGAATGCAGGAAATCAGGCTTTGTTGTTTCTAAACAGGCGAGGATATGCGCCCCTACTCTCATGTTATGACTGCGGGTGGATTGCGGAGTGCCGCAGATGCGACTCCCGGCTTACCTATCATATGGCAAAGGGTATACTTTGGTGCCACCACTGTGGATCGCAGCGTCCGGTTGAAAAGCGTTGTCCAGAGTGCGAGCAAACAAGACTGCATCCTCTTGGGCAAGGTACAGAGCGACTGGAAGAGGTGTTGGCAACACGCTATCCCGCTGGCGGTGTGGTCCGGATAGACAGGGACTCCACCAGACATAAAGGGAGTCTGCAGCGAATGCTGAACGAGATCCATAATGGTAAGTACCGCTTGTTATTAGGGACCCAGATGCTGGCCAAAGGGCACCATTTCCCAGATGTAACTCTTGTGGCTATCCTGGATGTGGATCAGGGTCTGTTTGGGGCCGACTTTAGGGCGGCAGAACGCATGGCCCAGCTGATTACTCAGGTATCTGGGCGGGCCGGTAGAGAGGAGAAGCCGGGACGGGTAGTGGTGCAGACACGTCACCCTGATCACCCGCTGATTACTACATTGATACGAGATGGCTACGGGGCCTTTGCAATGGAGGCCTTGCGCGAACGCCAGTCGGCATTTTTGCCACCATACAGTTATCAGGCGTTGGTTAGGGCGGAGGCGGTCAATGATGGTGTGCCTCGAGATTTCCTGGAGCAGGCAGTTGAGTTGAGTGGTTCCGTAGCCCATGAAGGAGTCGAGTTCTGGGGGCCGGTTCCTGCTCCTATGGAGCGCAGGGCGGGGCATTTCCGAGCCCATCTGTTATTGCAATCAAACAGCCGTCGGGCGTTGCATGGATTATTGATAACCTGGTTGCCACAGATACGTGAGCTAAAGATGGCGCGAAAGGTGCGCTGGTCGGTGGATGTGGACCCGCAGGAGATGCTGTAGATATACCCCCGTTAGATTCAACAAGTGACCCATGCTATGTCTTCAGTATGGTATCCTTAGCAGCTTCAATTTCACCCGTTTTTGAGTAGAGAATGAAAGATCAGATACAGCGATTAGTACGCGATGCACTTGGGCAGATTGCTGCCGAAGGCTCACTTCCTGAAGAGGCGCTACAAGAGCCTATCATTGAGCGTGCTCGGGATTCACAGCATGGTGATTTTGCCACCAATATTGCAATGGTCCTGGCCAAGCCTGCTTGCAGCAAGCCACGCGATTTGGCGGAGAAGATAGTTGCAGCTCTGCCTGAATCAAAGGAGGTGTTCAGGGTTGAGATCGCTGGCCCTGGCTTTATCAACTTCTATCTCTCACCAGACGCCTACCATGCCCTGGTTCCCCGGATCTTGAATGATGGATACGAGTATGGACGCTGTGGAATTGGTTCTGGTGAACGGGTGCAGGTGGAGTTTGTCTCTGCTAATCCCACCGGTCCTCTGCATGTGGGGCACGGTCGAGGGGCGGCTTATGGTGCCGTGGTTGCAGATCTGTTGGAGGCGGTTGGCTACGACGTACATCGAGAGTATTACGTAAACGATGCAGGTCGCCAGATGGATATACTTGCTACCAGTGTCTGGTTGCGTTACCTGGAGCTGTGCGACGAAGAGATTATCTTCCCGATAAACGGTTACAAAGGTGACTACATCTGGGATATAGCTGCGACATTGCATCGAGAGCATGGGGATCAATATCGTCATTCCTCAGAAGAGGTGTTTGCCGCAGTACCTGCAGATGAATCTAAAGGGGGCGATAAAGAGGCACATATAGATGGACTTATAGCCAACGCAAAAAAACTATTAGGAGATAATCGTTATCGCTTTGTGTTCGAGCTGGGCCTGAACACTATCCTGGATGATATCAGGGATGATCTAGAGCTGTTTGGGGTCAAGTACGATGAGTGGTACTCGGAACGTACCCTTATGGAGAGCGGTGCAGTAAACAAGGCTGTCGAGCGCCTAAGGGATGCTGGCCATGTCTATGAAAAAAATGGTGCCCTGTGGTTTCGTTCCACAGACTTTGGGGATGAGAAGGATAGAGTAGTTGAGCGAGATAATGGACAGACCACCTATTTTGCCTCGGATATCGCCTACCATATGGACAAGCTGGAACGTGGTTTTGAACGTGTTATTGATGTTTGGGGTGCAGATCATCATGGCTATGTGCCGAGGGTTAAAGCGGCATTGGACGCTTTAGGCTCTGACTCTTCCAGATTGGATGTCTTGCTGGTTCAATTCGCCAATCTTTATCGCGCGGGTGAGAAGGTTCAGATGTCCACACGCTCCGGATCGTTTGTGACTCTGCGAGAACTGCGTAAGGAGGTGGGCGCTGATGCGGCCCGCTTTTTCTATGTCATGCGTAAATGTGAGCAGCACCTTGATTTTGATCTAGATCTCGCCAAGTCTCAATCTAGCGATAACCCGGTCTATTATGTCCAATATGCCCATGCGCGTGTCTGCAGTGTGCTACGGCAGGCGGCTGAGAAAAAGATTTCGGTCGAAATAAGTAGTGGAACCGCCAATCTGGAGAGGCTTACCGAGGATCATGAATTGCAGCTACTTAAGACCTTGTCACGTTACCCTGAAGTGGTGGAGGCTTCGGCTCTGAACCAGGAGCCTCATCAGCTCTCACACTATCTGCGCGATCTGGCCAATGATTTTCACACCTATTACAACGCGCACCAGTTTTTGGTGGAGGATGGAGCGTTGCGAGATGCAAGGATTAAGTTGATTCTTTCCGTGCGTCAGACCCTAAGAAACGGATTGAACTTGCTTGGTGTGAGCGCACCTGAGAGTATGTGATTATGGCAGCAAGAGACTATAAAAGCAGGGCTCATCCTCCCCGCAATCAACCAAATAAGCAGAAACCAGGGTGGGCGTGGTTCATTGCTGGATTGTTGGTCGGCGTCTTTGTATCTGGCTTGATTTGGCTGAAGGTGACCCCGTCCGGTCCTCTTTCGCAACGTCAGGAGGTTGCGTTAAAAAAACATAAACAGGCTGAAGCAGAGAAAAAAGAACAACAACCGGATACCCCTAAACCTAGATTTGATTTCTATACCATCCTTCCAGAGATGGAGGTAGTGGTTCCAGATCCGGTGGAGGAGTCTGATAGCAAGGTGGCTATAACAAATGGGGTCGTAGAAGATACGGCAAAGCCTGCAGATACGGTAGCTGGCTACATGTTGCAGATGGGCTCGTTTCGTAACTATGCGGATGCGGATCGCCTCAAGGCTAGTCTGGCTTTGGTTGGTATCCAGGCTGAGATCCAAAGGGTCAGCATAAAGGGCGGTGATGTATATCATCGGGTACGAAGCGGACCGTATGACAGGGCGCAAGTGAACAGTCTACGCGCGAAGTTGAAACAGAAGAAGATAAGCAGTCTCATCATTAAATATAGAAAATAGACGTCTCCACCGAGAAATCATATGGTTTCTAAGATACGTTTCTATCTAGACATATCCAGGGAAGAGTATCTGCGTAATTATCGGGGAAATGCCCAGTCTGTATTTGTGCAGGCGGAGGATGGTCGGACCGTACGTTTCCCTGCCGTTAATCTGCGGAAATTTGTAACGGTAAACGGTATTTGCGGCAGATTTGAGATTTCTTTGGATGAGAATAACAGCTTGATAGATATTTGCAGGTTGGGCTGATTATTTACCTGGCGACACGATATTCGGAAACAAGGTATTTATTCTGTCTGCACTATTGTCCATAGGCCAAAATCTCTGCGGATTGTCCGCTTTTAATATCCCTTTTCCTACAGTCGAGTTTCGTAAGAACCAGATCCCGTAGGTGCCTTTGGGATAATCCATATCGATACTGCTCTTTGGCTGCTGCGATGACGGTAGTTCTAGATAGATAACGTCTTGTCCAGTGCCCTTGTAAGTGCGTTCTACCAGGATAACGCCAAGACGCAATCTTCTTGAGTTCGGCGCAAGGGTTACTTCGCTTGCTCCGATTAGCCTGCCTTTGATTATGGCTGATGATGCATCAGCCAGTTCCCTGTCAGACATCTTTACCCACATCCCCGCCGCTCCACTGGAGCAGATCAGCAAGAAGCAAGCAGAGATGAGTCGAAACAGGTTTGGAAAACTAACCAATGGTTATTCTGATGCTACCCTACGCCTGGCAGCGAATGATAGGAGGCCCATGCCTGATAGCAGTAGCCAGCCCGCCATAGGTAGCGGTACTGCGGCTGCTCCATAAATATGTTGAATCCCTGCAATATCGTCTGCGTCTAGTCCGGAGATAGCGCTGGAATAATAAGGATACATCACAGCGTTGATATCGGTCGAATGACCAAGACCCAATGAGTGTCCAAGTTCGTGTAATACCACACTGAAAAGGTCTATCCCTGTGCCGCCTATAGTCCAGTTTTCAGAACTATCTAAGGCCATATCGCCGGCTATGGCGCCGCCATTTGATGGTGGGTAATAGGCAAAGGCCAGAATTCCTAGAGGATTATCTATATTCAGTGCGCCAATTCTGATATCACCCACAGTCTCAGAGCCTACTGCGCCCCCGCCATCCAGGACGTTAATAAATGTTAGGTCTGCTACCGCGGCCCAGGTATCAAAGGCGCGTTGAATCTCCGCCTGATACCCTGTGGGTAAAAAAGACGAAAGCGGGGTCGTTGTCGCCTCAGGGCATTCGCTTGCTATTGGGCAGGAAACAGATGTTTCGACAAGGCTCCAAGTGATTGTTGCTCCAGTACCTAATGTTGGATCTCCCCATTTGCCGGGAGTGGTTGGACCCAATACATAGGCGTGAGCGTCAAACGCTATGCATGCAAGAACAAAACAAAAAACCTTAGCAGTAATATTTTTCATAACGTCAACTTAATTGCCACTCTATGCAGCGGATTATCCTGTGTTCTATCTACCGTTCAATTAACGTATCACAATTATATACACTTATAATTACAACTAGGCATAAATTCGCTAAGAAAATGCCAAATTAGGAACTAGGTTCCAATTTGCGAATGCAGGTAATAAAAAAGGAGGCTTACGCCTCCTTTTTGAACTATCGGGATTATGTTTAATCCTTACGCAGCACTGCGCCGACCAAAACCGATAAACGCTACCAGTGCTGATCCGAATAGCCAGAAGGCGGCAGGTAGAGGAACCGCAGTAGTGTTAATGGCAAAGTCATAAGCTGTGGATAGACCTGTCGTGCCAGTGCTGATTACATCGCCTGTGACCCTTAGGGTTTGCGCGCCACTAGCGAGAAAGGCCCCGAAACCTGTCGGTCCGGTCAGAATGCCAGAAGCATCTGTTATGGCTATAGGACCTGATACACCTAGCCACTCGAACACTAGATTGGCAATGGCCGTCGCTCCAGTCGTCACGTTCAAACCTGTAAGGGTCGTTAGCCCTGGAGCGGCAACGTTAAAGCTGTAGTCATGGGTAAATGAAGATCCAACACTTACACCTGGCAAAACAGATGTGTCCACGCCTGGGTTTGAAGGATCCGTTGCGGAGTATGTGTTTCCACCCGACATGCCATATGTACCACCTGAATGATTAATCAGGACCATGGCGGCGTTGGCTGTAGAAACAGCTAGCACGCTGAGTAAAGCTACCGATACAATCCACTTTAAAGTTTTCATTTTGTTAATCCCCGATAAAGAAAGCTTACACCTGCCAAGCCCTTTGCTTATTTAATCTCACAAGACCTAGCATGATTTACCAAATGCCTTAGGGCGAAGTATAGCACAGTATCTTACTAAGGATTTGACTAAAATAACATATTCTACGCATGGGATTTGCGTTTCCCATAAGTTTAATGGGAGCATTGTATCTTTAATCTCAGTCGATGGCATCACCTGTTTGAGTTATACCAGGTTAAAGCGAGGGTGTGGATCGTCATACTGTGGTGTCTTTAGAATTATGGGTCTTCGACTATTCTTTGTTATGCTCAGGTATGATACAAATACCCTTAAATGAGTTGTTAGCAGTATCAACCCACTGATATATCTCAGTATTATTTGTGTCGCACTTACTGCACTTGTCACCACATGATTCGCGTAATAAAAACTTACTGACACGTCCTTTGCGGATCCACTGGTTCAGCATGCCGCGTAAGGCGTCAGGGTCTGTATCAAAATGCACAGAGATGTCTGAGAGACTAGCGGTTCCTCTTTGCGACAGATACTCTTTTATATCGGCAAGTATCATATCTCTTCTTCGCTATGCGTCATTGTAGATGAAACCCCTTTTTTACCCCAGGTATATAGGCTGCCAATCACTATCACGGTTAGTATGCTTAGGCCTATGATCCAGCCGGTAGAGCTTTGTGGGTGACTGGAGAAGGTGGCCGTCTGATAAAATATGGTGGAAATGGTGTAGGCCACGCCTGTGGTCCATACTGCGACGAATGTGGCCCAGGCTCCGCCGGTCTCGCGTGATATTGCGCCAATGGTTGCGGCGCACGGAAAATAGAGCAAGATGAACAGGAGATATGCGAAGGCGCCGGCCTGACCATCGAAACGCGAAGCCATAGCGCCGAAGATGCCGCTACTAACCTCTTGTGCTTTTGCCGCTGTCTGCGCATCACTTATCTCACCAAGGTCCAGTCCTAATGGATCAAAAACCATGTCAGCGACCTCGGACAGATTTTTCGGGATGGTTGCGAATGCCAGCTCTATCGTTGGCCAGAATTCGAAAACAGTTGTGTCGGTGTTTTCACCAGCTTCTTCTGCCGCGATCTGGGTGTATATCGAGTCAAGTGTTCCGACCACTGCCTCTTTTGCTAGCACGCCAGTAAAGATACCTACGGTTGCCGCCCAGTTTTCCTGTTCTATTCCTATAGGGGCGAAGACTGGAGTTATGGTCTGACCAATCTTGCTCAGTACAGATTTGTCACTATCTTGGTTGCCAAAGGAGCCGTCTGCGCCAATAGAACTCATAACATTGAGGATCAGGACCATGATTATGATCACCTTGCCGGCACCTTGAATGAATATCTTTACCCTATCCCAGGTGCGCAGGGTTACACCCTTGAGGGTGGGCATATGATATGGTGGAAGCTCCATCATAAAACCGGTGCTTACTCCTGAGAGCAGTGTATTGCGCATGATAAGCCCTGTAAGGATTGCAGCTATTATGCCGATTAGGTAGAGCAGAAATACCAGGTTCTGTCCATTCGTTGGGAAAAAGGCGGCTGCGAAAAGGGCATATACCGGTAGGCGTGCCCCGCAAGACATAAATGGGTTCATCAGAATGGTAAGTTTGCGTTCGCGCTGATTCTCCAGGGTGCGGGTGGCCATCACCGCGGGAACGTTGCATCCAAATCCCACAATCATAGGAACAAAGGCTTTTCCAGGTAGACCGATGGTGCGCATGAAGCGGTCCATTACGAATGCCGCGCGCGCCATATAGCCAGTGTCTTCCAATACGGATAGGAACAGGTAGAGACACGCTATGATAGGAATAAATGTGGCTACTACCTGTACACCACCGCCAGCTCCATCTGCAATAATTACAGTTAGCAGTTCCGGTATCTGGATGGAACGCATCCACTCTCCCAGGCCATTCACGAAGATGGCGCCTGCTGCTATGTCAAAGAAGTCGATAAAAGCCCCACCAATATTGATTGTGAACATGAACATTAGGTACATCACGGCCATGAATATAGGTATGCCTACAAAGCGGTTTAGGACCAGTTTGTCGATCTTGTCAGAGAAGGTTCGCCCGGCCTTGCCCCGTTCATGAATAACCTGTTGGGCCAGAGCGTGGGCATGGCCATAGCGAGCGTCTGCGATATGGATATCTGCATCTTCTCCAGCGCGATCCAGTATGATCTTCCGCCACTCCTCAATCTTGGTTATCGCATCGTGTCTGGCGAGTGAGAGTGCGTGGGTATCTTCTTCCAGTAGTTTTAAGGCAAGCCAGCGTGCATTGGTGGATATATCTTGATTGTCAAATTGAGGTGTCAGGTCTGTGATGGCCTGCTCTACGGTGTCTTCGTGGGTGACTTGAAAATTTGTATGTTCTTTTGCATAGGCTACTTCGTGGATCTGTTGTTTCAACTCATCTAGTCCTTCACCGGTTACGGCAACGACAGGGACAACCGGACAGCCAAGTTGTTCACTCAAGCGTTTGATGTCTAGCTCAACACCTTGCTTACGAGCTATGTCCATCATATTGAGGGCGATAACCATTGGTATGCCCATTTCTCGCATCTGTACCGTAAAGTAGAGGTTGCGCTCCAGATTTGCGGCATCAACTATGTTAACGATCAAAGCAGCTTCGCCTGACAGTAGGTAATCTCGCGTAATCTTTTCATCAATGGAAGATGCGTCAAGAGAGTAGATGCCGGGAAGATCTACAACGATTACCTCCTCGTTTCCTAGTTGAAAACGCCCCTCCTTGCGGTCTACGGTCACGCCAGGCCAGTTGCCTGTCTTTTGGCGTATGCCGGTAAACTGGTTAAAAAGGGCGGATTTACCACAGTTGGGATTACCGCCTAGTGCGATCGTTAGCACCTGAGTTTCTCCATGCCGGAATGGAATCGGCAGTGATTGCGAATGGGTTTCCAGGTAGTGTGAGTCAATGTTTCTAAACGTCTATTAGCTCTATCTGCAGCTTATCTGTTACCCCGTCTCCTAGAGCGATACGATTACCCCCGGAGGCCACAACCACCCCCTTACCACGATGGTGTAGTACGGAGATCTCGGACCCGACGCGCAGGCCAAGTCCAAGCAGTCGTCTGACAATGAATCGATTTGCCGTGATTTTGGTTATCTTGGCCCTGCTTCCTACAGCCAGTTGGCTGAGGTGGCTGATTACTGATACGGGTACGTCTTGATCTTCTGACATCTGCGGTAGCGCTAATTAAGAATGATTCACATTTGCAACGGTAGCAAATAGATACGGCTTTAGCAAATCATTTTTGGTGCAAAAAACAAATAAGCCTTTGAAATTTGGCGGATTAGGCTGCTGGGCGACGCAATAGGTCAACCCTGGAAGGCTTAAGAAAGTGGGCGCCGTCATCGGTCATGTGCTGTATAAATGCATGTTTGATCTTCTGGTAAAGCTCAGCATCTATCTGGTGGTCGGTATGAGTGACGTTTAGCATGCGTTGCTCGAAATGCGTGAAATCTCGGTAGTGCCCGGGAGAGTTGAAGAATATCTGCCGTTCCAGATCGAGTACTCCTTTGTTAACTGCGCGGACTACCGCCGCAAAGGCGGCCTCTCGTACCTCTTTCTCGTCGTTGAACATGCATAGAATGTCGTTCAGGTCGCCTTCGTATACCGGTTCAGAGATATAAGCCAGGCCGCCAGGCTTTAATACTCTGGAAATCTCGTTCATGGCTTGATCCATATGGTCTACCGGTACGTGATGCAGTGATTTAAGCATAATGACGATGTCCACACAGGCGTTCGGCAGGTCGATGTCGGCGGCACTGGCATAAATGAATTTTACCTGCGGTAGGTCGTCAATAAGCAGATTCTTTTCGTGCTGAACCCGGTCAACTTCGGTTGCGATGATCTGCTTTGGAGAGAATGTCTCTGCCAGTATACGAGTCATCCAGGCGCGACCGCATCCAAGTTCAAGGATTTGCGCATCCGATAATGGCAAGGTTTGTTCGATAACCTCAAGCTCTGTGGCCTTGGGATATGGGTCTGAACTTCTAATCTTCATATTGGAAAAAGAGTAGGTATCAATAATTACGAGTTCGGCTATTCTTATACACTCAAGTGGAAAGGGCAATGATGGCGCCTGACAGATAAAAGGGTATGCATTAAGCAAAATCGTGGCATAGTATGCCAGGTGTGAGTCATAGTTATAGGAACAGAAAAGATGACAGATGAGACTAAGGTTGATTCTCAAGAAGACATGCCTAAGGCCACAGTCCAAGCTGAGGAGTCTGAGAAAGAGTCGCAAGATGAGCCGCTTGGGGCAGTAGAGGAGAATGCCATAGACAAAGATGGCATGTCAGAAGATCTTAGAGAACTGCAGAAAAAATGCAGAAAATTAGATGCGGCCAATAAAAAGCTAAAAAGTGACTCCAGAAAAGCGGTGCGACGTTATCGTCGTGAGCAGGCGCTTAAGCCGTACCAGGCAGAGCTTATTCGCATGCAGCAGTATATGGAGACAAGTGGCATGCGCATGATTATCCTGTTTGAAGGGCGGGACGCAGCCGGTAAGGGCGGAACCATTCGCCGTGTCACCCGCTATATGAACGAAAAACACTATAGGGTAGTGGCTCTGGGTAAACCCAGCGATCAGGAAAAGACCCAATGGTTTTTTCAGAAATATGTTAAGCAATTTCCACGTGGTGGAGAGGTAGTTCTGTTTGATCGTAGCTGGTACAACCGGGCTATGGTGGAGCCAGTGTTCGGTTTTTGCACCGATCGTGAATACAAAGACTTCATGCGTGGTGTATCCGGTTTTGAGAAGGATCTTGTACGCCAGGGTACTATCCTGATAAAGCTATACTTTAGTGTGACTAAAGAGGAGCAGGAACGTCGATTCGAACGGCGCAAGACCGATCCTCTGCGTCAGTGGAAATTGAGCGAGGTGGATGTGCAGGCACAGGAGCGTTGGGATGATTTCACCAACGTGAAATATGAGATGCTGCGCCAGACCAATACCACCCACGCACCTTGGACTATCATTCGTTCCAACAATAAACATCTAGCGCGTCTGAACGTGATGAAGATTATCCTCAATTCCGTGCCCTACGACAGACTAGACCCGGATCTGGATTTTGTGCCAGACCCTGAGATTGTAGTCTCCGGTTCTAGGGAACTTGAGATGATGGAGGCGGAGCGCTTGAAGAGCGGCAAGTTCAAGATATAGAGACCTGGTATAGGAGATGGCTTTCGATCCGTCCCAGTCCCTATTAAAGAATCTTCTTCCTGGGTTTTTTCCTGCTTGGCGTGTATTAATAATTTCCATGGATATAATGTACCTAACGCGTTGATTCTGAATTACGTTTATTAGCATACGCGTTAGGTCGCGCATTCAATGCTGATGCAGGGCCAAGATAGCTTCTTTTATCAATTTGGAGCAATCGACAATGATGGAATACAAGGAAAAACGTGACTTTTATCGCATGGCCATGGATTGCAGTGCGGAGTACAAAGTCAATGGTTCGGGTAAGAAGAGCAAGGCCATTGTAAAGGACCTAAGTAGTGGCGGGCTACTTCTCTGGATTAAGCAAAAGGTCAAACCAGGAAGTCAGATCTCAATCACGTTGAAGCCGGGTAAGGATATTACCCCGCCGTTGAACGCCAGAGTTGAAGTTGTGCGCTGTGATCCTCTTGAGAATGAAAAGGATACATATGCAGCGGCTTGTTCAATGATTGAGATTCTGGATTAATCAAAAGATCTGATTGATAAAGCCGCCCCTGGGCGTATCGGCTTGAAACAGAATTTTATTCCGATCTCCTGATGGATCGGAAGTGTACTTTCTCCCCTAAGTGTTTGTTGTCGATTAATTTCAAACCACAAAATTTCTTTTATCTCCGGCCAGATATGCCTCAATGTTCGCGGCTACCTCGTTGACCAGTCGTTGACGCGATTCTCTACTAGCCCATGCTATGTGTGGGGTCAGGATTAGGTTGGGTATTCCCGGCGCAAGTAAAGGGCTGCCATCCGCAGGCGGTTCCTGGGCTAGTACATCCACCCCGGCGCCACCAATCAGTCCGGTGGTAAGTGCTCGGGCTAGGGCGGCATCATCCACTATGCCGCCGCGTGCACAGTTAATGAGTAATGCGTCGTCCCTCATCATTTCGAGTTCCTTTTCACCGATCAGCCCCCTGGTCTGCTCGGTTAGAGGACAGTGCAGGGATAGGATGTCCACCTGAGGCAGCATTTCTTGTAGAGGCATCCGTCCTGGTGTTGGCTTGCTACCTGGGCGATTACACAATATAACCTCAATGCCAAAGGCTGTGGCAATCTTTGCCACAGCCCTTCCCAGTTCTCCATAACCGACTATTCCCATGCGTTTTCCACTCAGTTCGCGAAAGGGAAAATCCAGCAGGCAGAATTGATCGCTTTGTTGCCAACGTCCGGCTGCAACAGCTTGTGTGTATTCGGCTTGACGTGTTGTTAGGCCCAATATCATTGAAAATACTTGCTGTACTACCGAAGGGGTCGAGTATCCGGACACGTTACAAACGTTTATTCCTAACTCTTTTGCGGCATCCAGATCAACATTATTGGTGCCAGTCGCAGCGATACAGATTAATTTTAGATTGTCACAGGACTGCATTGTTGAGCGATCAAGAATCACCTTATTGCTAACAATAATCTCGGCCTCTTTTATGCGATCCGTTCTTTCGTGATGCTTGGTGGTTGGCCAGAAGGTCCAATCTGTAGCAGCATGTTCCAGTATGGACAAATCGATGTCATCAATACTCACTGTGGCCAGATCGAGAAATATCGCTTTTTTGTGTGACATGGGTGGAATCCTGCTAGAAAGGGTTTAATGCGCACGATTATATACGTTCAGACGGTTCCTCAAAGCGGGTGTAGACTTAAATATCTTAATTTTACCCTCCCGCATAGGCCGCGACTGCTGTATCCTTTAGGGTCTTTTTTATCGGCACTGATATGCAGACTAAGATGGACATCCAAAAAAGCAGCCGTATCCGCGAGATTCCATACAACTACACCTCGTTTTCCGATCGGGAGATAGTCATCCGTTTCCTAGGGAAGGAGATGTGGGATCTGATTGAGGAGTTGCGAGGCAGTCGCCGTACAGGTCGTTCGGCTCGCATGCTGTTTGAAGTGCTGGGTGATATGTGGGTAGTGGCCAGGAACCCCTATTTGCAGGACGATATACAGGCTGACCAGGATAGGCGCGATGCCCTGATCGGGGCGCTGCGGCATCGATTGGACCAATTTGAACTGCGCGCAAATGATAATCCCAAGGCGCTGCAGCTGCTGGCCGCCTCGCGTGAGGCGGTTGACCGTTTCGCCGCATGTTTTGAGAGAAACGCCCGCCTGCGCCAATCGGTAACCAATGTACTGTCCCGGGTGACACGCAGAGACAATATTGATTTTGGTGGTCTAGCTAGGGTCTCCCACTCCACAGACGCTACTGACTGGCGTGTTGAGGTCCCATTCGTGGTTATAACTCCAGATCGAGAAGAAGATGTGGCGAACATTGTTCGTTCCTGTATCGACTGCGGTCTGACCATCATTCCGCGCGGAGGCGGCACTGGATATACCGGTAGCGCGGTGCCCCTGGATCCGAACTGCGCTGTGATTAACACCGAGAAGCTGGAACAGCTTGGTGAGGTGGAATATCTTGAGCTGCCAGGTGTGGAAGAAAAGGTTGCTACAGTCCGGGCTGGTAGCGGTGTGGTCACCAAGCGTATATCTGATCTGGCAGAGGCTAATGGCCTTGCCTTCGCGGTAGATCCTACATCGCAAAATGCATCCACCATCGGTGGCAATATCGCCATGAATGCTGGAGGCAAGAAGGCTGTGCTCTGGGGGACCACCCTGGATAATCTGGTCTCCTGGCGTATGGTGATGCCGGACGGTAACTGGCTGGATGTGGAGCGACTGAACCACAACCTGGGCAAGATACATGACCAGGATCTGGTAAGCTTTCGCGTATCCAGATTCAAGCGGGATGGTGTGACGCCGCTTAGTGATCCGGAATTGCTGGAGATGCCTGGGAGTGTCTTCCGTAAGAATGGACTGGGCAAGGATGTCACCGACAAATTTCTCTCCGGTCTGCCCGGGGTGCAGAAGGAGGGGTGCGACGGTCTGATCACATCGGCTCGTTTTATCTTACATCGGATGCCGGAGCATGTACGTACCGTATGCATGGAATTCTTCGGGGTGGATCTTACAGCGGCAGTCTCAGCCATCGTGGAGATCAAGGATCTGATCGAGAACAGCACCGGGGTGCAGATGGCAGGCCTGGAGCACCTGGATGAACGATATATAAAGGCTGTGAAATACTCCACCAAGGCCTCGCGCCATGTGCACCCCAAGATGGTGCTGATAGCGGATCTGGTGTCAGATGATAAGGATCTGGTGGCTGGCGCGGCTTTTGAGGTGGTAAGTCTAGTCAATGAACGAGACGGTGAGGGTTTTATCGCCGTCAGCCCGGAGGCGCGACGCAGGTTCTGGCTGGATAGGGCCCGGACTGCGGCCATCTCCGCCCACACCAACGCCTTCAAGATCAACGAAGACGTGGTGATTCCGCTGGAGCGTCTGCCCGAATATAACCGCGGCATCGAACGCATCAACATCGAACAGTCCATAAAGAACAAGCTGGCCATAATGGGTGCTGTGCTGGAGTATCTGCAGGGCGATATGCCGGAGGCGCGCCTGGGTGAAGAGTATGAAAAGTCAGATGAGAGCGATGCTATCCTGCAGTCAAAGCAGGAGGCAGCGATCCTGGCGCTGCAAGATACCAAGGGACGTTGGCAACAGATTCTAGACAACCTGGATGCCAAGGCGGCGGACAGGCAGACGTTGCTGGAGGATGATGTAGAAAACTACGATCAGGACGAGACTTTGCTGGACCTGATGTTGCGTCGGGAGCTGGTGCAGTCCTACCGTCATGAGGTGGCGGGAAGATTGAACGATATATTCAGTGGCCGTGACATGGGGGCGGTGCGTGATCGGCTGGAGCAGATCCACGCGGGTATCCGGGATTCGCGTCTATTCGTGGCCCTGCATATGCACGCCGGTGACGGAAATGTGCATACCAATATTCCGGTGCACTCCCATAACTATGCGATGTTGCATGAGGCAGAGAGGCTGGTGGATCGCATCATGCAACTGGCCCGTTCCCTGGACGGCGTCATCTCGGGTGAGCACGGCATAGGCCTGACCAAGATACAGTACCTGGACCGAGAGAAGCTGGAAAGCTTCGTCGCCTACAAGGAGAAGGTAGACCCTAAGCGGCTATTCAACCGTGGCAAGCTGATGCCAGATTCCGGACTTGATGTTGCCTATACCCCATCCCTTCGATTAGTGCAGCAGGAGGCGATCATTCTGGAGGCAAGCGAGCTGGGTGCCCTTAATGACGATGTTCGTCACTGTTTACGCTGTGGTAAGTGTAAACCTGTGTGTCAGACCCATGTGCCAAGGGCTAATCTTCTCTATTCGCCGCGCAACAAGATATTGGGTGCCGGTCTGATGGTGGAGGCCTTTCTGTATGAAGAGCAAACCAGGCGCGGTCTTTCGTTACGTCATTTTGATGAGATGAACGATGTGGCTGACCATTGCACCGTGTGCCATAAGTGTGAGCCACCCTGCCCGGTAAATATCGATTTCGGTGATGTTACTATCCGCATGCGCAAGATCCTCACACAGCAGGGCAAGAAACGCAGAAGTCTGGGTAGCTGGGCAGCTATGTCCTTTCTTAATACCACCGATGCCAGGGCTATTCGTATCATGCGCAAGGGTATGTTGCAGTGGGGTTTTAAGGCTATAACCATGGGACATTACCTGTTTAAGCGTCTGGGGCTGTTGGGTAAACGTGGAGATATTCCTGAGGCTACCTCCGGCAGGCCAGACCTGAAGGGGCAGGTATTGGGTCTGGTGCGTAAACCGATTAAGGTGGGCCTGCCTGAAAAGACCTTGCGTTCAACACTGGGTCTGGAGGATACGGTTACGGTTCCGATCCTGCGTAATCACGCCAAGATCACTGATGAATCAGATGCTGTATTTTATTTTCCCGGTTGTGGCTCCGAGCGCCTGTTCAGCGATGTTGGGTTGGCCTCTTTGGCTATGATGTATGAGCTGGGGACCAAGGTGGTGTTGCCGCCTGGCTATCTCTGCTGCGGCTACCCTCAGACCGCAATGGGTTTAAGTGAAGAGGGGAAACGTATCACTACCGAGAATCGAGTCTTGTTTCATCGTGTGGCCAACACCCTCAATTATATGGATATTCGCACCGTGGTGGTTTCCTGTGGTACCTGTATGGACCAACTGCAGGAATATGAGTTTGAAAAGATCTTTCCCGGTTGCCGCCTTTTGGATATCCATGAGTATCTGATGGAGAAAGGCGTGACCCTGGATGGAAAGGAAGATAGGAGATACCTATATCATGATCCCTGCCATAGCCCGATGAAACAGCACAATCCTGTTACAGTAGCTTCTGCTCTAATGTCGGCCGAAGTGATGTTGTCGGATCGCTGTTGTGGCGAGGCGGGCACACTTGGCGCTTCGAGGCCTGATATTGCAAACCAGTTGCGATATAGGAAATTGGAGGAGTTGGACGCAGGAATAAGCCGGTTGTCTGGAATAGAATCAAACGCAGGTGGCGGTGTAAAAATGCTTACCTCGTGTCCGGCCTGTCTGCAGGGATTGAGTCGATATTCAGATGACGCTGGTCTGGAGGTCAGGTATGTTGTGGAGGAACTAGCCAATGGGTGGCTTGGACAATCCTGGCGCCATGAGTTTGTCGATAGCCTATCGAAGGGTGGTATCGAGAAGGTTTTGCTCTGAGCCGACCTTAGTGTTGGCGCTGTTCTATAGTACGGTCCTGATAGTATCTCTTTAAGATCTCGCTCGACAGGATGCCTGATTTTACCTCATCTCCCCTGTAATCGGAGATTGCTAGTAGGGCCTCATCCTTGGTCAATTCAGTGACTTCATACAGCGGAAGCGTTTTTTCTACATAAAATCCTTTATTTTTCATCATGATGCGCCTATTTGCTATAAATAGTGTTAAATAATGTTAATACATTATTGAAATAATGCAACTATTTATTTGCGCGCAAAAGCGCGCCATACAGCTGTATGGGGCTAAAAACTAATTAGATGGGTTAACGAAAGATGCCCGTGAGATCGTAGAAGTCTGTCACATTGTCTGCCAAAAGCACAAGGCACAACATGATTGCGCTTATGATCACTGCTATCTGTATGCCCATTCTGGCGGCGCTGTTGCTAAAAGGTTTTGGTAGTATGCCAAAGCTGGCTGGATCAAGTTGATCCTTCTTATAGAGATCCAGTACCTTGCGAGTAAAGTGGTTTACCCAGCTAGGCACAACCATCTGGAACATGTAATCACAGAAAAACGGCTCGATCAGACCGTCATCGGCAGGAGTACCAAACCAGCGATCATAGGAGAGTCTAAAGACCTCGAACTCTGAGATTTGCAGGATGGCAGAGGTGTCGAGAACCCTTTGAATTTCCGGTTCCATACATTCATCAAAAGCCATGACTGAACTCTAATTTAAAATGATGACATGGTTATTATGATAGACCATGAACTAGGTATTTTTTGACTATTATCAGGTTTTACGGCGTGACGTGACAAGGAGGGTAGGGTCGCCTAGATGGATCCGGCCCAGATGACTCGCAGGATATATATGCTCTTTGGGGCTAATGCAGACGCCCAGGCTGCTCGCCTGTCGATCTGGGAGTTACTGATGTTAACTGCTCCTTGTCCAGGCGCTGCTTTACGCCCTCTTTAGCTAAAGAGCTTTCTAGTCCTTTGATTTTCTTCTTTATTTTTACCAGGATCTCTGCAACTTCTTGGTGTTTGAATACCGGTTCGATATATCGTGCTATGTTGTCGATTAGGCGAAACATCAGGTCCACATCTGCCTTTGTGAAATCGTCTCGGCCTTTTTTGTTAAGAATCTGTAGTACGCCAATGGCTTGATCGCCAGATCTGGTGAATATGGGTAGTGATAGGGTATTACAAGTAGTGAATTTTGTTTCGCTATCCACGATTTCGTGTATTCCCGCCTTATCCTCCAGGTCGGTGAATATCTTGTGTACGCCAGACGACAGAGCCTCTCCCGCCATGGAGCCTTTTCTTGGCACCTGGATCTGGCCCTCATGTACATCAGTGCCGCGGTAGAGCCAGAGTGAATCAGAGTCTGGGTTAAAGACAAACACAGAACAGCGTTCTGCGTTCAGAAGATCGGGGATTATGTCGACAAAAAACTCTATCAGCTTTGGATTGCCAGTCCTGCCCCAGCTTCCCTCAATGGTCTTTTGCTTGGCCTTTAACTGGGATATTTTGATTGTCGTGATGCTGTTTCCGTCTGTCATCAAATGCTCCTTGCAAACCAAAAGGTATCAGTTAGACCGGCAGTTGGTGTATTTGTTCGAATCGGTCTCAGCGGTTGCCCGCGTTCATTAGGATTCTAATTATGGAGAGCCTGTCAATCAAGGCCTAAATCCTCTAATC
Organism: Sedimenticolaceae bacterium; assembly: GCA_050288625.1. Lineage (GTDB taxonomy): Bacteria > Pseudomonadota > Gammaproteobacteria > Chromatiales > Chromatiaceae > JAAGZL01. The sequence continues at coordinate 156,128 of JBNKEE010000010.1, read as the reverse complement.
ATCTTACGAAGTGATCCATGTCTCTCTTTTACAGGATTTTTTCTATATCTAATCTCTACATATAGTTCGGTAATTAGAGTGGCTTCGGGGGCGATTTCAGGTCGCCACTGGCAAATTCGCTGCAGAAAATCCATGGGGCCTTCAGTGGGATCGCGTATCAGGCCCTGCTGCTCCAGTTTTTCGCAGAACTTGAGGTAGTCTGCGTAGACCTGGTCAGATATTTTATTGCCTCTCCGCCAGAGACTGAATCCGAGCAGGAGGATTACGATGGAGGCAAATCCGACCATGGCGTATCCCAGGCGGTGTCCCTTAAGAAAATCAAGCCCCAGTATGCTCATAAGCATGGATTGACGTTCGCGGGTGTACCCCAGTACCCAGCGGTGCCAGGACGCATTCATTGCGTCCATACCCCAGTGTAGCTGTTTAAGTATTTTGGCCATAAGGCCTGAACCGACACCACTAAAATCTATGGGTACCCCGAGGGGGCCGCTAGCGTACGCGGCATTTAACTCGAAGCTGTGTTCGATGCGTTCCGGGGCTACTGCAGCAGTTGGATCTATCCTGATCCAACCATCTCCTTGTAACCAAACCTCTGACCATGCATGGGCATCGGATTGCCTGATTACCAGATGCCCTCCCAAAGGGTTTATTTCTCCACCCTGATAACCGGTTACCACTCGCGATGGAATTCCAGCCAGACGCATCAACAGCGTGAAGCTGGATGCAAAGTGTTCACAAAAACCGCGCCTGCTCTCGAACATGAATTGATCTACCGGGTTTTCACCAAGTAGGGGCGGTCGCAGGGTGTAGTAGAACTCTTCGGTGCGAAAATGCCTGAGGGCTCGTTTAATAAAACTCGAATCATCGTTGGACTCCGATCGCCATTTTTTTACCAAATCCCGCATACGCCGGGTGATATTGTCTGGCAATTGTAGGCCGCGGCTAAGTTCTTCCTGGCTGATGGGGCCTGTGTTGTATCTCAACAGGGAACTGGCGTTATAACGCAGACGGCTCCGGATCGGGTAGTGACTGGTTACCTGGAAATCTCCTGAAATCTTGGTCTTATCCGGTAGGTAATAAGGTAGGTCCAGCGCCATGATCCAACTGCTATACGTTGGCTCCAGAGTCACTGAGTATCTGACCCCGTTGCTATTGCTTATCAGATTTGGAGGTGGATGAGAGATGGGTTTACCTCGAGTCCATCTCTTGCCGTCGGTGTTCCAGAGTACGGGGCCCCGCCAATATCTCTTGGGCGAAGGTGGTACCGGGTCGATGAAATCCACTCGGAATGCCACTTCCTGAGACAGTGCCAGCTTGGTGATGGAGCCCATGGAGATATTGTCGCTTAGCCCGGTTCTGCCTATTCGCTCATCTGTGTCCATGAACCAAAGTGGGCCTGAAAGTCGTGGGAAGAAGATAAATAGCATCAGCATGATGGGCAGGGCCTGGAGCAGCAAGACAAAGGCCGAACCGAACGGCTTGACAGGATTGTTGCCTGGGCTCAGGCGGCTGTTTGCCAGCAATACCCCGGTGAGGGCGATGGTCAGAACCATAACCAGGACCACCATGTACATCTCTTGATTGAACAGGAATTGGGTGGCGAGGAGAAAATAACCGACGAATACCACGATGAATAGATCACGCCGATTGTGAATCTCCAGTAGCTTCAGGCCCACCATAGATGTCATCAGGGCTATAGTGGTCTCGCCACTGAACAGCACCGGGTGGTTCAGGATTACATTGGCTAGTCCTGCCAGGGCTAGCAGAAACAATAGTAACCGGCCTGGCAAAAGCCGTGGTTGAATGAAGGACGTTATCCGTAGGGTCACGGATGCTAGAAAGAAGGCTATGATCCAACCATGCAGATGCAGAAAATGCGGGGCGGCTGCCAAGGTTAGCAGGATAATAAGGGTTAAGAGTAGGCCCCTGTTAAGTGGTTGTCTATCTGTATCTTTCATGTTGGTTCGTCGAACATGGCGAGGGCGGTGAGACAGAGATGACGATGGGTCTGACCGTGACCAGGCTTGAGCTCGGTCCCTGGTATCCGCAGTCCGAACTCCTGTTCTCGGTCACATGCGTCCAGTACGCCGCGACATATGCGGCTGAGCCTCTCCTCTACGGCTACACCCGGCATGCTTTTCCACTCCAGCCAGATCCGGTCAGCCCGGTCTCCTCCAAACTGTTTTGTCTGTAGTCCGCGCTCGCTGGCAAAGGCCTTCCAGTTGATGTGTTTGGGAGAGTCTCCTGATCTATACGGGCGTATGCCGACAAAATCATCTACCCCAACACCTTTGTCCCCACTGCTGCTGTGGTCATAGTTCGACTGAATAGCGGGTGGTCTTCTGGAGGCAGGACTGGGATAGATCAGGCAGTCCGTATCTAGATCAACATAGCTCCAGGCTTTTAGTAGCCCGAGTGGATAGCTGGTGGATACAGTGACCTTTCCGAGTCTAAGCGGTCCCCTGCAGATTGCTTTCATGTGCAGTTTGAGCGAATCTCTGGCGTTGCCGGAGAGATCAGTGATTGCAAATGATTGGTCAGACGCATGTATTTGTATGGCTGGTCTTTCTCCCTCTCGACGGTTTATCAGGTGTATAACAAAGACAGCGGTCTGTCCCACGAAAACAGGTTTATTGCCACCTGGAACCAGTTCCAGTCCTACCAGGTTGCGCCAGGTGTGCAGCATTGCTACTACACCCAGTCCGGCTAGCAGGAATGTGAGAATAAAGGCCAGGTTATTGCCGTAGTTTATGGAACCTATGAGTAGCAGTAACAGCAACAGTCCGAAGACGATCCCATATCGGGTTGGCAGGATGTATATGTGACGAGGCCCTATCTTTGCTGTCCCGGTCGAGTCTTGTCTGTTAATCCTTAATATGTGATCTGGCAGTTTGAACATTTTGCCTGTGGTTATGGGATTGGTACAGAATTCAGTAGGTGTTGGGCTAACTGGTTACCCTCGTTTACACCGGTGTCGGATGTAGAGTGCAGGCGATGGCTTACGGTTGCGGTCAGTACGGCCTGGATGTCTTCCGGCAACACCTCTTGGCGTCCTTCCATCAGCGCCCACGCACGGGCGTTGCGTAGTAATGCAAGTCCGGCTCGAGGTGATAGGCCGTGGTGGAAACGTGGACTGGTGCGGCTGAATTCAAGTAGGTTCTGACAGTAGTCGAGTAGGGCGTTGGAGACGAATACGTCATCCACCTTTCTCTGGATGGTCGTCAATTGTTCCAGATCTATGCAAGGGGTGATGGTCTCAAGCATCTCTCTGCGTTCTGTCCCTATCAAAAGTTCGCGTTCTGACCTTGAGTCTGGGTAGCCGATCTCCAGGCGCATCAGAAAACGGTCGAGCTGTGATTCAGGTAGTGGAAAGGTGCCTATTTGATAAGAGGGGTTCTGAGTAGCTATCACGAAGAATGGGTGGGGCAGTTTTCTGGTCTCACCCTCTACCGTGACCTGGCGCTCTTCCATAGCTTCCAGTAGTGCACTTTGGGCCTTGGGGGTGGCGCGATTGATCTCATCGGCCAACACTAGTTGGGAAAATATCGGTCCCGGATGAAATCGGAATGACTCCTGCTCCCGGTCATAGATGGAAACCCCGATGATGTCAGCGGGTAGCATATCGCTGGTGAACTGGATGCGTTGATACTGCATTCCCAGGAGTCGCGCCAGCAAATGGGCCAGGGTGGTCTTGCCTACACCTGGTAGGTCCTCAATCAACAGGTGGCCCTTGGCCAGTACGCAGGCAAGGGCCAGACGTAGCACCCGCTCCTTTCCCAGGATAATATCGCCAGCCTTCGAGATCATTTCGTCGAGTAGGTTCTTCATGTTCATTAAGTATAGTGTGGACTTAGATTGCTGCGGAGAGAGGGGGATAGCCTGTTATTTGAGTCCTCTAATTTACGGTTCCGGATGCACCTTCCGTCAATCTGGTGCCAATCTCGGTGAGGCGTTGTTTTGCCTGTTCCAGGACCTCCCCTTCGGTCTCCAGATTCTTCAGTAGGTTAGAACCGTCCTCGCATATGATCTGTAGCTGGGTATTGTCGAACAGCTCCAGAGCTGCCTGTAGGCCCTGGGATCCTTCGCTTAATAGCGTGGGTGCCAGGTCATTCTCCTGTATGGGTGATTCAGGATGTAGCAGATCCGCAACGATAGGGTGTTGCAGAAGTGAGTAATGGGCGCTACGGGCATCCTGTTCCTGTTTCAGCTCTTCCTGAGCCAGGCGGTCACCGCTGGTATTTGAGATTATGCAGTTCATTATGATCTGGGTGAGCTTCTTTATGGCCTCTTTGGTCTCGTTCTGATCGTCCGCCAGGCCAGAGGCTTGTTCGTAGGCCATATCGAGCTGTTCTTTAATTTTTAGGACGGTGTCGGTCTCTTCGTTAGGCTTGAGGTTTACCGTCCTTTGCACCAGGGCCCTGAATCCGCCGATAAAATCCACCAACTCCTCATGGTCTAACCTTTGTGCCTCGAGTAGATCTTCCGGTGTGATGTCACGCTCTGACCTTGGGAACAGGGGGTTGTTGTGTTTGCGCCTTAAATGGCGTTCGTTGCGCCCCGGCTTCTGGCTGAAGATCAAGGTCATTTCGATTCCACCTCGCTTCCCAGGAGGATGGCTATCCACCTGGTTTCTTCACTGCTGTCGAAGGAGATCTTGATCATCATGGTCAGGGGTACCGAAAGGAACATGCCTACCGGACCAAGAATCCAGCCCCAGAACACCAGTGATACAAATACCACCAGGGTTGAGAGACCTAAGCCCCTGCCCATAAAGCGCGGTTCGATTAGATTTCCCACAACTACGTTGATCAGTACGTAACCTAGCAAGGACCAGAGGGCGCCGGCCGCTCCCAATTGAATCAGGGCCAATAGCAGGGCGGGGATTGAGGCGATGATGGAGCCTATATTGGGGACAAAGTTGAGTAGGAACGCTAGCATGCCCCAGAGCACCGGGTAGTCCACACCAACCGCCCATAGCCAAAGAAAAACCAAAACGCCGGTAAGGGCGCTGGTAGCGGTTTTGATGGCCATGTAGCTGTTTATGTTATCCAAAAAGTCGCGAAAACGGGGGAGGCCACTGTCCGGATTTTGCAGTATGGATTCAAGCTTGGTAGGAAAGCTCGCGGCCTCCAGCAAGATAAAAATAACCGTCAACAGGATGAGAAAGGTGTTGGTAAGTAGGCCGCCCAGACTACTCAATCCCACCGCTGCCATCTTCATTGCCTTGGCCGGATCCATTAGCTTGGATGCGGTCTCTTTTGGGATCTCTATCCCCAATTGTCCTAACCAGGCAAGCAGGGCCGTGGTTTGTGTGTTTAATCGTTCCTGATAAATGGGAAGTTGTGCTGAAAAGTCGTCGATGGAGCTACCCACCAGCACACCCATCATAATCACCGCGAACACAACCAACAAGATAACCAGGGCCAGAGCGATCCCGGTCGGAATCTTTTTGTTTTTCAGATAAAACAGTGGTGGGGCGGCTATGATGGCAATAAAGGCTGATAGCAGAAACGGTACCAGCAGTTCTCGCGCTTCGCGAACACCAGCAACTACAATAACGAACGCAGCAAGAGTTAGGAGTATTTTGCTGCCTTGTGGAGTGGTGATCGCCTTATTCATAGCTGGTTAGAATTTTGGTATGGTGTTGGTCCTGCGCCACTGTCTCTTATCTTCGTTGTAGGTCCATTCCTGGTTGTCGATCATAGTTTTCTGAATCTGCCTGTCGTCATATATATAGAGGATCCTAACAGTTTGCATGGCCTGATATTCAGATACTCCTGTCGGCCCTTTAATAGTCTCATAGCTGGTTACCCGTACGTTATCTAGATTGTTCTGAATGCTTGTTTCTTTCGCCAGGTCCGGATGAAGGAAAGAGTAGATCTGGCTGAGTTCACCCCAACGTACGGTCAGTTCGTAGCTGTGTAAAGCCTGAGTTAGAGTGTCCTGCTTATCTTTGTCCTTAAATGCCTTTATTGGCGAGAAGGATTGGCAACCTGTAAGTAGCAGGGCCAGAGTTATTATAAAAAGGGGCGCTTTTCTAACTTTCAACATGGTCCATTCCAATGGTTGTATAGTGTGACGCCATGTTAAGCGAGTATTGATAGCGGTTCTAGTGCTATGAAAGCAATTTCTGTTCGAAAAGCCACGCATGCTGTTATGATACGTGACCTTTATCGCGCCACGTCGGCTTTATTGGGTAGATTGGATGAATCAGGATCAAGCAGAACCACAGGTAGAGTTGCAGATCGCAGGGGGCATGATCACCCTGCTCGGAACCGCCCATGTGTCGCGCGCCAGTGCGGATAAGGTTCGCGAGTTACTGCAGACCGGTGAATACGATGCAGTGGCAGTGGAGCTTTGCCCCAGCAGATACAATGCTATCATGGATCCTGATGCGCTGGCCCGTATGGACCTGTTCAAGGTTCTGAAGGAAGGTAAGGGGACCATGGTGGCAGCAAATCTCGCCTTGGGTGCCTATCAACAGCGTCTGGCAGAGCAGTTTGGGATTGAACCTGGTGCCGAACAGCGTGAGGCGATTAAGTATGCGCAAGAGAATCACAGCCCAGTTCTTCTGATCGATCGCGAGATCGGTGTTACCCTGAAGCGAGTAGCCAGTAACGTACCTTGGTGGCAGCGTCTAACCTTGTTTTCAGGGCTGCTGGCAAGCCTATTGACCAATGACGATGTAGACGAAGAAGAGGTGGAGCGTCTGAAAGAGGGCGATATTCTGGAGACCACCTTTGCTGAGTTTGCAGAAGACCGCAAGGATTTATATTTGCCCCTGATTGACGAACGTGATCGCTACATGGCGGCGCGTCTGCTCGATGAGATGAGGCAAGACGGTCATAAGAATATTCTGGCAGTGGTCGGTGCCGGACATATGAAGGGAATAAATAACTATTTGGAGCAGGGAGTAGATGATCCCAAACAGGTGGTGTCTGAACTCGATTCACTACCTACACCTAGGAAATGGACCAAGCTAATCCCATGGACCATAGTTGCCTTGATCATGTCCGGTTTTGTCATTGGATTTTCACGCAGCTCAGAACTTGGTTGGGGATTGGTTGCAGACTGGATCATCATTAACGGCGGTCTGTCCGCACTGGGAGCTTTGATTGCAGGTGCGCATCCCATCACTACTATAGCTGCCTTTGTTGCTGCGCCCATAACGTCACTTAACCCGACCGTGGGCGCTGGCATGGCCACTGCGGCGGTGGAGATCTATCTACGTAAACCTAGAGTAGGGGATTTCAGCGAACTGCGTAGTGATACCACTCACTTAAAAGGATGGTGGCACAACCGGGTTTCCCGCACTCTGCTGGTATTCCTGTTCAGCACCCTGGGTTCCGCCATTGGGACCTATGTGGCTGGGTTTAAGATATTCGGGCAGTTGGCGGGGTGACGCCACTCCCTATATCCTACATAGGGAGTGGGTTGTGTGAGTGGGGTATTCCTATAAACGCAAGCTAGACGCAAACAGGTTTGGCTTAGCTGGTTCCTCTCTTCCTGCGAAAGGAGCTGAATGCCCCTGCAAATAAGATAGCAGAGGCGTATGTTATGAAAGCCGCCGGTAATGGAACTGCAGTCAGACTTTCGTTGGTCCAGGCGTTCACGACGATCTCATTGGCGAATGGATTCTGAAAATGGAGTACGATCCCTCCATTGATTGGTCCGGAAATAAGCTCCAATGGCAGGTCCTGGCTGGAGTATTGGTTTTTATCTCCAAAGCCAAAAAAGGTGAAACCGGACAGCGTGTAGTTGCCAATGGTAAAGACAGTTATCGGTAGTCCACTTTGGGACATGTTCCCGCCATCGATGAAGTATCCATCATAAATATGCGAATCAGATGGAGTTGCGTCTGCGATCAGGATTTCCGTATCGGCCGCGGAAAAGACATTTCCGCTGATGGATCCGAAGAAGTCGCTTACAACTCCGGCACCATATCTGGAATGATCACCAAAATTAGGATGCCATGTTGGGCCTGGCACGCCGATGGTTGTGGACTCGTTGTCATAGATAAACGAACCCGAGACGATAGTTCCGGCAGAGAACAGAGGTTGGCCGGAATTTACCTCAACTTGATATTCATAGCGTACGGGGGCTGAGTTAGATACGCATGAGAATACAATAAGGGAAAGGATACAGGCACCTTTGCCTATCCATGTTGTTGTTATTTTCATCTATTTATCTCCTTCAAGGTCATCGAGTTAAATCCTTACTGATGATAAGGCTAGCAGATGCATGGTTATAATCATGGGCAAGGAAACCCTGCATCCCTTCAAGATGCCAACCCTATCCAACTAGTTTATTATTTGAATCTCACCAACTGGATTAAGGAGCATAGATGAGTAACCTGCTACGACCGACGCGCGCCATGATCCTGGCGGCTGGCCGTGGTGAGCGTATGCGGCCGCTTACTGACAGCGTACCAAAGTCCATGCTCATGGTGGCAGGTAAACCCTTGATCCAGTATCACGTTGAGGCGTTGGCTAGTGCTGGTTTCCAAAATCTGGTGATAAATCATGCGCATCTGGGTGAACAGATCACGGCGCATCTGGGGGATGGTAGTGAATATGGCCTCAATATCACCTACTCTCCCGAGAGCGGGCAGGCCCTGGAGACTGGTGGCGGTATCTTCAATGCGTTACCGTTTTTTGGTGATGAACCCTTTCTGGTAGTGAACGCGGATGTCTGGACCGACCTGGATTTCTCCTCCCTCGGAATCGCACCGGACAGGCTGGCCCATCTGCTGCTGGTGCCTAATCCCCCGCATCATCAGGAGGGGGACTTCGGATTAGAAGATGGCCTAGTGACAGACGGGGACGGTGGGCGTTTCACCTTCAGCGGTATCGGTATCTATCATCCGAAACTGCTTGCGGATTGCGCGCCGGGTCCTTTTCGCCTGGCACCACTTTTGCGCGCACATGCGAAAAAGGGTCTGGTAAGCGGGCAGCTGTATGCAGGTCGTTGGGTGGATGTGGGCACGCCGCAAAGACTCAAGGCCTTGGATGCCGCATTACGTGGTGGTCTGTTGGAAAGGCTCTAGCTGCATTGTAGTGGCCCAACTAGACTTAGATGCATGGGACAAGAGATATCCGATAGCCATTTCGATCCGGGAGATTTTGCCGCCTTTGAAGAGCGCTTGGGAAGGGAGACTCTGCTTCTATGCCGTTGGCTGCAAGAAGGGAAATTTAAATCCAGCCCCAACATGGGTGGGTTTGAGTTAGAGGCCTGGCTCATAGACAAAGCTGCTCGGCCGACAGGTATAGTAGAGGAATACCTGCGTCATCTGGATAACCCGATGGCTGTTCCCGAGCTGGCCACCTTCAATCTGGAACTGAACGGCACTCCCCAAGAGTTGCGTGGCAAGGCCCTTAGCTCTATGCAGCAAGAATTGACACGGACCTGGGATAGGTGCAACGCTGTGGCCGCGCAGTTGGAAGCGCGTCTGGCCATGATCGGTATCCTGCCCACCGCCCGCGAATCAGACTTTACACTAGCCAACATGTCTCCTCTGCATCGCTATCACGCCCTGAATGAACAGGTACTGCACCAGCGCGGTGGCGAGCCGTTGCGGCTGGATGTGGAGGGTAACGACGAACTGCTGCTGGAACATAACGACGTCATGCTGGAGGCTGCCGCTACCTCTTTTCAGATTCATCTGAAGGTGGACGTAGATGAAGGGGTTAGGTTCTACAACGCATCCAAGATCCTGGCTGCGCCTATGGTTGCTATATGTGCTAACTCTCCATATCTGTTCGGCGCCGATCTATGGGACGAAACCCGCATACCGCTGTTTGAACAGGCGGTAGCTGTGGGGGACTCTAGTCTTACTCAACGGGTGACCCTAGGAGTACGCTATCTGGATGAATCTATAGCCGAGTGTTTCCAGGCTAACTGGCGGCGTTATCCTGTTTTATTGCCGCGTCTCATGGATGAGCCGGAAGAGCGGCTGGCCCATCTGCGGTTGCAGAATGGGACCATCTGGCGCTGGACCAGACCACTAATCGGGTTCGATGCCGATGGCGAACCGCATCTACGCCTGGAACATCGCGTGGTGCCGGCGGGACCATCAATAGCCGACTCTATAGCCAATGCCGCATTCTATTTCGGGACGGTCTCAGCCCTGGCGCGTCAGCCGAATCCGCCGGAGAGCATGCTGCCGTTCGAGCAGGCCCAGGCAAATTTCTATACTGCGGCAAAGAATGGATTGCGGGCCGAGATTCGGTGGTTGTATGGAAAGAACATTGGATTGCCGCAACTATGTAGAGAAGAACTGATCCCTTTGGCGAAAGACGGACTGTTGTCGCTGGGTATAGATAAGGAAGAGGCGGATTATTGGCTCGGAACCATACGAGATAGGGTAGGCTCGGGGCAGAACGGCGCCGCCTGGCAGAGGTCATGGGTCGCTAGGTATGGAGCAGATATGCGGGGCCTGACCGAGGCCTATCTGGATAATCAGAACAACGGTGAGCCGGTGCATCTATGGGCGGTCTGATATGTTGACGCAACTTTATCATATACCAGGAGGCTTATTAGATCTGGATGCGACCAAACTTAAGGATGCTCTGGGCGGGCCGACACTGATCCACCTATCCGGTAATAGGGAGCCGGCGTTGTTTATTTCGGTACTTATGCATGGTAACGAGACCTCGGGTTGGGATGCGCTGCGGCAACTTTTAAAAGAGTATCTGCCGGGTGGAGGGGGGCGCGAATTGCCACGGGCACTGAGTATCTTCATAGGCAATGTCCATGCGGCTGCGCTGAGGATGCGGCATCTGGACGGTCAGCCGGATTACAACCGGGTTTGGCCGGGGTGTGAAAGCCCAGAAACCCCGGAGCACAAGATGATGGCTCAAGTGGTCGATATCATGGGGCAGCGTGACATATTCGCTAGCGTAGATCTGCATAACAATACCGGCTTCAATCCTCACTACGCCTGTGTGAACGTCCTGGACAACAGTTTTTTTCATCTGGCTGCCATGTTTAGTAGCACCGTGGTCTATTTCACCCGCCCCCGCGGGGTGCAGTCTATGGCCATGGCTCAGCTTTGCCCCGCCGTTACCCTTGAGTGTGGTAGGGTTGGTGAGATTCAGGGTGTTGAGCACGCGCACGATTATCTGCATGCATGTCTGCACCTATCGGAACACTCGGAACGTTCCATTGCCAGTGATGAAATAGAGCTGTTCCATACGGTGGCCATAGTGAAGATACCTGACCACTACAGCTTTGGGCATGGTGTTTCCGGCGTGGATATTCGTCTTGCCGACGACCTGGACCAGTTTAATTTTTGCGAATTGCCATCAAGAACTGTCTTTGGCTGTATTCGTCCAGGGCTTGGATTGGGTCTGGAGGTGACAGATGAACAGGGTGGAGATGTTTCAGAACGCTACTTTGAGCTGGTAGACGACAAAATCTGTCTGCGAGTGCCGGTGATGCCCTCAATGCTGAGTCTGGACCATAGAGTGGTAAGCCAGGATTGTCTCTGCTATCTGCTGGAGCGCTACGATGATCATCTGATGCAGACGACCTGTTCTTAGCCCGTACCCATAACGTTTCCCGCCCTTTCGTCCCAGGTATTCCAAATAAAAAATTTTCATCCAGTGCCCTTGATTATACAAAGATTGCCCTTATCATTAGCACTCACTAGGGGAGAGTGCTAATGATAGGCGCTGTCCTGGCTTTTAACTATCCACAAACATAATGTAAGGAGAACTCAGTAGATGAACATTCGTCCGCTGCACGATCGTGTAATTGTACGCCGTATGGAAGAGGAGACCACCACCGCTGGCGGTATCGTTCTCCCTGGTTCCGCAACCGAGAAACCTATGCAGGGTGAGATCCTGGCCATCGGCAAGGGCAAGATCCTGGAAAACGGTGATGTGCGCCCGATGGATCTTCAGGTTGGAGACAAGGTTCTTTTCGGCAAATACTCCGGCACCGAGGTAAAGATAGACGGTGAAGAGATCCTGGTGATGCGTGAAGAGGACATCATGGGAGTGATCGAGGGCTGATCCTGAGATCGGCAGATGACCCGAGAGGCTGAGGCCTCCGCCGAATAAACCAATCAACGAATACTGAATAATCTAAGGAATATTGCAATGACAGCAAAAGATGTGAAATTTTCTGAAAGCGCCCGCTCCAAGATGATGAAGGGCGTGAATACCCTGGCCGATGCCGTCAAGGTTACCCTGGGCCCCAAGGGCCGCAACGTGGTTCTGGAGAAGAGCTTCGGAGCTCCTACCGTAACCAAAGATGGCGTATCCGTAGCCAAAGAGATCGAACTGAAAGATAAGTTTGAGAACATGGGCGCCCAGATGGTGAAAGAGGTTGCCTCTCAAACCTCAGATGTGGCCGGTGACGGTACCACCACAGCCACCGTTCTGGCCCAGGCCATGGTGCGCGAAGGTCTGAAGGCGGTAGCCGCCGGCATGAACCCTATGGATCTGAAACGTGGTATCGACAAGGCTGTAGAGGCCGCAGTGGCCGAACTGAAGTCCCTGTCACGTCCCTGTTCTGATGATAAAGAGATCGCCCAGGTCGGCACCATCTCTGCCAATAGCGATGAAAACATCGGTAACATCATCGCGCAGGCGATGCAGAAGGTGGGTAAAGAGGGTGTCATCACTGTGGAAGAGGGCTCGGCCCTGGATAATGAGCTGGACGTAGTAGAGGGTATGCAGTTTGATCGTGGGTACCTTTCCCCTTATTTTGCTACCGATCAGCAGAGTATGAGTGCTGAGCTGGATGATCCGTACGTCCTATTGCACGACAAAAAGATCTCCAACATCCGTGACCTGCTTCCGGTCCTGGAAGGCGTCGCAAAATCTGGTAAATCTCTGCTGATCATTGCTGAGGACGTGGATGGCGAGGCCCTGGCCACCCTGGTGGTCAACACCATCCGTGGTATCGTTAAGGTGTGCGCCGTCAAGGCCCCTGGTTTCGGCGACCGCCGCAAGGCCATGTTGCAGGATATCGCTATCCTGACCGGTGCTACCGTGATCTCCGAAGAGGTTGGTCTGTCCCTGGATAAGGCTACCCTGGAAGAGCTGGGTACCGCAAAGAAAATCCAGGTAACCAAGGATGAGACAACCATCATCGATGGCGCCGGTTCCGAGAAGGACATCAAGGATCGTGTCGAGCAGATCCGCGCCCAGATCGAAGAGACCTCCTCTGACTATGACCGTGAAAAGCTGCAAGAGCGCGTGGCCAAGCTGGCCGGAGGCGTTGCTGTGATCAAGGTCGGTGCCGCCACCGAGGTGGAGATGAAAGAGAAGAAGGCCCGTGTGGAAGATGCACTGCACGCTACCCGTGCTGCAGTGGAAGAGGGCGTGGTGCCTGGTGGTGGTGTAGCCCTGATTCGTGCTTTGCCGGCCATAAAGAAACTCAAGGGCGACAACCACGATCAGGATGTAGGTATCGATATGGCCTGCCGCGCCATGGAGGAGCCGCTGCGCCAGATCGTAACCAACGCAGGCGATGAAGCCTCTGTGGTAGTCAACAAGGTCGCAGAAGGTAAAGCCAACTTTGGTTACAACGCGGGTAGCGGGGAGTACGGTGATATGATCGAGATGGGTATCCTGGATCCGACCAAGGTGACCCGCACCGCTCTGCAGAATGCGGCCTCCGTATCCGGTCTTATGATCACCACGGAGGCTATGGTGGCCGAGGCCCCGAGCGATGATAAGGGTCCTGCCATGCCTGATATGGGTGGTATGGGCGGAATGGGCGGAATGGGTGGAATGATGTAAAGGGATTTGCGAATACTGCGAGCGCATGGATGCGCAGGAGCAGTAGATGTAATCACCACAGGCCCAAAGCCTATAAAGAAAGCCCCGCAGCGATGCGGGGCTTTGTTGTATCACAAATGAAAAAACAGCTTGAATTAAAAGACCCGCGTAGGCCTCGTGCAAACTACCCCACGGGGTCGCGGGTCCTTTGCGGAGGACGTCTCGTTTGTCCTCACTCGACCTAAAGTATAGACCAGAATCCCCAAGGTGCCAGATGATTTTGGTAGGTGTGTTTAATGGCAACAAATATGACCCTATTCTACAATGTATCCTTTCGATGGTTATGTGATAACTAAAGGACACGCATGCAGGTTGACGAACCAACAGACCCAGCACAGCAGGTAGATAAGCAGTGGCGACACTGGCTTGGGCAGGTCGGAGTAGAGACGGATTTCTCTGAAGAATTTGTCGTCCAGCTAAGGTCGGTCTGGGAGGCCAGCGACTACGTGGTTCAGTGCTGCATGCGTGATCCTGCTCTACTGCTCGATCTGTTTAATGGTGATTTCCTGCACACCAGCTACGCAGATGGTGAGATGGGGCAAATTCTGTGTAAGGAGTTGGAGCAGGTAGCGGATGAAGACTCTTTGCACCGTGGTTTACGCATCTTCCGTCGGCGTCAGATGGTGCGCATCATCTGGCGTGATCTGGCCGGGATAGCCCCCCTGGCGGAGACCTTGGAAGATCTATCTGCCATGGCAGACGCATGCGTGGAGCAAGCGCTCGATCTGCTGTATCAGTGGGCAGTTGCAAAAAACGGGGTGCCACGGGATGGGGATGGGGTACAGCAGCGGATGCTGGTACTCGGTCTAGGCAAACTTGGCGCTCGTGAGTTGAACCTCTCCTCCGATATCGACCTAATATTTGCCTATCCGCACAGTGGTCAGGTGGATGGCGCCCGCTATCTCTCCAATGAACAATTCTTCACCCGCCTGGGACAGCAGTTGATCAAGGCTATAGGAGCGCAAACAGCGGATGGCTATGTGTTTCGGGTGGATACGCGTCTGCGGCCATTCGGCGATTCCGGGCCCTTGGTCATGAGCTTTGATGCTATGGAAGAGTACTATTTTGCTCAGGCCCGGGAGTGGGAGCGCTACGCCATGATCAAGGCGCGTGTGGTGGCCGGGGATAAGGAAACGGGACAGACATTTATGGATATGTTGCGCCCATTCATCTATCGGCGCTATCTGGACTTCGGGGCCATCGAGTCCATCCGCGACATGAAAAGGATGATCAATAGCGAGATGCACAAGCGTGGTATGGATGCAAACGTTAAGCTTGGACGGGGAGGAATACGTGAGATCGAGTTTATCGGTCAGGCTTTTCAGTTGGTCCGTGGTGGGCGTGTCCCAGATCTTCAGATTCGCCCTATATTGTCAGTGTTGGAGAGGCTGGGCGGTATGGAATTGTTGCCTGAATACGTGGTGCAGGAGCTGACTGCGGCCTATGAGTTTCTGCGGTTGGTGGAGAATAGACTCCAGGCTTGGCAGGATCGCCAGACCCACTTGCTGCCGGAGGAGCCGGTGGCTCGTCTGCGCCTGGCCAGATCCATGGGGTTTGCAGATTGGGATGGGTTTTCTTCCGTATTGGAGCAGCATCGACAGCGGGTGCAGGGGCACTTCGAACAGGTGTTTGCAGCTCCGCATGCAGAGCATGATGAAGAACAGGATGAGAGGCCGCTACTCTCATTGTGGCGGCAGCGGGTAGACGCTGAACAGGCCGTGGGAGTGTTGGAGCAGGCAGGTTTCGGAGAGGATGCCGGTGATGCCCTGAAGATGCTGGATGATTTCCGTAGCAGTCACGCATGCCGCGGCCAGGGCCAGCGTGGGCAACAAAGGATGGATCAGCTAATTCCAATGCTGCTGGAAGCGGTGGCAGGAACTGAAGAACCGGCCGTAGTCCTGGAGCGACTGCTCAAATTGATGGAGTCTATCGCACGTCGTACAGCATATTTGGCGCTTCTGGTGGAAAGTCCTCTGGCCCTGTCTCAACTGGTGCGTTTGGAAAGTGCTAGCCCCTGGATCGCCAGTCAGATCACGCGCCATCCGATCCTGCTGGACAATCTTCTGGATCCACGACAGCTCTACTCTCCATTGCAGCGAGATGAGCTAGAGGCGGAGCTGGACACGCTGCTTTCATCAGTGGAGGGTGATGACACCGAAGAGCAGATGGAGCGTCTGCGTCAGTTCCTGCAGAGTAACAAACTGCGTGTGGCCGCTGCAGATATCACAGGAGTGATCCCATTGATGGTGGTGAGCGACTATCTAACCGAGATCGCTGAGACCATAGTGTCGCGCATCCTGGAACAGGTGTGGACCTACATGGTAGTACGCCACGGTCGTCCGTCCGGATTGGAGGGGTCACAGGACAAGGGGTTTGCCGTGATTGCGTATGGCAAGCTGGGCGGTATCGAATTGGGGTACGGCTCAGATCTGGATATGGTGTTTCTGCATGCCAATTCCGAGCTAAATGCCGTTACTGATGGAGAGCGACAGATCGCTGTGGACACATTCTTTGCCAGACTCGGTCAGCGCATGATCCACATGCTGACCGCGCGTACTCATTCCGGGCTATTATATGAGGCGGATATGCGCCTGCGACCCAGTGGCAACTCAGGGATGCTGGTGAGCTCTCTTAGTGCATTCGATGGGTATCAGCGCAAGCAGGCCTGGACCTGGGAACACCAAGCTCTGCTGCGGGCGCGCCCCGTCGCTGGAGATCCGGCTGTTATTGCCAGTTTTCAGGAGATTCGCCGGACGGTGCTATCGCAGCAGCGCGATCCCGACAAGCTGCGTGTCGAGGTGGTTGAGATGCGGGAGAAGATGCGCGCCTCCCTGGATAAGAGTGACCAGGAGCAGTTTGACCTGAAGCAGGGGGCAGGAGGTATCGCAGACATTGAATTTATGGTTCAATACGCGGTTCTAAGGTGGGCCTGTAAGCATCCAGATCTGCTTGATTGGACTGACAATATCAGGTTGCTTGAAAGTCTGGCTCGGCATGGAATATTTACGGATGAAGTAGAGCAGTCGTTAGCGGATGCTTATCGGAGTTTTCGCTCAGCATCTCATCGTCTAACACTGCAGGAGAGATCGGCACTAGTTGCTCAGGACGAGCTGATAGAAGAACGTAAAAAAGTGAAGGGAATCTGGGATTCTGTAATGTTGATTGATGTCTAGTCGACATCGGAAGCAGGCCATTTATTAGCACCGACTGCTGTGAGTTTGGCGATGGCTGGTATTGATCGGCAGATTCATGGCGACTGTGTGTTTCAGGTGAGATTGAGGAAATTTAAGATGCAAACAATGGCAGACCGTGATGGGGTGATATGGTTGGACGGGGAGTTGGTTCCATGGCGCGAGGCCAAGACCCATGTTCTTACACATACCCTGCACTATGGCATGGGGGTGTTTGAGGGGGTGCGCGCATATAAGACCGATAAGGGCCCGGCGATCTTTCGTCTACAGGACCATACCGACCGCCTGTTTCGATCGGCTCATATCCTGGGTATGCCTATGCCTTTTGATGTGGAGACCATCAATAAGGCCCAGTGTGCGGCAGTGAAAGAGAATGGCCTCAATTCCGCCTATATTCGTCCTATGTGTTTTTACGGTTCCGAAGGTATGGGGTTGCGTGCAGATAATCTTAAGGTCCATGTGATGGTGGCGGCCTGGGATTGGGGCGCATACCTGGGCGAGGAGGAGTTGGAGAAGGGTATACGTATTCGGGTCTCCTCATTTACTCGTCACCATGTAAACATCACCATGTGCCGCGCCAAGGCCAACGGCAACTACATGAACTCCATGATGGCACTGCAGGAGGCCCTGGCCTGTGGCTATGACGAGGCGCTGCTGTTGGATGCGGAGGGATATGTCATGGAGGGCTCTGGTGAGAATATCTTCATCGTGCGGGATGGTGTCATCTATACCCCGGATCTGACCTCCGCCCTGGACGGTATTACCCGCAAGACGGTGATGAGTCTGGCGGATGAGATCGGTATAAAGGTTATTGAAAAACGCATCACCCGGGATGAGGTCTATATCGCGGACGAGGCATTCTTCACCGGCACGGCAGCCGAGGTTACACCGATCCGTGAGGTGGATAATCGCCCCATCGGCAATAACGGCCGTGGCCCGATAACCGAGAAGTTGCAGAAGATGTTCTTTGATCAGGTGCATGGGCGCAGGGATGAGAACCCTGAGTGGCTGACCCTGGTATAAAGTTCGGTTTCAACTAACTGGATAGCCAAGATCCGTTTTGAGCGATAACAATCGCATTCTGATAGTAGGCCCATCCTGGGTGGGTGACATGGTAATGGCGCAGAGCCTGTTCAAGGCTCTACGCCAGCAGCAACCGCAGGTGGAAATAGATGTGCTGGCACCTGGCTGGAGCCTGCCACTGTTGCAGCGTATGCCTGAAGTATCTGATGGCATTGAGATGTCGGTCGGCCATGGCCGTCTGGGGCTTGGAACTCGTTACCGCTTGGGGCGTTCTCTGATCGGGCGAGGATATGCTCAGGCCATACTCTTGCCCAACACCCTAAAATCAGCATTGGTCCCGTTCTGGGCCAGGATACCCAGGCGAACCGGTTGGGTGGGAGAGCAGCGCTACGTCCTGCTGAACGATATACGCAGATTGGACAAATCAAAACTGACCATGACCGTGGAGAGGTTTGTGGCCCTGGCCTACCCTCCTGGGTCGGACGCTACGGTAGAGATTCCTATTCCCAGGTTAGAAGTGTCTGATGCAGATATCGAAGCTGCCAGGAATGATCTTGGGCTGGATAGGCCGGATAAACTGCTGATACTCTGTCCGGGGGCGGAGTATGGTCCCGCCAAGTGCTGGCCCCAGGAATATTATGGGGAGCTGGCATCCAGGATGATGGAACAAGGCTGGTCGGTGTGGCTGTTCGGTTCAGATAAGGATAGTGCTGTGTGTGCTGCGGTTAACGAGTCGGCAGGGGAGCGCTGTGTGGATCTTAGTGGACGCACCAGTCTGGCCCAGGCAGTAGATCTGATGTCTCTGGCTGGTGCGGTGGTGAGCAACGACTCCGGGCTGATGCATGTGGCGGCGGCCTTGGATAGGCCGCTGGTGGCCATATACGGGTCTTCTGATCCTTGGTTTACCCCACCCCTGAATCCGCGCAACAAGATTCTGCATCTGGGGTTGGATTGTGGTCCTTGTTTCAAACGGGAGTGTCCCGAGGTGCATCTGAACTGTCTCAAGGATATCGATGTTGATATGGTTTATGCTGCACTGCAGCAGTTGGTTGAAGGAAACTGATGTAATGACAAAGAGTGAACATGTGGTCTGGCAGGAACAGGCGGTTAGTCGCGAAGAGAGAGAGGAGCAGAACGGCCACAAGAGTTTTGTGATCTGGTTTACTGGACTGTCGGGTTCTGGCAAATCCACCCTGGCCAACGCGGTGGAGGCGGAGCTGTATAAGCTGGGCTGCAACTCCTTTGTGTTTGACGGAGATAATGTGCGCCATGGCCTGTGCGGTGACCTGGGTTTCAGCGAAGAGGATCGGGTGGAAAACATTCGCCGGGTGGCCGAGATGTCGCGCCTGTTTATCGAGGCAGGTGTCATTGCCCTGACTGCATTTATTTCGCCCTTTCGTGCGGATCGGCGCAAGGTTCGTGACCTGATGCCGGAAGGTGATTTTATAGAGGTCTACTGTGACTGTAGTTTAGAGACCTGTGAGCAGCGTGACGTAAAAGGACTGTATAAGAAGGCCCGCGCTGGAATAATAAAGAACTACACCGGTATCTCATCGCCCTATGAGAGACCGGAGTGGGCGGAGGTTGTGGTGGACACGGATGCACTGACTATAGATGAGAGCGCAGAGTTGATCCTGGGTTATCTACGGGATCACGGGTATATACCAGCCGCATAAAATAATTACTGCAGGATTAGAGACTCACTTGAAAGTTCTGATCATAAAAACATCATCTCTGGGTGATTTGATTCATACACTGCCTGCCGTTACCGATGCGACGGTAGCTATTCCAGATATGAGTTTTGACTGGGTGGTGGAGGAGTCGTTTGTCGAGGTGCCGTCCTGGCATCCGGCGGTGGAACGGGTGATTCCGGTGGCGATTAGGCGCTGGCGCAAGGCCTGGCTTAGTTCCTGGCGCTCCGGTGAGATCAAAAGCTTCCGCAAAGAGTTGTGCCAAAGGGATTATGACCTGGTAATAGACGCACAGGGTTTGTACAAGAGTGCGCTATTGGCCCAGATGGCCCGGGGGATTCCTGTAGGTCTGGATACAGATTCTGCCCGTGAGCCGGGTGCGGCGCGTTTTTATCAACGCGGCATAAGAGTCGCGCGTGACCAGCATGCCATCGAGCGAGTGCGTTCTCTCTTCGCTCAGGCCTTGGGTTATAGCAAGCCCGATACAGATGCAGATTATGGTATAACCATGGCGCCTCAAGCCAACTCGGATAACCCCTATCTCCTGTTTCTCCATGGCACCACCTGGATTACTAAGCTCTGGCCACTAGAGTATTGGGTGGGTTTGGCGAAGATTGCCGCAGTAAATGGGTACCGGGTCCTGCTGCCATGGGGTAGCGAGGAAGAGCGGCTGCGGGCGGAACAGATCATTAGTCGATCGGGTCAGGGTGAACTCCTGCCTAGGCTATCCCTCAGTGAGATGAAAGAAAGATTGGCCGGGGCTGCTGGCGTGGTCGCTGTCGATTCCGGTCTGGCTCATCTAGCGGCTGCGCTCTCGGTACCTGCGGTGGCCCTGTACGGTCCTACCAAGACCGGCCTTACTGGAGCGGTAGGTAGAATGCAGACTAATCTGCAGGCGGTATTTTATTGCGCGCCCTGTATGCGGAAGGCGTGCAACTATCTTGAACCTTCGGAAGTCATCCCGGCCTGTTTTGGCGATCTGCCTCCGGAGAAGGTGTGGGCGGCTCTCGAATCCAGGATGGCCGAGGTGACCGGATGAGATTCGCCTTCGTGGTGTCCCTCTGGTTTCCATTCGGTGGCATGCAGCGTTCACTGCTGCGCATCGCCCAGGCCTGTGTGGCCAGGGGACATCAGGTGGATATCTATACCGGGGAGTGGCAGGGCGAGAGGCCAGATGATATTAGAGTGATCGAACTGGATACTAAGGCCGCCACCAACCATCGCAGTAATGATCTGTTAGCAGAACGCTTTGCCAAAGCGGTGGCGGGAAAGGGGTATGACTGCCGGGTGGGGTTCACCAAGTTACCAGGGCTGGATGTCTATTATGCGGCAGATCCCTGTTATGCGGCGCGGGTGGAAGAGACCAAACACCCTTTATATAAGTTGTTGCCCAGGTATAAGGCCTTCTGTCGCCAGGAGGCGTCTGTATTCAGGTCTAGCGCAACAACTGAGTTGATGCTGATTGCCCATCAGGAGCAAGAGAAGTTCATCCGTCACTACGGTACCGAACCCGAGCGTTTTCATCTGCTGCCGCCAGGGATCAACCGTGAGCGCTTGATTAGCGCAGATGCAGACAAGGATAGGGCGGAGATAAGAGATGAGTTTGGGGTTGCAGGTGATAGTCTGATGTTGCTGACCGTCGGTTCCCGCTTTCATACCAAGGGGGTAGACCGAGTCATCCGGGCGTTGGCTGCGCTGCCTGATGACCTGAATTCAAGATGCAAGTTGGTCGTAGTGGGGCACGGCAAGGCTGCACCGCTGAAGCGGTTGGCGGCAAGTCTCAAAGTAGCCGAACAGGTCATCTTTACCGATACCAGGGATGACGTAAACCGTTTCTACCGGGGCGCCGATTATCTGATCCATGCACCACGTAGCGAGAATACCGGGACCGTACTTATCGAGGCCATGATATGCGGTCTGCCGGTGCTGGTTACCGAGAACTGCGGATTTGCCGAGCATGTCTCAGCGGCGCAAGCTGGCATTACGATCCCAGAACCTTTCGATCAGTCCCAACTTAATAATAGTCTGCGGGATTTTCTGCAGTCCGATTATAGGGAAGAGTGGATGGTCAATGGCCCCAGCTATTGCGAGAATACGGATCTGTATAGTCTGATAGACAGGGCCGCGGACGTGATTATCGAACGTGGGCAACGCAATGGCTATTAAGATATATGATCAATACCGTTCCTGTTTTCCGGAAAGATCTCTGGAAGAGCTCTGTGCTCTGGATGGCGAGGTGTTTAAGCGTATCCAGAACCGTCGTACCTTTCGTATAGAGAGAGGTGGCCGCGGCTTTTTCATGAAGTGCCATCATGGAGTAGGCTGGGGTGAAATCGTTAAGAATCTATTGCAGCTGCGCCTGCCTATACTCGGGGCTGGTAATGAGTGGCGCGCTATTCACCGTCTGCGTGATCTGGGTGTAGAGACCATGACCCCTGTGGCCTATGGTCGCGAGGGGTGGAATCCGGCCGCAATCGATTCATTGCTGATAACGGAAGAGCTACAGGGTTGCGTCAGCCTGGAGAGGTTTACCGAAGAGTGGCCTCAGAATCCTCCCTCTCCGACCAGTAAGAGAGTCATTATCAAACGTCTGGCCCAGATCGCACGCGCTATGCATGAAAATGGCGTTAATCACCGCGATTTCTATCTGTGTCATTTTATGTTGCAGCGGCCGTGGGATGGCACTGAAGCCGACCTGCATCTATATGTGATAGATCTGCACCGAGTGCAGGTACGAAGTAACACACCCAGGCGTTGGGTGGTGAAGGATATAGGGTCGCTATGGTTTTCTGCCATGTTGCTTGGACTGACCAGGAGAGATCTGTTGCGTTTTATGCGGGCCTACCGGGGTGTCTCCCTGCGGCAAACCTTGCAACAGGATGCGGGATTCTGGGGCGAGATTGAGACCAGGGCCAAAGCGCTGGACGCAACCAGACCCGCGCCCAGGACCAAAGAGGATGTGGCGTGAGAGATTACATTACACCGGAGTGGGAGCATATCTTGCGCTTCAATGATCTGGATGGATTTGACGACCTGTGGAGGCTGAAGGCTGACTGGTTTGAGCCTCCCAATGAGCGGCGGGGTGGCTGGAGCGGAGTAGTCCGTGTGGAGCTGGATCTGCCAGGTGGCGCCAAAGAGGCGGTCTTTCTGAAAAGACAGGAGAACCATACCCGCCGCACTCTACGCCACCCCATATCCGGCGAACCCACATTCGCCGGTGAGATAAAGAACATTCTGTTGCTACAACGGGCTAGGGTTTCCACACTGGACCCGCTCTACTACGGACAGCGCAAGATAGCAGACAAGCAGCGCGCGATACTGATCACCAGGGAGCTTGCCGGCTTTCGTCCCATGAACGAGGTAATGGATGAGTGGGTTAAAAACGGTTGGGACAAAAGCGCTTCTGTAAGAAGGAGATTAATAACGACTCTTGCTGGTGTAATCCAGAGAATGCATGAGCAAAAACTGGTACATAATGCCTTGCATCCGAAGCATGTATTTGTGCGTCTGGTGGAAGGTCGGTTACCTGAGGTGGCCCTTATTGACCTGGAAAAGATGCGAAGGTCCATGACTAAGAGGCGGGCGATGCGGCGTGATCTGGACAGTTTAAATCGGCGTGCCAGATCTTGGAGTAACGCCGATAGGCTGCGTTTTTTGAAATGCTATTTGGATCTTCAGAAGCTAGATTCAGCTGGAGAGAATCTCTGGAGATACCTACAAGCAAGGAAGCTTAGGTTTATGCAGAAGGAGTCTGTGGATGCCACCTGAAAAGAGATACAAGCTGGATAATGGCAAAGACGTAGTTTGTATTGAGGTGGTGCGTTCTCTGCCGGGTAAGCGGCTGGTGTTTTTGGGGGAGTATGAAGGGGAAAAGGTATTTGCCAAACTGTATCTGGACCCGAAGAGAGGGGAGCGGCACTGGCGTAGGGAGCTGGATGGGCTGCATGCGTTTAATGGGCACGCTATTACAACCGCTGAAATTCTTTATTCTGGAAAGACCGCAGAGCAAGGGCTCCCAATAGTTGTATTGGAACAGCTTCAGGGGGTCGTGAGTGTAAAGCAGGCTTGGTCTGAGTCGGATGATACGATCAGAGAGCAAATACTGAAGCGTATGGTCCTGTTGTTGGCGCGCCATCACAAGGCCGGGCTGTGTCAGACCGATCTGCATCTGGACAACTTTCTGCTTTCTGATCGGGAGATATTCAGTCTGGATGGGGCCGGCGTGCAGGTCCATGCAGACGGAGTTAGTCAGGACGCCATGCTGGAGAATCTGGGGTTGTTCGTTGCCCAGCTGACACCGCAGTGGGAATCCATGGTTCAGGACATCTGCGATATATATAGCGCTGAGATCGGATGGCGGGAGGGGCCGGGCAGCGATATATTGCTGGAGAAGGTACAAAAGGCACGGGAGCAACGGTGGAAGGAGTTTCGTGGCAAGTTGTTCCGGAACTGCACCGCCTTTACCTATACAGAATATCCTGATGGATTCCAGGTGGTGTCAAATAGGCACGCCAACAGCGAGCTGTTTAAATTGTTACTTCAGCCGGATACGAGTTTTCCCGGTAAAGACCAGGCCATGAAAAATGGGAATACCTGTACCGTATGGTCTGCGGCGGCAGATGGCCTGAACCTTGTCGTGAAGAGGTATAACGTTAAGGGTTTTTGGCACGGACTCAAGCTTAGATCTTTACCGGGCAGGGGGGAACGTTCCTGGGTGAATGGGCATAGACTGTTGTTTTATGGCATACCTACACCAAATCCGGTCGCGCTCCTTAAACAGAGAAGGGGGGGGTTCCCAATAACATATCTACTTACTGAGCAGGTAGAGGCAGTTTCTGCTCGGGATTGGTTGCGTGATCCGGCGGTTTCGAACGAAGATAAAGAAAACATGGCCGTACAGATTGCCGAGATGCTGAATGATCTGCAGCGGCAGGAGATAAGCCATGGAGATCTCAAGGCGACCAATATCCTTATCGCGGATGGCAAGGCCATGCTTATAGATCTGGACGCCATGCGTCGACACAAATGTGATTTTACCTTCAAAAAGGCCTGGGCCAGGGATATTCAGCGATTTCTGGAGAATTGGAAAGAAGATCAATACTTGTTTGATTTGTTTGTGAAGGCCCTGCAAGCACACGGGATAGGTACAAAAGTAACGATTTAGCGGAAACCAGGGCTGAAAAAAGAAGAACAATAATTCGCTTACGGACCGAAACGCTGGCAAAATTAGCGGCTTATTTCAATTTGATACAAATATAGACTCGAAAAATGATAGTTCTGGGTATTTCCGGCGCGGTCAGTCACGACCCCTCAGCTGCACTGTTTGTTGATGGCGAACTGGTGGCTGCCGCAGAGGAAGAGCGTTTTATACGAGATAAGCATGCCAAAGGGCGCTTCCCCTATGAGGCGACCAAATTCTGTCTCGAATTTGCCGGGATAAGGCCGGAACAGGTGGATGTGGTCACCTTCCCCTACGCTGAGATCTCCCTGGCCACCCCTGCGCGTTGGCACTATGCCATGCGCCACTGGTACTCGCCGGATCGCACCCTGTTGGGTATCTTCAACGGTAATCGCCGCTTCCGCCGTAACATGCGTAAGCTGGATAAGCTTATTTCTGATCTGAATATCGGCGGAGGTAAGGCCAGGGTGATGCCGGTGGAGCATCATCTGGCTCACGCCAGCAGCGCCTATCATCTGAGCGGTTTTGATGGCAAGGTGGCCATCCTGGGTATCGACGGCAAGGGGGAGTACGCCACCACTTTTTTTGGTTATGGCGAGAACGGCCGTATTTATAAGATCAAAGAGTTCTATGATCCTGATTCTCTGGGCGGCATGTATGGCGCCATGACCGAGTACCTGGGTTTTGAGATGCTGGACGGTGAGTTCAAGGTAATGGGGATGGCGCCTTATGGCGACCCCAAGCGTTTTGATTTCTCGCGTCTGATCGACTACGACAAGAAGTCTTTCCGCGTAAACACCAAGCTGGTGAATACGATCGGCCCCAGACGTTACAAGGATAAGGATGGCAAGGGCTACTACTTCAGTCCGCAGCTGATCGACTGGTTGGGTCCGAAACGCGAAGGAGATGAGATCGATGATCCCTATATCGACTATGCCGCATCCATTCAGCAGTTGCTGGAGGATGTGTCCCTGGGCCTGATCGATCATTATCTAGGTGACATCATCAAAGAGAGCGGCAAAATCTGTTTTGCCGGCGGTGTCGCCCTCAATGTGAAACTGAATCAGAGGATCATCGCCCTGCCGGACGTAGAGGAACTGTTTGTGCAGCCTGCGGCCTCCGATGCCGGTACCGCCATCGGCGCGGCCTCTTATGTTGCTAATGAGCTGGGAGATAAGGTCCAGCCCATGCGGCACGCATATCTGGGTCCAAGCTACACCAACGAACAGTGCATCAATGCCTGTGAACGGCACGAGCGCAAACCGCAGTGGGAGCGCATTGAAGATGTCCCGCAGCGCGCCGCACAGATTCTGGCAGAGGGGAATCCGCTATCCTGGTTTCAGGGGCGTATGGAGTTCGGTCCGCGTGCCCTGGGTAACCGTTCCATCCTGGGCGCGCCAAATGTGCAGGGTATTGCTGAGCGTATCAACGAGCAGATCAAATATCGTGAGCGTTGGCGCCCGTTCTGCCCCAGTATGTTGGATCGAGTTGCTCCTGAGATGTTGCAAACCAACCATCCTGCTCCTTATATGACCTTTACCTTTGATGTGGCGGAGGGCTGGAAGGACCGGGTGCCGGAGGTGGTGCACGAGGATGGCACTGCCCGGGCGCAGGTAGTCACCCGGGACGTGAATCCGCGCTATTATGAACTGATCGAAGAGCTGGAGAAGCACACAGGAAATGGCGTGGTGCTGAATACATCTCTGAACCGTCGGGGTGAGCCGATGGTGTGTTCACCCACAGATGCCTTGAATATGTTCTATGGATCAGATCTGCAGTATCTTATCATGGAGGATATATTGGTGGTTAAGCAGGATGGATGATTCGTCCGGTAAGTGATGAGATGGCATTACGTGTATTAGTCATAACGCGCAAGCCCCATTCGGCCTCATATGAGCAGCGTATACATAACTATATAGAACCGCTGAAGACCCATGATATAGAATTATGTGTAAAGGTTTACCCTAAGACCATCAGGGGGCAGTACGACACCCTATCTCAGTGTTCCGAGTACGATGTGGTGTGGTGGCATCGACATCTTCTGCCCAAGTTGCAACTATGGTGGCTTAGGCGCAATGCCAAGCGTTTGGTATACGATTTTGATGATCCCCTCTGTTTTTCTACTCGTGGAGATGGACAGAGTTTTGTTCGTAGTCGACGCTTTGCCGCGTTGTTGAAGGCGTGTGATGCGGCCATGGTGGGCAGCCACTACCTGCGTGATCTTGCGCTAGAGTATTGTGATAACGCGCATCTGATACCGATGGCAATAACCTTGCCGCCCATGCCTCCGTCACGTTCCGATCGTAAAGGTACTGAGCTGCTCTGGCTTGGATCAGAGTCAACGCAAAAATATCTGGAGAGCATTCGGCCAGCGCTGGAGAGGATAGGCGAGCTTAGACCTGATATCCGGTTGCGCCTGGTTGCACATCGCCCCATGGAGTTTGGGAGATTACCTGTGGAGTTTGTGCAGTGGAGCCCGGAGACACAAGAGAAGGCTCTGCTGGAGGCGGATATCGGATTATGTCCGATGCCGGATACCCCTTGGACCAAGGGCAAGTGTCCATACAAGGTGTTGCAGTATATGGCCTATGCTATGCCGTGGGTTGGGTCGGCGGTTGGGGAGAATCTTGTTTCCGCAGGAGCGTCCGGCGCACAGGACCAGCGAGGGGTTTGCGCCTCTAATGTAGAGGATTGGGTTCAGGCTATTGTGACTTTGTCTGATGATCCTCAGAGACAACGCTTGGGGGCAAGCGGCAGAGAGTACATCGTTGCGCACCATGAGCGAAAGAACATAGCGGAGTTGATCGCCGGAGTTTTGTGTTAGAGAGTTCTTATATCTTGATCTTGTTGGTGTTTACATAAACTGCGTTCGCCCATAGCAGCATGCCCTGTTTCGATGCCTTTGGCTTGTAGATGTTGAACAGGCTGAACCCATATTCCCTAAGTAACAGATCGATCTGGCTGAAGAGCGCGCCACCTTCGTAGAGTGGGTTGAAGAAGACCTCTGTATATATTATCAATGTCGATTCTGTTAGCGTCCTGGATGCGCCTTTGAGGGCCTTTAATTCTGCAGCCTGCAGATCGAATTTCATGATTTCGAATGGTGGGTTTCCATTCTGTTGGCGCCAGGAATCAATAGTAATGGCCTGGACGCTTGTAGGCTTCTGACCGCTTTCCCCTTCAGGGAAAAGTTCAGCTGAGAGCTGGTTGGTATCAAAGATTGAGGTCATGCCGGTTTGTTGGTTTAGATTAAGAGTCAGTTCACCGTCGGTGTCTGATAAAGCAACAAACTGAGGTTTTATGCGGCGGTCGGTTTTTGCGTAATCTTCCAGCTTTTCTCTGTAGGTTGGGTGCGGCTCAAATAGATATGCCGTTGCCTGCGGGAATGCCCTCAAAAATTTACGGGTGACCCTGCCGTCACTTGCTCCAGCATCCATTAGGCCGGTTATGCTGCGATCGCGGAGAAGTTTTTGCATGTCCGCATAGTGGTCGCCCAGGGATATTAGGTTGCCGTGTTTGCCTAGAAACAATCGGCTGAGTAGATCTTTAACTGGTTTTGCCATAATTGTTAATCTGGATAATCATATAGGTGTTATCCCATTCTCTGGAACACGTAGTAAACCGATGCCAATCTTTTTCCCCGAACCTTCAGGGCCGATAAACTCAGTGCAGACGTACTGCTGTTGCAGCTCCTTCCAAAGGATGTCCACGCGTATTGAGGGTTGCTTTTCGCGATAGAGTATATCGTGAAATGCAATAATGCCTCCGGGCCGAACCAGTGGGCCGTAGTCGTTGAAATCCGCTTTTACCCCTTCATACGTGTGATCTCCGTCAATGAAGGCGAAATCAATTTGTTGGTTTTCGAATAGCTCTTTTACTTTGGCGAGCGATTCCGGTTTGTGCGAGTCGGCAAGTTCCAGGTGTAATGCTTGTCTCGGGCGGGCAAACGCCTTGTATAGTTTTGATCGGCAAGGTGTATATGCTCCGCCAAAATCACCGCCCGGCAGATCAACACTCACCAGAGTGGCATTTTCGCTGGCGGCTTGAGTCCAAAGGTAGAGAGTGCCACCTTGTGCGGTTCCGATCTCAAGAACCCGTTCTGGCCTCAGATCACACACCTCTTTAAATAGACTTTCAATCTCAACAGGGTTTTGTCGTGCGCGTATCTTTTTAAAATATCCCTTGCCTCTGAATAAGAAGGGGATGGCAAATCTTGACTGAGCAGATGGCAGCTTATCTTCCATCTCTCTAAGTTGTGCCAGTGCAGCTCGGAAATGACGATCGGATAATAGATTGTAGTATGTGGATTTGAGCACTTTATGCCTGGGTCTCATGATATGAAGTTGTGACGACGATGTGTTTTTCTTAAGAATCTAAGGATTATGGTTACTTTGTAAAATCATCGGAGGAGACAGAGTTTAGCAGATGTTATTCTGATTTACAGTTTGGTTTTATCTTCCGTTTGTTTGGCTAAAAGACCGGTCAACATATAGCTGCTTTCTGTTATCCGTACGTTCATGTAAATGGGTTGGTGGGCGCCATCTGTTGCTATGTTTTACTGCGTAAACAAGGATTGACGTTAACCATCCTTAACGACAGATGCTAAAGGTACCTCTGTTTTGGATGCCTTGCCGATGATATCAAGAAGAATTAATGCCCTATCTTTGCCGTGACGTGCCTGAAAGATTGCCTCGTAACCGGAAAGCGGGCCGTCAATGATGTTGATTTTGTCACCTTGATTGAGTTTTTGCGGATCTTCGTGGTGATAACCATCATCTCCCGCCCGGGCTTGAATCTCTCTAATCAGCTCCTCAGGTATGCATGCCACGTTTGCACCAAAACGCACCAGATTGCTGACGCCGCGAGTTGATCGGATCGGACCCCAGTCATCGATTCCAGATGTGAGGTGGATGAAAAGGTATCGTGGGAAAAAGGGGAGCTGAGCGCTAATCTGCTTGCCGTCCTTTGATTTTGCCTTAAGGAGTAGAGGCAAATATACGGTGTACCCTTGTCGTTCCAACTGCCTCTTTGCTTCAATCTCTTGTCTTGGTTTTGTATGTATTAAATGCCACGCAGAGTGGTTCATTATGATGGATCCCTGACTTATTGTATTAGAATACGCTAATATCGCGATATCTTTGTGAATTTCCAATTGCTTACTTCCAACCGCAATATTACACATATTATATTGACCTGATTTCGTTTGTGCATGTATAGTGTTCATATTATGAACACTCCAGACAAGGAAGACGCAATGACCTTGGAACTCCTGCAGGCCATTGATGAGCAGGATGAGGTCACCCAACGCCATTTGGCTAATCGAATGGGGGTTGCTCTAGGTTTGGCCAACTCTTATCTAAAGCGCTGTATTAAAAAAGGATTTATCAAGATCCATCAAGCGCCAGCCAATCGTTACATGTATTACCTGACCCCCACCGGGTTTGCCGAAAAAAGTCGCCTGACAGCTCAGTATCTCTCTCACTCTTTAAGTTTTTATCGCCGTGCAGTTGAGTCGTCTAAGAGGTTGTTTGCCAATTGTCGGGTAAATGGCTGGGAGAAAGCCGTTCTTTGTGGAGAATCGGATCTTGCTGAAATCATTGCTTTGAACGCACCGGCGGATGGTATTGGTATTGTGTCTACTCTCAAATGGGATAGTGAGTCGAATGGCTTATCTCCTGATATTGAGTGGGATGGGATTGATGTGCTGATAATCGCAGATCTTACTGATCCGGCGGGACTGCTTGATTATTTGATCAAGAATCATGGGGATGTACCTGTGCTAGTGCCGGAAGTGCTTGGTTTGCGAAACCACACAGGTATCTAGATAAGATCGCCGCAACACTTTGTGTTGCGGTTTTATATTTTCTGCTAGGTGATATTCTTCACTTGGTATGGCGGTAGCGTGCCTGGATATTATGTTTTATCTGAGCATGGTTGGACGCATATGAGCAATCGGGTGATAACGCACGTAATGAAGATGGAATATCTGATTGTCTTTTTAAGGAGCACCCAAAGGGGCATATTAAGTTCTTATGAGTAACAATAGAAAGGCGCTGATCTGTGGGGTTTCAGGGCAGGATGGATCTTATCTTGCTAAATTTCTCATTGAGAAAGGATACGAAGTACATGGTACTTCACGTGATGTATCCGGATCTTCCTTTCGTAATCTCAAGTTACTAGGAATTGAGGGTGTAGTTAAACTGCATTCCGTTTCACTTAATGATTTCCGCAGTGTCTTGCAAGCGATTTCTGCCATAGAACCAGATGAGATATATAATCTTGCTGGACAGAGTTCAGTTGGGTTGTCCTTTGAGCTTCCGGTTGAGACTCATGAGAGCATCAGTATAGGAACGCTAAATCTCTTGGAGGTTATCCGTTATCTAGGTAATCCAGTGCGGCTGTATAATGCGTCCTCAGGTGAGTGTTTTGGGGAGACGGGAGAGCAAGGGGCTGACGAATCATCACCGATGCGACCGAGAAGTCCATATGCCGTCGCCAAGGCGGCCGCATTCTGGCAGGTCGCCAACTTTCGTGAAGCTTATGGCATCTTTGCCTGTTCCGGTCTTTTATTTAACCATGAGTCACCGCTGAGACCGGCACGATTCGTTACAAAAAAAATAATATCCACTGCCTGTAGGATCGCCCAAGGCAGTGATGAGGAGCTGAGGCTTGGCGACCTGGCCGTAAGCAGGGACTGGGGATGGGCGCCGGAGTATGTGATGGCTATGTGGAAGATGCTGCAGATGGATTATGCGGATGATTACGTTATCGCAACAGGAGAGAGTGCATCACTGGAAACCTTTGTGAAGATGACGTTTGCGCAACTTGGTCTTGATTGGAAAGACCATGTCGTTTCTGATGCGAGCCTGCTCAGGCCTTCTGATATACGTTACGGTAAAGGCAATCCAGATAAGGCCAGACGAAAACTCGGCTGGTCCCCGAAGTACAAGGTGCAAGATGTCGTAAATATGATGGTAGACACTGAAATGGACAGGGGTGGTAAATGAAAGCGGTAATCCTGGCGGGTGGTTTAGGTACGCGTTTAAGCGAAGAAACCGACTTGAAGCCAAAACCTATGATTGAAATCGGTCACAAGCCGATACTATGGCACATCATGAAGATCTATTCCGCGCATGGGATAAACGATTTTGTGATTTGCTGTGGCTACAAGGGTTATATGATCAAGGAGTATTTTGCAAATTACTTTTTGCATATGTCAGACGTTACGTTTGACATGGCTAGTAATCGCATGGATGTCCATCAAAACAATGCGGAACCATGGAAGGTCACCCTGATAGATACCGGGGAGAAAAGTATGACCGGGGGGCGTCTGAAACGGGCCGCGGAATATATAAAAGGTGAAGATGCGTTTTGTTTCACTTATGGCGATGGCGTCAGCAATGTAAACATATCCGCGCTCATCGAATTTCACTATTCGCACGGCAAGCAGGCCACATTGACGGCGGCTCGTCCGCCCGGGCGTTACGGTGCTCTAAAATTTGGTGATGACGATGTTGTGCGGCAGTTTCAGGAGAAGCCGGATGGGGATGGCAGCTGGATCAATGGCGGGTTCTTTGTGTTATCTCCGAAGGTGTTGGACCGCATAGAAAGTGATGACACGAGCTGGGAAAGTGCTCCACTGACAGGGCTTGCGCAGGATGGCCAACTACACGCATATAAACATGAAGGGTTTTGGCAACCGATGGATACGCTTCGGGAAAAGAATCTGCTCGAAGATCTTTGGGCGGCTGGGGAAGCGCCGTGGAAGATTTGGTAGTGAATAGTAAATTCTGGTCTGGAAGGCGTGTCTTTCTGACGGGGCATACAGGTTTTAAAGGGAGTTGGCTGTCGCTGTGGTTACACCGACTAGGCGCGAGGATACACGGATATGCCTTGAATCCGGACAGCTATCCATCCCTGTTCGAGGTTGCCGGCATCCCAGATATCATTGCTACAGATACGCGCGGCGATCTTGTTGATATTGACAGTATTGGCCAGGCGCTGAGTGCAGCGCAGCCTGAGATAGTATTCCATCTCGCAGCGCAACCACTGGTACGTGAGAGTTATCGGGATCCAGTGCGCACCTTCAACACTAATGTAATGGGGACTATACATCTGCTTGAAGCGGTACGTAAGGTAGAATCGGTTAGGGCTGTTGTCGTCATCACTACCGACAAGGTATATGAAAACCGCGAGTGGCTTTATCCATATCGTGAAGTGGACGGCCTGGGTGGACATGATCCATACAGCGCCAGCAAGGCTGCCACGGAGCTGGTGGTATCAAGTTATCGCTCCAGTTTCCTCTCTAGTTCCGATGGACATCTGGTACGGGTTGCAACGGCTCGTGCCGGCAATGTGATTGGTGGTGGCGATTGGGCCTCAGACCGTTTGGTTCCGGACTGTCTTCGCGCTTTTTCAGCACACCAGCCAGTTGTCCTGCGTTATCCGAATGCAGTGCGTCCCTGGCAACACGTGCTCGAGCCTCTGGCTGGATACCTTATTCTCGCTGAGCGTCTGGCCAGGGACGAGGAGGATTATTTTGCGCAAGCCTGGAATTTTGGGCCTGATCCGAGTGGGGATGCAACAGTAGGTGAAGTGGCTGAAACTATTGCCAGTCTGTGGAGTTCGGATGCCGTAGTTGAAACGGCGCCGCAGGAGGACATGCTACACGAAGCCGGTCTCTTGCGTCTCGATAGCAGCAGGGCGCGAAGTTTACTTGGCTGGGCGCCACGCTGGTCACTGCTTGAGGCGCTAACGCAAACTGTAGACTGGGAGAGGTCCAGGGCTGAGGGGGGCGATATGGTCGAGACCAGTCTGCGCCAGATTGATGCCTACTGCGCTTCGAGCATCTGATGGGAGACCGTTTTGACATAATCGAAACTCCGTTGCTGGATCTTAGGGTCCTTCAACGCAAACCTCTTGGTGACGAGAGAGGGTATTTTGAAAGGATGTTTTGCCTAGACGAACTGGCACCATTGCTGCATGGTCGCCGGGTTGCACAGATCAATCATACACTGACAAAGAGTGCTGGAACGGTGCGTGGAATGCATTTTCAGTTACCACCCAGTGCGGAAACCAAATTGGTCAGTTGCATCCGGGGAGAGGTGTTTGATGTTGCCGTTGATCTGCGCCGAGATTCTCCAACCTTTTTGAGCTGGTATGGCCATATTCTGACACCGGAGCACCATAATGCGATGTTTATTCCTGAGGGGTTTGCGCACGGTTTTCAGACCCTGAATGATGACTGCGAACTGCTATATCTGCATACGGCCGGGTACTCGCCGGCATCTGAGTGTGGGCTGAATCCGTGCGATCCGCGTTTAGCGATCGCCTGGCCTGAATCGATAACAATGATGTCGCCACGTGATACCTGCAGGCCGATGCTGACACCTGATTTCGAAGGGGTAGCGCTATGAATTGTCGTCATTGCCAGACTCCTTTGGAACACGTATTTCTTGATCTTGGTTTTGCCCCTCCCTCCAATGCGTATCTGAGCAAGGAAGATTTGCGTAGTCCCGAGGTAACCTACCCACTCAAACTGTATGTGTGCGATCAATGCTGGTTGGTGCAGACTGAGGATTACGCGGATGCTGGTGATCTGTTTGATGCGGAGTATGCCTACTTCTCGTCCGTTTCTTCCAGTTGGCTTGATCATGCCTCCCGCTATACAGAGGCTATCAGTACACGCCTGGCTCTGGATAGTGACAGCTTCGTGATTGAAGTTGCGTCGAACGACGGTTATTTGTTGAAGAACTTTGTCGCCGCAGGGGTCCCATGTCTTGGTATAGAGCCGACCGCTAGTACGGCGTCGGTTGCAGAGAGTCTTGGTATTCCAGTGTTGCGAGAGTTTTTTGGACGCGACCTGGCTGAGAGTTTGGCCGCCGAGGGACGCCGCGCCGATCTCATTCTTGGTAATAACGTATACGCGCATGTGCCAGACATCAACGACTTCACTGCTGGGCTTGAGACGGCGCTCAAACAGGGCGGTACTATTACCCTTGAATTTCCCCATCTGTTGCGATTGATTGAAGGGGGACAGTTCGATACGGTCTATCATGAACACTTTTCATATCTTTCGTTGTATACCGTGCGACGCATATTTTCGAGTGCCGGTCTCAGGGTGTTTGATGTTGAGCAGTTGCCTACCCATGGAGGCAGCCTGCGCGTATATGGCTGTCATAACAACGATACTCGCGAAGACAGTGATGCCGTTCAGGATCTGCTGGAATTGGAGGCGCGCTTCGGGTTGCAGGACCTTGATCTCTATTGTGGTTTTCAGGCGCAGGCGGAGTCGGTTAAGGACGATCTGCTCAGCTTCCTGATCGAACAAAAAAGGAACGGGGTCAGGGTTGCTGCGTATGGGGCCGCGGCAAAGGGTAATACCCTA
This sequence comes from Sedimenticolaceae bacterium, assembly GCA_050288625.1. Lineage (GTDB taxonomy): Bacteria > Pseudomonadota > Gammaproteobacteria > Chromatiales > Chromatiaceae > JAAGZL01. The sequence continues at coordinate 120,867 of JBNKEE010000010.1, read as the reverse complement.
TTGAATTTTGCTGGGGTTCGTCCGGACTTGTTGCCGTATGTGTATGATGCAGCGCCCTCTAAGCAGGGCAGGTATCTGCCTGGCAGCCACATCCCAATCTTGCCGCCAGATATGCTTGATGAGCACAGGCCAGAAAGATTGTTGGTCCTGCCGTGGAATATAGCGCCTGAAATTCTGCAACAGTATAAACAGGTTTCTGGTTGGGGTGGCAGATTCGTGGTGGCCATCCCGCATCTGAAGATACTGTGACATATGTGGAGAGAAGAGGCCTGAGATAATGAAGATTGCGATTACCGGGGCAAGCGGATTTATTGGACGTAACCTAATCACCGTCCTTGAGCGAGATTCGAGTCTTGAGCTGGTAGCAGTCACTAGAAATCCAGACAGCCTGCGTGTTCTGGGTGCCAAGATCATGGTAGTGGAGATGGATATTGCTACTCCCCCTGGAGACGCATATGACCGTCTGGGCAGACCAGACCTGCTTGTACATCTTGCATGGGATGAACTCTCTGATTATCGTTCGCTCGCACACTTCGAGAGGCAACTGCCCCAACACTATGCTTTTTTGCGTGCGCTTGTTGATGCTGGTCTGAGACGGATGGTCGTGACCGGCACCTGTTTTGAATATGGCATGCGGAACGGCATGCTTAATGAGTCTATGACCACCAATCCAATAAATCCTTATGGGTTTGCCAAAGATATGCTCAGGCGCCAGTTGGAGTATCTGGCTGCCGTGCAGGGCGTGGAGTTGTCATGGGCGCGACTTTTTTACTTGTATGGAAAAGGTCAGGGTAAGGATGCGCTGTACTCCCAGCTTGAGTCGGCGATCGTGCGTGGTGATGCAGAGTTTAATATGTCTGGTGGAGAGCAATTGCGTGATTATCTGCCGGTGTCTGTAGTGGCTGAACGTCTGGCGTATCTGGCCATTTGCGCGCGTCCGGCCGGGGTGATCAATATTTGTTCTGGGTCGCCGATATCTATCCGGGCACTGGTAGAAAGGTGGTTGCGGGAAAACGACTGGACGATCGATCTGAATCTGGGATATTACCCGTATCCGGATTTTGAACCGATGGCGTTTTGGGGAGATGATAGCCGGTGGGAGGAATTTCAGTCATGGAAATAAATATATAGATTATTTATTTGGTTCCGGCGGCTATCTGTAGAACTAAAGTGAAATGCTTCTAATTAGAGTATAGGAAATTAATGTGAAGATTACGATTGATACGAATAAGCAGACGATAAATGTTGAGGATAATGGTGTAGATAAAACCATGAACTTATACAGTAAAGAATCATTTGAAGTCATCTCACAACAATGGCTTAAAGTTGGCTGGGACCAAAAATACGTTTATGGGTTTAGTTGGATGGGGCGCCCAATTATACAACTTCCTGAAGACATGATTCGTATGCAAGAGGTGATCTATAAAGTAAGACCAGATGTTATTGTTGAGACAGGAGTGGCGCATGGTGGATCACTAATTTATTACGCAAGCATTATGAAGAGCATGGGTATTGAGGGGAAAGTTATAGGGGTTGATATTGAGATTAGACCGCATAACAGGGAGGCGATTGAAGGCCATGAGCTGTGCTCGTTTATTACCTTGATTGAAGGTAGCTCAGTTGATGAGCGTATAGTAGGCGAGGTCAAGTCTCTTATTAGTTCTTCCCAGACTGTGATGGTTATTTTAGATTCAAATCATACCAAGCGTCATGTCGCTGATGAACTGAAGGCATATAGTAGTTTAGTTACTCCTGGGTCTTACATTGTTGCAACAGATGGAAGTATGAAAGATTTATATGATGTTCCACGAGGGTCAGATGATTGGAGGTGGAATCATCCAGCGGCAGCAGCAGTAGAGTTTGCTGAGGCTAATCAAGATTTTGTTATTGAGCAGCCTGAATGGCCTTTTTGTGAGAATAAACTAACAGAGAATATTACACACTGGCCTAGTGCTTGGTTGCGAAGAAAGGTCAATTCTCAGTAAGGGTCTTGTGTTCTTAGCATGAAGGCAATTCTAATAAAGATATTTGACCTCTTTTCCCGCTCGGAAAAGCGCCGCATTTATGTCGTGTTTTCGTTGATCGTTGTCATGGGGCTGCTTGAGATGATGGGGGTTGCTTCTGTTGCGCCATTTATCGCTGTTGCCTCCAATCCTGAGATCGTACAAACCAACGCCAAGCTGGAGATGGTTTATGACTTAATCCAGCCGGATAGTACAAATGATTTTTTGGTCATCCTGGGCTTTTCGGTGTTGATTCTTATAACATTGAGCAATCTGTTCGCCGCTTTTACCACCTGGGCGATACTGCGCTTCACAAATATGCAGGGGCATAGACTTTCGAAAAAACTTTTTGAACAGTATCTGACGCAATCGTATGAGTTTTTTCTTGATCGAAACTCGTCTGAACTCAGCAAGAACATGTTTTCAGAGGTGGGGCGGGTTGTTCTTGGCGTCTTGAGTCCGTGTATGCGGGTGATAGCAAAATCAGTCGTTGTGCTATTTATCCTTGCGTTACTTTTAATTACTGATCCGTTGCTTACTCTTGTCGTTTTTATAGTTTTGGGTGGATTTTACGTCGTTGTGTTCGCTATCGTCAGAAGGAAGGTGTCACGTTATGGAAAGATGGCAGTGCAGTACGACGCAGAGCGATACAAGACGGCAAGTGAGGCGTTTGGAGGGATTAAACAGTTGAAGCTGTCAGGTAGTGAGGGTATGTTTTTATCCGACTATTCTAAACCGTCTAGACTGTTGGCTGAGTGCAATGCAAGCAGTCAGACCATATCGCAACTGCCGCGCTATTTTCTTGAGATAATCGCCTTCGGTAGTGTATTGGTCGTCATGCTTTATCTGATGATAGTGAAAGATGGCGTTGGTCCGGCGCTTCCTTTCATTGCGCTATATACCTTTGCGGGATACAGGCTGATGCCCGCATTGCAGGTGATCTTTAATGGCATGGCCATGATTCGCTACAATACCGCTGCTCTTGATCTTCTACATAAAGATATCGCATGGCATGATTCCGTTCTGAGACAGGTGTGTGACCAGGATCAGCAAAAACGGATTGTACCCAGAGAAAACATCATTCTTCGCGATATAACCTACACATATCCAGGGACGCAAACCCCTGTAATCGATAAACTCAATATCGAGATAAAGGCCAATACCACCATCGGTATAGTTGGTGCCACCGGCTCAGGTAAGACAACGGTTTTAGATATATTTCTCGGCTTGTTGCCATTGCAAGACGGTGCGTTATTTGTGGATGGTATGCATGTTACCGGTGATATTCTACCGCAATGGCAGTCTGTGCTAGGTTATGTACCCCAGTACATCTTTCTTGTCGATGCTACGATAACTAAGAACATTGCCTTTGGAGTAGCTGATAAGGATGTGGATCAAGCAAGGGTGGTGCGTGTCTGTAAGATGGCCAATCTGCATGAGTTTATAACATCCTCATTATCGGATGGCTATGATACGGTTGTGGGCGAGGATGGGGTTAAGTTGAGTGGGGGGCAACGACAAAGGATAGGGATTGCGCGTGCGCTCTATCATAACCCTGAGGTCCTGGTCTTTGATGAGGCTACCAGCGCCTTGGATGCTCAGGTGGAACAGGCGATTATGGATGAGATCTACGGTCTTTCTGAAAAGAAGACGGTGGTTATAGTGACGCACAGGCTTTCGACAATCGTAAACTGTGATGAGATCTTCTTTATGGATAGCGGCAGGGTAGTAGCAAGAGGCAGCTATCATGAGTTGCTTGAAAAGTGTGATCCATTCAGACGACTTGCAAAGACCAATACTGAATAAGTGACCTTTTTAGAATAGGAACAGTCGGGCATGATACCATACGGGAAGCACTACATTGATGAGGAAGATATTGCGGCGGTTGTAGATGTATTACGCAATGGCACCCTCACTCAAGGATCTGGGATAGATCGCTTCGAAGAGCGTTTTGCTGTCAAGGTTGGAGCAAAATACGCTGTTGCAGTTTCAAGCGGGACTGCGGCACTTCATTTGGCTTGTATAGCAATTGATGCATCAAAAGATGACAACATAATCACATCGGCGAATACCTTTGTTGCAAGCGCGAACTGTGCTGCATTCGTTGGCGCATCTCCGGCTTTTTCTGATATTGATCCTTATACTTTAAATATGGACCCTGGCGACCTTGCTGAAAGATGTGGGTCATTGCGACGTGTAAAGGCTGTTATCCCGGTGCATTTTGCCGGGGCTGCTTGCGACATGCCGGCCATACGCGCTGTTGCTGATGAGTATGGTGCTGCGATTATAGAGGATGCCTGCCATGCGTTAGGCGGCACATACGCTTGCGGGGCCAAGATCGGTTCTTGTAAATATTCAGAAATGACGGTTTTCTCCTTTCATCCAGTCAAGGCGATTGCTGCGGGTGAAGGCGGTATGATTACAACAAATGACCGTAAATTATACGAGCGGCTTGTGCAGTTGCGCAGTCATGGTATTTTTCATCAAAGACTGTTGTCAGTATTTGGTGGGATAGACGAGGGTGATGCGTTTATTCTTAAGGAAGAGGGGTATGACGATGGCCAGTTTAATCCCTGGTATTTTGAGATGCGCGAGCTGGGCTTCAACTATCGCTTGACCGAAATTCAGAGCGCATTGGCCATGTCTCAGCTTGCTAAGCTTGAACAATTTATCTCTTGCCGAAGGGAGTTGGCAGTTGACTATGATAATTCTTTTGAACATTTTGCCTGTATGGATTTAACACAAATCACGCAGCGGCAGAGTAGTGCGCATCATCTTTATGTCGTGCGTATTGATTTTGATTCCCTTGGTATAAGTAGGTCAGCATTCATGCGCGGCTTGATGGAAAAGGGGGTTGGAACTCAGGTGCACTATATCCCCGTACCGCTACATCCTTACTATCAGTCTCTGGGGTTTTCGCTATCTGATTATCCCGCGACAGAAAAATATTATCGAGAGGCGCTTACATTGCCACTTTACTATGGACTAACGATAGAGAATCAGGAAGATGTTGTCTCTGCTATAAAATCGATGGTTTCATGAAGCTTGGCATTGGGACAGTTCAGTTTGGAATGAACTATGGTGTTTCCAATGCGCAAGGAGTGACCTGCGAAAAAGATGTTGCTCAGATACTGCAATATGCTACTGCAAGTGGCATAACGATGCTAGATACTGCAACTGCATACGCAGAGAGCGAGGCAGTTTTAGGGCGTATGCATCCTGGTTTGCTGTCATTCGACATAGTTACCAAGACACTACCCATAGAAGGCGATGTTACTGTTACAGAGATAGAGCGCGTACTGTCAGTTTTTGAGTCATCATTGAAGAAGATGAGGCTGGCCCAACTATATGGGCTGTTGGTGCATAAAGCCGATAATATTTTGGGAAAAAATGGCGATAGACTATTTTCAGTATTGCAAGGCTTGAAGGATGACGGGAAGGTTAAGAAAATCGGTGTTTCTGTGTACGATAGAGACACTCTCGATATGGTTTTGGAACATTTCCCCATAGATATAGTCCAGCTACCCCTCAATGTATTTGATCAGCGTTTTATAGATGATGGCTATTTGTCAAAGATTAGAAGTGTAGGAGTGGAAGTTCACTCGAGATCTGTTTTTTTACAAGGTCTACTTTTAATGTCAATGGAACAGGTCCCTTCCTATTTCGAGCCCTTAATGCCGCATTTAAAGAGTTATCATGCATATCTTACCGGGAGAGGGCTTTCGCCTTTGGCAGGAGCATTGGGGTTTGCTCTCTCTTTGCAAGAACTGGATGTAATATTGTGCGGAGTAAATAATTTGCAGCATCTGATCGAGATCGTATCTGTTGCCCAGAATATTAAGGTTGATCCTGCGGAGTTTGCGCAATTTTCGATGCGCGATGAAATGATGATTAATCCTGCATTATGGAATATATAAATATCTGCAGGTTTATCTGATTTAAAAGGTAACATTAGCTGATGGGTGGAAACAAACGATGATGCTGGCGATCTTGCAGGCAAGAATGTCTTCAACAAGATTACCGGGGAAGATCCTTAAGCCTATACTTGGGGAGCCTATGTTGATGCGTCAGTTAGAGCGGCTGGCGAGATGTGTCAATATAGATAGATTATGTGTTGCGACGACCAGGGATCAGTCTGACGATCCAGTGGTGGAATTATGCGATGAACATTCCATTGATGTGTTTCGTGGTGATGAGCATGATGTCCTTGATCGTTATTACCAATCCGCAAAAACTTTTAATGCTGAGCATGTCGTTAGGCTTACCGGAGATTGCCCTTTAGCAGACCCAGAATTGATTGATGATGTGATTTGCTACTATTCTGAAGGAGAATATGATTTTGTTTCCAACTGTATCCATCCAACATTCCCAGATGGATTGGATGTTGCGGTGTTTAGTTGGAAGGTGCTTGAAGAATCCTGGCGAAATGCAAAATTACCTTCTCATCGAGAACATGTGACTTTGTATGCGAGGGAGTCAAAAAGATTTCGAATTGGATCATATGAGAATAACGCTGACCTTTCTCATTATAGGTGGACTGTAGATGAAATGGATGATTATGATTTTGCCAATCGGATTTACGAAGAGCTTTATCGCAAGAAACCTGAGTTCACCTCTAAAGATATTTATGATTTGCTTGCAAGCAAACCGGAAATAATAGAAATGAATTCAAAATATACAAGAAATGAGGGCCTGACTAAGTCTTTAGCCTGTGATCGTGTATGGTCGGAGAAGAATGACAATGAAGCTTGATAGCAGTCTGTCGATGCAGCAAAAGGCAAAGCAATTCATACCGGGGATGACACAATTACTATCAAAGCGTCCTGACATGTTCTCTCTGGGCGTCTGGCCCGGTTATTACAAGAAGGCGAAAGGTGTCGAGGTATGGGATCTTGATGGCAATAGCTATATTGATATGAGTATAGGTGGGATCGGGGCAACAATTCTCGGTTATGCGGATGACGATGTGGATGATGCCGTTATCTCTTCAATACGCAATGGCGTGGCGTCATCTCTGAACTGTCCTGAAGAAGTGCGGTTGGCAGAGTTGCTGTGTGATTTACATCCATGGGCCGATATGGCGCGCTTTGCTCGTACTGGCGGAGAGGCTATGAGTATCGCCGTACGTATTGCCCGCGCAGCTACTGGCAAGGATAAAATTGCTTTCTGTGGCTATCATGGGTGGCATGATTGGTATCTGGCGGCCAATCTTACATCGACATCGGCTCTGAATGGGTGTCATTTGCCAGGGCTGGAACCATGCGGCGTGCCGTCAGCGCTTGAGGGTACGGCTTTTCCGTTCTATTACAACAAGCTTGGTGAGCTACAAGATATTTTCAAGCGTCACGGCACAGAGATAGGGGTCATTGTTATCGAATCGATAAGAAATGATCCGCCAGGTGAAGAGTTCCTGAAAGGTGTTAGGGCTATCGCGGATGAGAGCGGTGCAGTGCTTATCGTAGATGAGATATCGGCTGGATTTAGATTAAATACCGGAGGTGCTCATCTCAAATTTGCGCTTGAGCCTGATATGGCGGTCTTTTCCAAGGCGTTGGGCAACGGTTACCCGATAGCCGCCATCATCGGCAAAGAGAAGGTGATGTCTGCTGCACAGAAATCTTTCATCAGCAGCACATGCTGGACCGAAAGAAGCGGGCCCACAGCCGCATTGGCACTAATAAATAAACATAGGGAGATGAATGTAAGCGACCATCTGATTGCTATAGGTAATAGCGTCCAAGGCGGCTGGTCTCGACTGGCTGAAAAACACGGCATTGATATTGAAATAGGCGGCATAGCGCCAATGAGTCATTTTGTGTTTAAACACGCAGACGCACCTTCACTAAAGGCATTGTTTATACAGGAGATGTTGTCGCATGGCTTTCTGGCGAGCAACTTGTGCTATGCGATGTATGCGCATAACAGTGGCCATGTGGATGAATACCTTTCTGCTGCGGATTCTGTTTTTGCGCAACTTAGGGATGCCCTGGATTCCGGTGATGTTCACTCGCGCCTTAAGGGTAAGCCTGCGTCGCAAGGCTTTAAGCGCTTGCTTTAGAGCAGCAGGTTACAGCAATTATGATAAGTGATGTAAGAGGCCTGCTTGGCAAAGTAAATTATAGAGGGAAATATCTGGTTCGAATTCCGGTACAACAAACAACTATTCGGGCGTATATCGGCATTTTCAGTAAACCGTGATTCTGCCGAAATCATGTGCCAGCTTTATGTGTGATTCTGATTATGTGGAGCATTTCTATACTGGAGATGAAATCATGCTTCTTATAGAAGAATATGGGGTATTTATTGATCGCTAGAATTACCACCATCTCTCGTCAAGAGCTGTCTCTAAAATCAATAATGTTATTTTGATAATGCCATAAGAATACATCGGATGCTGAAGATGAATTTAGAAATAGAGGTATGTGATCTTGAAAAGCTGATACAGAAACAGCTGGGTAATATATTTTTCTTCGACCAGACAGAAGCTCATGTTCTTACTGCGTCTGTTTCTGAGGCGCTTAGTCGCTGCGAATACTGTTTTTCTCAGACCAAGGCAAGGAGTAAGTATTATACAAGGAATGGTGAGATTCATTTTAGTCCATTTCATAGTGGGCAATACGCTATCTTTTTGTATTACTTGTCAAATTCTGTTTTTAAAGATGCGTCTGCATCCAATGGATTGGCGGACCGTATTTATTATCTCAATAAGGTTATGAATGGTCTCGATCTTTTCTATGAGGTTGAGATGCCGCGTGCATTTTTTCTTGATCATCCGGTCGGGTCAGTGATGGGTAGGGCTGACTATGGAGAACATTTTTCATTTTCACAGGGATGTACGGTTGGGAATAACAGAGGAGCTTACCCTGTAATAGGAAAAAATGTCCGAATGATGTCAGGATCAAAAATTGTGGGGAAATGCCTTATCGAAGACGATGTCATCATATCTGCGAATTCTTATGTTAAGGATACAGATATCCCGTCATGCTCCATAGTTTTTGGTAGTTCACCAAATTTGGTGGTAAAAAAAATGGAAAGAAGATATTTTGAATAAGATTAGACGTGACTTTTAGCTGGTTTGCTGCCAAGTGCGTATGAATTCTTGTTTAATTCGTTGTGAATATTCCAGCGAGATAGGTTTTGGCCACCTAATGCGATGTTTGGTGCTCGCTGCAGAATTTAATAAGCTTGGTTATCGTGTATACATGCTTTCGGGTAGTGGTCGTCCTGACATTAGTAATAGTGACTTGCTGGCAGCTATAAGCCATTGGTATATAACTGATGAACAGCTGGGTACGGCAGCGGATGCTGTAAACCTGATTTCTGTTGCCAAGTCGATTGGTGCTCCGTTGGTGCTCCTTGATTTCTATGGGGTATCAGATACATATCAGATGCAGATTTTGAATGGAGGTCTTAAGTGGTTGCAGTTCGACGGATTGGCAAATCAGCCGTTATGGAGTGATTGGGTATTGTCGATTAGCCCGTCCGCGTCTGAGGATATATATTCTTCACTCCGGCAGCGACCAGAGACTGTTTTTCTGCTTGGTCCTAAATACGCAATTCTCAGGCACGAATTCAGAAAAAATAACAACGGGGCGAGGATTTTTGGTGAAGTAAAGCAGGTGCTGTTGGCCTTTGGTGGCGGAGATGATTTGGGGATGACCCTGTTTTGTCTGAAGGCAATCAAGAGGCTTGAGTGGTGTGGTAAGGTTTATGTTGTTGCCGGCAAAGCAAATCCAAATATATCGGCAATATCAACGTGGATTTATCAAAACGGTGATGGGAATGTAGAGCTTAGCGTTGATGAGGCTGATATGGCTAAGGTTATGAGGGAGTCAGACATGGCAGTTATTTCTGGAGGCATGACAACATTTGAGATTGCGAGAATGGGGTTGCCCTCTATTATTATCAGGATTGCTGATAACCAAAGGGCTAATGCGCTAGCCTGGGATCGCATGGGAGTTGCTCGGGACATAGGTGAAGCTAGCTTACTTACTAAGGAGGTTTTTTCGCTTAGTTTCATGGAAATGGTTAATAACGTAGGATTGAGAAAGCGCATGTCGCAACAGGGTGTTATGGCTGTTGATGGGCAAGGCGCGGAGCGTGTGGTTCGGTATATTGCCGCTAGTGGGAGTGGTACATAGTGTCTGTAGCACAAAACCAAATTACTGTTGTGCCATTGAGTGTTTCATATAAAGGCAGTCGCAATTATGTCCACGGTACTAGTGTCTATGAGAAGATCTCAGCTTATATAGAATCGTCGTTGCCTGAGCATTCTGTGGGTTCTTTTAGGATGGTGATTCACGATTTTGCCGTAAAGCAATGCGAATTACATTATGTTATTGATCCGATGATATTAAAAAAACCGGAGCATGGATGCATAGAGATCTCCACCTCCACAGGGATACGTGGATGGCTGGTTGAGTCTGATGACGAAATAATTGATCGTATACCCTTCCCCGAGGAGGTTATTTGTGCAAAGTGTAAGATTGGGGAGGAAGCTTCGGTATCTGTTTCTTCTAATATGCCCTTTCAGCCCATCGAGATTCTGGTGGCAATGACGAAACATCTACATATATCTAAGTACTCGGAAGACAATGGTAAATGGGTGTTCGTGCGACTTGAATTGGACAGATTGCTCAGAGAGGAAGATGCGTCACATATGTGTGTCAGGATTGAACAAAATATTGGAACTAGGCTTACTAAGTCCTTGGTTCTTTCAGGTAATGAAAAGATAGGTGAGATATATTTCTCCATGGTTACCGAATGGCCAGAATAACAACTATTGCACACTATATTCCCGAGTTGTTTGAGAGTAATTTCGAAAAACAGCAAAAGTTTGAAGTAAATGACAATTTCATTGTTGAGAAACTTGGCATTCACCAGGTTGCCAGAAAGTCTGACGATGAAGACACTTCTGATATGTGTGTAAATGCCTATAATGCACTGCCTGATAATGAACGGTCAGAGAATGTTGATTGTCTGCTGGTTTGTACCCAAAATCCAGATGGGGGAGGTGTGCCTCATACGTCTGCAATTGTTCATGGGAAATTGGGGCTGAGTGAGAATTGTGCGTGTTTTGATGTCGCGCTCGGATGTTCTGGATATGTATATTCTTTGTCTATTCTAGAATCCTTTATGAAGACAAACGGGTTTAAGAATGGACTGCTTTTCACAGCTGACCCTTACTCAAAAATAATTAATCCTGATGATAAAAATACCGCCATGCTTTTTGGGGACGCTGCTACAGTGAGCGTTTTAAAGGAAGGCGTGTCTGAAGATGAAGGGTTTGGGTTGAGGCAATTTGCATTTAACACACGCGGAACAGACTATCGTGCTTTGCACAATCTGGACGGAATGTTATACATGGATGGACGTGCAGTGTTTAATTTTGCGGTCTCAGAGGTTCCCGCTCAGATAGATAAGCTGCTTATCAAGGCCGGCCTAAAAATGGATGACGTGGATAAATTTATTTTCCATCAGGGGAGTAAATTTATTCTTGATCACTTGGCGAAACGTATGGGATTGAATGTTGACCAGGTACCTATAGGTATTGAAAGGTATGGCAATACGGTTTCTTCATCAATTCCATTGATTCTGGAAAAGGTGTTGAGTGAAAAAGCAACACATACGGTTATTTTGAGCGGATTTGGTTTGGGGTTGTCTTGGGCTAGTTGTCTGGCGACCAGATAATATAAATATATAGATATATAGGTGTAGAGGATGAGTTCAGAAGATGATGCATTGAGAGTGTTGCAGCGGCTCGTACAAGAGGTCGCTCCATCAACTGTATTGGAGTCGGAAGAAGACTATGATTTGCCTATGGGGGATATAGGGATTGACTCATTGGATGTGATGTCACTGCTCTTAAGAGTCCAGGATGAGTTCTCTATGGACATCCCTGATGAGGCGGCAGACAATTTTACGAGTTTGCGCTCAATTGCTAAGTACGTGACTGAATCAAGCGAGTAATCCTGGGGGTTATGCATGTTGACCTTAAGTGGATATTTCCCTGGCGAGCAACTGTTGCGCGATGGAGAGTTCGAGTCACTTGGTCATGCGAATTGCGGATACGACAACGTGCTTGTGTATTGCGAGACTGTACACTATGTAAAAATTGCCAATAATAATCCAAATGTTAGTTGCGTTATCACCAACAACTCGCTTGCGGACACTGTTTCATCAGATAAAGGAGTAGTGATTAGCGAAAGCCCTAGGTATTCTTTTTACGAATTACATGAGGCGCTCGTGCAAGATGGCAATGGTATTCATAGTGTTGAGTCGAGAATAGGGGAAAACTGCAATATTCATCCGACGGCAACGGTATCCAGCAGAAGCTGTATTGGAAATAATGTCACAATTAAAGAGAATGTTGTGATATGTGATGGAGTTACCATAGGCGATAATGTGTACATGGATGTTGGCTCAGTTGTTGGAGTTGAAGGCATTCTTTACGTTACAAGTAATGGTGATAAAAAGGCGGTTCGTCATTCTGGAGGAGTGATTATCGGGAATGGCGTAACGTTGCTATCTAATGCTGTTGTGGTCAAGTCAATTCATCCGCGTTATCTGACTCGTATTGGCGACTGTTCGATCATTGGTATAGCCTCTACTATTGGGCATGATGCGCAGATTGGCAGGTCATGTGTGATTTCTGGGAATTGTGTGGTGGCGCGAGGGGCCATGCTTGAAGATGAGGTTTATATAGGAACATCATCTGTAGTGCGTGAGTATATTTCTCTTGGTAAGAATTCCCAGGCAAAAGCTGGAAGCATTGTTGTTGATAACGTACCAGCAAATGGCGTCGTGTCTGGTAATTTCGCTGTTCAGCATAGAAAGCATTTGCTTGATTTTGCAAAAATGAGGGATTGAGATGCCGATGGGGCAGTCTGCGGATATAATAGCCGAGTTGTTGAGTGACAATACCCCGCCGTTTGTTATTGCGGAATTATCTGGGAATCATAGAGGCTCGTTGGATCATGCCCTTAAGATTGTGCGTTCCGCATCAGCGTGTGGCGTTCATGCAGTAAAGATCCAAACATTTACCGCTGAAAGTATGACGTTAGATATAGCTAAGGCGGATTTTTTGGCTAATCCTGATAGTGCTTGGAGTGGAAAAAAACTTTATGACATCTATCAAGAGGCCGCTACACCCAGGGAATGGCACCGTCCTATCTTTGAGTTGTGTGATGAGCTGGGGGTTATACCTTTTAGTACCCCATTTGATGGGTCAGCAGTTGATTTTCTCGAAGAGTTAAATACTCCACTCTACAAGATTGCCTCTTTTGAATTGGTTGATATACCTCTTATTGAGAAAGTGGCTGGCACAGGAAAACCGGTTATTCTTTCGACGGGGATGGCGACATTAGAAGAGATTGGCGAGGCTGTAGACGCGGCGCGTGCTGGCGGATGTAAAGAGCTAGTTTTGCTTAAGTGTACGAGCGCGTACCCGGCCAAGCCAGAGGATGCAAATCTTAGGGCAATTCCCCTTATGGAGAAGATGTTTAAATGCCGAGTAGGAGTGTCTGATCATACATTGGGTATTGGTGTTTCAATCGCGGCTGTTGCTTACGGGGCAACAGTCATTGAAAAACATTTTACAATTGATCGGAGCGAGGGTGGCGTTGATAGCTCATTTTCAATGGAGCCGGATGAAATGAGTATGTTGGTAGATGAAAGCTCTATAGCATGGCGGGCTGGAGGTGAGGTGTATGTTGGTCCGATGGGCTCTGAAGTTAATGCTAGGAAAAAGAGGCGCTCTCTGTATGTAGTGGAGGATATGAAGGCAGGCGATCTGGCTATGCCGCAAAATATCAGGTCGATACGTCCGGGGCTTGGTTTGGCGCCAAAATATTATAAAGATGTACTGGGCAAAAGAATTTTGCGTGATACTGAAAAGGGCACTCCAGTAACTTGGGATTTGTTTGAATGAGTAGGATAGTTGCAATTATTGAAGCGAGGATGACGTCATCGCGATTGCCAGGAAAGATGCTTCTTCAAGTGTGTGGCAAGACAATTTTAGAATTGCTTATTGAGCGGGTTAGTAGAATAAGTCAACTATCAGATATTGTTGTTGCTACTACCTGGAATGACACGGATGATCCTATTCATGAGCTTTGTCGAAGACTAGATATCAAATGCTATCGAGGGAGTGAGAATGATGTTCTAGGCCGCGTTTTAGGTGCGGCAAAAACATTCGAGGCAGATCATATTGTAGAAATTACTGGTGATTGCCCTCTATTGGATCCTGGGCTTGGCTCTGCGTGTATCTCGGACTACTTTGAGCTGGGGGTAGATTACGCGGTGGTGTCTGCTCGATACTTTCCGTCAGGTACCGCTATTCAAATATTTCCAACATCAGTCCTATCTGAAGTTGATAGAGAGTACCCTGATGATCCATCTGCTAGAGAGCATGTTTCATTGCCAATTTATAGTCAAGGAGATCGCTACAAGGTGTACAGATTGCCCAGCGAGGGTGAGTTCAACAGACCCGATCTTCGTTTTGATCTTGATACCTATAATGATTTTAAATTTATTGAAGCAGTCTTTGATGAACTTTATCCGGATAATCCAATGTTTGGTTTAGATGATGTGTTAGGACTTCTCGAGAGACGTCCGGAATTGAAGAACATAAATGCAGATGTCCAGCAAAAACAAGCCGGTCAGTGAGAAACAACTTACAGCGGCGATTATTGGCTGCGGCATGATCGCTGGCGGTTATGATGAGTACGATGTAAATCGCGAAATCAATACTCATGCTAGGGCATACGATTTAGATAAGCGAACAATTCTCGTGGCTGCTGCAGACCCTGACCAGTCTAAGCGAAAATATTTTGCGCAGAAGTGGAATGTTGACAGCATCTATAAAGATGCACGAGAGATGCTGGAATTGCATTCACCCGATATCGTAAGCATTTGCTCTCCAGACAGCACCCACATTGATATGTTGAGGATTTGTCTTGAGTTTCCATCTGTGCGTGGGGTTTGGTGTGAAAAACCTATTGGTATGGATGCAGATGAATGCGCGGTAGTGGTTCGAGACTATGAAGAGCGTGGAGTTGCTTTATTGGTTAATTATATGCGGAGCTTTGTCCCTTCATATATAAGCATAAGAGATAGCCTCAAGGCTGAGAGATTTGGAAAAGTTCAGAAAATATGCGCCTACTATACAAAAGGTATAGTCCACAACGGATCTCACGTAGTTGATCTGCTGTTGGACTGGCTTGGCGACCCTGGGTCAATATGTGTAACGAATAAAGAGTATGATGATACGACGGATGACCCGACTGTTGATGCGCATTTGCTATTTAATGGTATTCCGGTACACCTGATTGGGCTGCGTGAGTCAGGGTACGCATTTTTCGAGATTGAGATATATACGGAGCGAGCGAGGATTGTATTTGAAGAGTTTGGACGGTGTCTTGCTGTTCGCTCTGTTAGTGCTGAACAAAAAAGTGGACATAAGGTGCTTGGACCGCCAAATGTAAGCCGAACAGAACTGGAGCATTCTATGTCGAATTCTCTGTCATGTCTTGTTGATGCGATTACTGGAGGCTTGGGCAAGTTGAATGCCCGAAGGGCATTGAGATGTGTAGAGATTACGATGGCGCTTGCCAATTCAGATGTGGTGACAAAGTGACTGATTCTAAAAAACAGCTTGCGCTTCACGGCGGTAGTAAAACTATCAACAAAGAATTCAGGCGATACAATAGTATCGGTAAAGAAGAGTTGGAGGCTGCAAAATCTGTTATTGAAAGTTCGGTTCTATCAAGATTTCTCGGATGTTGGGAGGACGATTTTTTTGGCGGCGACAGAGTTCGTGAGTTCGAGGCCGGATGGTGTGAGCATTTCTCAGTAAAAAACGCTGTCTCAGTTAATTCAAATACCTCTGGACTGATTGCTGCGATTGGAGCGCTTGGCATAGAGCCTGGTGATGAGGTGATTGTTAGTCCATGGACTATGTGTGCGACCGCTACATCCATACTTGTGTGGAATGCAATACCCGTATTCGCGGACATCGAGGATCAGACATTTAATCTTGATCCTGATTCAATCAGGTCGCGGATAACTAAACACACCAAGGCCATAGTTGTTACTGATATATTCGGACATGCTGCAAATATGCATGAAATAATGGAATTGGCTAGAACCCATAATTTGCAAGTAATTGAAGATGCTGCGCAGGCACCTGGTGCAATTTACAAGGGTGATTATGCTGGAACAATAGCAGATATCGGTGTATTTAGTCTGAATTATCATAAACATATACATACGGGTGAAGGCGGTGTATGTGTGACCAACTCTAAACATCTTGCGGAGCGTCTTCAGCTTATCCGCAACCATGCTGAGGCGGTAGTGGAGGCCAAAGGGGTTGCAGATTTATCCAACATGATAGGTTTTAATTTTCGGCTTGGCGAAATAGAGGCCGCTATAGGAATAGAACAACTTAAAAAGCTAGATAAGCAGCTTATAAAGATTGTTGAGCGCGCATCAAAGCTGACAAATGGATTATCTCAACTGAAGGGTCTAAGTACCCCTCATGTTATGACGGGATGCACACATGTCTATTATGTGTATCCGCTTGTATATCATCCAGAAGTTACCGGGGTGCCTCGAGAGCGGGTGGTCGATGCGCTACGGGCGGAAGGTGTGCGGATTGGAAGCGGATATCAGAATCTTCATCTGCTACCTATGTTTCAGAATAAAACAGCATATGGCTCGAAAGGATATCCATGGAGTGCATACGAAAATGGAAAAACGATTAGTTATGATAAAGGGATTTGTCCGGTGGCGGAGAAGTTGCATGATAGTACATTCATGGTGTTGCCGATGTGCCTTTTCGATTATTCTGATGATGATCTTGGGGGTATAGTTAAGGCTTTTCAGAAGGTCTGGGATAATATGGATATGCTATGAGTACGGTACAGATGCAATCGTTTATGTGCGAGTCGGAGAGACTAAAATATCGGGGTTTGTGTGAAGAGGATATAGAAGGCCCATATCTTAACTGGTTCAACGACCAGGAAGTCTGTCGTCATAACTCGCATGGGCGCTTTCCTAGTACCAGAGAGAAAATGCTGGCATATATCAGGATGCTGCAGACCTCGGAGGACCATCTGGTTTGGGCGGTTATTGAAAAAGAGAGTGGATTGCATGTTGGAAATGTGGCTCTCCAATCAATCAATATGATTAATCGTGCTGCTGAGTTTGCGATCATAATGGGAGATAAAGAGCGATGGGGTAGAGGTTACGCACTTGAGGCGGCGAAAACTATCATAAGGCATGGGTTTGCGAAGTTGGGCCTGAATCGCGTTTATTGCGGAACATCGGAAAATAACAATGGCATGCTTAGATTGGCAGGTCGGCTAGAGATGAAACAGGAGGGAGTGAGGCGTGAGGCGTTTTTCGAGAATGCTGAGTTTGTGGATGTTATAGAGTTCGGTTTGCTCAGAAGAGAGTTTGTGTCAGATATTGAAAAGTAGAAAGAGCATACTTGTAGTGTCGCATGACGCAGGCGGGGCTGAAGTGGTTTCGTCATGGGTGAAGCAGCATCCGATGAATAAATATGTGTTTATGCTGGGTGGTCCTGCATTAGATATTTATAGTAGAAAGCTCGGTTCCATTGATATCTTGCGTGAGAATGAATTGGCTGAGTTGGAGGCGGGGCGGCTGGATCTGGTTCTAACTTCAACAAGCTGGGCGTCGGATTGCGAGAAGATTGCATTAAGGTGGGCGAATAAAAACGGTATCAATTCAGCATCGTTCCTGGATCATTGGTGTAATTACAGAGCAAGATTTGAATATGATTCCGAAATGATTTTGCCCGATGAAATATGGGTAGGTGACGATGACGCATATGAACTTGCTATGCAGTGCTTCGATGATTTACCTGTAAAATTGGTGTTAAATCCATATTTTAAAGATATAGAAAAAGAATTCTCACAATATCAACGACGCATCAAATCAGAAGGCGTTTTCCGCATTCTGTACTTATGTGAGGCGATTGTAGAAGGCGGGAGAAGATTATCATCTGGCGAGGTGATTGAATATAAGAGTTTGGGATTGTTTTTTCACCATCTGGAAGACATTCTGCCTGAAAGCCGCGTTGCCCAAGTGCGATTACGTACGCATCCGGCAGAGGACCAAGCGAAATATTCTGCCTACCTGAAAAGCGATGGGAGAGTGGATGTTTGTCTTAGCGAAGGGACAACTCTCGTAGAGGACTGCGTCTGGTCCGATTGGGTGGTTGGTATGAATACTATGGCGATGGTGGTGGCGCGTATTGGAGGGAAGAGGGTTGGATATTGCAATCTAGATGCAAAGAAGCCAAATAATATTCCGACAACAGGCATGGTGAATTTTCTACATCTCACAAGTTTAGAATAATAGGATGAAGTTTTTTTTTAACTATCTAAAGAGCATATTTTCAGATCGTAATTCACTTGCTTTTGCGCGGCATAACCGGCAAATCTGGCCAAGAGAGGCGGGTGGAAATCCCAATGCTGAAGTATTGGTGGAGGAAACGACCATTGCCAGTAGTATTATTGGTGTAAGCTATGTGGCAAATATCCTGGCAGGGAAACTAAATGCGAAGATAGTTGCGTATACAAAGAAACGCAGGTTGGTATTGCCCAGGCCAATTAAATCGATGTATAAGTCGTTTGGGGGAGAATTCTTATTTGTACAAGATAAGCTGGATGACGTCAAAGTCGATGATCTTTTTGAGGATATATATCCATCTCTAAGGTCGAAAAGGGATATTGAGAATATCTGTGTGGATGGGGTGCTTATTGGGGATCTGGTTTATGACACCCATCTGAGAAAAAATTTTGTTCCAACCATTGATATTGTAAGTCCGGAATTTAAGCAGGGTCTACGTGATGCTTTGCGCCTGTTTATGTATTGGACAATGTATTTTCAGACTCATACAGTTAAGGCCGTTCTTGTTAGTCACTGTGTTTACGCTTGGAATGCGATTATTTTGCGCATCGCCGTAGACAGGAAGATACCCGTGTATCAGGTGACGGCACAGCGCATCTACTATATTACTGATACCCATAACTTCAGGGCGTATAATGACTTCGTTGACTATCCGGAAAGATTTAAACAGATCAAGCTGGCTGAAAGAGAAGCTGCGCTTGCTCTTGCCAGGGAGCGCCTGGATCTTCGATTCGCCGGACATGTTGGCGTCGATATGCATTATTCGACCATGTCCGCCTATACCAATTATGATGGAAGAGAAAGGGTTGTCAGTAAAAGTGATAGGGTTAAGATTCTGATTGCAACACATTGCTTTTTTGATAGCCCACATCCTTATGGCATAAACCTGTTTCCGGATTTTTATGAGTGGATGACGTTCCTGGGGGAGATGTCAGAAAGGACCGACTACGACTGGTATATCAAGACTCATCCAGATTTTTTGCCTGGCAACGCCGAGATAATTGATGAGCTGGTACGCAAGTTTCCCAGATTCAGGTTGATTGATTCCCGTACGTCACACCATCAGCTTATTGAGGAAGGGATTGATGTTGTCCTCACGGTGTATGGCACGATCGGACATGAATATGCGGCCAGAGGTGTAACTGTGATAAATGCATCTACATGTAATCCGCATATAGCCTATAACTTCAATCTACATCCAAAAACCGTCGATGAATATGAAAGGATTTTACTGGATCTAGATAGATGTAAGCTGTCGATCGATCTGAATGAGGTATACGAATACTATTATTGTAAATTCCTTGGTCAGTTTGATGACTGGTTATTTGATGATTATCAGGCGTTCATCGAGAGGGTGGGTGGTAGATCGAACCATGTCCGCTCTGTAAGCTATCTGGAATTTATGCAGGAGTTTTCTGACGCGAAACATAAACAAATAATAAAAACAGCAAATAATTTTATTGAGTCCGGTGAGTATTGCATCTCGAGACGGCATCTGGATTAATGGGCTTGGGCTACCGTTCTGAAAATACTGAGGTCATTCCGAGACATGTAGAGCCGATTGTCAGTGTCGGTATTGCTGTGTATAACGGAGAGGATGAGCTTCCTGGTTTGCTGGAATCCCTCGTCACGCAGAGCTACCGCAATTTGGAAATTATTATCTGTGATAATGCCTCCACCGATCACACTAGGGAAGTGTGTGACCGGTTCAGCAGCCATGATGGCAGAATCAGATATATACGTAATGACGTAAATATTGGTGCGGTAGGTAATTTTAATAAAGTGGTTTCTGAGGCTTCGGGCCAGTATTTTATGTGGGCCGCAGCTGACGATGTCTTCCATCATGATTATATAGCCTGCTGTCTAAGGGAACTGGAATCTGATGACGAGTTGGTGCTTGTCGGTGCGCAGACTGGCCAATATATTAAAGATATAAATCGGCCTTTATTTGTAGATGAGGGCGTTAATCTGCTAGAGGATGATCCCTGGTTAAGGGTTATGAAATATAGGGATATACTTTTGAAGAGAGATCATTTGGGGATGATTTTTTATGGACTCCATAGAATGAATTTCCTTGTGTCCGTGCTTCCTCTTGTCGAGTGTATCGGTTCGGACCATCTGCATGTCGCGGCTATGGCGTTTAATGGTAAGGTAAAGTCTATTGGCATGCTGCTGTCATGGAAGAGGTTTGGCGGTGCCTCTCGCTCATACAAGGAGATCGTAAAAACTCTCAGGAACTCTGCGTATATAGATCGGTATATACCATTTGTAAAAAGAGAGCTTGAATTTCAGCGGATGATAAAAGCGTATTCGCCAGGAAGGGCAGCAAGGATAAGGAGAGCGTTTTTTTCACTATATCATTTCATCAAGCATAATGTACTGCTTGGCAGTAGGACTGGACAGAGAATGAATAAACTTCAAAGGATGGGGATGAGAAATATTGTCCTGATAATCTTGTACTATGTTTTCGGTAAGAGAAGACCATGGTCTCGTGGATATTATGCGTATAAGTCATATTTCCTAGAAAAGGCGATCAATGATCCTGCTATGATGTCTTGTTTTATCCAGGAGACTCCGTTGCCGCCCAGGTACGGGTTTCGCATAGATGAGCGGGCAGTGGAATATCTTTGGGCGTTTTCTCGTCTCGAATCTGAACATCAGAATATTTTTGATGCTGGGTCCGCCCTGAACTTTCCTTTTATTTTAAATAGTCGTGCGTTACAGCATCGTGGTATTACGCTATGTACTCTGGCTCCGGAACACTCTCATTATAAGGATGCGAGAGTTTCCTATATATATGATGACCTTCGCAATCTTATGTTGAGAGATAACTGGTTCGATGCCATTACATGCATATCAACACTTGAACATGTGGGTATGGATAATACGTTGCTGTATACCAATGATGATCAACATAAGGCGTCTTCAAACACCGATTATATGAAGGTGGTGAAGGAGTTGAGGCGCATACTGAAACCGGGCGGTAAGCTGCTTATCACTGTGCCCTATGGTAAATATGAGAATCACGGATGGCTTCAGCAGTTTGATAACAAGATGATTGATGATGTTGTGCGGGCGTTTGATGGGTCTTCCTCCAATCTGGCATATTTCAGATACGTGAACGATGGCTGGGATTGGGCGCAACCGGAAGAGTGTGCTAGTGATAGCTACTTTGACTTTCACTCGTCGTCAGAGTTTTCTGACGATATGCTCGCTGCAGCAAGATCAGTGGCGTGTATCGAACTGATTAAGTAACAAAAGTCATGCATAGCGGGAAGCCGATTCTATTAACCGGTTCTCATCGTTCCGGGACCACCTGGGCAGCAAATATGTTAGCTGCAGCCCCAGGTCTGGGTTTTGTTATGGAGCCATTTAATGATGCGAACAATCGTCCCGGGATATTTAATGCGTCATTCGGATGCTTCTTTCCATATATAACAGAAGAAAACGAACCGCCATATCTGGAGGCGGCTAAAAAGACCATTGGTTTTAGGTACGAGTTGGGCGCAGGACTTGGGGCTGCTGGATCTCTTCGTGAATATGCCAGGGTTATTAAAGACCTATATCAAACCGGTCAGAATAGACTGATGGGCAAAAGGACGTTCGTTAAGGACCCTAATGCGCTCTTCTTGGCGGAGTGGCTGGTTAAGCATTTCGATATGGATGTTGTTATTCTAATACGGCATCCTGCCGCATTTGTCAGTAGCCTGAAGATTCTAAATTGGGGATTTCCGTTTTCATCTTTAGCTGGGCAGCCACTATTGTTGCGCGATTATTTGTCTCAATATGAGGCTGACATTGTAGCCTATGCCCGCAAGGAGCACGATCTTATCGATCAAGGGGTTCTTGTATGGAAGATATTACACCATGTTATTTCGCAATATCAGCAAAGTCATGATGATTGGCATTTCATTAGACATGAGGACCTATCGCTAGATCCTGAGCAACAATTCAAGACACTTTTTGATGGTTTAGGCCTGGCATTTACACAGAGTGTGCGTGAGCGGCTTAGGAAATATACAGGTGTAGGCAACGAATCTGATACCACCTCGGCGGACGTGGCCCTGAATAGCCGTAAGTCTATATCCAGACACAGCAAAGAGAACATATGGAATTGGAAACGGCGCCTATCTGATGGTGAGATTAAATATATCAGGGAGCAGGTCGAGCCGGTTTCTTCACTCTATTATTCCGACAAAGATTGGTGACTGGGTGGAAGCGGATGTTTATTGATGGGCGGATCTTCGGACTGCAAAGAAACGGGGGTATATCGCGGCTCTATTATGAGGTACTTAGATGTTTGCCGCCAGAGGAACATTCCGTGCTGTTTCGCGGTTTGGCACTCGATGATTATGTTTGGGATGATGTCCCGTTGGAAAGGAATGTCGGGGTGCGGTGGCGGCCATCAAATCGGCTGATCGCCAAGGTCGGGAGGGGAATGGAGCCGTTCTGGCTGGAGAGAGAGTGGAGTAGATTCAGGAAACAGACTAAGTCAGAGCAGGCTACATATGTATCCAGCTACTACAGACTCCCTAAGCATACGTCAGGATCCAAGGTGCTGGTCGGTGATTATGACTGTGCACATGAGCGTTTCCCTGAGTTATTTCCCGGCGCCGAAAGATTGTTCGAGATGAAACGCAAGGCGTTTTCCAGGGCCGATCTGATAGCAACTATCTCAGAATCCTCCAAACAGGATGTAATGCGGTACTACAGGGTTCCGGATGAGAAGATAAAGGTGTTTCATCTGGGGGTCGATCAGTTTTTTGACCGATCAACTTCTGATAGTCCGTTGTCGTACCGAAGTGATAAACCCTTTCTGCTTTATGTGGGAAGCAGAGCTTCGTATAAAAATTTCTCCGTACTTATGGACGCCTTTAAAACAGGGCTGCATAAGCAATTTGACCTGATAGTCGTCGGTGGAGGCGAATTATCTGTGGCGGAGAAGGGTTCGGCTGGGGATTGGATCATTTGGCGTGCCGCAAATGATGTTGAACTGCGGGCCTTGTACCAGCAAGCCGCCGCATTTGTCTATCCGTCTCGCTATGAAGGCTTTGGTCTGCCACCACTTGAGGCGCTGGCTTGCGGAACGCCAGTGGTTGTTGCTGATCATCCTGTTTTCCGTGAGGTGCTGTCTGAGCACGCGGAATATTTCCATTGGGAGGATACCTTGGGTTTGATTGATGCGGTTGCTTGTGCGGTCAATCAATCTGAGGATAAAAGAGAGCTGGGTTATAGACATGCAAGAAGCTATACCTGGGAGGCATCAGCCAGACAGTTTTTTTCCTTTGTAGGTGTACAGTTGTAGCGCATGGATGTCGGGCGCCCGCTTATCTCTGTGATTACCGTCTGTTACCAGGCGGAAGAGTTTCTGGAGCAATGTATTCAGAGCGTGATTGCGCAGGACTGCCCTGACTTTGAATATATCGTGATTGACGGTGGGTCGTCAGATGGTACCGTTAGCATTATAGAGAAATATCAGGATCGATTAGCATATTGGCATAGTAAGCCTGATCGCGGTCTGTCGCATGCCTTTAATCTGGGAATTGAACAGAGTAGAGGAGAGTGGCTGGCGTTCCTCAATTCCGATGATAGATATGTTTCTCCATCTGTTCTTAGCAACTTGGCCGGCATTCTAAGAAAAGAAAAAAATGTCGATGTGATTCACGGCAGGATACAGCATATTAAGCGGCAGAAAGAGCCTGTGCCTCAGTCCGAGGAAATAGGCGGGGCATGGTCCTGGGGTAGGTTCCGGCGATACTCTACTATTCCCCATCCGGCCGCCTTTGTTAACAGGCGGCTGATCGAACAAGTTGGCTGGTTTGATGAGGACTTCCGCAACGCGCTTGACTATGAACTTTTTCTGAGGAAGAGATCGGAGCTTGTTGTGCGTTATGTTCCCGAATTGATAGCACAGATGCGTATCGGCGGCATTAGTACTGATGGAGTGGAGCGTAGTCTGCGTGAGTCTCGTGATGCGCAGATAAAAAACAGAGCCAATGGCGTCGGTCTGTCCTATTTCTGGTGGGGTTATTTCAGTTTGCGGGTATTGGTAAAACGCATGTTGTTTGGTTGGCGTGATGAATAGCCCATCGGCAAAAACCGCGTGTGTAACGGGGGCGACAGGGCTGGTCGGTAGCTGGATTGTTCGTCTTCTGTCAAAACGCGGCTGGCATATCAGGGTGCTTACTAGGAATGAGCATGCCGCTACGACACTGGCGGAAGTCTACCATGGGGGGTTGAACGATATGTTGTTACTGGAAAGTTTTGTTTCCGGAGCAGACGCCATATTTCATTGTGCGGCGGAATTGCGGGACGAAGGCCGCATGCATCAAACAAATGTGGAGGGGACCAGCAACCTCCTTGCGGCCGCAGCGGACAAGGGTATTTCGTATTTCTGCCATCTGAGTTCAGTCGGGGTAATGGGGCCATCCGTGTCTGGATTGGTAGATGAGAGCACAAATTGTTCGCCAGTAGGACCTTATGAAACATCAAAACTGGAAGCGGAAAAGCTGGTTAGAGAAAGCGGTGTATGTGATCGGGTGATCATCCTGCGGCCTACCAATGTGATAGATACTAGCAGCCCAGGAATCCTGGTGCTGTCGGAAGGCGGAGTTAGGAATGCATTGATGCTTTTTTATAAGGGGGGTGAACGAGCGCATCTTGTTCATGCCGAAGATGTGGCATCTGCCGCATTGCATTTTCTTGATCTCTCATTTTATGGCACTGAGTGTTATATCGTTGCACAGGAAGAGATGCCGTCTACTGTAAGTGAGGTATGCAGCTGTCTTAGGGAGCTGGCGGGCGAGGCGAAAGTACAGAGCCTGCATTTGCCATGGAGACTAGCCTATTGGATACGTACTTCCATAAAGGGGTCAAGTCTAAAGGGGAACGTGATGTTTTCATCGAAACGTCTTTTAGAAAAAGGGTTTGAATTCAAGTTTGATTTGCATGCCATGCTTGCTGATTATGTAGAAAACAAGGTTCGGCAATGAATATATTGCATGTGAACATGAGTCTAGATCAGGTGGCCGGAGGAGGGACCGTCGAGAGAACACTGCAGCTTCATAATGCGCTTAAAAAACTTGGCGTAGGATCTCGCATATTAACTATTGAAAATGCATCTGGTGCAAAGATTGGCCCGGATCATGATGATGTTGTGGCATTGCGTTGTCTGAATCATAGATGGTTCATTCCCGCTCCAAAAATTGGAGCAGTGCGGGAATTGGTCAGATGGGCGGACGTGATCCACATGATGAATCATTGGACCTTTATCAACGCGTGGGTTTATCTGGAAGCGAGAATGGCCGGAAAACCATATATTGTCTGTCCGGCCGGCGCCATGACCTTCTTTGGGAGGTCGCTGAAAAAGAAGCGACTGTATCAGTGGATCATAGGAAGTAAGATTATACGCGGTGCGTCTGCCGCTATTGCCATATCTCCGCACGAAGTCGATCTATTCGAAAAACTGGGCGTCGATCCTGCGCGTATCCATCATATTCCCAATGGTGTCCATAATAGGGAATTCAGTGAGAATGCCGGTGATCATTTCAGGAGAGAGTCAGGGGTTGGGTCTGCCCCGTATATACTGTTTGTTGGAAGGGTTAGTGCCATCAAAGGCCCGGATATCCTATTAGATGCATATAGCCGACTTAAGGATTCTATACCGCATCACTTGGTATTTGTTGGCCCGGATGGAGGGATGATGGCTCAGCTAGAAGAATCAGTGACGAGAATGGGTCTGGATAAACGGGTTCACTTTGTAGGTTATTTGGGTGGGGATGAAAAGTTTGAAGTCTATCATGGGGCGGAATTTCTTGTGATACCATCACGGCACGAAGCCATGTCTATAGTAGCTTTAGAGGGTGCAATATCAGGGAAGCCTGTTCTATTAACGGATCAATGTGGCTTTTCATCACTTGTGGAAGCTGGCGGCGGTATTGAGGTCGAGCCGACAGTTGATGGAATAACGGAAGGTTTGAGGGAGATGATTATGGATAAAAACCTTGTTAAGGAAATGGGGGAACGCGGGCGTGTATATGTTCTGGACAATTTTACCTGGTCTAATATTTCGCAAAGATTCCTAGAATTGGCTAATCAGATTAGATAAGACGCTATGTCTATTCTGAGCTTTAGGTACGCGTTTCCGGCGGCAGCTTCGATCAACTTTTTTTCGATAACTGCATTGCTGGTTATGGCCGGCATAACCGGAAAAGAGGTGTTGGCTGCTGAGATAGGGGTGCTTCAGGCCGCGATTGCCGCGGTGTTTCTGTCGTTATCAGGCAATGCGCGCAGCATCATATTATCTGGCTCAAATGACCGAGATGAAAAGGATATTTTTGCTTTTCGGGTACTTGTTTTGCCCTTTGCCATTATTGTTGTATATGCATTGATTGAGGGGGCTATTGAGGTACCTGGGGTATTGATCTTTGGATTCATAATGCGGAAATGCACTGAGTGGTTTACTGAGCTGCAGCTTGCAAGTAAGGAAAGAGATGGAGATTATCGATTCGTCTCGGCCTATGTTTTTGCCAATCTGCTTCTTTTGCTTCTGCTTATGTTGTTTCTGGTTTTTTCTCTGATGCAGGCCTTTTATCTCACTCTTTTCGTATGGGCCCTTGTTCCATTTGTCTTTTCAGCGTCATATGTGAGGCGTACATTTGATGTCGGCATGTTTAAGGCAGACTATAGAGCCATTCTTCCGAATATCGGGTCAAGCGCAATAATCGGATTGACTACCTATATATTTCGGCTCTTGATCATATATCTGGTGGGAAAGGGCGTAGCTGGACAGCTTTTTTCAGCATATGCGATAGGAGGGGTGGTTAGCGCCTTATATATTCAAGCGTTCGGTCCCAGCATTATCCTGCAAAGCTCCGCAAGTGACTTTAGGAAGACGTTTGCTTTTGCTTTGTTGTGGGTTATTGCAGGGGTTACCATGCTGTCGGTAATGTCATTGATGGCAATTGGCCTTAGTTCCTCTATGTTGCTATATGGTATCGGTGTTTCGATGATTGGTGGCGGACTGATGGTGCTTGCTCAGAGACAAAAGCTCTATATTTTACAGTTGTTGAAAAAAGATGTATTTGTCGTGGATTCGCTGGCCAATATGATTCTGCTTATGTCAGTTCCTTTGGCCTATTTCATGTTCGGCGAGAGTTTTCTAGTAAGCATGTTCCTTTGGAGCGCGATAATAAACTGCTTTTTTTATATGGCTGTTACGTACAAGGAAAGATGTGTCAGTGAAAGCGTTTAGGATAAGCGAAACAAATATTTCAGCAATGGAGTTAATGCAGTCGATATTAATCTTTCTATTTCTGTTCCCGCTTTTTTTTCAGCTGTCCGGCTCAATATTTGATTTCCATGGATTTGGGTTTGATTCGCATGGACAATTGATGCTGCTGCCTCTTCCTATGGCGATAATCTCCTGTTTTGTCGGGATTGGCCTGCTGCTACGGCTGGAGGATAAGCATTTTGGGGTTGGTTTTTTATTTTCCGCATTTGTAATGCTGGTGTTCAGTACATTGGTGTCGTCGGGCGGTGCTGGTAAGGCCGAGTTTAGAAAGTTTGTACAGCTAATTCAATTTGTCTTGCCGATGTTTGCTATAGTGTTTGGGTCGTTATATCTAAAGCCGAGATCGATCTATTTGCGGTTTGAGTCCATTGCATTATATGCGTTATTGATCATAGTGCCTCTGGAAGTAATTGCGACCCTCAATCAAAAAACAGTACTCCTGTCTCCATATCTATATCTCTTCAGCCTGTATCAGCATTTGCAATATATTCCTGTTATATTCATAGGCCTCTATTTTCTGGCGGCCAGCGCCTTGTATGAAAATAAATATCTGCGTTACCTGGTATTGTTCCTGTCTCCATGGATGGGGATATATCTTGCTGCATCCTTGTCAACATTGGCGGCTGGTCTTGGTGTGGCCTGCTCATTGTTGCTGGTTTTTCTGTTCCACAGATCGAAGAGGTTATGGTATGTGCTGGCTATGGCCCTCATGTTTTGGGTGGGATTTCAGTCCTA
This sequence comes from Sedimenticolaceae bacterium, assembly GCA_050288625.1. Classification (GTDB taxonomy): domain Bacteria; phylum Pseudomonadota; class Gammaproteobacteria; order Chromatiales; family Chromatiaceae; genus JAAGZL01. The sequence goes on along the minus strand of JBNKEE010000010.1, from coordinate 92,400 downwards.
TTATCCCAAGGTTCAGATGTCATCCACCTACAAACATAAATACAGCAGCATTTCTCACTCGATAAAAGCGCCAGAAGGCGATGAGCTGAATGATGTTGGCAAAGAAATTCCGCGCAATCTGCAAATGAGGCTTGATTACTGGAATTTCTATATTAGCGGCATATTTGATGGGCCAAAACATTTCTTTTTTGGGCATAAAACTTTTCCGGACAGGAAACTATACCCCAGTGCCCATAACTACTATCTGGATCTGGTATATAATTTTGGCGTTATCTCGCTTCTGCCGTTTGTATATTTGATATTTGCTACTATAAGCAGGTGCTGGTGGGTTGCGCGAAATGGGTTGCTAGATCCTGAGTTGATCATGTTGATAAGCGTTGTCGGTTTTTTTGTCATTATAGATAATTCCTTTAAAGTAGGATTACGTCAGCCATATCCGGGAATGGTTATGTTCTTTCTATGGGGTATGTTACTTACGCTAGTGCAGCAATTAAAAACAGAACATGTTAGAAATACAGGCATTGGTGTATGAACATACTATTGGTGAGCCAATATTTCTGGCCTGAAAGTTTCCTTATTAACGACCTGGTGAGAATGCTCAAAAGGCAAGGGAACAACATTACCGTGCTAACAGGTAAGCCCAATTATCCAGACGGAGAGATATTTGATGGCTTTGCGGAGCATGGATTTACGCATGAGGTCTTTGAAGATGGTATAGACCTATACAGGCTCCCAACAAGGCCGAGGAAGAACGGGGGGGCTAAAAACCTGTTGCTTAACTATCTTTCATTTGCCTGGAACGGAATAATAGATTCTGGAAAAGTCACAAAGAAGGTGGGTAGCTGCGACGTTGTTTTTGTGTATATGCCATCCCCCATCACATCCGTGTTGCCGGCAATTGCTCTTAAATGGAGGATGAAATCCCATCTGGTTGTGTGGGTTCAGGACTTGTGGCCAGAGAGCATAAAGGCCACGGGATTTGTAAAAAATCCCTTTGCGCTATGGCTTGTAGGACTTTTGGTTAGGTTTGTCTATGCCTGCACTGATTGCTTGTTGGTGCAATCAAGGTCATTCATTGCGCCTGTATCCAGGTATGTCGATGAAAAGAAGATCATATATTATCCGAATTCCTACCTGATTAGTAAGAAACATCCATCTGATGAGGTTGTTATTCCTGATGAGCTACTAAATGATATTTCAAATAATTTCAGTCTGGTATTTGCCGGTAATCTAGGAGAAGCGCAGTCTTTGCATACTCTGATAGAGGTTGCAAGCAGGATGAGTAACCTGCCTGATTGCAGGCTTGTATTGGTTGGCAGTGGAAGCAGGTTGGACTGGCTGAGAGAGCAAAAGCAGAAAAAAAAGCTGGATAACCTGTTGCTTCCAGGACGTTTTCCCCCTGAGGCGATGCCAGTTTTTTTTGATCTGGCCGATTGCCTTCTTGTAACATTGAATGCCGAGGAAATCTTTTCCTATACCGTGCCCAGCAAGGTACAAACTTATCTTGCGGCCGGTAAACCTATTATTGCGGCTATGGATGGGGAAGGCGCCCGTTTGATCAACGAGGCCGGGGCGGGCTTGACCTGTGCCGCAGAGGACGTTGACGGCTTAGTGCATAATATAGAGTCCTTGTATAACATGTCTGATAGTGAGAAAGCCGAAATGGGGTTGTCTGGGAGGCGATATTTTGACGAGAATTTTGATATGGAAAAACAGTCTCGTCGTCTGATAGATATTATTCAGAATCGAATATGCGGAACAGAAAGATAACTAAAATGAAAATACTGATATTGGGGATCACCGGTATGTTAGGCAGCGCTCTGTTTAAGAGTTTGTCCAGGTGTGAGCAGTATCAAGTGACTGGTACGTTGAGAAGTGCGGCAGGCAAAAAGTACTTTGCAGAGATTGATGACTCCCGCCTGATAACAAATCTAGACGTGTTGGATGTTGATGCTTTGGTCAGGGTCTTTGAGTCGGTAGATCCTGATGTGGTTATAAATTGCGTCGGTCTGATTAAGCAGCACAAAGAGGTTAATGACCCGCTTATTGCTTTACCAATTAATGCGCTTTTGCCGCACAGATTGTCAGGTCTTTGTAAGGTGTCTGGTGCGAGATTGATCCACTTTGGTACAGATTGTGTTTTTTCCGGAAAGCGTGGGATGTATGTTGAGGAAGATCTGTCAGATGCGGAAGATCTTTACGGAAAATCCAAATTCATTGGAGAGATCAACGATGCGCCCCATGCGGTTACTTTACGTACTTCTATCATCGGCCACGAGTTGAATAGCAGCCTGGCATTACTTGATTGGTTTTTGTCGCAGAAAGGAACGGTCAATGGCTATTCTAATGCGATATTTTCCGGTCTGACTACTGTCGAGATGGCTCGAGTAGTAAAAGAATATGTACTTCCCGCTAAGGGGTTGTCCGGTGTTTATCATGTGTCAGTAAGTCCTATCAGCAAGTTGTCACTGTTCCGGTTGGTTGCAGAGATTTATAAGCACGATGTGGAAATAGTGCCTGATGAAACGGTATGTGTTGACCGTTCATTAGATAGTACGCTTTTTTGTAACGAAACTGGTTATGCACCACCGGAGTGGTCGGACATGATTGGACAGATGCATAAACAGAGATAAAGAGACATCACAGTCAATTATTTTGGAAGATAATAATGTTTGATAATAAGGTATTGATGATTACCGGCGGGACCGGATCATTTGGACATACTGTTCTTAGGCGGTTTCTGGATACCGATGTGCGTGAGATCAGGGTCTTTAGTAGGGATGAAAAGAAACAAGAAGATATGCGAATTGAACTAGCCGACGATAAGGTTAAGTTCTATATAGGAGACGTTAGGGACTACGATAGTATGGCGCATGCGATGGTTGGGGTGGACTATGTTTTTCATGCCGCCGCTTTAAAACAGGTCCCTTCATGTGAGTTTTATCCAATGGAGGCGATCAAGACCAATGTTCTCGGTACCGAAAATATGCTCAATGCAGCAATTGCTGCAGGGGTAAAGAGGGTGGTAGTGCTGAGTACCGACAAAGCGGTATATCCCATTAATGCTATGGGCTTATCCAAGGCGCTGTCCGAGAAACTCATGATAGCTAGATCACGCCTTATCCCGGATACCGGGCCAGTAGTCTGTGCCACTCGTTATGGCAACGTTATGGCCTCAAGAGGTTCGGTGATTCCGCTTTTCGTCAGTCAAATTAAAGAAAATAAATCCTTAACTGTCACCGATCCCAATATGACAAGATTTCTGATGTCTTTGGAAGACTCTGTAGATCTGGTGTTACATGCCTTTGAGCATGCGACCCAAGGGGATATCTTTGTGCAAAAGGCTCCTGCTTCTACGGTGGAGGATCTGGCGCTGGCGCTAAAGGGTATTTTTCAAAGTGATGTGCCTGTGAAAGTTATCGGTACAAGGCATGGTGAAAAACTATATGAATCCTTGATTTCGCGAGAGGAAATGGCTAGGGCAGAGGACACGGGAGCGTACTACAGGATTCCAGCTGATATTCGGGATCTGAATTACAATAAATATTTTGTTGAGGGCGAGGAGCATATCTCAGAATTAGATGATTATACCTCACATAATACCGAACGCCTTGATGTTGATGGTGTTAAGGATCTGCTGATGAAGCTGGATTTTATTCAGGAGCAACTCAATGCTTAAAGTCATGACGTTAGTTGGTACTCGTCCTGAGCTAATAAAGATGAGCCGAGTGATTGCTGAGTTGGATAAACAGGTAGATCATGTTCTTGTGCACACTGGCCAGAATTACGATTATGAACTGAATCAAATTTTTTTTGAGGAACTTGAGATACGTAAACCAGATCACTTCCTTGGAGTGACGGGCACCACTACCGCAGAAATAATTGCTGACGTGATCGCAAAGTCCGATAAGGTGTTCGAACAGGAGGCCCCGGACGCTTTACTGTTATACGGTGATACTAATAGTTGTCTGGCGGTAATCTCGGCTAAACGCAGGAAGATCCCCGTTTTTCATATGGAGGCAGGGAATCGTTGTTTTGATCAACGTGTACCGGAGGAGCTGAACCGCAAGGTGCTTGATCATTTGAGCGATATTAATATGGTGCTTACCGAACATGCGCGGCGATATTTGATAGCAGAGGGAATTGCGCCAGAGACAATCTTTAAGACCGGCTCGCACATGCAGGAGGTGCTGGATTTTTACATGCCAAATATTATGGCATCCAATGTCCTGGCCAATGAGGGGTTAAGTGAGGAAAAGTATTTCGTTGTCAGCGCTCATCGCGAGGAGAATGTTGATTCCTCTGAGAATTTGCAAAACTTCCTTAAGTCTCTGGAGGCGCTAGCTGACGCTTATTCGTACCCTGTGATAATCTCAACACATCCGCGCACACGAAAGAGAATACAGGAGATGGGTGTGGCGGTTGAGCATCCTCTACTGCGATTTGTTAAACCTTTTGGGTTTCTAGATTATGTCAGGCTGATGTTGTCGGCGGCTTGTGTGTTATCGGATAGCGGCACAATTACTGAAGAGGCATCGCTTCTCAACTTGCCGGCCATTACCATTAGAGATGCCCATGAAAGACCGGAGGGTATGGATGAGGGTACGTTGGTCATGAGTGGCATGAAGAAAGAGTCAGTTCTTGATGCGGTTAAAGTGGTTGTAAGTCAACACCAACGTGATAGGCGCAGTATCCCAGTGGTTAAAGATTATGAGGGTGGACCAGTCTCTAAACAGGTTCTGCGCATTGTTCTAAGCTATACCGATTATGTCAATCGCACCGTTTGGTTCAAGGGCCTGTGATCTGTTGCTTCCATGCGTAAGAGGATACTTATAACAGGAGCGACAGGGTTCGTCGGCCAAAAGTTGCTGTCAGGGCTATCAAAGAACGCTAATCTGGAAATAGTAGCGGCATCGCGCAATCCTGTGGTCAACGATTTCGCCGCGGTCATGCGGCAGGTTCGTATAGGCGAAATTGATGCTGAGACTGACTGGAGTGATGCTTTACAAGGTGTTAATGTCGTAATTCATCTGGCAGCCCGCACCCATGTGATATGCGAGACAGAGGCCGATCCTTGGTCAAAGTTCAATACAGTTAATACATTGGGTACGATAAATCTGGCTAGGCAGGCGGCTGACATGGGAGTGCGGCGGTTTATCTACATCAGTTCCATCAAGGTAAACGGAGAGGCCACTATGCCTGGGGCTGCGTTTAGGGCTGATGACAAGCCCTGTCCTGTTGGACCATATGCTTTATCAAAGTACCAGGCAGAAAAGGGTTTGTTTCGGCTTATGGAAGAGACAGGTATGGAGGCAGTGATCATCAGACCTCCGTTGGTTTATGGACCTGGCGTAAAAGCTAATTTCCTCTCTATGATGCGATGGCTGCGAAAGGGGGTTCCGTTGCCGTTAGGGTCAGTCAATAACCAGAGAACTCTGGTTAGTGCCGATAACCTTGCGAATCTGCTTGAGACATGTATAGACCATCCGGCAGCGGCAAATCAGATCTTTCTGGTTGGGGATGGTGAGGATTTATCTACAACTGAGTTGCTCAAACGAACGGGATTAGCGCTAGGGTGCCAAGTCAGATTATTCTCTGTTTCTACTAGGTTGTTGCTGATTGCATCTATTCTTATTGGAAAGCGTCAAGCTATGCAGCGCCTATGCGGATCCCTACAACTGGATATTGGTAAGACCAGGGACCTATTGAATTGGGAACCATCGGTGACTGTGGACGTTGCGCTGAAAGAAACTGCTGACTATTTTATGGAAACTCAGCCCAGATGATGATTTTGTTATTTTATATCGGTGTGATAATAGCTGCATTTTCGATTACGTATTTAATATATCGTTACGCGCTTATGTATGACATGGTGGATTATCCGACAGAGCGTAGTTCCCATAAGACAGCCACTCCCCGAGGCGGCGGCATGAGTATAGTGATAGTGTTTTTATGTGCTTTGCCGATGCTTAATATGTGGTTCGAAATACAAAATAACAGTATATGGGCTCTTGTGGGCGCGGGTGGAGCTGTGGCGTTGGTTGGTTTTGTCGATGATCATCTTAATGTCTCACTTGCGTGGCGGCTGGTAACGCAATTCTGCGGCGCTATATGGGCATTAACCTGGTTAGGTGGGATGCCTCCATTGGATATATTTGGATATGCGTTTGATCTGTCATGGCTAGGGCATTTTCTTGGGGTTGTCTACCTGGTTTGGTTGATTAATATATTTAATTTTATGGATGGCATTAATGGAATTGCCAGTATTGAAGTGATAACCGTGTGTGTTAGTGGCGTAGTACTCTATTTGTTAATCTCGGAAGATATGGGTGAGTTATCCATTCTCCTTTTGATGATATCCGCAGTCGTGGGGTTCATATTTTGGAATTTCCCAAAAGCACGGATATTTCTTGGGGATGCCGGCAGTGGGTTTCTGGGGATGGTCCTGGGTGTATTTTCTATTCATGCTGCATATATAGAATCTGATCTTTTTTGGGGTTGGATAATACTATTTGGTGTGTTTGTTGTAGATGCGACGATTACGCTTATGCGCCGTGTTATGCTTGGAGAGAAATACTATGTTGCTCATCGCAATCACGCCTATCAATATTCCGCTAGAAAATACGACTCTCACTCTGCTATATCTCTTGCGGTCGGTGCAATAAATTTATTCTGGCTGCTGCCTGTTGCGGTGCTTGTAACCATAGGTCTGCTAGATGGGATTGTTGGTGTGCTAGTTGCGTATACCCCCCTTGTTTGGCTGGCTTTGCATTTTAAGGCTGGATCTAAAAAGATGCAGGAAGCATGAGCATCGCTGGGAATTATGGAATGGGTTTGTGACGCCTGAGATTATAATCATCATAGATAATAACACCCGAAAAACAGAATGAATCTATCAATACAAGTATCCAATCATCGCGTCATTGTATTTTCTGCGGTAGCTTTTTTGAGCTCACTGTTTTCTCTATATTCTTATTTCGCGGTAGATGTTATTAACAATGATGGCATTTTATACATTGTAGCGGCTGAGGAATTTTTGGCTGGAGGTTACACTAAAGCCATGGCTGCATTTGGCTGGCCGTTTTTTCCAATCGTAATAGCATGGACTCACCAAATAACGGGATTAGCTTTAGAGGCTTCTGCCTATGTTGTGAATGCAGTAATGTTGATTATTGCCAGCATGGCATTTGTTCGTGTATACGAAGAGATTAGTTTTTCTAAACTGCCGCTGTGGATTCCGGCTTTAGTCGTTCTGACTCTGCCAATGATTAATGAATACAGAGTCTATGTTGTAAGAGGACACGGGTATTGGGCGTTTTCGATGCTGGCATTGCTGTTTTTCATAATCTACTACAAAAAATCAACGCTAAGTTCCGCGCTTTTTTGGCAGATGTTTGCGATTTTGGGGATCTTGTTCAGAATTGAAGGAGTGGTTTTTGTCTTGTTCGCGCCTTTCTATTATTTATTTTCTAAAGAGAAAAGAGGAGCGTTTTTTTATCATTACTTCAGATTGAACTCCATAATATTGCCATCTGCTATTTGTGCCGCTATCGTTTTGCTTGCTCATCTCTTTACAGTGGAGAACTCTTCTGGTGCCTTGCAATTGCGCCTTAGTTATATGATGCCGTCGTCGCTTTTTAGTAGTATCAAAGAGGCTTCCGTCGGAGTCGGCGCGCTAATGCCCAGATTGTCATCCGGTGAGGCCGTTTTGGTTTCTGCGTCAGGGATTTTTGCGCTGGTTGTCCTTAAGCTTGTTAAGAATATTAACCTGCTCTATCTTTTGCCGGTTCTTGTTGGGTATAAGAGACGATGGATTCAGCTTAGTCGAGAAAGCGGCATTGTCATGGTGTTTTTTACGCTTTCTGTATTGCCGCTTTTCGTTATTGCGGGGAATAAGCTTTTTGTTTCATCGCGTTATATGGTGTTGCCCACGCTAATATTCGGCTTAATAATTAGCCAGTATGCTGTTCATCTTTTTTACAAACTAAAAACAGAAAATAGGGTTATAGCTGCATCTGCTTTGTTTGTGTTAGTTGTGCTGTTTTTCTTTGATGCGATAATTCATACCGGTGCGATAAAGGGTAATATCGTATCCGCTAGTGAATGGGTTATACAAAATATTGAGCCAGATGCAAAAATCGCATGCAATAATAAACGTTTTGTCTTTTATTCAAAAAACCGATGTGTGTACAAAAAAAGGTATGAAGAATATTTTATCGGTGATTTAAAGAAAATAGTTAAGCATGAAAGCTATAGTCATTTGCTGCTTTGGGTAAAAAGAAGTGATAGTGAAATTCGTGATTATCTGGATAACAATGAATCTTTAGAATTGCTGAAAACATTCGACAACAAGAAGGGTGACGAAGCAATGATCTATAGGATTGGGCATCATCCGTAGAACATCCTGTTACTTATGTATCTTCCAAGCGCTAAGATCTAGTCCCGTTATTCGTTCGGCCTCTTCAATCTGAGGTGCAAATGTATCAATGAGCTCGTTATAGAATTCTGTATCTATTGGTTTTCGGGTCGTATGTACCGTGTTTGATTGCTTTAGAGAGCCATGGAATCTAACAAGTAAATCGTGTAACGATTTGCCTGATATTTTATTCATTACCCGCTTTGCAAGTTTGGGGGGGTTGTGGAGAAAATCATTCAGTAATTTTGATCTTGTTCCCTTGTTGGGGTTTATGACCGGAAACTCCGATCTTCCATCGTTCGATATGCCAAGAAATTCTAAAGTTGCATCGTATGATGCCTTCGGAGTTTTAATGAACGTATCAAAGTCTAGCAATAGTATTTGCTCCTTAGGAAATGTTGTGAACAATCTATCAAGCTGATCTCCAAAGCGAGGGATGGTAGAGTATTGCAAGAGCTTGGGTTCGCGGCATTTCTTAGGGATATGTTTCCCTTGCAATCTTTCGTGCTGCATATCCCATGCGGTCTTAAAGTCTGCTTGATCTTCAAATCCGCTGAATTGAAGCTGAGAGTGATATGACGGGAGCATTTCTGCTGGATTGCGTAACATAACTATAATGCGAGAATCTTTGTTGTATTCGTATATATTTTTTATTGCGACTTCTGATATTAGATATCCTGGAGACGCTTCTCCTATGATTGAATGCCTTGATTTTGCTTTGGAAAATAGTTGCTCATAATCCTTTCTGCTAGTTACATATTGTAGACCCGGAAGGTCAAAGCAGAAAAATGATGGCTCTTTGGGCGTGCACATAAATACGTTATGGTGGGTGCGTATGTATTCGCTTAGCGCGGTTGTTCCGCACTTAGGTGCGCCAACAATAAAAAAATTAGGTTTATTCATTTAGTACTTGGTGTAATGGGCTGACGAATATCATTTGTCTTGTATTGGCTTGGCTGGCACGCCTGCTATCGTTGAGGCTGCTGGTATATCATTGATTATTACAGAACCGGCGCCGGCCATAACCATTTTGCCAACGGTTATCCCCGGAATAATGCTGCTACCTGTTCCGATCCAAGATGATTCGCCTATACGTACGCTCCCGGATAAATTAACGCCTGGGCATATATGCGCGAACGAATCTATAATACAGTCATGATCGACGGTCGCTCCAGTATTGATAATGACACCGTCCCCGATAGTTGTATCTACACTGATGCATGTCCCTTCAGCGATTAATACACCGTCGCCAATGCTTGCTCTCGGGCTGATTGTTGCTGAAGCTGCTATTAGTGTGGCGGCTTTACACCCAATAGTTTGCAGTTGTTCCAGTTTTTCTCGTCTAATTCCATTATCGCCGATTGCAACGAATATGCTGTCATAATCTGCGTTGCATTTAAAAAATTGTGTTTCATCTCCAACAATATACCAGTCACCTGATTGTTTAAGATCAGGCCACGACACATCGTAAAAATCAATTTTATCCCAGCCTTGTTTCTCTGCGATCTCTGCGGCAACCTTTCCGTGACCTCCGGCGCCTAAAATGGCTAGTTTTTTCATTCAGTTTTATTCCCTTTAAATTTTGGCATGGTGGCATGCCCTTCATTGGATACGCCTTCACGAGAAAGTGTTTTTTTGATGGTTAGCAATAGGATTTTGAGATCAAGCCAGAAGCTCTGATTATCTACGTACCATATGTCTAGTTTAAATTTATCATCCCAGGAGATGGCGTTTCTTCCATTAATTTGGGCCAACCCTGTGATCCCAGGCTTTACGTCGTGACGACGAGATTGCTCTTTATTATATAGAAGTAAGTATTCCACTAGTAATGGCCTGGGTCCAACGAGGCTCATGTCACCTTTAAGGACATTCCACAAACTAGGTATCTCATCCAGACTAAAGTTTCTCAGAAAGTTGCCAAATGATGTTAATCGCAGCTCATCTGGCAATAGATTCCCTGATGAGTCATAAGTATTGGACATGCTTCTGAATTTATATAATTTAAATATATTGCTATGGAGTCCAGGTCTTTCTTGACAGAATATGATTGGTGTTCCTAATTTTAGTGCTATGAGCAGAGCAAGTAGCAGCATAACTGGTGATAACAATATTAGTGCTGCAAGGGACATTGATATATCAAATAGTCGTTTTATCATGAGAAGTAATTACATGATTCATTCTGCTGTAGAGTTAATTGAGTTCCTTAAGTAAACCCTTATGTTATACGCAATGAATAATAATGAGGAAGTTTCTGCCACAATTTTTGCAAGCATAATACCATCTTCATTCAGTAGAGTGCTAAAGGGAGTTATAAGAGCGATAAGAATGATGCTGCTTAGAATTGTGGAAGCCAATATAGGTTTGGTAAATTGAACTGTGCGCATGAATGAGCTCTTAAGCTTGAAAGAAAAACCAAGCATGAGGGAGATTGCTTGCCAGATAATTAGAGTGTGATAATTACCAAATTGTATTCCATAAAAAAGCTCCATAATCCAATGTGACGCTAGCGAAATAATAATGCAAGGTACTGATAAAAGAAGTATGCCTTTGATCTCGGTTGTCTTAAAGTATTTGACCATGCTCTCATGGCCGGCCTTAGCCATGCGCTTGGCACCTTCAACCGGAAATATATTGTCTGCTGCTTGGTAAAAAACATTAAGCGGTCCAAGTATGTTTTGTGCTGCTCGGATTGCTCCGACCGCTTGCACACCAATCAGGAAACCACCAAGAACAAGAAATCCCTGTGATTTTACCCATTCTAGAAAATTGCTTGGAAGTAAGTGGCGTGCATGTGCCCAGTTCTTTATGAATACGTGCCTGCTCCCTTTGAAGTTAATTGCAAGTTTTTGATGTATCGCTCCGATTATGTAAGTGACTGCTGATGCGCTGGCTATGATATAAAGTGTGGCGTCAATATCCAATATGTAGAAATGAGCATAAAGCATAAGTAAGCCAATCTGAATTAAGGCTTTTAGTGAGTCCAAATAAAATGCACTTAGCCCTAATTGTTTGGCAAATAGATATTTCCGCAGCCACTCCTGTATGGGAACAAAGAATACGCATAAAGAGAAAGAAACCAGGTAGTGAAATAGTTGGGTTTGTATCATGTCTGCAAGTAAAAGAACTGTTGCGATGCATATCGCCGACGCAATAAGGCTATAAGCAACCTGAATGGTGTTTATGGAATGGAGGTATCTTTTCTGCTCAACTTCGTCGCTCATTGTTTGCGCGAGCGTCATCATCGGCGCCGAGAAAACGGAGAGATGGATTGTGACAAGCAGAATAAGGAATACAAAAAACAGTGAATAAATGCCGAAATTATGAATGCCAAGGAAGCGGGCGAGTAAAATGGCCGTAAGGAAGTTGGTCGCACTGACAAGCGTTTGGTCTATGATGGCGATCCGAGGGCCATTTAAGCTGCTTCTGATGCTGGTTAAAGACATGCGTGATTTGGTTTTGAGATATATGTATAATTTTTCGGAAATGGGTGGTCGAGGTTATCCATAAGTCTAACCATATTTATGTCGCCCATAAATCGCATTTTTCAGTAGGCATGGCATATGCAATTTACGGGATTTAGCTATGTCTTGTTCTTTATATTCAGATGCGGGATTTTAACCATATAATCTGCAGCATTGTAAGTAAATTATAATTATTTGTACTAACCTTGTCTTCTCGATTGCTATTCTGTATTTGTATAAGTTGGCGATAACAATATGTCTTATAATGATTTTCCGTCTTGGCCACAATATTCAGAGGAAGAAGTTAAGGCCGTCACAGATGTGCTTTATTCAGGAAATGTAAATTACTGGTCGGGGGATGCCGGAAGGCATTTTGAGAGTGAGTTTGCTGCATATTGTGGGGTTACCTATGGTATTGCTTTGGCTAATGGAACGGTTGCACTTGAGCTCGCGCTGAAGACGTTGGATATTGGTCCTGGCGACGAAGTTATTGTTCCTCCCCGTACTTTTATTGCAACCGTAAGCTCTGTAGTACTCTGTGGGGCTAAGCCAGTTTTTGCTGATGTTGATGCTAATTCACAGAATATAACTGTAGATTCCATACACCGTTGTATTACGCCAAAAACCAGAGCCATTATAGTGGTGCATTTGGCTGGCTGGCCATGTGATATGGATCCAATTCTAGAGCTTGCCAGAGAATATAATTTGAAGGTTATTGAGGATTGCGCTCAGGCCCATGGTGCCCATTACAAGGGCAAATCAGTCGGTGGTTTTGGTGATGTCTCAGCATTTTCGTTCTGCCAGGACAAGATTATTACAACTGGCGGTGAAGGCGGTATGTTTCTTACGGATGATGAAGCATTGTGGGAGCGGGCCTGGGAATACAAGGATCATGGTAAGAGTTATGGGGCCATCTACCAGAGTGAATTTAGTTCTGATAAGTTGTTTAAGTGGGTGCATGAGTCATTTGGCACTAATTGGCGTATGACTGAGCTGCAGTCAGCTATCGGTCTTGTTCAGATGCGAAGATTAAATAGTTGGGTTAAAAAAAGACGTTCGAATGCAATGACCCTTGCTGAACGCCTTGCAGGTCACGATTCGCTTAGAATTCCTTTGCCTGGTCCTGAATTTGGACACTCTTTTTATAAGTTTTATGCCTTTCTAAGGCCTGATCGGCTCAAGACCGGCTGGGATCGTGATAGAATTGTACGCGCTGTTAACAAGGAGGGGGCCCCGTGTTTTGATGGTATCTGCAGTGAGGTATATAGAGAGAAGGCATTTGATGGAACCGATCTGCGGCCGGTGAAGCATCTTCCCGTCGCAAGAGAGCTTGGGGAGACTAGTCTTATGTTTACTGTTCATCCCACATTGTCTGAATCAGATATGCACCGAATTGCAGATGTTGTAGATAAGATACTGGCCAAGGCTACAAAATAGTGGATTCATTCCATATGGAAAAAATTGTAAGAGCACTACCGGCAGTAATCCTTGATCTGCTAATGGTGGTGGCTGCATGGTTTGGGGCATATTGGCTCAGATTCAATCTTGATACTATTCCAGAGCATTTTTTTCGGTATGCAACCGGATCTATTCACTATGTATTAGTTGTCCAGGGTATAGCCTTATACGCATTTGGTGTTTTTCGAGGTGTTTGGCGTTTCACCTCGTTAGATGATCTTGTCAGGATCTTTAAGGCAGTGATAGCAGGAACGGCTGTTTTAATGGCATTCATGTTTCTTACTGTACGCCTCGGTAATGTGCCACGATCTGTTCCGTTTCTCTATGGGATGCTGCTGGTTGCCTTCTTGGCTGGCCCAAGGTTGCTTTATCGCTTGCTTACAGAGAGACAATTTGTGCTAGGCACTGGTATGCGTGTACTGGTGGTTGGTGCAGGCCAAGCCGGAGAGATGCTTATTCGCGATCTGCAGCGAAAGGCTGGAGCAAGCTATCAGCCTGTTGCCATAGTAGACGACAAGCTCAGACGGCAAGGAAGGCATGTACATGGCGTGCCTGTTGTAGGCAGGTGTGAAGACGTCCCTAACCTGTGTGATGATCTTGAGATTGACCTCATCTTATTAGCAGTTCCATCCGCGTCTACACCACAAATGAAGAGGATCGTAGGTTATTGTGAGGATAGCGGAGTGCCATTTAGGACAGTACCTGATCTGGATGCGCTTATGTCAGGCCAGGTCTCTATTAATGAACTGCGTGAAGTCTCAATTGAAGACATCCTTGGGCGTGATCAGGTAACCCTAGATTGGGAGTCAATAAGTGCCGGTTTGAAAGATCGAACAATTTTGGTGTCTGGCGGAGGAGGATCTATCGGATCGGAGTTGTGTAGGCAGATTGCCAGACTAGGTCCGGCGAAACTGATATTGCTTGAGAACTCCGAGTACAACCTATATGCAACTGAAATGGATTTGCGGCGCGAATTCAAAGATGTTTCATTCAACTTTCAGCTGGGTGACGTTAGTGACATTGCTACGGTCAAGCGTATTTTTCAACTTTACGAGCCAGACATCGTTTTTCATGCTGCAGCATACAAGCATGTACCTATGCTGGAACATCAGGTAAGGGAAGCATTCAAGAATAACGTAATAGGTACAAGAAATGTCGCTATTGAGGCGGACAAATCTGGTTGTGCCGAGTTTGTCCTTATATCCACAGATAAGGCGGTTAATCCGTCCAACGTAATGGGGGCCAGCAAGAGGATGGCAGAGATCTTCTGCCAGAATCTCAATGCGCGCTCAGAAACAAACTATATAACAGTTCGGTTTGGCAATGTTCTTGGGTCTGCAGGAAGTGTTATCCCGCTGTTTCGCAGACAGATAGCTGCCGGTGGCCCAGTTACCGTAACCCATGAGGAGATTGAACGTTACTTTATGACCATCCCTGAGGCCTGTCAGCTCATAATGCAAGCATCAGTTATCGGTAAGGGCGGTGAAATCTTTGTTCTGGATATGGGTGAGCCGGTAAAGATAAGTTTCCTGGCTGAACAGATGATTAGGCTGTCTGGGAAAGAGCCGGGCATAGATATTGAGATAAGCTACACAGGGCTGCGTCCTGGAGAGAAGATGTATGAGGAGCTATTCCACGGTAGTGAACAGTTAGAGCCAACTAAACATGAAAAAATACTTCTGGCCAGACATAGGGTTGTTGAGTGGGGCAGGCTTGAGGAGCTGATGGAAAGAGTAGAGTCTGCTTGTAGTGTGTACGATGATGACTTGCTTATCCAGTTAATAGTTGAGTTTGTCCCGGAGAACAGAATAGAAGGCCTGAGTCAAAATAATGTTTCTGTTGTTGGTTCTTCGTCAACAAAATAAAGGACATGAATGTGTTATGTGGCTGATGTCCGCAGATGAATATTCCGAATTGACTGAAGGCGCGACCGAGCTTTTGCGAGATCTGCATGGGGTAAAGGTTCTGTTGACCCCTGACAACTACATAATAAAGTTGATTCGAGTAAAACGCAGGCTTTCGCTTTCCACCATCTACCCATACTCTCTGCGGTTCCGGCGCAATGCAAAAAGGCTTATGACCATGGGAATACCCAGCGTGGACGTTAAACGGGTTTTCTACTGTAAACATATAAAACGTCACGGAGTCATCTATCCGCTTCTGGAAGGTGAGTCCATGGAGCAGGTCGCTGGCCGTGATGGAATGTCAGAGGGGCTGTTTAAAAAGATGGCCGAATTCGTTGCTCAATTACACCAGAAGGGTATCAATTTTCGCTCCCTGCATCTGGGAAATATACTTTTGTTGCCGCAAGGAGGATTTGGATTGATCGATGTTGCAGATATGCGGTTTTCATGGTCTCCGCTTAGGATTGATCAGAGAAAACGTAATTTTCGCCATCTTTTGCGCAACCCGGAGCAACGCAAGGTCTTTACCAGATTTGGCTTAGACAGATTCTTGGATATGTATATTGAGGCGGCGGGTCTCGATGAGAGAAAAGGCGAAAAGATCAAGTCGTTAGCTAAAATCATATAGACACACGAAATGGCATGGTCTTGTGGTACCATCCTGATTTTAAATCTAGAACAATCAAATCGATGATAGAACTGCCTGATTTTAGTGATATTAATGTGTTGGTCGTTGGTGATGTCATGCTAGACAGCTACTGGCATGGCGGCACCAATCGCATCTCACCCGAGGCCCCGGTGCCAGTGGTGCGGGTGACCGGTGAAGAGGGCCGTCCTGGCGGAGCCGGCAACGTGGCATTGAACATTGCCTCTCTGGGAGGAAAGGCCGCACTGCTCGGTCTTACCGGGGCGGATGATATGGCCAGCACCTTGGAGCATCAGTTGCGGGAACAGGGGGTAGAGTGCAGTTTTGAACGTCTTGAAGGTATTCCCACCATAACCAAGCTTAGAGTGATCAGTCGTCACCAGCAGCTGATTCGGTTGGATTTCGAGGATGGTTTCTCCGGGGTTGATTCGGCAAAACTATTGTCCCAATTCGACTCATTACTGGTAGCTGCCGATCTTGTTTTACTGTCCGATTACGGTAAAGGCACACTGCGCGATGTAAGCGAATTCATAGAACGTGCCAAAGCTGCGGGGAAACCGGTGCTGGTAGATCCAAAGGGGACTGATTTTAATAAATACTCTGGTGCTACCCTGATAACACCGAATATGTCAGAGCTGGAGGCTGTGGTGGGGTCATGCGCGACTGATGATCAGTTGGTCGAGCGCGGTATGGAACTGATGAGTAGGCACAACCTTGAGGCGCTTTTGGTTACCAGGGGTGAGCAGGGTATGACATTGCTGGAGAATGGAAAGTCTCCAAGGCATCTGCCCACCCATGCCCGTGAGGTGTTCGATGTTACAGGAGCTGGTGATACCGTCATTTCGGTGTTGGCGGCTGCATTGGCCACCGGAATGCCGCTGGAGGCTGCCACCCAGCTATCCAATGTTGCTGCTGGTATAGTAGTTGGCAAGCTGGGCACTGCCGCCGCATCCTTGGATGAGATTCGGGCTGCCCTGGCGGAACAGCAGGTGATCCATCGTGGTGTACTGACCGAAGAGGATCTGGTAGCGGCCATGGAAGCTGCCAAGTCTCGAGGAGAGACCGTGGTATTTACCAATGGTTGCTTCGATATTCTACATGCCGGACATGTCACCTATCTGGAACAGGCTAGCCGTTTGGGAGATCGTTTGATCGTCGCGGTCAATACCGATGAGACCGTACGCCAGTTAAAGGGGGAAGATCGTCCGGTGAACAGCCTTGAGCGGCGTATGATCGTGCTAGCCGCGCTGGGTTGTGTCGATTGGGTGGTGCCATTCTCAGAGGAGACTCCCGAACGTCTTATCTGCAGTCTGAAGCCGGATTTTCTCGTCAAGGGCGGAGACAACAACCCGGATGATATCCCCGGGGCAAAGTGTGTGCGTGACGCTGGCGGCGAGGTGAAAGTAATGAGTTTTGTGGACGATTGCTCCACCACCGGCACTATAGAATCCATAAGAAACAAGACGACTTAATCTCAAAGGTTTAGGACCGACCATGAAAATCACCATCTTTGGCTCTGGTTATGTAGGATTGGTTACCGGCGCTTGCATGGCTGAGGTGGGCCATGATGTGCTCTGTGTGGACGTGGATGAGGAGAAGGTGGCAAGTCTGCAACAGGGCAAGGTCATGATCCATGAGCCTGGTCTGGAGCCTATGCTCAGGGCCAATATGGACGCCGGTCGGCTGGGCTTTACCACAGATCCCGCCGAGGGCGTGGCCCACGGCATGTTTCAGTTCATAGCGGTCGGCACCCCGCCGGACGAAGATGGTTCGGCCGATCTGCAATATGTGTTGGCCGTGGCCAGGACCATCGGTAGCCACCTGGATGAATACAAGATCGTCGTGGACAAGTCTACGGTGCCGGTGGGGACCGCAGACCTGGTGCGCGCTGAACTGGAGGAGGCTCTGGAAGAACGAGGCATGGATGGTATGGGTTTTGACGTGGTATCAAATCCTGAGTTCCTGAAAGAGGGTAACGCCATCGATGATTTCATGAAGCCGGATCGCATCATAATCGGCACCGACAATCACGACGCCACCGAACATTTGCGCGCCCTCTATGCCCCATTCAACCGTAATCATGATCGCCTGATTGAGATGGATATCCGCTCGGCCGAGTTAACCAAGTATGCCGCTAACGCCATGCTAGCCACCAAGATCACCTTTATGAATGAGCTGGCCAATATCGCCGAGAGAGTAGGGGCGGATATCGAGCAGGTCCGCATCGGCATAGGTTCGGACAGACGCATCGGCTACCACTTTATCTACCCCGGAGCCGGTTACGGCGGCTCCTGCTTCCCAAAGGATGTGAAGGCCCTGAAACACACTGCTGGAAAATATGACTACCCTGCCAAGCTGTTACAGGCGGTAGATAGGGTTAATGAAGCGCAGAAACGCATTCTGTTCAACAAGGTGCATATGCACTTTGGGGGCGATCTGGAAGGCAGGGTTTTTGCCCTTTGGGGCCTGGCCTTCAAACCTAACACCGATGATATGCGCGAGGCTCCCAGCAGAGTCTTGATGGAAGAGTTGTGGGCTGAGGGCGCACGGGTGCAGGCCTATGACCCAGAGGCAAGGCAAGAGGCCATCCGTATATATGGCGACAGAGACGACCTGGTTATATGTGACACGTCGGAAGAGACGTTGGAGGGGGCTGACGCCCTGATCATCGTGACCGAGTGGAAACAGTTTCGTGCCCCAGATTTCGGCCTGGTTCGGGCTAGACTGAGGCAGCCTGTCATATTTGATGGCCGCAATCTCTACGATCCTGAGAACATGGATGTGGAGGGCTTTACCTATTACGGCATAGGCCGCGGCGCCAGTATAAACAGGCCAGACTGACCTGCCTATTCATATGCAGAGAGCTAAGGCTGACATAGCGATCTTCGGCGGTGGTATCGCCGGCCTCTGGACCTTGGGGCGGCTACGCCAGGCCGGTTTTGCAGCAGTACTGTTCGAGTCAGATGCTCTGGGTGGGGTGCAGACTATCGCCTCCCAGGGGATCATCCATGGCGGTGCCAAATATGCTCTCAGCGGTAATCTTACTGAATCGGCCCGCGCTATAGGCGCCATGCCAGGGGTGTGGCGCGCTTGCCTGGAAGGTACTGGCGAATTAGATCTGAGCGGAGTAACGATGTTGAGCGGGCATCAGTACCTATGGTCCACCACGAGTCTGGTATCGCGTATGGCGGGTTTTTTTGCTGGCAAGGCCATGCGTAGTCGTATGACCCAAGTGGAAACGGATGATCGTCCCGAGCCCTTCCGGCATCCTGGATTCAAAGGAACACTCTACCGTCTGGAAGAGCAGGTGCTGGATGTGTCATCCCTGACCGCAGAGTTGGTACACCAGCTGGGCGATCACTGCCATCGTCTGGAAGCAGATGAGTATAGATTCGAGCGCTCCGCAAATGGGAGTCATTTGGTCAGGATTCCAGGTCATGCTTTGGAGATCGAGTTAGGAAGCCTGATACTTGCGGCAGGCAAGGGTAATGCCGGACTGATACAAAAGCTGGGACGGGATCATCCGGCCATGCAACTTAGACCGTTGCACATGGTGATAGTCAAAGGCCATTTGCCTTATTTGTACGCCCACTGTCTAGGCTCCAGCGCCACCCCGCGTATCACCGTAACCAGCGCTCCTATGGCGGATGGCCGCTCGGCCTGGTATCTGGGAGGGCAGATTGCGGAATCTGGGGTAGAGCGTTCACCCGAACAGCAGATTGAAAATGCCAAACGGGAACTGGCCGATATGTTGCCCTGGATTGATACTGCGAACACCGAATGGTCCACTCTGCGGATTGATCGGGCAGAGCCGAAGACATTGGGCGGCCTGCGCCCAGAGAGCTGTTTTTTACAAGCGGATAATGGCGTGATAACGGTCTGGCCCACCAAGCTGGCCTTTGCCCCGCGCTTGGCTCAGGAGATACTTGAGCTGTTAGAAAAGGATGGAGTGACTCCACAACAGGCTGATATACAAGGCCTGGCTATGCTGCCAAGGCCAGATCTGGCCTTGCCACCCTGGGAGGTTACAGAGCAATGCAGCTGAGAGCGCTAGGTGACACCGGCATCATGATAAGCCCTCTGGGATTGGGCACGGTTAAGTTCGGGCGCAACGAGCAGGTAAAGTACCCCAAACCATTTGATTTGCCGCAGGATATGGAAATTAGTGATCTGCTGGCCCTGGCTTCGGATCTGGGCATCAATCTGCTTGATACCGCGCCGGCCTACGGCAGCAGTCAGTCCCGGCTGGGACATCTACTTCCCGGTCCCCGTGACCGCTGGGTGGTGGTCTCCAAGGTGGGGGAGTTTTTTGAGGACGGTGCGTCCAGATTCGATTTCTCCTTTGATACCACCATCCGGGTGGTGGAGCATAGCCTGCGCACCCTGAATATGGACTATCTGGATCTGGTGCTGATCCACTCCGACGGCGAGGACTTACGTATCCTGGAGCAGGAGGGGGCGCTGGATGCCCTGCGCGAGCTAAAGCAGCGAGGGCTGATCCGGGCCCACGGCATGTCCAGCAAGACCCCTGAGGGGGGGCTGCGCACGGTGCAGGAGATGGATGTGGTGATGGCCACCTGTAACCCGGACTATGGCGCTGACTTGCCGGTGCTGGAGGCGGCTGCAGCGGCCAACAAGGGGGTGCTGATCAAGAAAGGGCTGCAGAGTGGCCATGTGAACGGACCGGATGGGGTGGCGCTATCCATGGAATATGTATTCTCTCACCCCGGCGTCAGCAGCATGATCGTCGGTACTATCAACCCCCAACACCTGCAAGACAATGTAAAGATCTTTGATTCTGTGGTGAAATAACGGATATGAAATACGCGGAAGAGCTAAAGAACGCCATGCAGGCATCCATCCAGGCTAAGCAGGCGTTCATGCAACAGGATGATCAGCTGGAACAATTTCACCGGGCCGTGACCCAGGTGGTGCAGTCCTATCGTAAAGGCGGGAGGCTGTATATCGCTGGTAACGGCGGTTCCGCCGCCGATGCCCAACACCTGGCCGCAGAGTTTGTTTGTCGCCTGGGCCGGGATCGGGCGGCGCTTCCGGCAGAAGCGCTGACGGTGGATACGTCAACAATCACCGCCATCGGCAACGATTACGGCTATGACATGATCTTCCAGCGTCAGGTAGAGGGGAAGATGCGGGACGGGGATATCTTTCTCGGTATTAGTACTTCCGGCAATTCACCCAATATCGTCCATGCCCTGAAGAGATGCCGAGAACTTGGGTTTGTCACTATCCTGTTTGCCGGGCGCGACGGCGGAGAGGCGGGGTCATTGGCGGATTACATCATCCTGGCCCAGGGTCATGACACCAGGATCATCCAGGAGCAGCATATAGTATTCGCCCACGCCCTCTGTGCCTGCGTAGAGGACGAACTCTTTCCACACTAGTCGAAACGGATGCTGCGTCTCTACACAATACTGTTCTACCTGCTGGTACCCATTATCCTGCTGCGTCTGCAGTGGCGTGGCCTGCGCGCCCCCGGTTATCGGCTGCGCTGGTCGGAGCGATTCGGGTTCTTCCCGGCATTCGATATCAACGCAAGCATCTGGATCCATGCAGTGTCTGTGGGCGAGGTCATGGCCACGGAGCGGCTGGTGAAGATGTTGCAGCAGGCCCATCCAGATCTACCCATAGTAATTACTACCACCACCCCCACCGGTTCCGAGCGGGTCGCCTCCCTGTTTGGTGACAGCGTACTGCATGTGTACGCCCCCTATGACCTGCCCTTCGCCCTGCGCAACTTCATTCGCGGTGCGCGACCCAAGCTCCTGGTGATGATGGAGACGGAGATCTGGCCCAACATGTTGTCACTGTGTGAAGAAAATGGGATTCCCACCATCCTGGCCAATGCTAGGCTATCTGAGAAGTCAGCATACAATTATGCCAAATGGCCAGGGTTCACCAGGATGATCCTGAATATGCTAGGGATGGTGGCGGCACAGGGCGAGGCGGACGCCAGGAGGTTTGTCGCACTGGGTATGCCGGAAGAGAGGATTAGTGTCATCGGCAGCGTCAAGTTCGACTCCAAGATACCTGCCAGCCTGCTGGAGCGGTCTGAGGTGCTGCGGCGCGAGTGGTCGGACCGTCCGGTGTGGGTCGCGGCCAGCACCCAGGAGGGGGAGGATGAGCGGATTTTGGATGCACATAAGATAATTCGTGAATCAGTTCCCAATGCCTTGCTGGTCTTGGTGCCGCGTCATCCCGAGCGTTTCGATAAGGTGTTTGCGCTGTGTAGACGAGAGAAATTCAACACCGTCCGGCGTTCTAGCGGTAAGCCCTGTAGCAGCGATGCGGAGGTGTTCCTGGGGGATACCATGGGTGAGCTGTCCCTGTTTCTGGCGGCGGCGGATGCAGCCTTTGTGGGTGGCAGCCTGATCAAGCATGGTGGGCAGAACGTGCTGGAACCTGCAGCCCTGGGTAAACCAGTGGCATTCGGTCCGCATATGTACAACTTTGCTGCCATCAGTGAGCTGCTGCTGGAGAAAGATGCCGCGCAGGTGGTACTTGGCGCCCGGGATCTGGCCGAGGTGATCAGGCTATGGTTGATGGATGCCAGTGAACGTACCCGGGTGGGTGAGAACGGCCGCCGGGTGGTGCAGGAGAATCAGGGTGCGGTGGATCGGTTGTTTGCTTTGATCGAACAGCGGTTGGTTCGGTAATCAGAAAACAAACTCTCCGGTTGCATCCGGCATCTCCAACCGCTCCAGATCGGTCTCAAACAGCACCTCTTCACGCCACTGATAATCTCCAACCCTGGTGAACAAGGTGGCCTGCATGGCAGGGGAGTCGCCGGCGACACAGAACAGACGCCCTCCCATGTTTAGCTGGCGGGTCAGTTGTTCGTTGACTTTGGGAAGTGATCCGGTGACTACGATCACATCAAATGGACCAAGCTCTTGCACGGCATCCAGGCCGTTTCCGGTGATCAGATTTACCTTATCTATTCCGTGTTCCTGTAATAGCTGAGCGGCCCTGGTGGTGAAATCTGCCTGGATGTCCATGCTGGTGACCGCACCGCCCATGCGGGCGAGACATGCGGTAAGATAACCGCTTCCGGTTCCGACCTCCAGGATGCTGTCCTCTGGTTGGACATTCAAGGCCTGAAGAATCCTTGCCTCTACCTTGGGTGCCATCATCTTATGGCCATGACCTATGGAGATCTCTGTGTCGGCGAATGCCAGCTCACGGTAAATCTCTGGAACGAAATCCTCACGCGGTACTTCAGTAACCATATCCAGAACCCTGGAATCCAGCACCTCCCAGGTCCTAAGTTGCTGTTTCACCATGTTTTCTCTGGCTTGTTCCATACTGTTGGCAATCATTATCGTGCCCTTAGATGATGTATTTAGAATTAATTGTTATATGTATAGATTACGGGAGGGCATAGACTACGGATTTTCCGGTATTCAAGCAAGCAATTACCCATTATTTACATGGTTCCTTCCCTTGCATTGAGCTGTGTCATCCGATAAGTTGCCTCTTCCACCCGATCATTATTGTCGGGTAGCTGGGGGTGCCAGGCCACCAGGACCAATTCCTGGGAAAGGCGGGCTGAGAGAACACCCTTTGAACCTGATCCGGGTGCTTCGTTTGAAGCACAGAAACGGCGGAGGGAAGCTGAGGAGCCTGTTGTCAGGCGGTGGCTTCCGTTTCGCCAGAATGAGGAAGCTACGCATGAGTGCGATCCCTGAAGATTTTATCCGTCGGACCATCCGTCTCTCGGAAGAGGTCACCAGACCATTTCCCAATTCTCGTAAGATCTACATAGATGGCTCGCGTTCTGACATCCGGGTGCCCATGCGCGAGATCATGCAGACCGATACGCCGTCCAATTTCGGGACTGAGCAGAATCCCCCTATCCCGGTGTACGATACCTCAGGCCCCTATACCGATCCCGATGTTGAGATCGACCTGCTCAAGGGTATGCCGGATCTGCGCGGAGATTGGATTAGGGAACGCGACGATACGGAACAGCTGGAAGGTCCCACTTCGGAATATGGGCGTAATCGAGCCGCTGATCCTGGTCTGGCATCCATGCGATTCGAGCACATCCGCGCGCCTAGGCGCGCCAAGTCTGGAGGCAATGTCACCCAGATGCACTACGCCCGTAAAGGGATTATAACTCCTGAGATGGAGTATGTGGCCATCCGTGAGAACTGTCGTTTGCAGGAGTTGCGGGAAGATCCGCGCTACGCCAGGCTGTTGCAACAGCACAGCGGGCAGAGTTACGGGGCCAATATCCAGCAAGAGATTACCCCGGAGTTCGTGCGCAGTGAGATTGCGTCAGGCCGGGCCATCATCCCAGCCAATATCAACCACCCGGAACTGGAACCGATGATCATCGGCCGCAACTTCCTGGTGAAGATCAACGGTAACCTGGGCAACTCCGCAGTCACCTCCTCCATCGCCGAGGAGGTGGAGAAGATGGTGTGGGGCATTCGCTGGGGGTCGGATACCATCATGGACCTCTCTACCGGCGATAACATCCACGAGACCCGGGAGTGGATCATCCGCAACTCCCCCGTACCGATCGGTACCGTACCCATCTATCAGGCCCTGGAGAAGGTCAACGGTGTGGCCGAGGATCTGACCTGGGAGGTAATGCGTGACACCTTGATCGAACAGGCGGAGCAGGGGGTGGACTACTTCACTATCCACGCTGGCCTGTTGCTGCGTCACGTCCCGCTAACCGCCAAACGGCTCACTGGCATTGTCTCGCGTGGCGGTTCTATTATGGCCAAGTGGTGCCTGGCCCATCACCTGGAGAACTTTCTTTATACCCATTTTGCCGAGATCTGCGAGATCATGCAGGCCTATGACGTTGCCTTCTCTCTGGGCGACGGACTGCGCCCAGGTTCCCTGGCGGATGCCAATGACGAGGCTCAGTTCGGCGAGCTGGAGGCCCTGGGTGAACTCACCAGGGTTGCCTGGGAGCACGACGTGCAGGTGATGATCGAGGGCCCGGGACACGTCCCCATGCAGATGATCAAGGAGAACATGGATAAGGAGTTGGAGGATTGTTACGAGGCCCCGTTCTATACCCTGGGCCCCCTGATCACGGATGTCGCCCCCGGCTATGATCACATAACTTCTGGTATTGGTGCCGCCCAGATCGGCTGGTATGGCTGCGCCATGCTCTGTTACGTGACGCCTAAGGAGCACCTGGGGTTGCCCAATAAACAGGATGTGCGCGAGGGGATCATCACCTATCGTATCGCTGCCCACGGCGCGGATCTGGCCAAGGGCCATCCCGGTGCCCAGTTGCGGGACAATGCTATGTCCAAGGCTCGCTTCGAGTTCCGTTGGGAAGACCAGTTCAACCTGGGGCTGGATCCGGAGAAGGCGCGGGAGTTTCACGACGAGACCATGCCAAAGGAGGCTGGCAAGGTGGCGCACTTCTGTTCTATGTGCGGCCCCAAGTTCTGCTCCATGAAGATCAGCCAGGATGTACGTGACTATGCGGTCGAACATGGGATCGGAGAGATGGAGCAGGCCCTGGAGGAGGGGATGGCGGATAAGGCTAAGGAGTATGTTGAGAAAGGCAGTCAAATCTACCTGAAGGATTGATCCTTTGTATGCTTAGTGGATTTTTTTAAAAAGAAGATTTAACTGAAATGAAACGTATTGAGAAATATATAGAAGGTTTTTTGTGGGATAGTCGCCTGGTGGTGATGACCGGAGTTATCGCGTCCGTGTTTGGGGCCTTTGGACTATTCTACATAGCTACGGTAGATGCCTTCTACACCATCGTACATATTTTGGGGTACGCCTCACCGGAATTAGACGGGGCGGCGCGTACGGCTCTGCGTAGCGCAACCATCACTCATGTGGTGGAGATCGTGGATGGATATCTGTTGGCGACATTTTTGCTGATATTCGGGTTGGGGCTGTATGAGCTGTTTATCAGTAAGATCGATCAGGCGGAAGATGCGGAAAACGCATCCAGGGTATTGTTGATCAGCAGTTTGGACGATTTGAAGGCGCGACTGGCGAAGGTGGTTTTGATGATCCTGGTTGTGCGCTATTTTGAGTATGCCCTCGGTATGAAGTTTGGTAATGCCTTTGATCTGCTGATGTTTGCAGGAGGCATTACTTTGCTTGGACTAGCCCTATACTTGGGTAGTTTGGCAGATAAGAATCATTAGGATCTACTTGTTTCAAAGATGGGTTTAGTCGATCTTCCAGCATGCAAAGGGACCTATATCCTGGTGCTGGAGGCGCAGGAGCCGGTCAGAATCAGAGCGGGGCGCCTGGGGGAGTTGGATATCATACCCGGTTGGTATGTCTACGTCGGTAGCGCCTTCGGGCCTGGTGGGGTAGCGGCGCGTTGTAACCACCACCTGCGTATAACCGAGAGGCCTCACTGGCATATCGACTATCTGCGGGCCGTTTCCAAGTTGCGGGAGATCTGGTTCAGCTGCGATTCAGCTAGAAGGGAACATACTTGGAGTAACCTGGTAGGAAATGGTAGAGGCACAACCCAGCCTTTCCCCGGTTTTGGGGCCAGTGATTGCGATTGCCAAAGCCATCTGTTCCGGTTTACAAAAGCTCCCTCTTTTCAGGGATTCAGGCGGCGATTAAGTAGCATGTTGCCAGGTCAAGGTCCACTTCGGCGAATTGTTGTAGACGGAGATTAATCGAAACCCATAGGGAAATAGTGTATTAATTAAGGATGTTTTGGTTTCTGATTGACAATTCTCTGAGTTTGCCTATCAGTTTGTGATAGTATTTTGGACCGAATTTAAATCGCCCGGCGGGTTATTCCACTGCCAGGCTGTAAGTAACTCGTTAACGTAAGGAACTTAAATATTATGAAGATAAAATCTATCGCTATGGTTGCAGGCGCTGCCCTGCTTTCTCTGGGTCTTGTAGGGAATGCTGCGGCTGACGAAGCTCTGGCCAAGTCCAAAAACTGCATGGCCTGTCATCAGATCGATACCAAGCTGGTTGGCCCGGCCTATAAAGATGTAGCCGCAAAGTATAAAGGTGATGCCGCTGCCGAGGATATGCTGGTGAAGAAGGTCCTGGAAGGTGGCGTAGGTGTTTGGGGCCAGGTACCCATGCCGCCCAACAGTGCGCTGGTAAAGCCTGAAGAGGCTCGTACCCTGGTTAAGTGGGTACTGTCCCTGTAAGGCCAAACAATATCAGTTTGGGCCTGTCTATGGTCTGACTTGATTAACCGGCCGATCCTTTGTAGGATCAAAGACAGTGAAGGAGGAGCGAGGCTTAGGCCTCGCTCCTCCTTCGCCGTTTTGCGTATCCAAAAGTGTGTCATATGCCACACCTTAAATCTTGGGGTAGCTAGTGAGTAAGTTTGAGCGCGGGTTATGGCTGACGGCAGGGGCGTTGTTTATGGCCTTGATAGCCGTAGTCATCTATAAGTTCCGGCCGCTGCTGAATCCGGAACTGGCTGCTGTTGCGTCGGTTGATCAGAACTGTGATCTCCGGGCTGGGCCATGTGTCGGCAGATTCTCTGATGGGACTGAGATCAGCTTTAGCATAGAGCCAAGGACCATCCCGTTAGTTGAGACATTGCGGCTAACTACGATCGTAGATGGAACTCCTGCTCATGGTGTAGAGGTAGACTTTATCGGGCTTAATATGGATATGGGTTTTAATCGCTCTCGGCTTAAGGCGGAGGGTGAAGGCAGATTTAGCGGCAGCGGCGTATTGCCGGTGTGCATCATGACGGTGATGGAGTGGGAAGCGCGGGTGATGGTGCGTACCGATCAGGGCGTGATCGCGGCGCCGTTTCGTTTTAGCACTACGCGTGCCGGGTACCCTCTCTCAGGGCAATAAAGGGCAATGTCCATATGAAAAGAGTCTTACCTCTTGGTCTAATCCTGGTGATATCCATAGCACTGGTATGGCTGGTTCTGCTCTGGCATCCGGAACAGAGTGAATCCATTAAGATCAGCGCGCCCCCGAAAGGCGGAGATTTCACTCTGAACTCCGCTTCCGGACCAGTGAGCCTGGAGTCGCTACGCGGCAAAGTGGTAGTACTCTATTTCGGGTATACCATGTGTCCGGATGTGTGCCCTACCAGTCTTACCCTTCTGGCCTCAGCATTGAGTGGTCTAAACAAGGAGGAGCTGGAGCAGGTCCAGGGGCTATTTATAAGCGTGGATCCGGATAGAGATGGCCTGGAACGTCTGCAAAGATATGCCATGTTTTTCCATCCCCGCATTCAAGGCATATCCGGTACCAACGAACAGGTTGCAGTGGTGGCAAAGCAGTATGGCGCCGCCTACCGCAAGAGTAAACAGGATGACTCTGCTATGGGTTACGTGGTGGATCATTCGGCCGATCTTTATGTGGTGGACAGAGATGGCAAGTTGCGTGAAAGCATAAGGCACGGAACACCTCCGAGCGAAATATTGAAGACGCTCAGGCGGGTGCTGGGTACAGAGAATAAATAACCAACGAGGAGAAAGGTGAGATGAAACTACATAATCGTATAGCTGTATTAATTATCGGTCTGCTGCTTAGCTCAGTGGTTTTTGCAGGAACAGCGGCAGATGC
The DNA here is from genome assembly GCA_050288625.1 of Sedimenticolaceae bacterium. GTDB lineage: Bacteria > Pseudomonadota > Gammaproteobacteria > Chromatiales > Chromatiaceae > JAAGZL01. Next base: position 63,978 of record JBNKEE010000010.1, on the reverse strand, counting down.
CATCACGGTATCCGATCCCTATATACCGGCCATGCCTGCAGAGCAGCCCAACGGTCTTGCCTATATGGGGCTAACTAATAGCTCGGACCAGGATATTGAGCTGGTGGGTGCTGAGGGCACGGTTGCCAAGGCGCTGGAGTTGCATACCCACATCATGAAAGACGGCATGATGATGATGAAGAAGATAGACAAGATCGACCTGCCGGCCGGTAAGACAGTGATGCTAGAGACTGGAGGCCTGCATGTGATGTTGATAGGTTTGACTCAGGAACTGAAACCAGACACCAAGGTAACTCTTACCCTGGTATTCAAAGATGGTAGCAAAAAACAGATAGAAGTCCCGGTGCGTAAGACAGAGATGCCGATGAAGATGAAGATGTAGGGGGATGGATATTAACCCTTGGTCTTTGCAGGGTGAAAGAAGCCGGCATCCTTTCGATGCCGGCTTTTTGCTTTCTAGACTCCCTGCATTCCTTCCCTGAAAACAACCTGGTAACCCCGTTTTGTCTGCATATCCCTCAGCCTTGCCATGGCCTGCTCAGCCTCGCGTCGGTCCTGGAAATAGCTGCGCTTGATCTGTCCACGATTACCTTGGAAGCCTGATTCACGCACCAGTACCCAGCTGCCCAGAAGATCCTGTTGCAGATGCAGTTGGTAGAACCTAAGCGGCTGGTCCTGGCTCTGGATTGTCTGCATGTAGATACGCATGACAGGTATGTTATAACGTGTGATGAATATGAGCCAGATAACACCGTTCTTTCCTCCAGCCTCATCTCTTACTTCCAAGGGTGGGAATGGTGTTGCCCTGATATTTGAGGGCGAGGGGATAAGTTACGGTGAAATCTCGCGCCAGGCACGGGCGTGGGCAGAACAGGGGGTTAGGGCAGGTGATCTGGTGGCGGTGCTTAGCCCCTCCTCCCTCACTATTACACGGACACTTTACGCGGCACTGCAGCTGGGGATGACCATCTTTCCTCTGGCCACGTTCATGCCAGATAAGCGCAGAGATCGATTATTGGCCCAGGCTGGATGCAACTTGGTGCTGAGAGATATTGAACTGGACAAGATTCGAGAATCAAGCGGCACTACGAGTGATGTTCAGCTCATCCTGGCCACCAGCGGTAGCGAGGGTGAACCCAAAGGGGTGATGTTGTCTGGAGGGAATATCGCAGCCAGTATCGCTGCGTCCCGCAACAGGTTGGGGCTGAAATCGGGTGATCTCTGGTTGAATTGCCTGTCTATGTTTCATGTCGGCGGGATCATGATCGCCTATCGCTGCCTTGATGCAGGGGCCGGGATGCTGCTGCATTCCGGTTTTGACGCGGATCGGGTATGGGTCGATCTAAATAACTACCCTGTTACGCATATTTCCCTGGTCCCTGCCATGTTGGCTAGATTGCTTGATATCTCTGGTGACGCAACCCCACCGGATAGCCTGCGGGTGGCATTGATCGGTGGAGGGCATCTCGCGCCGAAATTGGCGGCACGGGCCCGGGCCGCCGGCTGGCCGCTATGTGTCAGCTATGGCATGAGCGAGACCTGTTCCCAATGTGCTACCGACTGTGGCGAGCGGGCCGGGTTGATACCGGGTCAAGTTGGGATGCCGTTGGATGGGTTTGAGATTGCCCTGTCATCAAAGGGACGCATCAAGCTGCGTGGTCCGGCTGTGATGTTAGGTTATCTCAATTCTGATCAAACTCCGGGCCAGGGGCTGTCGGATGATGGCTGGTTTGAGTCTGGCGATCTGGGCGAGATCGATGCGTCAGGTTGCCTGCGTGTTTTGGGGCGTGCCGATGATGTTCTAATATCAGGTGGCAATAATATCCATCCGAGCGAGATAGAGGATCTAATGGTCGATTGCCCAGGGTTGGATGAGGTCGCGATTAGCTCCCGCCCAGATCAAGCCTGGGGAGATGTTATTGTGGCTGTATATGCAGGGAGAGCGTCTATTGATGATGTTGAGGTGTGGTGCCGGGCCAATCTCTCTTCAATCCAGCGACCACGAGAGTTTATTCAGGTTCCAGAGCTGCCGCGTAATAGCATGGGCAAGCTGGATCGGGACGGTCTGAGGGCCATGCTAGCTCAGGGGTAGAGGGTAAATCCCAGGCCCGGGGTCGGAGGTATGGTAATGGAGCCGTTCCGGATATCCGGTCCTTTGCCCAGATCCTGTTGCAGCCACTCTCCGGTCCCCAATCCGTGGCATATTCTACCCTCAGTATCCAGGGCTGCCGCCAGTTGGGTCGCGGCCCAGACCCCGGCGGCGCTGTCGACCGTGGTGGTAACCACCACCTCTATCCCGAGTTCCCGAGCACGCTGTCCGAGTTGCAGCGCAGGTAGAAGTCCGCCCAGGACCATTGGCTTGATGACGATGCGGCGTAGTAGGTGCAGTTGGTCTTCGTCTAGTTCCGCCACCGTTTCGTCCAGCGCCAGTGGGATTTCAGTTTTGCTCTGGAGCTGCACCAGTTCATTTATATCTGCCTGGGCTAACGGTTCTTCCAGGGATTCAATTGGCAGTCCCTGGAAGCTATTGAGGAATTGCCTGGCCGTAGCAAAATCCCAGGCCTGGTTTGCGTCCAATCTAAGCTGAACCGATTTAGGCAGTTCAGCGCATATGCGGGATAACATTTCTAATTCACGCCCTATATCAGAGATGCCAACCTTTAGTTTGAGTACAGAGTATCCTTTTTCTGTCGCTGCTGAGGCGCGCTGCGATAGGTTGTCATCCAGCACGCCGATAGCTGCGTTTACCTTTGCCTCTGGTTGTGATCCTTGGTTTAGATATAGATGCAGTGGCATGCCCCGGTGTCTTGCCATCAGATCCAGCAGCGCCGTCTCCAGGGCGCAGCGGGCAGCGGGATGGAGTTCGACTACGGATAACATATCCAAACAGTCCGCAATCGGGACCCCGGACAGTTGCGGCAGTATCGACTCCAGTGTTGTCTGTGCCGCCGCATGATCTGGGAGTGGGGCGCAGTCACCGTATCCTACCTGACCGCTGTCGTCTTCCAGCCTGAGCAGGGCGCCCCGGCGTGTGGCGAAGTCATCTGTGTGGCTCTGCCACCTTGCGTGGAGCGGGAGGGAGTAGGGTGAGACTATTGCGTCTGTGATCTTCATTCTTGGTCGGAGATACCCCTCTGCGCTGCCCGCGCCACGAAGGTATTCGGGGCGCGGGCGTTACCAGGAAGGAGATCAGAGTGAGGTATCTATGCCATACTCCTTGCCGTAGTGCTGTACTACGAAGTCTATATCCTTATCCCCCCTCCCTGACAGATTGACCAGGATTGATCCACGCTCACCATTCTCAGCCATACGCAGTGCCTGGGCCACCGCATGGGCCGATTCGATCGCCGGGATGATGCCCTCCAGGCGGGAGAGCTCGAAGAATGCGTCTATCGCTTCCTTGTCGCTGATGGTCTCATAGGTGACGCGCTCTATATCCTTCAGATAGCTGTGCTGAGGCCCGACCGCTGGATAGTCCAGGCCGCTGGCGACGGAGTAGACCTCCTGGGGTTCGCCCTCATCGTCCTTGAGCATGTAGGATTTGAAGCCGTGCATCACCCCGGGTTCGCCCTTGGACAGGGTGGCGGCGTGTTCGCCCGGTGTGTTCAGGTCGCGGCCCGACGGCTCACAGCCGAACAGTTTGACCGAGACGTCGTCCAGAAAGGCGCTGAACAGACCCATGGCGTTGGATCCACCGCCGACGCAGGCCACCAGATTGTCCGGAAGACCGCCGGTCATCTCGGCGAACTGCTCTTTGGCCTCGTTGCCCACTATGGACTGGAAATCCCGCACCATCATCGGGAAAGGGTGGGGGCCGACCACTGAGCCGATGGCATAGAGCTGGTTTACCGGGTCCTGCAGATATCCGGTGAAGGCGGCGTCCACCGCCTCCTTCAGGGTCTTTCTGCCGTGGGTGGCCGGGATTACCCTGGCCCCCAGGATATGCATGCGCACCACGTTGGGGTGCTCTTTGACGATATCCACCTCACCCATATAGATGTCGCACTCCAGGCCGACCAGGGCGGCGGCCGTGGCCAGGGCCACGCCGTGTTGTCCGGCCCCGGTCTCGGCGATGATCTTCCTCTTGCCCATCTTCTTGGCCAGCAGGGCCTCACCCAGGCAGTGGTTGATCTTGTGCGCGCCGGTGTGATTCAGGTCCTCGCGTTTCAGATAGATGTCGGCGCCGTATTTTTTTGATAGGTTCTTGGCGTGAAAGATGGGGCTGGGGCGTCCTACATAGTGTTTGTACAGCTCTGACAGTTCCGCAATAAAGTTAGGGTCTTCCCTGATCTTGAGATATGCCTCGGTGATCTCATCGATGATCTTTTGTAGCTCTTCCGGGATGAAGCTGCCGCCATACTCTCCGAAATAACCATCTTTATCCGGTAGCGGGTAATTAAAGGTGTTTTTCATTGTTGCTCCAAATCATAGATACGCCAGAACCAGAATGGGATGTGGCTCTGTCTTTAGTGGATTAATTAATATTATTGAGACATAAAAAAGCCGTGCCGACCGTATAAACTACAAATGATCGACACGGCTTTCAAGCCTTTATTTTGGCCCTGTATTATCTGGTGCGTTCGCACACCCCTTCAGGAAAGAAGAACTCGATCTCAACAGCAGCGGTCTCCGGGGCGTCGGAGCCGTGTACGGCGTTCTCGTCTACGGTCTCGGCGAAGTCGGCGCGGATGGTGCCTTCGGCGGCCTCCTGCGGGTTGGTGGCGCCCATGATCTCACGGTTCTTGGCGATGGCGTTCTCACCCTCCAGCACCTGGACCATGACCGGTCCTGAGGTCATGAAATCGCACAGGTCATTAAAGAAAGGACGTTCCTTGTGTACCGCGTAGAATCCTTCCGCCTGCTCGCGGGTCAGGTGCAGCATCTTGGATGCGACTATCTTGAGTCCGTTGCTCTCAAAACGGCTGTAGATCTTGCCGATGATGTTTTTGGCAACGGCATCCGGTTTAATGATGGAAAAGGTGCGTTCGAGCGCCATGATGTGACTCCAATATATTCAGGTAATGGGTATAAAGGGTGGGGATTTTACCCTAATGACAGAATTGATCAATCCAGCTCGGCTATTTCTTTTTAGTAAACCCTTCGGCTTCCAGTAAGAGATCGGCATGCTGTGGGGTCAGCACGAACCTCTTGCCCTCTTCTTTTTCTACGTTTTGAAGAAATTCACAAGAGAGGCAGTTCTCAATCTTTTTGCAAAACTCTCCTTGGGCCTCGCCCCCACAGAGGGTGCCGGTAATGGCCCAGCAGAATCTGCCACCGTGCTCGCCGTCGTTCATGCCGTCATAGTCATTGGGTAAGGCCGCTTTGCATACACCAAGCTCAGCGTATCTTTCACCTCCTGGCTCTCTTCCACATTTTTTAACTTCCCAGCACTGTTTTTTTCTCAACTTAATCTCCTTCTATCCTCTGTCCTCATAACAATATTTCTCTGCCTTGAGTCTGCGTAGGCCTTCAATCTTGGCCGAGGCTGACTGTATGCGCTTGTCTTCCATAAAATCCCCTCCAACCCGAAATACCAGGAAGGCCTTGGCGAACAATGAATATGTTGCGCCTGCAATGATCGCAGTTCCTACATACGGATCTCTATCGAAATCCGGGCGATAGTTGTAGGTGTAGGGGGTGATTCTGGATATCTCGCGATCAAGCTGGGCACAGGTGAGAGCAACATCGTCTTGGTTCTGTGACATGGGTTTGGGAGAGCGATATGGGTTGAAATATGTGGGATCTACCGCAGGCACCGCTGAACTGAAAGAGAGAAGCAAGGCTCCGATAATCAGAGATACCTTTAGCTTGTTGATACTCATGTCGATTCTCCATAAGGCAGAATGTCTAGATGTGATGTATATCGGCAGGAGATCAAGAATATTAAATCAGAACCATTTTAGCTTCTTAAAGATGATGGCCTGTACAGCCACAATGAGAATAAGAATCCCGCAAAATATTAGGAAGGCATCGCTGTTTTCCGCCCCTGGTATGCCGCCGACATTGATGCCAAGCAGCCCGGTGAGGAATCCAAGCGGTAGAAATACTGCGGCTATCACTGACAGCACATACATATTTTTGTTTAATCTGTCAGATAATATGTTTGCCAGCTCATCTTTGACGATCTGGGCGCGTTCTCGTATGGCATCCAGGTCTCCCACATAACGGGTCACATGGTTATAGCTCTCTTGCAGATGGCGTTTGTGCCCATCATCCAGCCAATCCAGTTCCGACATCCTTAGCTGTTCAATCGCATCACGTTGCGGCGCCATGTAGCGGCGAAACATGATGGCCTGAATGCGCACGTCCACGATAGACTCCCTCAGCGAGGCATCGGCTTTCTCTAATACCTTCTCTTCAATCTCATCAGTTTGTTCATCCAGAGCGCTAAGCACGGGCTCCATACGCTCAAATAGCCGTGCGGCCAGCATACAGACAAACTCCCCGGAATCTTTGGGTCCTTTACCGGCTTTGATCTTTTCTTCAATATCCACTATTGCCTTCAGTCTGCGCCTGCGCACACTGATGATGCGGTGTTTTTCTACCCACAGTCGTATCGATACCATGTCCTCAGGATCGGCATTTTCATTAAGATTTACACCGCGCATGATCAATAGGACACCGCCGTGAAGTTGGGTCATGCGAGGTTGTGAATCATCTGCAAGTAAGACGCGTACGATAAACGGGTCAAGAAATGAGATCTCCCTCTCCAGCCACTGTTTTGTTTCTGGGTGATTGGCGTCTAGATGAACCCAGGTTAGTTTTTCACCCTTAGTCTTTTTTGCCACCATATCTTTTGAGAGGCATACGCCACTGCCATTACCATCCAACTCATAAGATAATAAGATATGGTCGTTCATCTCAGCTGTCGTCCAATATACGATCGAGAATCTCTACTGCTCCATCCACAAAGCGCGGGCAGACATTCTCAAATATTCCATTTTTCTGCGCCTTGTCGTAGCCAGATGCAGTGCCGAGATGGCAGCCGGTTAGTTCAGTGCAATTGGTAGATCCGAACTCTTCTTCGAAGCCAGCCACAAACTCACGCACTATCCTGTAAGTGTTCTCTTTAGCTTCTGTGTCTCCGGCTCTATAGGAACCAGCGTGTAGTCCGATGATTGCAATGGCGCCAGAAACAGCGCCGCAGGTGTTGCCGGTGCGCGCCATGCCGCCTCCGAAACCGGAGGCTATTGTTAAGGCTGTCTTCTGATCCAGGCCGTATTTTTCGCATCTGGATGATAAAACCGCCTGTGAACATGAGTATCCCCAGGGGAAGCTGTCTGATGCCTTATTGGTGTTAGCCATTCTGACTCCGATTAACCAGTACTTGTATTTTTACTCATGCTCCATGTTCGGATAATTCTTAATCTATGGCAAGCAATAGACTACAAGGTGTCGCTGAAGGAGTTTGAAGTTTAGTTCAGTTAGGAGGTGGGGTTGGTATCAGTTAGCCCTGAAGGATGAGGTTGCATATACAACGGTTTGATTCCTGCGTCCAATGATCTCCTTGAACTTGTTCAGAACGTAAGGATCGTGTTTCTTTCCACACTCTTTTTCCAGGATATGCATAATCTTTCTGTGTGGTTTTGCTTTGTGGTAAGGCCTGGGCGAAGACATGGCATCATAACTATCGGCCAAGGTGATTATCCTTGAAAATATCGAGATGTCTTCTCCTGATATCTTGTCTGGGTAGCCGTTTCCATCAAAGTGTTCGTGATGATGACGTACTGCATCCATCACCTGATCACCGTCTCGGAGCTGCATCTCCCTTACCAACTTTTCTCCTTTGGCTGAATGAGTGGTCATGATGCTCATCTCTTCCTTGTCTAGTTTACCTGGTTTGAGCAAGATGCTGTCCTGGATGCCTATTTTGCCGACATCGTGGAAAAGGGCGCTTAACACCAGGCTTGATATTTCATCCGAATTGAGTTCACATGCTACCCCCAGCTCTTGGGATAGAATGAGTACGTTGTTTGAGTGCAGCCGAGTGTGCAGGTCCCTCTCCCCGAGAGCACGTATCAACACCCTCTCCGCTCGGCGCTGCAGTTTGAAGCATATCTTGTTGCTTTCCATAAGATTCCCTTCGGATTGGCTTTACTAGCATAGTGAAGCATAGCAAAAACCTAGCAAATTAGTAGGAAAATAGAGTGATTGTCACGAACAAGATTCCTGTGTCGGCAAGTCTAGTTCAGTGCATGCAGAGCCCGATACTCAGCAAAACAGAATAGGACAACTGTAATTGTGCTGTACGTGCCAGGTAGGTATTGAAAATAGGCCCGGGTTGCTCCCGGATAAAGTTGCGCAGAAGAAGTATGGCTATTGGTAGCATTATGAGTATTGACCAGACCATTGCTCCAACATTTGAAAGTGTCAGTGGCAGTAAAAAAGGTAACAGCAGTAACAGACCGAAGGTGGCGTGAGATCTGTTTTTCCCTAAATAGTAGATGAGGGTAAGTTTATGGACTTTAGCGTCTGTTTCTTGGTCACGGTAGTTATTCACTAACAGGACGGCCGCTGCTAACATGCCTAGCGCGGCTGCGCACAAGAATGCGTTCAAGCTGATTCGGAGTGTCTGAAGATAATAACTCCCCATCACCGCGACAAGCCCGAAAAACATAAACACAAATAACTCTCCGCTGGGGCTGTAGGCAATGGGTCTGGGTCCTCCGGTGTAGGCGTATCCAGCGGCTATGGAGAGCAGGCCGATGACCACTATTGGCCAGCCGCCAACACTGGCCAGATATATACCGATGCAGAAAGCGATTGCAAAACATATATGGGCGGCACACTTTACTTCGGATGGGTTGAACCATCCAAAGGCTGCGGCCCTAGCCGGTCCTAACCGTTCTGGAGTGTCTGCTCCTCGCTCATAGTCTGCGGCATCGTTGTAAAGATTGGTTCCCATCTGAATAAACAGGCTCGCTCCCAATGCGGATAGCATTGTTAGCCACTGCAGCGAACCAGATTCCGCATATGCTAGACTGCTGCCTACTAGTACTGGCGCCACGGAGATGCCCAGGGTCTTGGGGCGTATGGCGAGAAACCATCTTGCCAATCTGCTCATGGGCGTCTGGGGAATTTGCTGAAGTCTGCCTGACGTTTCTCCACAAACGCATCTCTTCCTTCTTGTGCCTCTGGTGTTTGGTAGAAGAGTGCGGTTGCGTTGCCGGCCAATTCCTGGATACCTGCTAGTCCGTCGGTCTCGGCGTTGAAGGCGGCTTTAAGTACCCGCAATGCCGTGGGAGAGAGGCTGAGCATTTCGCGGCACCACTGGATGGTCTCTGTCTCCAGATCGGCCAGTGGTACAACGGCGTTTACCAGCCCCATCTCCAGGGCCTGTCTGGCATCGTATTTGCGGCATAGCAGCCAGATCTCTTTGGCCTTTTTCATACCAACAGTGCGGGCCAAAAGTCCTGCACCCAGGCCGCCATCGAAACTTCCCACCCGGGGACCGGTCTGACCGAATACGGCATTGTCTGCAGCTATGCTGAGGTCGCAGATCAGGTGTAGTACATGACCGCCGCCGATGGCATAGCCTGCCACCATGGCGATCACTGGTTTGGGTAGGGTGCGGATTTGGCGTTGTAGCTCCAGGACATTCAGCTGCTCTATACCGCTGTCGTCTTTGTAGCCTCCGTCGCCACGAATGGTTTGATCGCCGCCAGAGCAGAAGGCATTGTCGCCAGCGCCGGTTAGGATGATTGCACCAATGCCAGGGTCGAGATGGGCGCGTCGAAAGGCTTGTCCCATCTCATGCACGGTCTTGGGGCGGAAGGCGTTACGCACCTGTGGGCGGTTAATGGTTATCTTGGCGATCCCTTCCATCTGGTGATAGAGGATATCGTCATACTCTTGATCCTTGAGGATTTGCCATTCTATTTTGTTGTTCATGTAATCGTTGCCTGTGCTGGTACTGGGGTGTTATTTTTTGAATTAGGCCTAAGATCTAAAATGATATCTTACCTTTCTGGTTGCCGTTTGGAGAGTTCGTTGACAAATTTTATGCGTTTTATCCTTAACTCTATAGCCCTTGCGCTGATGTTTGTTTTGCTGCAGGGGACGGCGGGTGCTGCAAATCTGGATCAGCCTGTGGCTCAGGAACTGGATCTCAAGCAGATAAAGTCGCACATAGACGACCTTGAGGCGCTGGAGAACCCAGATCAGGAGGCGAAGACCGCGTTGGATCTATATCGTAGCGCCCAGGCCAGCCTCAAGAGTGCGCTTGAGGACGATCTGCTGTCAACCGAGTATAGAAAAGCGGTCGATGGATCGACCAAGGAGCTGGCCAAGCTGGAGTCTTTGCTCAAAGAACAGCAGAAAGCTAACGATAAGGCAAATAAGACCAAACTTGATCTAGACCAGGATGGGCTAAAACGACAGCTTGATAAGGCCGAGGCATCCAGGAGCTTAGATCAGAACAATCTGGCCAAGCTGGAGCTGGAGTTACGTAATGAGCGTCTGCGCCCTGATCAGACTGGTGTTGAACTGCAGGAGGCAAAAAAGCAGTTAAATGATACTGAGAGAAAACTACCCAGTTTAGAAGAGGATAAGACAGAGGTTACCACCGCCCAAAGGGTTGCTCACTTGGCTACCAGACACGCCCTTGCCAGCAGGATTAAACGCTTGGAGATGGAGCGCCTTAGTTACACACCTCGTTTGGCTGTTCTTAAGATGCAGATTGAGTTAGCGGAAGCGCGGCTCAAACAGTCCAGGATGCGTACTGCCCTGTTCCAAGACCGTCTTAACAGGCTGTTGGCGCAGGAGGCAGAGAAGGCTCAGCAGGCCACAGAGAGAGTAATTCAGGGGACATCGGATATGCATCCTGTGGTGCAAAAAGAGGCCGAATACAATTCTCAACTCAGCCAAAGATTGGGTGAACTTACTGGGGAGATAGAGAGACTGATCGGTCGACATGCAGAGATAGCCGCCAAACTAAAACAGGTCAGGGCTGATCGTGAGAGGGTGCAGCAACAGGTGGAGATTGCAGGTCTGGATGAGTCATTGGGCGGGTTGTTGTTGGCGCAGAACAGGGCGCTGCCAGATGTGCGCATGTTGGCTTTGAAGGTGGAGGAGTATCGCCAGCAGATGTCGCAGGTGCGGGTGCAGCAGTTTAGGTTGGCCGATGAGCTACAGCGACTTGCAGGGTCGGATGGGATAGATCGATATATCGCGCAACTTCAACCCAAAGGATTGAGTCCATCTCAGACATCCTCATTTGTCGATGCCATGCAGAGGCTGATTCAGAATAGGGTGCAGCTATTGAACAAGCTGTCAGGGGAATACGATCGATATGAAAATGCCCTGAGTGATATAAGTCTGGAGCAGCATCAGCTTAGCAGTGAAGTAGAGACGTTTGAGGATTTTCTAAGCAAAAATCTGGTGTGGATACCGAGCGCTCCGCCCTTTGGTTTTGCTGATCTAGGGAAACTTCAGGAGGCAGTTGTCTGGCTGTTTAGCTGGGACAACTGGAGTGCTGTAGCGCTCAAGCTTAAACAGTCTATTTTGTTGTTTCCGGTCAGGGTTGGGCTGGTGGTTTTGATCATAGTGGTCTTGACTTTGCTGCGTGGGCGCATGTTGAGTCAGATGGAATCAATGGTGCCCAAGATCGGCAAGGTGAACCATGATCGCTTCCAATATTCAATGGTAGGGCTAGTCTATACATTTCTGTTGGCGTTACCTCCACCCCTTGTCATGGGTAGTTTGGGTTGGCTGTTGTACAAATATGAATCTAGCAGCTTTGTTTGGGGCGTTGGCATGTCGGCCATGATTGCGTCTGCGCTCTATCTCATACTGAGGTTTGGCCGTTATTTGGTGATGCCGAATGGCCTGGCTCGCAATCATCTGCACTGGGACCTGTATGCGGTGGATGTGTATGCACGAGCTCTGCCATGGCTTACGCCACTGTTTGTCGTTGTTGCTTTTATCGTAGGTATAACCGGGTGGGAGTTGGAAGAGGGGTACTGGAACTCGTTGGGTCGGATCGCTAGTCTGGTTTCTACTTGTATAATCATGTGGTTTGTCCACATTAGCCTCAATCCTACTCATGGCGCCTTGAGCCGTTCCAAACACATCATAGTACAAGGGCTGCGCCTGAAGGTGTTGTGGTATCCATTATCTGTGCTGATGGTATTTGGGCTGTTGATATTGACTGTGCAGGGTTATCACTATACCGCGATAGTCCTAAAACGCTTACTGATCTCTTCCTTTATTATCGGAGTGCTTATCCTTTTGTTGCATAGTTTTGCCAGACGCTGGCTGATGGTGGCGCAGAGGCGACTGGCACTGAAACAGGCCCGCGCCAGAAGACAGGCGGCGCAAGAGAGTAAGGCGGCTAAGCAGGCCGCGGACGCTGCGGGAGAAGGCACCCCCGAAGCGGAAGATCTGGAAGCTATAAATCTTGCCACCATCAGTGAACAAACTCAGCGTCTGTTGCGAGTGATAGGAAGTGTTTCTTTCTTTGTGGCAATGTTTGTACTCTGGTCAACACTGACTCCGGCATTGGGTGGTTTGAACGAGATTATTCTGTGGCGCTATCAAACCGCAGGAGGGGAGATGTCTGCGGTCTCTCTATGGGATCTGTTGCTGGCGGTGGCTGTTTTGATATTGATGCTGGTGGCGGTTAGGAACCTCCCTGGTCTTCTGGAGATAGCTATACTGCAGCCACTTTCTCTAGAGCCTGGCAACCGTTATGCGGTCACTATGATTAGCCGTTACAGCATCGTTGCGACCGGCTTCTTCATTGCCCTGAACATGTTGGGGATCAATTGGGAGGACGTGCAGTGGCTGGTAGCGGCCATGGGTGTGGGCCTAGGTTTTGGACTGAAGGAGATCTTTGCCAACTTCTTCTCCGGTCTGATCATTCTATTCGAGCGTCCCATCAGGATCGGTGATACCGTGACCATAGACGGCCTGAGCGGGACCGTAACCAAGATACGTATCCGCGCCACCACAGTCACCGATTGGGACAACAAGGAACAGGTGATCCCAAACCAGAATTTCCTGACCAATCCACTTATTAACTGGACCCTGTCGGACCCCATAACCCGCGTGGTCATTGGTGTAGGCATTGCCTATGGTTCGGATACGGAAAAGGCGCTTCAGGTGATGACAGATGCAATTCATGCCCTGCCCGATGTTCTGGCTGATCCTCCTCCGACGGTCTTTTTTGTCGGGTTCGGTGACAGCTCTCTGGACTTTGAAGTGCGTGTGTTTGTGCGGGACCGTCTGCGACGTGAGCCGCTTAAGCATGAACTGCATATGGCAATGAATAAGGCCCTGACAGAGGCCGGGATAGAGATACCATTTCCTCAGCGGGATCTGCATCTGCGCTCAATCGCGCCGGGCATCAAGCTGGAAGGAAAAGATTTAGATTGATGTATTTACTATGGTCAATAGCATGAACGATGAGAAGGCAAAATCAAATACTGCAGTTTTAAGAATGTTGAGTGTTATGGTGGGGGGTCAATTTTAGGCTTGGGGTGTTATTTGTTCGTATATCCTTACAAAGGCGATCTATTGGAAAAGATAAATATTTTTACATTTGTGATTATGGGGGCGCTCATTTTGCGCTATGGAATGACGGGGAAAGGCTCTTTGTTTAAGAGCAATAAAAATTCATAAACAGGTCAATCCAGGCCTGGTGACGGGCCAGGGATTGTTTCCGATCTATCATTAACTCAATCAGGCTGAGGCCTGGCTCTGCGATAGCGACCTCAAGCGCTGGAGCAAACTCAGACTGCCTTATTATTCGATGAAAGTTTAGCCTATACAGCTCAGCCATTTTACTGAAATCCAGGCCGGTGGGGGTCAACCAATGCTGTTCGAAATGCTCCAGTTGCGCCTGTGGCAGGAGGCCGAATATGCCACCACCTCCGTTGTTTAGAAGCACAATCACTGCGTTGCTACCGGATGATGCTAATAACCCATTCATGTCGTGGTAACAGGCAAGATCACCCAGGAGCCCAAATAATTGGCGACCGCTGGCCGCCTCTATGCCCAGCAAGGTGGAGATATTGCCGTCTATCCCGCTGGCTCCACGGTTCGCCTCTATACGAATAGGTTTGGTTGTGCCACCACTCCAGCTATCTAGTTGCCGTATCGGTAGCGAGTTACCGCTGAACAAGATTCCATCTGGCGGCATTGCCTGGATAAGGTCCTTGATGATTAGGTCTTCATAAGGCTGATCAGATTCGTTTGCTATCTGTATGGATGCTACTTGCTGCTCCGCCTGCTGAAATTCCTCTAGCCATTCACTTGTATTAGGTTGTATATCCGCTTCCATGAGTTTGTTGCAGAGATCGATTGGATCTGTCCTCACCATCTCACTGGTTTGATGTAGCGGGTCAGGCCAGTCTCCCCGTGGGGCGCACAGGATGGTGGCTGGGGCGCTCAGTTGTAGATAGTGCATCAACTCTTTGGAGACCGGCATGGCGCCGAACCGTAACACCCACTCAGGACGACTTCGATCTACAAATCTCCTGTTGCGTAGAAATGAGTCATAGCGGCTAAAGATATTGAAATGACCGTGTGCCCCGAAGCGCATGCCGCTCAAAGGGTCTGCCAGAATGGGCAGATGCAGTCGTCGTGCTAGCTCTGATATGGCTTGGGGGAGGCCTTCCTCGTGTGTGGAGGGTCCGCAAATTATGGCTCCTCGACCCTGGGACATGATGGCTAAGATACGATCTATCTGGTTAGTGTCGACCTGTTGTCGTTGTTTCGGGGCTGGGGTGTCGAGTTGTCTGTAGGCCGGCGTAGGTATGGTCTCTGGGACTAGAGGTTCGCGTAATGGTAGATTGATGTGGACGGGCCCCGGGTTCTGGCCTAACGCTTGATGTACAGCCTCGACTCCCAACTCCCTGATCTGTTCCAATCCATCTGTGGTTATGAGTGAGGGTCCTGGATCAAAGAATCCACGTGTCTGCCGATTGAACAGATGGGTCTGGTCAATGGTCTGATTGGCCCCGCATCCTTGGAGCTCTGGCGGACGGTCTGCGCTCAGTAATATCAAAGGGATGCCAGAGTGGTTGGCCTCGATCACGGCTGGGTACCAGTGGGCCGGGGCGCTACCGGATGTGGCAATAACTGCAACCGGAGACTGGTCATATTTTGCCAGACCTAGGGCGAAGAAAGCTGCACAGCGTTCGTCCACTTGAGTCCAGACCTGAATATCTGGATGACGACAGACAGCCAACGCCAGAGGTGTGGAGCGAGAACCAGGTGAGATAACTGCGCTTAGCACTCCCGCAGTGTTCAGACCGTCGATCAGGGCTTCCGCCCAGATCAGGTTTTCAGCGCCCTGATCGGCCATTACGCAGCTAGCCTCCTTAAAAGGTTCTGAGAAAGTTGAGTATAAGAGGGGCGGTTCTTAATAGCCATCAGGCGTTTTCCAGGGCCTCCAACATGACTCTGAACTTTAGTTCCGTTTCTGCATATTCTGCATCCGCGTTTGATTCGGCAGTGATGCCGGCACCTGCAAACAGATCAGCCTGATCCTGATCCAGTAGGGCGCAACGTAGCAATACAGCCAGTTTCCCATTACCACCCCTATCCACCCATCCGGCTGCCCCTGCATACCAGCCTCGAACAAAGGGCTCGCGTTTCTTCAACCACAGATTTGCCACATCTCCCGGGTAACCATTAACAGCTGCAGTTGGGTGCAGCCTAGCGGCGGCCTGTAATAGCGTGACGTCTGGCTTCAACTGCCCATTGAACTCAGTTGAAAGGTGTTGCAGATTACGCAGGCGCGTAAGCGATGGTTGATCCTGGTGACTGAGAGTGGAGCATATTGGCGTCAAGGATGCCTTTATGCCTTCAACCACTAGTTGGTGTTCGTGCCTTACTTTGGGGTCGGAGAGTAGCTGTTTTCCTAGTTCGAGGTCTTGCTCTTCCACTGCTGAACGATGGGTGGTTCCGGCCATGGCGTCACAGGTTATTTTCCCGTTGTGGAAGTCGATCAGCCTCTCAGGTGTTGCCGATACAAATACTTTGTTTTCTATCCTGGAGGCGAGCAGCATACTGTTCGGGTAGAGATAGTTTAGGGTATCCATCAGTCGCCGCGGGTCAAATCTGCGCTCGGCTTCTACCCGCAGGTGTCGGGCTGGGACCACTTTTTCCATGGCCCTGCTGGCGATGGAGTTCTTGGCATCGGAAACTAGTTGACGCCACTCTGATAGGTCGGACGAGGTTGCTATTCTGGTCAGAGTGGTCATGCATCCTGGTGGACTGTAGGATTGGCTCAATGCAGCGGTTAGCTTGGAAATAAGTTGCATCCAGCGTAGGTGTATCGATTCGATATTCTGATATTTTTTTAGGTTCACGCTGAATGATGCAACACAGTCATTATCCTTCTGTTGCAAGGTTAGCTCTGGCAGAAACAGCCCGGAGTTTGGCAGGTCGCTCCAGGCCCCGGTCATCGGATCATCAGGATCAAAGGCGAAACATAGATAGCTAATAGGCCAGAATCCGGTCGACTCCAGATCTAGCCACTCCCAGTTTTCTTGGATTTCCTGCATTTTTTTGTTCAGGATCTCAAATCTGCCTGGGCCTGACATGGTGAGACGCACGGCATTGCCTAGGCCAAGAATGGTTTCGTCGCTAGATGGCTGATCCCAGAAAAACCAGCCTCCCTCCATTGATGGTAGGGAATCCAGGCGTATTTCCTGAATCTGGATAGTGATGGACAGGATATGGCCCTGTTTTGCTTCAGCCCGTTTTAACGCGCTTTTCAGTTGTGAGCTTATGCGTTTTGTCAGGGCCTGGGGGTCAAGCATGTGTATGTTAGCGTCTCTGCTGAATAGATTCAGTATGATAGCTTTTTTCCTGATCGGTTGGATTGATAAATGTAGCAATATGCTTGGGTTTCAGAAACCCCTCCTTATAGTTATATAGGGCGACTCAATTTGACCAGGTGACTGTCATTCTGGTATACATGCACAGTTTTTTCAGGGCAAGTGGCGCTGATGGATAGAATTATTAGGTGAGTTTTCACAGGCAACAGCTAACAGGATTAACCATGAGTAAATGGCTAGTAACAGTTTCAATAGCATTGTTTTTTGTATCTGGCATGGCCCAGGCCGCTGGGGATGCCGCCGCAGGTAAAGAAAAATCTGCCATTTGTGCCGCATGCCATGGCCCTGACGGCAATAGCTTGTCTCCTATATGGCCAAAACTTGCGGGACAGCATCCGGGATATATTCTGAAGCAGTTACAGGCATTTAAAGCTGGTGAGCGCAAAGATCCTTTGATGAGCCCGATGGCACTGCCTCTTACCGATGAGGATATGCTGGATCTAGCGGCCTACTTCAGTAGTCAAAAACAGAATATCGGGCAAGCGAATGCGGATCAGGTTAAGTTGGGAGAGAGGATCTATCGTGCTGGCAATCCTGTTACCGGCGTGGCTCCATGCATGGGTTGTCATGGTCCCAAAGGTATGGGGAATCCTGCAGCAAGGTTCCCTCGGATCGGTGGGCAGCATGCCGGCTACACTGACAAGGCCTTGAAGGATTTTCGAGGTAAGATTCGCACAAACGATGCCCAAAAGATGATGCAGGGTGTCGCGGCTAGGTTAACTGATGCAGAGATCACTGCAGTTACTCAATATCTTCAAGGGCTGCATTGAGTTAAGCTCTATTCAGAAGGACAGTAAGGGGCGGCCTATGGCCGCCCTTGTTGTTTCCGGGGGGTTATTTCAATAGATCTTGCAATTACCCCAATATGAACCCTGCGTTCGATACTTGGTCACATGGGTATAATGCCTATTAAAGAAAAAGGCATATATGCCGTTAGAACCATAAGTGAGGAAATAAAAGATGCGAAATATACTTGTTGCAACCCTGTTGCTCATTGCGCCTGTCGTGTTGTGTGCTGCGCCCGATAAATATCAGGAAGATGTGAACTATAACGAAGTCATACCGGCTCAGCCTGGCGCTGAGGGTAATCGCGTTCAGGTAATAGAGTTCTTTATGTATGGCTGTGGTCACTGCAACAGTTTTGAACCCTATCTTCAGGAGTGGTTAAAACAGAAGCCTGAAGATGTGGAGTTTGTAAAGGTTCCAGCCATGTTTGACCGACCCATCATCATATTTCATGCCAAGGTCTTTTATACCTTGAATCTGATAGGTGCTGATGCGGAGATTCACAGCAAGATATTTCATGCTATACATGTTGAGAAGAAAAAGCTTGGCTCCGAAGCCACTATGGATGCCTTTCTTCAGGCCAATGGTGTTGATATGGCAAAGTACCATGACGCCATGAAATCGTTCGCTATACTCACGAATATACGTAAAGCTGCTGTCCTGGCTGAGAACTTCGATGTTCGCGGTGTTCCGGCTTTGGTTGTTGATGGGAAGTATCTAATCCCTGGCCAAGAGGGAGAGACCATGATCGGGGTTTTGAATCAGCTGATTGAGAAGGTTCGGAAAACCAAGGCCGACACTACTGAGTAGTGTGGGTCTCGAATTGATATGAAGTAACGCGGGGTTTTGTAATGGAGGGTGGGGGTTATCGCCGTCTTCGAATATTGAGTTATAACATCCAAGGTGGTGTGGATACCAAGCGCTACCATCATTATGTCACTCAGAGTTGGAAGCATGTTCTTCCGCATCGCGAACGGTTGTTAAACCTCAATCGCATCGCCTCCATATTGCGACAATATGACTTAGTTGGTTTGCAGGAGGTTGATTCTGGTAGCCTGCGCAGTGGCTTTGTGGATCAAACGGAATATCTTGCCCATAGAGCGGGCTTCCCTTATTGGTATAAGCAGATCAATCGAAATTTAGGCAAGTTTGCTCAGCACAGCAACGGCTTGTTAAGTAAAACCTCTCCAAGATGCGTGAGTGAGCATAAGCTCCCGGGGTTGCCAGGTCGCGGAGCAATATATGCCCAATTCGGTCCATCAGAGGATATGTTGCTGGTATGCATAGTGCATTTGGCATTAGGACGCAGGAGCCGTATGCTGCAGGTTCAGTACATTGCGGACAGGGTTCGCAGCTTTCCCAATGCTATTGTCATGGGAGACCTGAATTGTGGGGTAGATTCAGAAGAGGTTGAGTATCTGATGGATAAAGCTGGGTTACAACGGGCACCATGTGATAAGGGGACGTTTCCGAGTTGGCGTCCGATGAAAAAGTTAGACCACATATTAGTTTCGAAGGGACTGCATGTTGAAAATCCCCAGGTGGTGGATTGTTCGGTTTCAGACCATCTTCCAATTGGGATTGACGTGCTTATTCCAAGTCACATAGATATCGCGGTTTGAGGTGGAAAATGGCTACAGATCAAGACTGGAAGAAGAAATATTATAACCTGGAAAAAAAGTTCAAGGGTGAGGTGGCGCATAGTGAAGAGACCGAGCAGCTTCTCTGTAGGACCATCATACGTCTCACTTTGGCCACCAAAGGGCTAGATCCTGCCCTCGACCCACATCTGATCAAGCTGCGTGACGCTCTGAAGAAAGGCGTGAATGAAAACGTGCATCGCCATATCTCTGCCATATCTGAGGCCTTGATGCGCGCCCATGATGTATCTGCGGAAGAAGAGCCGGTACAACGTAGTGATCAAAGCGACCTATTTCATCGTCTACTGGAACATGCACACCCTTCTGGTAAGAAAGGGAAGCGTCTAAGGGAGTTGGGAGAGCAGATAGCATCCAATCCATCTCAAGCTACCGATGACAAGCTGGATGAATTTATCCATCTGTTGGCGGGTGATAGCGCATCTAGTCAGACAAAAGGCGGGAAGAGTTCCAAAATATTGGGGCTGTTCAATCGCAGTGAGCGTGTCGATGGTCTGCCTGAAGATAACGAAGAACCTATGCAGCTGTTGCTCTCACTATTGGGTAAGTTGAATTGGCCAAGTCAGTTGAGCAAAGATATTTCAACGCTTAAAAAGAAGTTGGAAAAACATGACCATGCAGCCGTGGTTACTGTAATCGAAGATCTGACTAAGATCGTCTCCTCCCTGCTTGAAGATCTGAATAAAGAGACCCGCGAGACCGGAAGCTTTCTGGCAGACTTGATGGCGCAACTGCAGGAGCTGGATCAGTATGTTGCCAGTGGTCAGGCCCTACAACAACAGTCATTACAAAGTGGCAAGGAGCTGGATCGGGCAGTGAAGGAGCAGGTGAGCGGCATTGCAGTGAGTGTTAGGGATGCTAGCGATCTGCATGTATTGAAAAAAGATGTAACCGTTCACCTCACTACCATTAAAGGACACATGGATCGACATCTTAAGATGTCTGAAGGTCGTTTTAAGGAGGCGGTAAAGAATGAAAAGAGGTTGCGGAAACGGCTGCAAGAAGTTGAGGGCGAGACAGGTGTATTGAGACAGAAGATATTGGAGGCTCAAGCGCGATCATCTATGGATCCGGTCACTGGTCTGGCCAATCGGGCCGCCTATGATGAGCGCATCAAAGATGAATATATTCGCTGGACCAGGTTTAAGGCGCCTTTGATACTTATGATTTGGGATCTGGATGATTTTAAGATGGTGAACGACCGGTTTGGTCACCAGGCCGGGGATAAGGCCTTAAGAGTGATCGGACAGATCTTGACTAAAAGATTGCGGCAGACCGATTTTGTGGGCAGGTATGGTGGTGAGGAGTTTTGTGTATTGCTATCTGGTACACCAATAGATGAGGTGTCCGCTGTGGCGGAGCATATACGCAAGTCCGTTGAAGAGAGCGGATTTCACTCGGGCGACAAGCCGGTTACCTTAACCATATCTTGTGGCTATACAGACTTCCGTGAGGGAGATACACCGGAAACAGCATTTGAGAGGGCTGATCGTGCGCTTTATCAGGCTAAAGGCGAGGGGAAGAATCGCTGCATAAGCGCATAAGACCTGGTCGTGGTTTTTGCAAAGTACCATACAAAAATGGTCTTACCTTACTCGGCAAAAAAGTAATCCCATTTGCTGTCGGTCAGTTGACCTAAATTCACAAGCAGATCATGCACCGGTCGAGCCTCGCCGGAAAAGACGTTGCTTATCTCGATAAAGATATGTCCATATCCGGCTTGTCTTCCCCAGTTAATATCTTCTAGTTTGGTTGTGTTCCCGCACTTGGAGCAGCGGATCGTCCAATTGTCGATATTGTCTTCCCTGTCGGATATGGTCTCTTTGCATGCAGGGCAGCGGGGAGGGCGCTTGTTTTTGCCCCAAAAGAGTCGTGGTTGGCTGAATGGACCCTTGATGATCAGGTGGCAGTATCCAGTATCTTGGTCAGTTTTTGGTGCCAGGCATACATTTGTGGAGCAGCCGACAAAGCTGATGAGTTGTAGAAAACGTTCACCGGTAAGGAATCTGTCTTTCCCAGGATATATGGGTTGTCCCAGTAACCCCATCTCTTGTAAAGAGTTGATTATGGTTCCTATCTCTGTCAGCGGTGATTCCGCACTGTTTGAGTAGAGGACCAGTTTTCCAATGCCCATAATGTTCCTAAACGCTATACTATTCGAGCTTAGAGTGTATCTTTCAGATGTTATATAAATCCAGTTAGATGTGATGTGCCGATGAATTTCTCAAGTTTAATACGTATCTGTTTGTTAGTTATGGTGTCGTTGAGCTGCTCACTCTATGCCGATGATCGCATTCGGGTAGCGGTGAGCATTATCCCCCAGAAGAACCTGGTGCAACGTATAGCTGGAGATCTGGTTGATGTTCAGCTAATGGTGCATTCGGGGCAGAGTCCTGCTACCTATGAGCCTACGCCCAGACAGATGGCTGAACTGTCCCGGGCTCGACTCTATTATCGTATAGGCGTTCCATTTGAAAACATCTGGATGGGACGCATTGAAAACAGCCATCCTGATCTGCCTATCCTTGATGCGCGGAGCGGTATAGAGTTGCGTACCATCGATGGTGTAGATAAATCTCACCATGATCATGCCCATGAAGAGGATGGGCTTGATCCCCATATCTGGCTTAGTCCGCCACTGATTAAGATCATGGCCCTGAGGCTGAGGGATAAACTGATAGAGTTGGATCCATCGCATCGTGAGGTCTATATGAAGAACCACGGTAAGCTGGATCAATCCCTAGACCAGCTTGATGCGGACATACGCAAAACCATTGCGCATATGAAATCCAGAAAATTTATGGTCTATCACCCTTCATGGGGTTATTTCGCCGAGGCCTATGGGTTACAGCAGATTCCGATCGAGAGTGAGGGTAAAGAGCCGGGCGCCAAGGCCCTAACTCATCTGTTAGATGAGGCAAAGAAGGAGCGCGTTGGTGCTATCTTTGTGCAACAACAGTTTAGTCAACATCAGGCAAGATCAATCGCGGGAACTATTGGTGCAAGGGTCGTGGTGATAGATCCGCTGTCTGAGAATTACCCGGAAAATCTGCTTGCCGTGGCCAAGTCTATGGCAGATGGCCTTTAGGCGATAGAATCGAATATATGAGCGATCCAATTATTTCAATCAGGGATGTAGGTTTCTCCTACTCTGGCCCCAGCGTTCTGGAAAAAATCAGTATTGAGGTAGAGGATGGAGAATTTCTGGGCGTAGTCGGGCCCAATGCCGGTGGCAAGAGCACTCTGTTGAAACTTATTCTAGGGCTGCTAGAACCTGTCAGCGGGAGCATAAGGGTATTGGGTAGGGGGCCGCAGACGGTAAGTCGGCAGATAGGGTATGTGCCGCAGTATCCTGCATTCACACGGGATTTTCCTATTACCGCTGAACAGGTGGTGTTGATGGGTCGTTTGGGTAATTCCGGTTGGGTTGGTGGTTATGGCAGGGAAGACCACCGGATTACCCGTCAGGCCATGATTGAGACGGAGGTGTATGAGCTGGCCAAACGACAGCTATCAACCCTTTCTGGGGGACAGCTACAGCGGGTATTGGTGGCCAGGGCGCTGGCCTGTGAGCCGCGTATCCTTATACTAGACGAGCCAACTGCCAATATAGATATGCGTGTGGAGACGGATATCTTCGATCTGCTGAAACAACTGAATCAGCGCATGACCATCATCGTGGTGTCACACGATGTGGGTTTTATCTCTCAGTATGTGGATCGTGTGGCCTGTCTGAACCGCACCCTGGTTTGTCATCACACCTCCTGCATCGACGGAGAGGTGATTGATGAGCTCTATGGTTCCCACGTCCATATGGTGGAACATGTACACAATTGAGCTATCTCTATGAACGGTTTTGTTGAGGCATTGATGCAATTCAGCTTTCTGCAGAAGGCGCTCTTGGGCGGTCTGCTGGCCAGTATTGGTTGCGGCATTATGGGTAGCTATGTGGTGGTAAAGCGCATAGGTTTTCTGGCTGGCGGCATATCCCATGCAGTATTGGGCGGTATGGGTGCGGCCCTGTTCTTGGGGCTATCTCCGCTAGGGGGTGCTCTGATGGCTGCCCTGGTAGCGGCCCTGTTGATCGGCTGGATCAGTCTGCGCTGGAAAGAGAGGGAGGATACCCTGATTAGCGCTCTATGGGCCGTGGGTATGGCCATAGGCATTATCTTTATTTCGAAGACGCCCGGGTATAACGTGAACCTTATGAGCTATCTGTTCGGCAACATTCTCATGGTGCCGCAGCATGGTATCTGGCTTATGGCTGCTATGGATTTGGCGGTATTGCTCACCGTTTGGTTGTTTTATCGTCAGCTGCTGGCTGTTTCATTTGATGAAGAGTTTGCACGTCTGCGTGGGGTACCTGTTACTTTCTTCTATTTGTTGCTGCTGTGTATGGTGGCTGTGACCGTGGTATTGCTTATCCAGGTGGTGGGTCTGATATTGGTGATTGCGTTGCTCACTTTGCCAGCTGCCATAGCTGCTCAATATCTAAATTCTCTTGGGATGATGATGTTGGTGGCGTCCATACTGGGGATGGTTTTTACGGTAGGCGGTTTGTCGATCTCCTATAGTGCCGATCTGCCTTCTGGGGCATGCATCATACTCGTGGCAGGTTTGGCCTATCTGGGTTCCACCATAATGAACCAGCTATTACGGCGGCAACGACAGACCCAGAAGGTGTAAGAATGAGGAGATTTTTTATACTCTTGGTTAGGGGCTATAGTTATCTGGTAAGCCCTCTTCTGGGTAACAATTGCCGCTATTATCCGACATGTTCCTCCTATATGCAGGAGGCGATAGAACTGCATGGGGTGCTGCGCGGACTCTGGCTTGGAACCAGGCGTATCCTGCGTTGTCACCCTTTTCATGAGGGCGGTGTAGATCCCGTGCCAGAGCCCAAACAAAAATGTAGTGAGCATGACCCAGGCCCTGATTGAAAATACCTTGCGTCTGGCGCTGGATTCGGCGCCCTGGTTGTTGTTTGGTTTGGTTGCGGCCGGATTGATTCGCGCATGGTTGCCCCTGAAGGTTGTTGGCAATGCCATGGGTGGATCTGGGCCTATGGCGGTGATAAAAGCGGCCGTAATCGGGGCGCCCCTCCCGCTCTGCTCTTGCGGCACACTCCCTGCCGCTATCTCTTTGTCTCGGGCTGGCGCCTCTCGTGCTTCTACCACCTCTTTTCTTATATCCACCCCTGAGACAGGAGTAGATTCAGTCGCGCTCTCCTGGGTATTGCTGGGCCCGGTCATGGCGCTGCTTAGACCGCTTGCAGCAATTCTATCTGCTATTAGCGCCGGACTAATGGTCGGTGCTACAGAAAGCGTAGAAACGTTGCAGCAGTCAGACGAGGATGTCGATGACAAAAGCAAGGCATGTTGCACCGCTAAATGTTGTTCGTCTAGTGATACTGAAGTGGATGCGGTTCAGGTGGTTGGTTTTTGGCGACGTACCTATGATGGCCTGAGATACGCGTTTACCGATTTGATGGATGATCTGTCGCTCTGGTTGTTGGTAGGCATGGTTGCGGCAGGTTTTGTGGTTACCCTGACACCTCCGGATATGTTGAGCGAGTGGGGCAGCGGTCTTGGCGCTATGCTGCTGATACTCATCATATCCGTCCCCATGTATGTTTGCGCTACAGCCAGCACCCCTCTGGCCCATGCTATGCTGTTTGCCGGTATATCGCCAGGCACGGTTCTGGTGTTCCTGTTGGCTGGCCCCGCCAGCAATATTGCTAGTCTGGCATTGGTGCGCCGAGAGCTTGGTAGTAAAGCCCTTGCGGCCTATCTCTTAGGTATATGCGGCGTTGCTGTTCTTCTTGGTTTGATCTTGGACTGGGTGGTTGCGGCCTACGGGATAGATATCTTGGCCGGTTCTTCTCTGAGTAGTGACGCAACTAAGGAGCCATCAGTGGTGGTTGAAAGTTTAAGTCTGCTGGCACTGGTGGTAAGCGGTGTCAGGCCTCTGCGAAAGTATGTTATGCATGGAAAAGGTGGAGACGGGGGCGATTGTTGTGGGTAATATCACTATCCATGAATCTAGATATCTTTTTGTCCCAGGAGAAATTTACTGATAGCTTCAGGCAGGGGCTGGCCAATCTGCTGCATGACTATAATGAGTTGGGTGTTTTTATTCTGGTGCTGGCCAATGTCAGCTTTGACCCGGGATTGCAACAGGAACTGGAACGAAAGGTAAAAGCCCGCTATAAGCTCCTGAGAAGGAGTTTCAAGCGTTCTCCCAGACATTTCTACCTGGATGACGCTAGGGCCGATTTGCGGGTATTCCGTATGCTGCTGCGTGTTGGAATGGTAGGGCTGCACCATACTGAATTTCGTGATGAAGGCCCCTGGGAGGTGCAGTTTAATCAACTCCGTTCCTTCAGGCCGCCACGTATAGCTGATACCAAGGTGGATGGCATCTATTCCCCTTTTGATATAGACAGGTTCCACTTTAACAAACCGTTTTTGCTGAAAGAGATATTCTGGGATGGTCCTTTGGCGGGTCGCAGGACCTCACTCTTTTACAATAAATTCCCTTTTATGCCCATGCATACCTTGGTGGTGCCGGAGCGTGGGGCCTGCAGGCCTCAGTATCTACGGCATGACGACTTGGCGTATCTGTGGCGCATGGCGGAACAGTTGGGTGAGACCATTCCGAACGTGGGATTCGGTTACAACAGCTATGGCGCTAATGCTTCCATCAATAATTTACACTTCCATATGTTCATCCGTGAAAAGCGGTTGCCATTATTGCGAGATGAGTGGGCCCATAACGGTGGGGATAAGGAGTATCCTGCAGGATGTCGTCGGTTTGTGTCGTTGGATGATGCATGGACCTTTATCTCAGGCCTGCATCGTCAGAACGTGAGTTACAACCTCGTAGTTGTGCCGGGTAGGGTTTATTGTCTACCCAGAAGTCGCCAGGGTAGCTATTATCACGCACAATGGAATACCGGCTTTGCCTGGTATGAGATGGCGGGAGGTATAGCGGCTGTACGCAGGAGCGATTACGAGTCTTTGAGTGCTGAGATGATCGTTCGGGAGCTGGAGTTGCTTGAGCTGCGGGATTGGAATAGTGACGCAATGTGATAGCTATAGTGTTTGTTGTTTGGTATAGCGTCTTTACAGTTGCCTTAATATGGAAAGGGAAACCGGGGGCCCTGGCCCCCGGTCCGTTCTTTGCCGCATCTTTACCTAAAAGTTGTCTTCACTGTTTATGTACTCAAAGAACCCTCTTGCAGCAGAACCAACACTGATGTCATTGTCGAGACCATTAGTGTTTACCCTGGTGTTGACATGTTTAGGGGCGTCTAGATCTGCAAGAACGCTACCATAGCTCTGGTCGTTTCCTCCCAGAAAATATTTGGTGTTGTAGTTAGGCACGCCAGTGGTTACGTTCGGAACTGGGGGAGTTTTATCCATCAGAATAGAACCGTAGTTTTCTGAGCTTGGGCCTCCTCCGATTGCATAAGCTCCGGTGGAGATGGCTAGTGCTGCTAATGTGATTGCTATGCGTTTCATGAGTCTTCTCCTCGTATAGGTCAAAAGTTTGAGATAGGTTATTCCCTATTCACTAGTACTTACGCATAGCCATATCATTTGGATTCAACTTGTTTATATCTGTTTTTTTAAGGGTGATTCTTCGATTGTCGAGCGGGGGCATAGCCACAACGATCATCTATATTTCAACAGCGATCAGAGAGAGCCATAGTATGTGGTAGTTGCCATTTTCATGTTTCAGTCCAGTGTCATGGATATCTTTGATATAGATAGGCTTGTTGATATGCGTTGCCCCCATTATCCATAGGGGATTGAAGCTGTTTTTTATCGCATGTCTGTGGATTTGCGAATTCATCATTCAACCTTCTGGCGGACGTTGTGCTTGAATTGAATACGACTCTCCTTACCGATAGTTACGTCTTGATACATCGTTTGGATTCGAAGGCCAGCTATGGGAGTAAAAAAGAACATTGAGATCGTTAGTGGAGTTCGCAAAATAAGCTGTTTAACAGATCTACAAAACAGGTTATCGTTGGTCCAGAAATAGCGATTCATGGAGAAGGTGTTGATAATAAAGCAGATGATGTTTGCCACGCCCGCACAGTTTTCCTTAGAGGAGCTTGGTGAGCTTTTGTCAGATGGATTGGAGGCCACTATAGAGCGTGTTGATGGGTTTTATCGCGCCTATCTTGATACATTTGACTGGCGTCTCTACAGATCAGGTATGGCCTTGGAGATTGAGTGCCAAGGGGCCTTGTGTCTTTTGGTCTGGCGAGAGCTGAACAGTGGTAAGGTGTTATTTAGCCGTACGGTAAGAAAGCCACCTAAGAACGCAGGTGATTTCAGCGATGCAGGTGGGCAGTGTTTACTAAAACAAATACTTGGCAGGCGGTCTCTTATAGCGCATGCCACGCTTCACGGAGAAACCGAAAAACTCCTACTGATAAATCGAGACGGGAAGACCGTAATGCGGGTGGAGTTGCGCAGGGATCAGATCGTTTCGCCCCATAGCACAAGTTATATCCCCATGGAGGAAGTGGTCTACCTGTTTCCTTACCGTGGATATGAAGACGAATTCAAAGATAGATTTAGATGGATTAGTAGGGATACCGACCTCTTGTCGATAGCTCGTGATCCATTGTTATATGCTTTGGATGCGTTGGGGGTTACGCCAGGGCAGTACACCAGTAGGCCAGCTTTTTCTTTGAGTAACGACCAACCTGCCCTTGAGGCAGTGACTCTGATCCTTAAGAGATATCTGCAGGTTATGGATAGCAATATTGAAGGCGCCAGGCAAGGCGAGGACCCAGAGTATTTGCACGATTTTCTAGTTGCAGTGCGACGCACCATCATCTTTCTGCACAGCTTCGCGGCTCTTTTTCCGATGGATAATCTGAGTTTGATAGAACATGGATTTCAATGGGTGGAGCAGGAGGCGACGCAGATACGTGATCTGGATATATATATGAGTCTGTTCCATGACTTCGAGACCAGGGTGGATGCGGGGCATAGGCAGGCATTACGCTCTCTCTATCTATTTTTGCATGAACGGAAAAAGCGGGGGCTGCGTCGTATGCGCACTTCCCTGGATAGTCCCCGCTATCATAGATTGATTGAGTCCTGGAGCGAGTTCCTACAAGATTGTCAGAATGCTGGTTCCCTGCCTAAAGCCGCTATGAAACCGATAGGGAAAATCGCTAGAGAGCGCATTAAGGACGGTTATAGAGAGCTTGCCACAAAGTCTAAGGGATTGGCGCAAGACGCTAATGTCGATGATATATGCAAACTGTTCCACATAAGCAAGCGTCTTGGATATCATATGGATGCGTTCAGTAGTTTGTTTCCAAATAAAAAGATGTGTCGACTACTGGAGTCACATGATAGATTGCAGTCCAGCCTGAATCAGTTTAGAGATATGAATCTGCAATACAGTAGATTAAGTGAATACAAGTCCAAGATGAAAAAAACTCAGGCTGTACGTAAGATATCGCTCGAAGCGTTAGAGCAGCTAATCGTGGACCGCAAGAGCGAGAATGCAAAAGCACGAAAAGAGGTTATGAAGCAGATCAAACGCTTTACTCACAAAAAAATGCGCAAGTGCTTCAAGTCCGTATTGTCTCTCCCGGTTAAAGGTAATGGCGCATGAAGGTGCTGGCTACTCACAATATTAAGGGCGGTGTAGGTAAAACCTCTGCTGCAGTCAATCTGGCATATCTTGCAGCCTGTGATGGTTATAGAACCTTGCTGTGGGATCTTGATCCTCAGGCTGCCGCCAGTTTCTGTTTCCGTGTAAAGCCCAAAATTAAGGGTGGTATAAAATATCTTGGTAAGAAATCCAGGCAGTTGCAGAAATCGATCAAGGCAACTGACTATGAGGGCCTGGATTTGTTGCCGGCTGATTTTTCTCTGCATAGTTTTGATCAGATATTTGCCAATACAAAAGGGCAGTCCAAGTGCCTTGCAAAAACTCTTTCTCCATTGCAGGGCGAGTATGATCTGATCATTATTGACAGCGCTCCTAGTATATCCTTGATGACGGAGAATATCTTTTATGTCTCAGATGCCTTGCTGATCCCATTGATACCCTCTACTTTCTCTGTGCGCGCCTATTATCAGCTGCTCAAATACTTCAGCAAAGAGCAATCCTTTGATCTGCTGCTCCTTCCCTTTTTCTCTATGTATGATAGGAGAAGAGTGCTGCAACGGGACATGGTTGCGACTGTATCCAATGAGGTTGATGAGTTGCTGAATACGGTCATTCCTTATGCCAAGAATGTAGAACTTATGGGAGAGAAGCGCATGCCGGTAAGTAGCTTTTCTCCTGCCAGCAAGTCGGGCCAGGCCTTCCGTAGCCTGTGGCGCGAGATAAAGGTTAGGGCATTGGATGACTATAATCTATAGCCGTCCCTGGCTAGATTGGACATCAGATTGTTTGTTACAACCATCTCTCCACTTTTTTTACGCCAGGATCATCACCTGATGCGGTGATTGAGAACCCGAGGCGCTGCATTAGAGTCAGCATGCGGTGGTTGTCGGCCAATACATCTCCTTCGATAACCTTGACTGCATGGTAACGGGCGGCCTCCATTAGGCTCTCCATCAGTTGTGTGCCGATGCCAAAGCCTTGGTGTTTGTCTGAGACTGCTATTGCAAATTCACACGAATCGCCATCCGGGTTGACGGTATAACGCGCAACCCCCAGCTGCGTTGTTGTCTTTTCTCTGTCCGTAACTGCAATGATCGCCATCTCCCGGCTATAGTCTAGTTGGGTGAAACGCACCAGCATCTCCGGAGTCAGCTCATCTATGGCCTGCATGAATCTGAAGTATTTTGATTCTGGTGACATCTCGTGCACGAACTCCTTTAGAAGCTCGGCATCTTCGGGCCTGATCGGCCTGAGTTTAATAGAGGTACCATCAGGCAGGTGAGTGTGCCTGATAAGGCTGGACGGGTATGGATGGATCGCCATGTGCGAGTATGGTACCGGCGAAGACGGAGGACGCTTAATGTGAATCCGTGCGTCCACCGCAATTACACCCTTATCATCAGCTAGCAGCGGATTTATATCTAATTCGTAGATATGAGGTAGTTCGCACACCATTTCCGATACCCTCAGTATCACATTCTCTACCGCCTCTTTCTTGATTGCAGGCATATGGCGGAATGGCCCAAGTAGTTTTGATACCCTGGTCCTGCTTATTAGTCTGTTTACTAGTACGGGGTTTAAGGGTGGTAAGGCCACGGCGCTGTCGTGCAATACTTCAGCCATGGTTCCTCCAGCACCGAAGGCTATCACCGGTCCAAATATGTTGTCGTGTTTGACCCCTATCATCAGCTCTCTGGTATCGTTCGTGGATGCCATAGGCTCGATGGTGATGCCATCAATCTCCGCATCTGGTAAAGATCTCTTTGTTTCATCCATCATGGCCTTGAACGCTGACCTGACATCAGGAGCATTCATGATGTTTATCTTTACGCCGTGGACGTCAGATTTGTGTGAGATCTGGGGGGAACAGATCTTCATGGCGACTGGGAACCCGACAGATTCGGCGGCAACCAGAGCCTCTGTCGGGTTTCTGGCCATCAGCGTAGGCGTGCAGCGGATATGAAAAGCACTCAGAACCGCCTTGGACTCTGTGTCGGATAGCATCTCTCTGCCGTCGGCTAGGGCCGCCTCAATGATGAGTTTGGCGCCTTCAACGTCTGGCGCCCTGGAATCTGATAGGGGTCCAGGTGTCTGCAACATCATCTTCTGATTGCGTTGATAGCGGGATAGATAGGCAAAGGCCTCAATCGCTCTTTCTGGTGTGAGGAATGTTGGCATGCGACTGGCTGAAAATAGTTCACGCGCCTTGGCTACCTTAGAGTCCCCCATCCAACAAGATATCACTGGCTTATCCTTCTTTTTCTTCCAGGCCTCAATCACCTCCTTGGCCGCTTCGTCCGGTTTGCTCATGGCCTGAGGCGTGAGCAGGGTTAAGATGCCATCTACATTTTTGTCCTTCAGGCAGGCGGCAACTGCCAGACCATACTTTTCTGGCGGTGCATCGCCCAGGATATCGACCGGATTTCCATGAGACCAGTAGGATGGTAGTACCTTGTCTATCTCGGCAATTGTCTCAGGATCCAGTGTTGGTATGTTAACTCCCAAATCCACTGCTCGGTCTGTAGAAAGGATGCCAGGACCGCCACCATTGGTTACTATTGCCAGATTATTGCCGTTAACCCTTTTGTTGGTGGAGAGGATTTCAGCTGCAGCGAATAGCTGCCCAAAGGACATGGCCCTTACTACACCAGCTCTTTCCAGTGCTGCATCGAATACCGCATCTGATCCAAACATAGCTCCGGTATGCGTGGTTGCCGCTTCCACAGCCTTCTGGTGCCTTCCCACCTTGAGCACGATTACGGGCTTTGAGTTAGCTGCTACACGTAGACCACTCATAAAGCTGCGGGAGTCGTGAATACCCTCTACATATAACAGGATGGCGTCGGTGGAGCTGTCTACGGCCAGATAATCCAAGATCTCGCCGAAATCCACGTCGCTGGCGTTGCCGAGGGAGACGATGGTGGAATACCCCATCTTATGCGGTTTGGACCAATCTATGATTGCGGTGCAGAGCGCTCCGGACTGAGATACCAGAGCCAATCTGCCCTTAGGTGCAGGGGCATCCAGAAAGGTTGCGTTCAGACCGATCTCTGGGCGCATCAGTCCGAGGCAGTTTGGTCCCAGGATGTGAATACCGTAGTGGCGTGCGGTCTCCATCAGGGTTTTTTCCAACTTTCGTCCTTTCTTGCCGGTTTCGCCGAATCCGGCGCTGTGCACAATCATGGAGTTGATACCGAAAGCCCCACACTGGTGGATTACATTGATTACGGCAGCCGTCGGCACGGCAACTACTGCAAGGTCAACCGGGTTTTCTACCTCCTCCAGCGCCTTGTAACATCGTAGTCCCTGTACCTTTTCGTGTTTTGGGTTGATCGGATAGATTTGTCCCTTGAAACCAGCTTCGAGCAGATTTTTGAGTACGGAGGTTCCTACTCCATTGGGTTTTTCACTGGCGCCGAAGATGGCTATGCTCTCCGGTGCAAATAGTTTTTCAAGTTTATGCGGGCCCATGATGTTCTCGATATTGATTTAGATGGATATTAAGTAAATAAAAATACAAACATATTTAGGTTGTGCTAAATTTAAGATTCATTGTTGATTGGCTCGGTTGGTCGTAAAATTTTTTCAGGTTGTTTGCAGGGTTTAGATAATCCTAGCGTGGCAGGTCAATCTCCATATTGCACTTATCCCTTGCATGTATAGTAGTACATCTTCGTTAATTTTTTTGATCGGGGTTTAATTGTGCCAATAGCATTCATATCTCATCCGGATTGCTTGCTGCATGATGTCGGTAGTGGCCACCCGGAACGTCCCTCTAGACTCAATGCCATCCAGGATCGACTTATCAGTTCTGGCATGGATTTCGTTATATTGCAGCATGATGCGCCCATGGTGCAGAGAGAGCATCTTGAGCGCATACATGATCATGACCATGTGGCGAGGATAATCGACCAGGCTCCGCAAGAAGGTATTCTTCGGCTGGACGATGACACTTTCATGATGCCTAAGACCCTGAATGCGGTGTTGCGTGCAGCTGGTGCTGTGGTGTACGCAGTAGATCTGGTGATGAATAAAGAGACTAGAATCGCTTTTTGTTCAGTACGACCCCCGGGGCATCATGCCGAGCGGGGTCAGGCTATGGGTTTCTGTTATTTCAACAATATCGCCGTAGGCGCGGCCCATGCGTTGGAAGAGTACGGGCTGGAGAGGATTGCAATTATCGATTTCGATGTGCATCACGGCAATGGCACTGAGGATATCTTTAGAAATGATCCT
The DNA here is from genome assembly GCA_050288625.1 of Sedimenticolaceae bacterium. Lineage (GTDB taxonomy): Bacteria > Pseudomonadota > Gammaproteobacteria > Chromatiales > Chromatiaceae > JAAGZL01. The sequence goes on along the minus strand of JBNKEE010000010.1, from coordinate 30,803 downwards.
AGGGTTTTCTTCGGTTCCAGCTTTCAATATCCGTTTTACCCCTATAGCGGATATATCACCGGTTGTGAGCATATGGCTAATATACCCCTTCCAGCGGGTACCGAAGGAAAGGTGTTTCAGCGCAAAGTGAGGGAGAATTGGTTGCCTGCCCTTGATGCCTTCGAGCCGCAGCTTATCATGATCTCAGCTGGGTTCGACGGCCATCTTGAGGATGAATTGGCCCAATTCAGATTGCGGGAGAAGGATTATGCCTGGGTAACTAAGAAGCTCAAGGCCATAGCAGACAAGCACTCAGAGGGGCGAATCGTATCTGTTCTGGAGGGTGGTTATGCCCTGAGCGCACTTGGGCGCAGCGTGGTTGCGCACATGGACTCCCTGTTGGGCCACTAATCTGATTGCACTTTCCGCACGCCATATTTCAGATAAATTACATTTTTGGCAAAAAACTGCCGAACTGTAACATTATCGTAACATTTCCCTATTACACTCCTGATACACATGCTAGAGGAAGAAACAGAGGAATATGATGAAAGCTAAGCAGATACTGGTTGCCATGGTAATAACAGGTACAGCCTTGGCGGCAGCTGCCGCAGAGCGCACCGTAATTCAGAATAAAGGGTCAGATACCTTGGTAAATGTTGCCCAGGCATGGGCCGAGGCATACCGAGAGGTGGATCCAAATATTGCGATTGCTGTATCTGGAGGTGGTTCTGGTACCGGCATTGCCGCCATGATCAACGGTACCGTGGATATTGCCAACGCCAGTCGCATGATGAAGGATAAGGAGATAAAGAAGGCAGAGGAGCATGGGCAGCACCCGGTAGAGCATGTGGTGGGCTATGATGCCTTGGCGGTATATGTCAACTCAGCAAACCCAGCCAAATCACTCTCTTTTTCTCAGCTTAAAGAGATCTATATACGGGATGGCAAGGCCGCCAAGTGGTCGGATGTAGGTCTGAAAGTGCCCGGTTGTGACAGTGATGAGATCGTGGTGGTGAGTCGTCAGAACAACTCCGGTACCTACGCCTACTTTAAAAAGGCTGTGTTGGGCAAGAAGGGCAAGTACCGCCAGGGTACCCTGGATATGCACGGTTCCAAGGATGTGGTTGATCTCGTAGAGAAGACCCCTTGTGCTATCGGTTATAGTGGTCTGGCCTATGCCACGGAACATGTGAAGATGGCCTGTATCGCCAAAGAGGATGGCGGTGATTGTGTAAATCCCAGCGTCAAGACTGCAAGTGACCGTAGCTACCCCATAGCCAGACCTCTGTTTATGTACACCAACGGTGAGCCAAAAGGCGCCGTTAAGCAATACATGGATTGGATCAAGAGCGATAAAGGCCAGTGTATTCTTATGAAAAAGGGTTATGCCCCGGTGAAGGATATAACCTGTAATTAGAAACCGGCAAGTTGATCATAATACCCGTTCTGGTCTGCTCTTATGGCCAGGCGGGTTTTGCTACAATTAGGTTTCATGTATTAGGGATGTCAGGAATAGCCTGATATATCTTTTTAACTTAATGATGGAAACGGTGATATGTCTCTTTTAGAGGAACGTCTGTTTCGTGATCAGAGGAAGATTCGCGATAAGGTGGCCACCCAGGCGCAGGCTGTGGAGGAGGCCCTGGTCAACGCTGTTCATTCCCTGCAGATGGGAAATAGAAAGCTGGCCTATACCACTATTCTGAATGACTATCCCATAAATCGGACCATGCGTGAGATAGATCGTCTATGTCACAGCTTTATCGCCGTGCACCTGCCCACAGGCACCTATCTACGTCTCATATCATCAATAATTCGTATCAATATAGAGCTAGAGCGCATAGGTGATTATGCTGTAACCATTGCCAGAGAGGGTATACAGATGTCGGCTCCGCCTGATGGTGTTCTTGGGCGCGAGCTTGAGCATCTGACCGCAGACACCATGACCATGGTTACACAAGCGATCAAGGCGTTTAATGACCTAAATGCGGAACTGGCACGTGGTACCAAGCATCTTTCAGATAATGTGCAATACAATCTGGATGCCGTCTATGCGGAGATAACTGAGAAGAGCGAGATCCAGGGCGTCAAAGATGCCCTGGCGTTGTTTGTAGTGTTCAGCCAACTCAAGCGGGTAGTGGATCAGTGTAAAAATATCTGCGAAGACACCATATTTGCTGTTACTGGAGAGCAGAAAAAGCCGAAGACATACAATATTCTTTTTATTGATGAGGATAATAGTCTGGTCGGCCAACTGGCTGAGGCCATCGCGAGAAAGAATCATCCTAACCGTGGGAACTTCAGTAGCGCTGGACGCACGCCAGCGTCCGAGATCAATCCAGAGCTGATTAATTTTCTGTCAGAACATGGAGGCGACCTGGAAGGGGCAAAGCCAACTGCGCTGAGCGAACTTAGCGGTATGGATATAGCTGAACAACACGTAGTTATTAGTCTTCAGGGTGATATCAACTCATATCTGTCTGAGATCCCATTTCATACCAATGCCCTAGAGTGGGATGTGGGTGTTGTGTCAGGAGAAGTGGGTGAGAAGGAGTTGGAGGCCTTGTATCGTAATCTGGCGCTACAGATCAAGGATCTGATGGACCTGATGTGCGGTGAAGAGGTCTAGGCTATGCCGTCAGTATCAGAGAAGGTTTTGGATATCGATTTTGATCGACGCAATCTGGACTGGTATATCGACAAGCTGGTGCAGTTGCTGGTCTTTATCGGCGGCATCTCCGCGATCATCTTTGTCATAGGTATCTTTGTATTCATCACCATAGAGGGTATAGGTTTCTTAACGGAAGGTTTTTCCTTCAAAGAGTTTTTCCTCTCTCCGTACTGGGAACCGAGTGATGATGCGCCGGAGTTTGGCATCCTGGCCCTGATCGCAGGGACCGCCTCGGTGACCGGATTGGCCATGTTGGTAGCCATACCCTTCTCCCTGGGGGCGGCCATCTATGTAGGCGAGTTTGCTACAGGTAGAACCCGTGAGTTTCTCAAGGTGCTGGTGGAACTGCTGGCGGCCATCCCGTCTGTGGTGTGGGGCTTTATCGGTCTCTCCATTATGAACCCGCTGATTATCAAACTGTTCAATGTGCCGGTGGGTCTGAACGTACTTAACGCAGGCATCATCCTGGGTCTGATGGCGGCGCCCATTATGACTTCCATCGCCGAGGATGCCCTCAAGGCAGTGCCGGACCGTTATCGCGAGGCGGCCGAGGCCTTGGGAGCCACCCGCTGGCAGGTGATCTTCAAAACAGTTATTCCTGCTGCCAAAAACGGCCTGTTGGGGGCGGTTTTGTTGGGGGTGGGACGTGGCTTCGGTGAGACCATGGCGGTGTTGATGGCCACCGGTCATTCGGTCAATATTCCGCACAGCATATTTGATTCGGTGCGCGCCCTTACCGCCACCATCGCCGCTGAACTGGGCGAAACCGCAGTGGGGTCGGAACACTATCAGGCCTTGTTTACCATCGGGATCTTCCTGTTCCTGATCACATTTGTCATCAACCTCACCGCTGATCTGATCGTGCGTGGCATCAAGAAGCAGTAGATTTGGAATAAAGAGAGATGTTTGAAGAATCCGCTCTAAACGCAAAGAACAAAAAGGTGCAGGGGCTGTTCCAGACCCTGTTTATGCTTATGACCATCCTGCTGGTCATACCGGTGCTGGTGATCCTGGGGACCCTGGTGTACAAGGGTGGCAGTGTGGTCTCCCTGGAGTTTCTGTTTACCGATCCCATTAACGGCATGACCGCCGGCGGCATCTTTCCAGCTTTGTTGGGGACGGTGTGGCTGGTGACCCTGGCCTTGCTTATCTCTGTACCCCTGGGGGTGGCCGCCGCCATCTACCTGAGTGAATATGCCGGAGATAACTGGTTTACCCGCATTATCAACCTGGCTATCATTAATTTGGCGGGGGTGCCCTCTATCGTGCACGCCCTGTTCGGGGTGGGGGCCTTTGTTATCTTCTTTGGATTCGGCACCAGCATCCTGGCGGCCAGCCTCACCTTGGCTATCATGACCCTGCCGGTGGTGATTGTATCCACCCGAGAGTCCCTACAGGCGGTGCCCCTGGCCTTTCGGGAGGCCTGCTGGAACATGGGGGCTACCCGCTGGCAGACCATTCGCCGCATCGTCCTGCCCAATGCCATTAGCGGCATCCTGACCGGTGTGATCCTGGAGGTGTCGCGCACCACAGGGGAGACCGCCCCCATCATGTTTACCGGCGCCGCATTCTTTCTGCCTTTTCTACCTCAGAGCATGTTTGACCAGACCATGGCCCTCTCTCTGCATCTGTTTGTGGTCTCCACCCAGGTGCCGGGTGTGCCGGAGGCGTTGCCCTACGGTGTGGCCCTGGTGCTGATCTCGCTGGTGCTGATCATGAACAGTATCTCCATAGCTTTCCGCATGTATCTGCGAGGTCAGAAGAAATGGTAGCCGCCGACGCCATGCCGGATATGGCATCTGAAAACGTAAAGCTCAGCGTGCGTGATCTGACTATCAGCTACGCCGGCGTACCCGCCCTGAGCAATGTCAGCCTGGATGTGCGCGAGAATGAGGTGTTCGGGATCATCGGCCCGGCCAACGCCGGCAAGACCAGTTTTCTCAAGACCCTAAACCTGATGGATACCTTCGACGGCAAGATGCAGGTGCAAGGAGATATCCTGTTCAACGGCATCAATATCCGCAACATAAGAAACGTATATGGTCTGCGCAGCCGCATCGGAGTGGTATTTCCCCTGCCGGTTGGTTTGCCTCTGACTATCTATGAAAATGTGGCCCTGTCTCCGCGTCTACGCGGCATCAAGGATAGGCAGGAGCTGGATATCATCGTGGAGCGTTGTCTGACGCGGGCGGCACTGTGGGATGAGGTGAAGGACCGTCTGGATTCCCTGGGGAGCCTGCTCTCCGGCGGTCAGCAGCAGCGTCTGACCATCGCCCGCGCCTTGTCGCAGGATCCTGAGTTGTTGATATTGGACGAGTTCTCAATTGCGGTCGACCCGGTTACCACCATGCGTATCGAGGATGTGCTGAAGGAATTGAAGTCGGAGATGACTATTATTCTGGTCACCAACCTGGTGCAGCAGGCTCGGCGTCTGGCCGATCGTACCGCCTTCTTCCTGGGGGGTGAGTGTGTTGAGATAGGCGTGACCGAGGATCTATTTACTGGCGAGGTGCGTGATCAGCGTACACGGGATTATGTAGAGGGCAAGTTCGGCTAGAGCTGCAGCATAAACATGATAGCAAGAGCAGAAAGCATAGAGCGAGACCAGACTGAGTACGCCATTACTACAGAGAAACTCAATCTCTGGTATGGCACCTTTCAGGCCATGTTCGATATCGACCTAAATATAAAGAACGGGATCATTACCTCTATGATCGGTCCTTCCGGTTGTGGTAAATCCACCTTCCTGCGTAGCGTCAACCGTATCAATGAGCGTCTGGGGTATGTGCGTATTGACGGCCGCATCAACGTGTTCGATCACAACATCTATGACCCGGCAGTGGAACTGGTGCAGGTACGCAAGCAGATTGGCATGGTGTTTCAGCGTCCCAATCCGCTGCCGATCTCTATCCGGGACAATGTTTTGTTCGGGCATCAATTGCACAACAAAGGCAACGAGGCCTCCAAGCGGGATCTGGAGGAGATTGTAGAGGAGTCTCTGCGGCAGGTATTGTTGTGGGACAAGGTCAAGGATAGGCTGGATAGCAAAGCTACGGAGCTTTCCCTGGAGGAGCAACAGAAACTGTGCATCGCCCGTCTATTGCCGGTTAAGCCAAAGATTCTGTTGATGGATGAACCCTGTTCGGCCCTGGATCCGGAAGGTACTGCCGCAGTGGAAGAGTTGATATGGGAACTAAGAGGTAAGTACACCATATTGATCGTGACTCATAATATGGCCCAGGCCCGCCGCGCCAGTGACGAATGTGTTTTTATGCTAATGGGGAAGGTGGTAGAACAGGGTGCAACCAATGATCTCTTTGTAACCCCAAGGCACAAGGAGACTGCAGACTACATCGAAGGCAGGTATGGCTAAGCTGCTGATAGTGGATGATGAACCAGCCATTCGTGAGATGGTGAGGTTCACCCTGTCGCGTGCCGGCTATGAATGTGTCGAAGCAGCGGATGCTATGGAGGCAAAACGGCGAATAGTAAGCGAAGGTCCTGATCTTATCCTGCTGGACGTTATGATGCCGGGTCAATCAGGACTGGATCTGGCGCGCGAACTGCGGCGTCAGGATTCCACCAAGGACATACCAATAATCATGTTGACGGCGCGTGGGTCAGAGCAGGACAAGATCAGGGGGCTGGATGTAGGGGCCGATGATTATGTTACCAAGCCATTTTCGCCCGGTGAACTGGTGGCGCGTATTAAGTCTTTATTGCGACGCAGTTCTCTGGATCAGTCTGAGATCGAGATAGGAGGGCTGCGGCTGAATCCGGAAACGAGAGATGCGTTCTCCGACAAGTATCGTATCGAACTTTCGCCGGCCGAGTTTAGACTGCTGCATTTTTTGATGGCGCGCCCGGAACGGGTATTTTCTCGTGCTCAATTGCTGGATAAGGTGTGGGGGGGCGATACTTATGTGGAAGACCGTACGGTGGATGTGCACATAAGAAGACTGCGCGCCGCACTGGAGCCAACCGGCCATGCCGGCTTGATCCAGACTGTGCGTGGAGTTGGCTACAGGCTGTCGACCAAGGGGTGACAATGTCAGACCTGTCTGAATGGTATGGCGAAATCAGGGTTCTGTTCCTGATCATTCTGGTTGCTCTGGTTGGTGGCATGCTGTTTCAATCGTATCTCATTTTTCTTACCGCTGGTTTGGTTTTCGCGATGGGTTGGTATCTGTTCCAGATATGGAAACTGAGCCGAATGTTGGCAACCGGTGTTGGGGTGTCGGCATCAAAAGAGTCGGGCGTTATACCTGGTCTCGCTAGACATATCGCTGATTTACAACAGCGAGCGCATGATCAAGAACGCTACAACACCCAGGTAGTATCTATGTTTCGCAACGCATTCGAGGCCTTTCCAGATGCGGTGATGTTGTTGTGGCCAGATTGGCAGATTCGCTGGTGCAACCGAGCGGGCAGAGAGATATTTGGTCTTGATCCTGAGGATGAGCGCTTGGGGTCGCTGGTGGAAAAAGCGGGGCATCCGGTGCTGGAAGAGTATCTGGCTGCGGGTGATTTCTCCATGCCGCTAGAGCTGGAGTCGCCGTCAGACAGGGCTCGGATCATGTCCATCCAGTTGACTGTTTTATCCGAGGAGGATGGACTGGCGCTGTTGGTGGCGAGAGACATCACACGAGTATATCACCTGGATCGGATGCGCAATGATTTTGTGGCCAATGTCTCTCATGAGCTGAAGACCCCGCTTACCGTTCTTAGTGGATTTCTTGAGACCATGCATATGGATGGTAGTGATATCCCAGGGCAATGGGCTCATGTTGTGGAGCTGATGTATCAGCAGTCAGAAAGGATGAGCGGCATAGTGGATGACTTATTGATGTTATCCAGGTTGGATTTAGGGCAGGAAGGTTTTGTGCCGGAGGATGTGGATGTGCCGGCCTTGTTGGAAAGGGCGGTTTCCGATGCCAGGATTCTGGCCCATGACAGCGGGCATGTAATTACCCTGGAGATGGAACCGTCACTGAGGTTGATGGGAGAACAGAAGACATTGGAAAGCCTGTTCTATAACGTAATACTGAATGCCGTACATCACACACCTGCTGGCACCAGGATAGATATTCACTGGTTCAAAGAAGGTGGTTTGTCGGTATTTAAGGTAGTGGATTCAGGAGACGGCATACCTGCCCATCATCTGCCTCATCTGACCGAACCCTTCTATCGGGTTGATGCCGGCAGGTCGAGAGAGTCAGGTGGTACCGGTTTGGGGCTATCCATAGTGAACAGGTCCGTATCCAGGCATAAGGGCAGATTGCAGATTACCAGTGAGGTGGGGAAGGGGAGCCAAGTTAGGATTGAATTCCCCAACAAATAGAGTTTTTCGCGTACCAATGAGAACGCCCAGCCAGGTTGCCCGGGCTGGGCTAGTTAATCGGTTTGTAGTCATCCCTTATAGCGGGGTGACGTTTTCAGCTTGGGGACCTTTCTGTCCTTCAACTTCTGTGAACTGGACCTGCTGTCCATCTTTCAACGTTCTGTGGCCGTCACCGACTATAGAACGGAAATGAACGAATAGGTCGGCTCCGCCTTCGCGCTCAATAAATCCGTAACCTTTCGCGTCATTAAACCACTTGACGGTGCCTGTTTGCTGTTCAGCCATTTTTAAATCCTCTGATGTAACGAAACTTTTTTGCCATATAAATATGGCCAACCCAAATTGCTGTGTAACGTGAAGAAACTACGCTTCAAGAGCAGGGGAGAAAAAGTTCGCCGAGACTGCTTTATCACTGTAGATTGCATATTCCATACGCAGCAGGCCCATTCTATCCCTATCTGCATAAAGGTCAACAGCTTAATATGTTTTTGTGAAGCAGATTAATTTGAGGGTTTTCAAAAGGCTAGTTAGATATATGACCTATTCTACAGTGGAAGGCGTAAGATTTTCTTGAGGTTTTGTCTTAATATATTGTGTTATTAATACGCTATAACAGTTAATGCATAAACAAGTAGATACAAGGATATTGAGTCATTTATGGCGAAGACAATAGTAATAAATAAGGATGGAGGAGATAAGATCCCATTCTTTAGGGGGATCCTGGTGCAGTCTTTGATCAAGGCAGGCCTGACCTACATAGACGCCTATACATTATCGCAAGAGATTAGAGACAGGCTAAAGGATGTAGAGCAGATCAGCAAACATGATCTATTTCTTCTGGTAGCCGATCTGTTGGAATGCGAGCATGGCGGGGATGCGCGCCGTGCTTATGAGAACAAGCCCTTGTTGGATACGGATATTATCGTGCACTCGCCTTTGCGTAGTGATCGTTTCTCGGTAGGGATTCTGACCCACTCTCTGGAGGCCTGCGCAATCTCGACTGAGATAGCCAGGAAGGGGGCCATCGGGGTGCATGAGTCCTTGCTGAGTGATGGTGTCAAAGAGATTGATCATAGTGATCTACGCAAGATTATCTATGGTTGCCTGAAAGAGTACGCTGGCGTTGAGACCGCAAACAGATACCTATCCTGGCGGGAGTTCGAAAATTCAGGTAAGACCTTGATCCTACTCATCGGTGGTGTTACCGGGTCTGGTAAGAGTACGGTTTCGGCGGAGTTGGCCTATCGTTTGGATATTGCAGGGATTCAATCTACAGACATGATGCGTGAGATAATACGCTCATATTTGCCAAGCCAAGCCATTCCTACATTAATGCATTCGAGTTTCGCCGCCTGGCGTGGGTTGCCTTTTCCGCGTCAACTACAGCGCAAAGAGGTGGACAGCCCTGTCATCACCGGGTTCCTTTCTCAGATCAACACAATGCAGCCGGCACTGGAGGCGGCTATCTCAAGAGCCTCACTTGAGAGTCAGCACCTTATTTTGGAGGGCGTGCATGTACTACCAACCCATATCAGTATGAAAGATGTTAGTAGTGATGTGATTGTAATCCCCCTGATGTTGGCAACCATGGATAAGGCCAGCCTGCGCAAGCGCTTTAAGGCCAGGGCCAGGATCAGTGCCGAAAGGAAAGCAGAAAAATATCTAAATCATATAGATGATATCTGGGAATTGCAGAGTTATCTGCTGAATGAGGCGGACAGGGTGGGCATACCTATAGTGGCCAACCAGGCGATAGGCGACACCATAAGCGAAGTTCTCGGGATTATCAGTGATACCATAATCAAGTTTTTCCCTGTGGAGTCTGATAAATAATAAGTCAGGATAAGGATGATGTTGCCGATAAATTATACCTGTTGGCCTGACTGGGGATAGCATATATATGCGCATAATCGCGGTGCGTCACTACAAGACCCTGATTAACAAATCAGGGCATATAATGGGATGGGGTGACTCTCCACGTTCAGAAGATTGGCAGATAGACGTGGCGTTTGTGGACGGAGTTATGCACGAGAATTCCCTGGAGTTTTCCGCCATCTATACCAGCGATTTGGAAAGATCCCGGCAGACAGGTATGTATCACGCAAAAAAGAGGGGCATAAAGCTTATTCATGACCAGGCCGAACTAAACGAAATCAACTATGGATCTCTGTACAAAAAGAGCAAGAAGTGGGTCGAGAGGCATATCCCGAAACATAAGAATGATCCTGATTTTATCTACCCCAAAGGGGAGAGTTTTCGGCAGATGCAACAGCGCAGTGTGGGCTTTATAGAGACACTCTGGGAGAAGCACAAGAACGAGACTATTTTGTTGGTAGTTCATGCTGGAGTTATTAGAGGTATGATCTGCCACTTTCTGGATCTGCCCTTTACAGAGAATCTTAAGCGTAAGATATCTCATTGTTATATTGGGGATTTTTCGTTTAAAAAAGGCGTGTGTGTTGGATATAATGAACTCGGGAAGCCTTCAGGCTTTGTGCGTGACCAGGTAATCTCTGTCCCATATAAGGTTTAATCCACATAGATCTGCATGATGAATCTCTGCTTGCTCTGGGCCAGGGTAAGCTTTATCTTAATACGCTTTCAATCGGCGTTCGGTCACTGATGACTGGGGTTAGGGCATAAATAGAAAAGACGATAACAATGATTCAGCAAATAAAGGACTACTACTATCGAATTATCCTGGAGAGACCAAAGGCTATTGGTTTGGTTGTTATCTTACTGCTGTTGCTGGCGGTTTGGTTTGCCCAAGACTTCAAGTTAGATGCGTCGTCAGACTCTTTGGTGCTGGAAAATGATCAGGACCTGCGCTTTTATCGTGCCATACGAGCCAGATACGGGTCAGACGATTTCTTGGTTGTCACCCTGCAACCCAAGGCAGATCTGTTTTCCAAGCAAAGCTTGGCAGCTATCCAGGATCTACGGGATGAACTTGGTGCGTTGGATCGAGTGGAGTCGGTCCTTAGCATATTGGATGTGCCGCTTATCAATAGTCCGCGCGTCTCTGTTTCCGAGCTTCAGGAAGGGGTGCGCACCCTCGAGACCAAGGGTATGGATATTGATCTGGCGCGCAAAGAGTTTAGAGAGAGCCCTCTATACGGTAACCTACTAACTAGTAAGGATGAGAAGGTCACCGCGCTGTTGGTCTATCTCAAACATGACCAGACCCAGCTAGATCTGCAAAAACAGCGTGACCAGATCTGGGAAAAGCAGATGTCATCCAAGCTGACGAAGGAAGAGTCCGACAGGTTGGAAGAGATAACGGCTGAGATAAGGCAGGAAAATACCAGATTACAGAACCAGCTTCAGGCTGATATAGCGTCAGTGCGGACTATCCTGGAGAAGTACAAGGATAAGGGGGAGATCCATCTCGGCGGTGTGCCAATGATCGCATCTGATATGATCGATTTTATAGATAGCGATATCCGCATTTTTGGGATAGGTGTAACGATATTCTTGATCGTGTTATTGAGCATAGCATTCAAGCAGCCACGTTGGGTGTTGGTCCCTTTGATGATCTGTGTGGCAGCTGCGATCTTTATGGTGGGATTTCTGGGGTTGGTTGATTGGCGCGTAACCGTTGTCTCTTCCAACTTTATCTCACTGCTGTTGATTATCACTCTTTCTCTGGCTGTGCATTTAATCGTACGGCATCAGGAGCTGCATGCAGAGGACCCAAGCCGTTCCCAACTCTGGCTGTTGAAGGAGACCATGCGCTCCAAGTTTGCTCCTTCGGTGTATACGTCTCTTACCACCATGGTTGCCTTTGCCTCCCTGATAGTTAGCGGGATCCGTCCAGTGATTGATTTTGGGTGGATGATGGTGGTGGGTGTTGGGTTGTCTTTCCTGGTTGCCTTCGTCATCTTTCCTGCAGCCCTGGCTCCGTTGAAGCCGGGGACTCCGGTATTGCGCAAGCATGATGCCACCGCTGCGTTTACTCGCTCCTTGGCTAATGGGATCGAGCGATTTGGCGGCCCTATCCTGGCAATATATCTATTGATTGTGGTGTTGGGGCTTGTAGGTATTGGCAAGCTGTCGGTTGAAAATCGGTTTATCGACTACTTTAAAGAGTCCACAGAGATCTATAAAGGCATGGTGTTGATCGACAGGAAACTAGGAGGGACAACGCCGCTAGATGTGGTTCTTGATCCGCCGAAAGAGTTTTCGGATACATTGAATAGCGGCAGTGGCGGTGGATCTGGATTGGCTGATAAGGATATGGAAGTGACAGATTCTGAGCCAAACGATGCCGTATTCGAGCCGGAAGTGTTGCCAGGATCGACAGCTGCTGACCAGGTCGTAGATGCACCTAATGTCAGTGAAGATGATGAGGCCTTTGCGGATGACCAGGATGTGGATCTAGATCTGGACCTTGGCGCAGAATTCGAAAATGAGTCAGCAGGCATCACTGGTACGAGTTATTGGTTTAACATGTTCCAGTTGGAAGATGTACAAAAGATACATAATTATCTTAATTCCCTCCCAGAAACAGGTAAGGTGCTTTCGTTGGCAACTACTATGAACATGATGACCATGCTCAATAACGATGTGCCGCTGGATAATTTCAGCCTGGGTGTTGTGTATAAACGCCTGCCTGACAAGGTAAAGGCGCAGATCCTGGATCCCTATATGTCCAAGGATGGCAACCAAATTCATTTCGGCATCCGGGTTATAGATTCAGACAAAAACCTTCAGCGCGATGCGCTACTGAAGAAAATTAGAGGTGACCTGATTACAAAGTTCAATCTGGAGCCTAATCAGGTAAAGTTATCTGGCATGCTGGTTCTCTATAATAATGTGTTGCAGAGTCTGTTCCGCTCCCAGATACTGACTTTGAGTATGGTGTTCCTGGCCATATTTGTAATGTTCTTTATGCTGTTTCAGCATTGGAAGCTTGCGGCCATCGGCGTGATCCCGACCGTGGTGGCTGCAGGTATAATACTGGGGTTGATGGGTTGGTTAGGGATCAGACTGGATATTATGACCATTACCATCGCTGCCATTACCATTGGAATAGGCGTGGATAATGCCATCCATTATATCCATCGATTCCGGGAAGAGTTGGGAAAAGATGGAGATTATTGGGGTGCGGTCAAACGTTGTCATGCCAGCGTGGGCAGGGCCATATATTACACTTCCATAACCGTTACGCTCGGTTTCTCTATCATGGCTTTATCCAACTTTATTCCATCGATTTACTTTGGCGTCCTTACCGGGCTTGCCATGTTAGTGGCACTTATTGGAAACCTGACTCTATTGCCATTGCTGTTAGTGAAACTGAAGCCTTTGGGACATCCTAAAGGTGCTGCTGCTGATTTCCCTGGGCGATCAGAACAACCTCAGCAAGCATAAATACTCTGGCTCCATGTGAGGATTCGCTCCTCCCTTGCCAAATAATACTACCCCGAACAGTAGGCCGCCGAGTTTTACCGCAACCATATAGGCGAACTCAATCTGTTGTAGGGGATATGGTGGGTGATGATAGTTATGGATGGCGCAGATCACGTCGATAAAAGCTACGTGCATGTTTTTAGAATCTAATCTAATCCGAAACCATCTGTGCAGCCTCTCTAATCAAGTCCGGAACCGCATCGTCGCGGTGGGCGTTATCACTGATATGACGACGCCATGCCTTGGCTCCTGGTCGCCCTTGAAACAGCCCAAGTATGTGGCGAGTGATACGATTGATGGGTGTGCCTTTGCTGAATTCGTCTTGCACAAATGGTATAAGCCTTTCAATGATCTCATGGCGGCTAGGGATAGCGTGATTATCTCCAAATATAAGTTTATCTGCCTCTGCCAGCATCCAGGGATTTTGATAGGCCTCACGGCCGATCATTACACCGTCCAGATGTCCAAGTTGCTCTTTTGCTGCATCTAAGGACTTTATCCCGCCGTTTATGATGATCTCTAGGTCGGGGAAATCGTTCTTTAAGCGATGCACTATCTCATACCTCAATGGCGGGATGTCTCGATTCTCTTTTGGGCTCAGTCCTTCCAGCCATGCATTCCGAGCGTGGACGATAAAAATACCACATCCAGCCTGAGAGACGGTTGTGACGAATTGGTGCAGGGTATTGTAGCTATCATCATGATCTATTCCGATGCGGTGCTTAACAGTAACCGGTATAGAAACCGCTTGCCGCATAGCATGGATGCACTCTGCGACCAGTTGGGGCTCCAGCATCAGACATGCCCCGAAGCGTCCAGATTGCACTTTGTCCGAAGGGCATCCCACATTAAGATTTATCTCATCATAGCCGCGCTCCTGCGCCATATACGCGCACTTGGCCAAATCTGATGGATCGCTACCGCCTAGCTGTAGGGCGACCGGGTGTTCGCAAGGGTCGAATTGCAGGAAACGTTCCTTATTCCCATGGAGCAGAGCGCCAGTGGTGATCATCTCGGTATAGAGCATAGTGTGCCTGGTTAGAAGACGGGCAAAGTATCGATAGTACCTGTCGGTCCAGTCCAGCATGGGGGCGATTGAAAGAGTTCTTTGCATTTTTATGGCATGCGCCGCTTTATAACTATATGAATTAGATAATGTATATATCCTGGCTAAATCCAGGCGCCATACACCTCAGTACATGGTAAGCGTGTTGATGGTACCGTATAATCCATCGAATTTGTTCTATAAGAGACAACCTTTTTAATGCTTTTTAATTCCTTTGAGTTTCTCCTCCTATTTTTGCCCGCTACCCTTGTCGGTTTCTATCTGATCGGGAATCAATGGGGAAAGCAAGCCGCTATTGTATGGTTGTTTATCGCATCCTTGGTATTTTACGCTAGTTGGAAACCTGTGTATCTGTGGCTTTTGTTTGCTTCACTACTATTTAATTATTCTATTTCATGGGGTATTGAAACAAATCAACGATATAGAAAAATATTACTAGCTTGCTCAATAACTGGGAATATCCTTTTCTTGTTATATTATAAAGTATTGATAGCAGGATTCTTTGATCCTGGCAGTGGAATGACATCTGCATTCAGCACTACAAATGAAATACTTATCCCGCTGGCGATCTCATTTATTACCTTCCAACAAATCGCATTTGTTGTTGATACTTTTAGAGGCGGACTTCGCAAGGCTGGCTGGCTGGAATATTGCCTCTTTATTACCTTTTTCCCGCAATTAATAATGGGTCCGATTGTCCACTATCGCGAATTAGTACCCCAGTTTCGAATCTCAAATATATGCACCTGCCGCTGGGACAACATAGCACTTGGGCTTTCTATATTTATTATTGGACTATTTAAGAAGGTTGTGCTTGCGGATGGTATTTCTCCATATGTGGATGATGTTTATTCGGTCGTTTATGTGGGACAACAAATATCTTCATTGGATGCCTTTGGGGCTTCTTTAGGGTTCTCGCTGCAGCTTTATTTTGATTTTTCCGGATATGCGGATATGGCGGTGGGATTGGCCCGCATGTTCAATATAAACCTGCCCATTAATTTTGATTCTCCCTATCGTGCTGCAAATCGCTTTGATTACTGGCGACGTTGGCATGTTTCATTTGGATCGTTTATGCGGCAATACCTTTTCTTTCCACTGGCTCGCTCAAAAACATTAAGAGTAGGCCGTGTAGGCGCGTTGGTTATAACAATATTTATTTCGAGTATTTGGCATGGTATTGGGCCTACATTTATAGTTTGGGGAGGAATGCAGGGATTGTTGATGATTGCGGTCCACTATAAGGAAAGCTTTCTTAGCTATATTGGATGGAAGCGTCAACTTAACTTTTTTGGTCCTTGGGGGTCGGTAGCATTGACTTTCATTATAACCGTTATGCTTGGTGTTTTATTTCGTTCCAAAAATCTTGATGCGGCGTTCTTGGTTTTTGAAAAGATGTACAAAGGTGTTTTGTTGTTACTTGATGGAAATGTTGCCGGGATCATATTCGATAGCATAATCAACAAATCTGACGTTATCCAGATTGCTGTTATGTTTGTAATAGTTTGGGGTATGCCAAACACACAGAAGTTTTTTTCGTCTTACTGGACTGCTATTGATCAACGTTCAAACCCGCCTAGCCAGACTTCGGCTGATCTGCTGCCTGGGACATCAGTGTTGCGATTTTCACCAAGTCTGATTTGGGGAATAGCTCTTAGTTTAATGTTGTTTTCCGTGCTGGCCAACATGCAAGGGTCTGTGCGGTTTATCTACTTTCAATTTTAGTAATGCTGCAATATTTACGTTATCTAGCTATCTCATTCATTTTGGTTCTGCTTATTGCGGGGTCGATTAGTTATCTATTGGATCCATTTGGCTATTTTCGCATAAATGGATTTCGTGCAGTGTCATATCTTGGTGATCGCGTATGGGGTGGTGACAGGACGGTAAAGCCACTAGTTCTGCCTGCTATACGCGCTGATACATTGCTGCTTGGTACTTCCAGAGTAAAAATTGGCTTTGATGTGGATGATCCGGATGTTAGAGAGTATTTAGGTACCTCCTATAATCTTTCTCTGGCTGGAGGCACTATTGACGAGCTAGATAAATTAACTCGCTATGCTATGAATTATCATGTTCCATCTAATATCATCATCGGTCTTGATTTTGGTAGGTTTGTTGCTGCGAACAGGGCGAGTATCCCTGAGTTTGTAAATCATGACTCGTCACTTATGGGGTGTTTCATTGGCATGCTGCGTCGGGTGGGGTTTGCGTTGTGGTCTAAAGATACACTGATGAACGCAGTGGGCTCTTTATTCAGAAACCATTCTGCCTATTTAAATGGAACAAGAAATATTGCCATAAATAAAAGGAAGCTGAAACGGATTGGAGCTAGGGTCCAATCCCAAGAGATAGAAAGATTGATTGCTCGACGGCTAGATAGGAATAGAAACACCAGCACATATGCCGAAAGCATGACAACTTTAGATCGATTAGTTGGTTATGCGTGTAGTAAGAATGTTCGTGTTAAGCTTTTTATATCACCCCTGCATGTGCGTCAGTTGTTATTATTGAATACACTAAATTTTCAAGAGCGTTATTTTGGCTGGAAACGCGAATTGGTGAATATTTCTGGACAGCATCGTTTAGATGGTTGTGGAGTTGATCTCGTGGACTTCTCGAGAATTACCAGGTTTACCACCGATCCGTTTCCTTCTATTGATAACTTAAAGGCCTTGCCGCAATGGTATTTGGATTCCAGTCATTATAATAACCTGTTGGGGAAGTTTATTATCTATCGACTTTGGGGTAGTGTTCATGCGCCACATGATTTCGGTATAAATCTGGATAGCGAAGTAATCGAGAGCCAAATAGATGCGTCGAGAGAAGAGCTTATCCAGTATCAACATGCGCATCCAGATCTAGTAAAGGAATTACGAGATGTTGTTTTGTAAGACTTAAAGATTAGAGCTAAGAAAATGCCTTCTTCCCAAAAGATATACCATAATACCCGCGAGAATACCGGGGGCTATGCTATAGACGCTGCCTCCCATGCCTGACTGTTGCCATAATAGAAAGACGCTGATACCGCTGACAATCATACTGATAGCCAGGTGTTGAGAGATGCGTTTCCCTGTAGCATTGATAATCACTAAAGGCGCAAAGGCGGAGCCAAGAAGACCCCAGGCATCAAGTACCAGTGCGAACACGGATTCGGTTCCGGTAAGGGCTATATATACTGCGACACCCAGAACAGAGGCCGTTATCGTTTTTGCGGCCCACAATGAATGAATTCTTCCCTGGCGTTGAGCAAAGTCGCGGGTGATGGCAGCCGAACAAGAGAGGATTAGGGAGTCGGCGGTGGAGAGGGTTGCGGCAAACAGCGCAGCCAGTACCAATCCAGCCAATGCATCAGGTAGGATCATATGCGCCATTGTGGGCAGAGCCAGCTCCGGATCAAAATCCGCGCTTTCCGGGAATGTGATACGACTTAGCAGACCGACTACGATGGTGGCGCCGTAAAACAGAGTAAACCAGGTGTAATAATAGAAGCGCATACGATTTATTTGAGATGAGTCATTTAGACTGATAAACCTAATGACGATATGTGGTTGTCCTACAACTCCAATACCGGCAAGTAGCCAGCCAAGAATAAATAGTATGATGCCGATCAAATCGGTGTCAGGGAACAAGTCTAGATAGTTGCTGCTGATCGTGGACATCTTTTCTATGGCTACGGAAAAACCGCCAGCGATATCTATACCACCTGCAATCAGCATCGCCATGCCTAGGAGCATTACCAGTGATTGTGCTGCATCGGTCCATATGGAGGCGCGCAACCCACCGGCCGCGCTGTACAATAATACAATGGCGGCGCTGACCCAAATCCCCCACGTTGGTTCCCACTCCAGCAATACCGATGTTGCTTTGCTGCCAGCTTTGAGTTGGGCTGCGGCATATATGGTCAATAGAAAGACCGTGACTAGTCCGATCAGGCGGCGGAGCATGTGGTTGTTTTCTCCATGCCAGTGAGCCAGCAGTCCGCCATAAGAGTGTACTTTTGCTGAGCGAGATGCGGCGTGTATTGGTCTGAGTGTAAGGAGTGAAGCCATCAGATCACCCAGGATCCAGCCGATCATTAACCAAATTGAAGAGAGACCTGTGGTGTAAGTAAGTCCGATCATACCGATGAACATAAATCCGCTGTTGTTTGTGGCAACTGCGGAGAGTCCGGCCAGCCAGGCAGGTACCGCCTTCCCAACAACCAGATAATCTTCCGAAGTCCTCTTGCTTTTAGTTACTGAGGCAAGGCCGATAATGAGAAAAAGTAATAAGGAAAATAGGAAGCTGCTGGTTATTATTGTGGTATTCATTGTTATGGTGGTCGATTTCTGGTCGGTCTTGTTATATTGCTTGGTGTATATATGAAATTTGACTTCAGTTGTGAGGCTTTCTCAAATCGCACATATTGCGTCTCCGTAGTCGTGCGGCTCGATAAGTTGATTGTGTAGCGCTTTAACTGCGTTGTTGTAATCAGTCTCTTCGATGATGAATTGCATATCTACCTGTCGCATGGATTGATGCATGGCAAGTATGCTTATGTTGCTGTCGGCTAATGCTGAGACCGCCTTGGCAAGAATGCCTGGTACCTGCATATCACTACCGATGGCAGAAACCAGAGAGACCTTGCGATGATTGATTTCACTGTCTGGCATCTTTTCTTCTATTACTCTTATGACTCGCTTTACAGTTTTTAAATTGCATCCAAGATAATGTGTCACGGCATTGGCGTTAACATCTTTGGTAACTACTGCTGCTCTAAAGCGGCGGAATATATCCAGTAGTGTTTTTTCATATTCGTTAAACTTGCCTATCATCTCTTGATCGAATAGTTCGATGGCATGTAGATGCTGGCGTCCAGCTATGATCTCAACGCAAGGTTTGGCGCTGACATAGTCACCAGTAATTTGGGTGCCTTCATGTTCAGGTTCAAAGGTGTTCTTTACCCGTAATGGTATTTCATTTTGTCTGAGTCCTTTTGCAGCGTGTGGGTGTATGGCCTCCATGCCCAGGTTGGCAAGCTGGTCTGCCACGTCATAATTGGTTCGCCCAATAGGGACGATATGTTCTTCTCCAACTATGTTGGGGTCTGCGCTGCTAAGGTGATACTCTTTGTGAATAATCGCTTCAGTTGCTTCCGTAATGACTGCGATGCGGCTGAAGGTCATCTCGCTGTAGCCGCGATCAAAGGTTTCCATCAATCCTTCTTTGCAGTGGGCGTAACCTGTAACTATGGGTAGTTCGTTTGTTATATCTATATCCACTAGAGCCTGACGTATCATTTCATCAAGTGGATAGGTTTGAGTTGACTTCCATCCGGACAAATCTACGAATCGGGCATTAACGCCATCACGCTTTAGTAGTTCTGTGGTATTCCAGGCGCTATGCGCTTCTCCGATACTGGCTAGCATTTCCCGAACCGTTAGTAGGTGGCTGTTTAGTTCAAAGTGCCCGTGTTCGCAAAGACTTCGCAGGCTGTCCAGAACTGACTCTGCGTCATCGAGGCGCTGGTTAATAAAGTTGTTAGCTTTGGCTATCTGTGGCGTATCTTTAAATAGGAGTTGGTTGATCGCTTGAAATTCATAGCGGAGTGTCACTATTGCATTGCGCCATGCGTCTTCGTCCTCTGCGTCGGTAAAGAGGGCATATATACCTGGTTGATCGGTTTTTTTGTGTTCAAGCAGTAAATTGGTTATGCCTCCGTATGCAGATACGACAAAGATGCGCCGGTAATAATCTCCATTTTTTCTAGTGCCGATAATGATGTTGTCACGTACTGCACTATAGTTTGACATGGAAGTGCCGCCAATTTTTTCTACGGTATGACTCATATATGGTTTTCTGTGAATGTTTCTATGTGACTGTTCTGTTGTTTGTTTTGTATCGGGCTTTAGGATAAGCCTGCTACTCTTCATGCTTACTGGAGCAATCGACACACAATCTTGTCGTTGGTACTATCGTTAACCTTTCAATAGGAATTTTTTGTCCACATTCCTCGCACTCTCCGCCGTGGTCGCACCAAACCCAGTCAAGATTATTGTAAAGGCGTTTTAATTTCTCTTTCATCTGCAGATGTGTCGTTTCATTTACCTGGGCGGTGGAGTGAATGTCCCTTATGGCTTCATCATTTTCCGAGTGGTCGCTAACTTGTTGTTTCGCTGCGGAGAGGTCTTCAATTGAAGATTCCAGTTCGCTTATCTGGTTGCGAATAATCTCGGAAACTTTCTCGCGTTCTTTCGAATCCATAATAGAGCTCAGATAGTTGGAAAGAAGTTACACAGGCTTTGCTGAGTCTGTTGTGTCTTCAATTAGTGGATAGGCGCCTTCCTGATCATGCACTTCGGTTCCGGTCAGGGCGGGGTTAAATACACAGATCATGCGCATGTCTTCTACTGCACGCAGATAGTGTCGTTCGTGTCCGTTTAGCGCGTACATGGTGCCATCAGATATTGGATGGATCTTTCCGGTTTCGAGATCTTCTATTTCACCTTTTCCGTCGACGCAATATACTGCTTCGAGATGGTTCTTATAATGAATATAGGTCTCGGTGCCGGCAAAGATTGTTGTGTCGTGAAATGAAAACCCCATGCCCTCGTGCTTTAGCAGAAGTCGGCGGCTGACCCAGTTGCCGTTTTCAGCCACGATGTCCCTCTCAGAATCAATAATCTCATCCAGCCGGCGCACTATCATAGCGGATCTCCTCTTCTAGCGAGTTCCTTTTCCTGGATCAGGGAAGCGACGGCGTCATCTATTATTTTTAGGCCTTCTCTCAGGACATCTTCCTCTATTATCAGAGGTGGCAGGAATTTTACGACCTGATCATCCGACCCCGCGGTCTCTATCACCAGGCCGTTTTCAAATGCCCTGGTTGATACTTCACCTGCCAAGCCGTGTTGTGGTAACTCCAGACCCCAGACCATGCCTCGCCCTCTAACTTTTAGATTCCACTCTGGATGTCTGTCAGCAATCTTTTCTAGCTCCTGCTGCATGATGTTGCTTTTGTAGGCGATAGACTTGGAAAGTTCGTCATTATCCCAGTATGCTAGGAGTTCTGTGGCGGCAACGAATGCCAAGTTGTTTCCGCGGAAGGTTCCTGTATGTTCTCCCGGTTTCCACTGATCTAGCTCTGGGCGTAGTAACAGGATTGCCATAGGCAGGCCGCCACCAATGGATTTCGACAAGGTGATCATGTCTGGCTTGATTCCAGCCTCTTCGAAGCTGAAGAAGGTGCCAGTGCGCCCGTTACCGACCTGGATGTCATCAATGATCAAAAGTATGTCAAAGTCGCGGCACAGTTGTTCCAGCTTGCGCAGCCAGTCCAGGCTGGCTACATTTATCCCACCTTCGCCCTGTATGGTTTCAACGATGATGGCGGCAGGAGTGTCGATGCCGCTGCTGCCGTCGCTTATCATCTTGCGCAGATATTCAATGGTATCTGTGTCTGGTCCGAAATAGCCGTCATAAGGCAGGCTGTCTGCATTGTTGCGTGCGCCGTAAGACTCGTCGCGGTAGAAGTCATTGCCGGTTACGGCCAGAGAACCCATGGTGAGTCCGTGATAACCGTTGGTAAAGGCGATGATGTTTGAGCGGCGTTTGACCATACGAGCCAGTTTGAGCGATGTTTCAACCACATTGGAGCCAGTTGGGCCGGTAAACTGTATCTTGTATTCCATGTTTCTGGGCGCCAGGATGGTATCCCTGAACTTATACAAAAAGGCTCGCTTGGCCACCGTTGCTTTGTCCAAGGCGTGCACTATGCCGTCGTTTTGCAGATATTCCACGATAGCTTTTGTGGCTACCGGATTGTTATGGCCATAGTTAAGAGTGCCCGCGCCAGCGAAAAAGTCTATATAACGGTTACCTTGCTCGTCGAAAAGATAAGCGCCTTGTGCTGTATCAAATACGACTGGGAATGAGCGTACGTATCCGCGTACATTTGATTCCATGTCTTCGAAGATTCTCATGATGAGTATACTGCCTCGTGTGTTTAGTTGAATTCGGCAACCACTATTGTGTGGTTGGTAATCGGATTGGGCCGATGGAGAAAAGCGCTTCGGCCTCATGCCCTTCTTGTGGGAACCACTCGCCGCGGAAGTAATCAGGTTTTTCCTGGAGTGATCCGTTGACCCTTTTGGCTAAAGCAGCGAATAGCGAGCGGGATGCTGTGTTGGATGGGGTGATGGTTGTATTTAACACCCGTATGTTTTTGCATGCCTCTCGTCTCAAAATGGCTAGCAGCATCTCTAGTGCCAGTCCTTGTTTGCGTACGCTTGCCGCAACACCCACCTGCCATACAAAGATTGAGTCCGATACCTGCGGTGGAGTATATGCGGATACGAATCCCACAATCTCTCCATCTTTTTCCGCCACTACGCTTGTTTCGGCAAAGTGTTCACCAAGAAGGAAATAGGCATAAGTGGAATTTAGGTCCAGTACGCCGGTCTCACGTACCAGTTTCCATAAGGCTGATCCGTCTGATGCTTTGGGTTTTCTTAAATCTACGGTTGTATTACGTAACTCTATCTTCATTCATCTGTTACCTGGTTTAATTGAGTGAGGAGCTAAGTAGGCTCCATATGTCAATTAGGCCAAGGAAATCGATCGCTAAAACAACGACTACTACGAGAACAAACCAAAACCACGATGACACGAGTAAATGATTTCGTTGCTTTAAAAATAATGTTCTCGGTTGCTTTGAATCAGAAATCTTGGAGATATCTCGTTTAGGCATCAAATACTCGGCATATTTGGGGTAGTGATGGGAGGGGGTAAGTAAATATTCTGATTTGCATGTCTCCCAAAAAATTAATTGCTTAGTATACTAAATATATTGTATCGCCTCAATCGGCTTAAAACTGTGATAGATTGCAGTGTTTTAAGCTTATATAAGCGGAATATTATTTAGTGAACGAATATATGTGTGTAAAGTATGACCTACGCATCAGGATTGACTTTGGGGTTCCCAGGAACTGGCCAACTCCCTGCCATCTGTTTGTGTGATGCAGCATGTAATGGCGTTTATACTTGGCCTATAGAAAAACCTACCAATGAAATAGAAAGCTTCATGAATAGTCAGTTAGATATATCAGAAAACATCCTCATAGCACTGCGTCGGGTTATCCGTGCCATTGATCAACACTCAAGAAATCTGATTCAAAGTCACGGTCTGACCGGCCCCCAGGCGTTGTTGCTTACGGAGATAGTACGCAGTCAGGTGTTGACGGGTAGCGAATTGGCGAAACGGGTAAGTCTAAGTCAGGCGACGGTAACAGACGTGGTCAAGAGATTGGAGAATCGTGGCCTATTGGAACGCAGCCGTGATCAGTCTGACAAGCGCAAGATGATCCTGCGTGCTACGGTACAGGGTGAGGCGTTGGTGAAGCAGTCAGTACCGCTGTTGCAGGAGAGTTTTCAGAATAGACTAAATGAACTGAAAGACTGGGAGCAGAATCAACTGTTGTCGGCTTTGCAGAGGATTGCTGAAATGATGAATGCGGAAGATCTGGATGCCGCTCCCATGCTTACTAGTGGCGCGATTACAGCTTCACCGCAGGCGGTGGAGGATGTCATCAATCCGGTCAGCGACGACAGTTCTGACAAGGTGTGAATACATATCCGGCACGTCCCTGTGCCGTGGGTATTTCCTAGTTCATGCGCTCGAACACAGTGGCTATTCCCATACCCATGCCTATACACATGGTGGCCAGTCCCAGGTTTCCGTCGTTGTTCTCCATAACATTGAGCAGGGTGTTGGATATCCTGGTGCCGGAACATCCGAGTGGATGCCCCAGGGCGATGGCTCCGCCATACAGGTTTACCTTCTCGTCCATGTTATCCAGCAGCTTGAGGTTCTTGAGCACGGACAGACCCTGTGCGGCGAAGGCCTCGTTTAGTTCCACATAGTCGATATCTTCTACGCTAAGACCTGCGCGTTTCAGTGCTTTCTGGGATGCCGGCACCGGTCCATAACCCATGATGGAGGGATCACATCCGGCCACGGCCATGCTCCTGATGCGCGCCCGTGGGGTCAGGCCCAGATCCTTCGCCTTCTGTTCAGACATCACCAACATGCCGGAGGCGCCGTCGGAAAGGGCAGAAGAGGTTCCTGCGGTTACTGTGCCTACCTTGGGTATGAACACCGGCCGCAGTTTTTCCATGTCTTCGATATTGGCATCTGGGCGGATCACCTCATCTGCGGTGATGGCCGTCCTAAATCCGCTTGCGCTGTCATGTCCTTCCACAGGAATGATCTCCTTGTCCCAGTAGCCTTTCACTGCAGCTTCGTGGGCGCGTTGGTGTGAGCGCACACCGAACTCGTCCTGCATGCGCCGGTCGATGCCGTTCATCTTGGCCAGCATCTCGGCGGTGACTCCCATCATCATGGCGGCCTTGGCCGCATGTTTGGAGAGGCCGGGGTTGATGTCGATGCCGTGATCCATGGGTACATGGCCCATGTGTTCCACTCCGCCTACGACAAAGATATCGCCATAGCCCGTGGCTATGGATTGGGCGGCGATGTGTAGTGCGGACATAGAAGAGCCGCACAGACGGTTAACGGTCTGGGCCGAGACGCTGTGGGGTAGTTCTGTCAATAGGGAGGCGTTTCTAGCTATGTTGAACCCTTGCTCTTTGGTCTGGTTTACACAGCCCCAGATTACGTCCTCGATCTCGTTCGGGTTGACCTCGGGATTGCGTTTCAGCAGCGCCTTGATGACCTCAGCAGACAGGACCTCGGAGCGCACGTTGCGGAAGACGCCGTTTTTGGATCGGCCCATGGCGGTGCGTACGCCATCAACTATAACTACATCATGGATAGAGATACTCATTATTTCTCTCCCTTCTGCTGAAAGAATTTCGTGCCGCTGGCGGCCATAGATTTCATGTTCTCGGTTGGCTGATATAGTGGACCCAGATGTTCGTACTTTGCGGCCATCTGACAGAATTGGTCCAGACCCATATGATCCAAATAGTGCATGGCCCCACCGCGGAATGGAGGGAAGCCGATGCCGTAGATCAGGGCCATGTCCGCCTCGGCCGGGCTGGCTACGATCTCCTCTTCGATACAGCGTACCGTCTCTACACAGAGAGGGATCATCATGCGTTCGATAATCTCTTCCTCAGAGAACTCTTTTATCTCTCCGGTAACATCTTTGAGTAGATCATCCACCGTCTCGTCGTTGAGCTTCTTCTGCTTGCCACGTTTATCCAGCTCATAGCGGTAGAAGCCCTTATCGTTCTTCTGACCGAAGCGCTCGTTTGTGTACATACGGTCGATTGCGTTTTCACCTGCGTGGCTCATGCGATCCGGAAAGCCGGCGGCCATGACCGCGTCCGCATGGTGAGCGGTGTCGATACCCACCACGTCTAGCAGGTAGGCCGGCCCCATGGGCCAGCCGAAGCCCTCCATGACCTTATCGATCTGACGGAAGTCGGCACCGTCGCTGACCAGGGCAGAGAAGCCGCCGAAGTAGGGAAACAGCACGCGGTTGACCAGGAAGCCTGGGCAGTCGTTGACCACGATAGGGGTCTTGCCCATGGCCTTGGCGTATGCCACGGTGCGAGCGATGGCCGCCTCGCCGCTCTTCTCGCCGCGGATCACTTCTACCAACGGCATACGGTGCACCGGATTGAAGAAGTGCATACCGCAGAATCTTTCCGGATTCTTGAGGGCGGTGGCCAGCTCGGTTATGGAGATGGTGGAGGTGTTGGAGGTGAGGATGGCGTCATCACTCAGGGCCTGCTCCACCTCGGCCAGAACGCTCTTCTTGATGTTGATGTTCTCTACCACTGCTTCTACAACAAGATCGGCCCGGTTGAAATCACCATAACTCAGGGTCGGCGTGATCTGGGTCAGGGTCTTGGCCATCTGCTGTTCGTTGATGCGGCCCCTTTTGATCTGGCCGGAGAGTAGCTTGGTGGCCTCGTCCAGGCCCAGCTGCAGGGCTGCATCGTTGATGTCCTTCATCAATATGGGCGTGCCCTTGGAAGCGGACTGATAGGCCACGCCGCCGCCCATGATACCTGCACCCAGTACGCCGGCCATTACCACCGGTTCGGTATCCTTGGTGTATTTCTTGGCCACCTTCTTGACGTACTGGTCTTTCAGGAACAACCCGACCAGAGAGGCTGTAACATCGGTCTTGGCCAGCTTGGCGAACGCCTTGGCCTCGACATCGATGGCGCCTTTGCGATCCAGCTTGACCGCCTTCTGCATGGTCTTGATGGCCTGCATCGGAGCTGGATAATGCGGCCCCGCCTTGGCGCCGATAACCCCCTTGGCCGATTCAAACGCCATGGTTAGTTCCATCTGATTAAGTTTTACCGGGCTGGTCTTTTCGCTGCGACGGGCATGGTAATCGATACTGCCGTCGATACATTTCTTTAACAGGTCTAGCGCCGCATCTTTTACCTGGTCTGCAGTGACCACCGCATCCACCGCCCCTTCCTGCAAGGCTGCGCCGGACTTTTTCTGACTGCCGGAGCAGATCCACTCGTTAGCATTATCTATTCCGATCAGCCGTGGTAGTCTGAAGGTGCCGCCCCAACCTGGGTTGATACCGAGTTTTACCTCTGGTAGTCCGACCTGGGCCGAATTCGCCATCACTCGGTAGTCAGTGGAGAGACAGAGCTCAAAGCCGCCGCCCAGGGCCAGACCGTTGATAGCGGTAACGGTGGGACAGGGCAGGTCTTCGATGGCATTGAATATGTCGTCCAGTTCCAGGATGTGTTTATAGATATCCTCTTCGGAGTGGGAGAACATCTGAGTGAACTCAGTTATGTCCGCACCCACGATAAAGGCCTCTTTGGTGCTGGAGAAGAAGACCCCTTTGAGGTCTTTGGCCTCTCCCAGCTTGGTTACGGCCTGTTTCAATTCAAGTAGTGTTGCCTGGTCAAACTTATTAATGGCGTCATTTTCTCGGTCAAATACAACCTCATAAATGCCTTCCTCAACAGTCTGTACGCGGATGAATTGACCTTGCATCAACATGTCAGGTATCTCCTTCGTAGAACGGTTTGGTGTAAATGTTTTGAACTTTTTGCAGATCAGTCTTTTGCTTCCAAGGTCCCCTCGGAAACAAGTTTGTTCACCAACTCGCCATTCCTGGACCAGGCGTGGCAGCTATCCAGCATCAGTTTATAGCCCTGCTGCTTTGTGCCCTCGTCACTGTGCGTCCACAGGGCCTGGAACGCGGTGGTGGCTATCACCGGAAACAGCTCGTTGATATGGGTGCAGCCACCTGCCCGGCCTACCAACTCTTTTGCCTGGGCGCGCCACCCTGGTCTGATGTGAATTCCGATCAGCTTGGTGTAGGCGTCGAGGCTGTCCTGACACACTGTAAAAGGAGCGGCATCGATAGATACGTCTATCTCATGTATCTTTAACGAGGTATCGATGGTCATCCTTAGTTGGATATCGTGAAACGGTTCTCCGGCGGCCACATAACCGCGTTCTTGACTACCCACGCTCTCGCTTTTGATGTCGGTCATACGTGCTTCGATGTCCCACATGCCGTCATCACGCAGGTATGCGTCCGAACGTATCTCTCTCCTGTGTTGTAGTCGGCGACGTTGTGGCTTTGCTAAAGGCATGCCGTGTTCCCTTTAACAACAAGAGTCCCTGAGTGAGCGGCGTAGGATCTTGCCGACATTAGTCTTGGGCAGCTCATCGGCGAATTCCACTGTCTTTGGTATCTTGTATCCGGTCAATTTGCCACGGCACCAGTTGCGTATTTCGTCCGCAGTCAGATCCTTGTTTGAGCTGACCACAAACAGCTTGACCGACTCTCCGGTGACATCATCGGGAATGCCGATCGCGGCGCACTCGATTATGTCCGGATGCTGGGTTGCAACCTCTTCTACCTCATTCGGATAGACGTTGAACCCGGAGACGATGATGATGTCTTTCGCGCGGTCGGCGATACTCAGAAATCCGTCTCTATGCTGTATGGCGATGTCGCCGGTCTTAAAATATCCGTCATCGGTAAAGGCATCTTCGGTTTCCACATCTTTTTGCCAGTAACCTGCCATTACCTGTGGACCCCAGACGCATAGTTCTCCCGGCGTGCCATCTTCAACATCGTTGCCGACGTTGTCGATTATGCGCACTTTGGTGTGCGGAAGAGGTGGCCCGATTGTCCCAATCTGTTGTGCGCCAGGGGGGTTGATGGTGACTATGGGGGATGTTTCGGTAAGGCCGTAACCTTCAGTTATGGTGCATCCTGTTATGTGCTTCCACTGGTCGGCGGCATCATGGGTCAGGGCCATGCCACCAGAAGATGTTATGCGGAACTTGCTGAAATCGACTGTCGCGAACTCCGGGTTACGGCATAGCGCCACGAACAGGGTATTGAGGCCGAGGAAGGCGGTAATCTTCCACTTTTTAAGTTCCTTTACAAATCCTGGAATATCCCGGGGATTGGGGATCAATATACCGTGTCCGCCTGACAACATGGCGGTTTGCGCGATGGTAAAGGCGTAGATGTGGTAGAGGGGCAGCGGCGAGACGGCAATTTCCGCCCAGTCTTGCCCTGATTCGCATATTCGTGGCAGCGCCTGCAGAATATTGGATAACAGGTTGGCATGGGTCAGTTTGGCCCCTTTGGATAGGCCAGTGGTTCCGCCGGTATATTGCAGGGCTGCAATGGATGCCGATGCGGTCTCTACATGCGTATGCTTTTTGCTTTTATGCTTATTTAGGATCTTTCTCAGGGACAGGGCCCGGGGCAGGTTGAATGCCGGTTGCATCTTTTTCACCTTGTCGATGACAAAGTGAATGATATTGCGTTTCAGGAATCCATGTAGATCTGCGGCCTGCACCAGCACTACGGTTTCAATATCGGTATTGGCCAGGATCTTTTCTGCATTGGCGGCCATACATTGATAGATGACTAGTGCCTTGGCGCCGGAATCCTTGAATTGATACTCCATCTCGCGGGATGTGTATAACGGATTGGTGTTTACCACGGTCAGGCCGGCGAGTAGTGATCCGAAAAAAACCACCGGGTACTGAATAAGGTTCGGCAGTTGAATGGCGATGCGGTCACCTGGCTTTAGGCCTGTCTCAGTTTGCAGAAAGTGCGCAAAGGCGGAGGCAAGTTTGGCCGTCTCGTTATAGGTTATGGTTTTCCCGAGGCTGGTAAAGGCCGGTTTAGGGCCATAATTTTCGCTGCAGTAATCGAAAAGATCGGGAATGGTTTTAAATCCATATGGGTTGATATCGTCTGGGATCCATCCAATCTCAGCTCTGCCGGATGTCATTGGTTTAGCCTCCGTTTAGAGGGAAGATGTCAGTCAGGCGTGTGGCCAGCATGATGTCACCAGTTGCCTGTATATCTCCGGACATGAATGCCTGCATGCCGTCAATTTCGCCGCTCATGACGCCTGCCATGGTATCCAGGTCCATTGACAGCGTGACATTTGGTTCGGACTCCGCGCCATCGGTTATCTGGCAAGAACCGTTTTGAATCTTGACCTGCCAGCTGCCGTTGTTCGTAATATCGTACTGAAAGATCGCATCCAGGCCGCCGGCT
This sequence comes from Sedimenticolaceae bacterium, assembly GCA_050288625.1. Lineage (GTDB taxonomy): Bacteria > Pseudomonadota > Gammaproteobacteria > Chromatiales > Chromatiaceae > JAAGZL01. The sequence continues at coordinate 804 of JBNKEE010000010.1, read as the reverse complement.
GCATTTGGGTTGAAACGTCGTTGCATGTCGTCAAGTAAGCTCTTTACATCGCTCATGAGTTTATCCCCTTTAGTTTTGTCCGATATTTATTCTGACCCTATACACTTTAGAATATGAAGCTTTCTTCATCCAATGTCATTAGATTGTCCGCCCCGGAGAGCATGGTGTCCACCAAGCCTCTGGTGCGCGGTAGCAGGCGCTGATAGTAGAACCTGGCGGTTATTATCTTGGAGTTGTAGAAGGCGTTTTCGCTGCCGCCTTCTTTTAGTTTAGTCTGTGCGACCTGCGCCATCCGGGCCCAGAGGTAGGCGAAGGCGACATAGCCGGAGTACATAAGGTAATCTACGGAGGCGGCGCCGACCTCGTCACGATTCTTCATGGCCTTCATGCCGATCTTCATGGTGATGCCGCCCCATTCATCATTCAGTTGCTTCAGGGGTTCGATAAATTCCTTCATCTCTTTGTCTTTGGCATGCTCTTTACAGAACAGGTGCACGATCTTGGTGAACTTTTTCAGGGTTTCGCCCTGGGTCATCAATACCTTGCGTCCCAGCAGGTCTAGGGCCTGGATCTGGGTAGTGCCTTCATACAGCATGGAAATCCGACTGTCGCGTACGTTCTGTTCCATGCCCCATTCGGATATATAGCCGTGTCCGCCAAAGACCTGCAGGCCATGATTCGCCGCTTCAAAACCCATCTCGGTCAGAAAGGCCTTGGCAATGGGGGTGATAAAGGCCAGCAGGCTGTCGGCCTCGGCAACCACCTTGCTGTCTTCGGAGTGTGCGGCCAGGTCGACCTTGATTG
>JBNKEE010000009.1:0-7318 GCA_050288625.1 Sedimenticolaceae bacterium | reverse complement strand
AAAACAGCGTCGATTATTCATGTGTCACCCACAAGTAGCCGATACTTCGGGTTAATTCAGCCGACTGGCCGTCTCTGCCTACGGTAACAATAATGCGGTGAACGGAAGGATCAGGAGTATGCTCTATTTGCTGATGCCACACCCACTCCCTACCCGCCATCTCCTCCACACCCTCACTACTCCCCAGCTGGATTTGTGCTTCTTGCAGTTGCATCTTCGCAACCTGATTCAAGGCAACCCACTGAGCAAACGTACGCTCTTCTATGGCATTCTGGTTTGCAGCATCATCACCGATACTTTTTACCAGCCCGCCCATAGCCAGAGTAAGGATTACTAGCGCCACCAGCACTTCTAACAGAGTAAATCCTGTTTGTGACTGTTTAGCCATATGTTCAGCCTGCTTCTAGCACTTCCATAGCGATTACCCCATCTTCTCCATACCAGATTCGATATTTAGGGGTATTGCCCGAATCCACAATCAACAGTTCAAAGGGGGTTATCTCGCCACTCGGTAAAAATATTATTTGCGGAAGTAATTCAATTTGGGAACTGTCCACCAGTCGCTGGGCAAGTGGAACATTCTTGTTCCCAAGCCGCAATTCAAACTTCCAGCCCGGTTGCAACTCTTGTGTCTGCAGTGCCTTGTTATTTTCAAGTTGTAGCCACTTGTATTTGCCAGCAATCAGAAATAGATACTGCCCTTGGGTAAATTGCACACCGATGGGACGTACTTGAACTACTGATTCTTCACCTGCCAATCCCAGCTGAATCTGGAGACGTTTTATCTGTTCTTCTATATCTCTGTTATTGCCTCTGGAGTTGACGCTCAGGACAGCAAATCCACTGATCAGACCAATAAGAAATACCACGACCAGTAGTTCTATTAATGTAAACCCAGATAACCGCCTTCTCTGGCGGATTTTCAGACTCATTCAATATCCCAGTTGCCGATATCCATATTGGGACCGGTTCCACCTACGGCATTGTCCGCGCCGAGTGTGAACAGATCGAAGTCGCCGTGAGTGCCCGGCTGCAGATAACTATAAGGATTACCCCATGGATCTTTTGGCAGGCGTTTGACATATCCACCCTCTTTCCATTTCGCGCCATCCGGCAGGCTGCCAGGGCGAACAACCAGGGATTCCAAACCCTCGTCGGTTGAGGGATACACATAATTATCCAGTCTGTATAGATCAAGGGCCGAAGATAACGCCCTGATATCCTGCTTTACCTTTGCCTCTCTGGCTTGATCCGGGCGGGTCATTATTTTTGGCATCACGATAGCCGCCAATATGCTTAAAATAACCACAACCACCATGATCTCTACCAGGGTGAACCCTCTGCAATCATTGCGCAATTTCTTGTTATAATCCCAACGAACAGCCATATCATCTCCTTAAATCTCTGCTCCCGGATGATATTAACCGATTATTCTTTTCTGGTAACTAGCAGATAGTGTAATCTTCTAGAAAACCGACTTGAACTAGGTGAGTTATAGTGATTATTTACTCTCTATCGCGTTATACTGCATGATTGCAGCCAACATTTTAATAATTAAGCAATATTTCAAGGATCGATTTGATCGTGGCCAGTTTTCCTTCAAAGTCACCAGCTTACACAGTCTCAGCAGCATTTGTTGCCGCGATTATGCTTGGGCTAGCCAGTTTCAGGGCTGCCAGTCTGTGGCGACAGGAACAAAATTATTCCCACTCATCAATAAATATACCGCCTGCGCTTCCCACCAATAAAGCAAATGCTAAAAATTCTGATTATAGTCATCTAGCGAAGCTGCATATATTTGGCGAAGTGGCCCGGCAGTCCGTTCGGCCACAACAGATAGATAAAATCGATGCGCCTGAGACACACCTTAAGCTCCAGTTGATTGGGGTAATATTCGACCGCGGTACTAAAGATGGATTTGCCATAATATCTGAGTCGGGTAAAGAGCAGAAAACATATCATAAGGGCGATAAACTACCAGGCAATGCTACCCTGTTTGCGGTTGAACAAGAGCGCATCATCTTAGAAAGAAATGGTCGCCAAGAAACATTATCTCTGAAAAAACCTGAACTTCAATCCGGGAAACCATTAGGCGGACACAAACAACCTGCCATACCCCGGCAGCCTGAAGATCATTCACCAATGGTCAGGCAAACTACGAAATTTATGTGATGTAGGGGCACTAATTTCATTATGGATATAATAATTATTGAATTAATAGACAGGTTGTAATATATGCATCTTCGCCATCTTATCACTATTATAATCATACTCTTCTCGCTCCAGATCTATGCGGAAGATAAGGCCTATGCGGAAAATAAAAGTGTGACGCTAAATCTGAATGATGCGGACATACGTGCGTTTATCTCTACAGTATCGGAACTGACCGGAAAGAATTTTATTATAGATCCACGGGTAAAAGGCCGTGTGACAGTAGTGTTTTCAACACCAACATCTCCCGAGAATATCTATGAGGTATTTCTTTCAGTATTAAACGTACATGGTTACACTGCTGTTCCCAGCGGTGATGCAATCAAGATTGTTCCTAATGCGGATGCAAAACAGGATAGTATTCCAACTGTACTTACTGATGAAATCTCTAAAGGTGACGAATCTCTGACCCAGGTGGTACAGGTTCATCACGCAGATGCCGGCCAGTTGGCGACTATTTTACGACCATTGCTACCTCAGTATGCGCATATTGCAGCCCATACAAGCAGTAACACATTAATCATCACCGATACTGCCAGCAACGTGAATCGGTTGATAAACATCATCCACAGGATTGATCAGGCAAACAATTTTGGGGTTGAAATCATAAAGCTCAAACACGCACGCGCAGAAACCTTGGTCCAGACATTAAGTAAGCTAGTTAAAATCTCACCGGCCAACAGTAAAGCCCCACCAGAACAGGGACAGAGCATATCTGCAGATGAGCGCACCAATAGTTTAATACTGAATGGAGACCCAAGCTGGCGCGCGAACCTTAATAGCATAATAAAGAACCTTGATCTTCCGGTTGCCAACGAAGGTAATACTGAAGTTGTTTATCTAAAGTATGCAAATGCCAAGTCCCTGTCTGAGGTGTTACGTGGTGTTGGTGATAAAATGATCAAATCAGATCAGGGGACTAACATTAAACAAGCACAAGGTGCTTTATTCGATATTCAGGCAGATGAGTCAACCAACGCCTTGGTATTAACCGCACCCTCTAACTTAATGAAGTCACTCAAAGGCGTCATTGATCAATTAGACATAAGGCGTGAACAGGTTCATATCGAAGCGATAATTGTAGAGCTGAAGGATGACAAAGCAATAGAGCTGGGGGTAGAGTGGCAGACAAACCAGCCAGGTACCGGCGTCTACGCCACCTCACGCACGCCCATTACCGGAGCAGTTGGTTCTGCTATAAGCTCTTTCCCGGGTACAGTAGGTAACGGCTTCAGTCTGGGATATTTTTCCGGCGGCGATATCCGGGCATTGATCAAGGCCTTTGCCAGTGACGGTGACACCAACATCCTCTCCACTCCCTCGCTGGTAACCCTGGACAATGAGGAGGCATCAATCCATGTAGGTCAAAACGTGCCCTTTGTTACCGGCCAATACACCAATAACGATAGCAATGCAGGTAACAACCCGTTTCAGACCATTGAACGCCACGATGTCGGTATCAAACTAAACGTAACACCCCATATAAATGAGGGGAAAACCATTGAACTGAAGATCGACCAGGAAGTATCAAGCGTAGATCCAACATCCACGGTTGACGGCCTGACCACCAACAAACGCACAATAAAAACCACAGTACTGGTGGATGATGGCGAAGTAATCGTGCTCGGTGGCTTGATCGATAATGCACTTACTGAATCAACCTCTAAGGTTCCATTCTTCGGGGACATCCCTCTGCTTGGCAATCTGTTTAGCAGCAAACGCACAACTTACGAAAAGAAAAACCTCATGGTATTCCTGCGCCCACGTATCCTGCGCAGTGAATCCTCCAACCGTATGTTATCTGACGAGTACTATAAACGCATACGAAACACGCAACAGAAAACCTGGAAAGACGGCATTAAACATATGCCAAGTGAAGCGCCACCACTGCTTCCGGCCAGAGATTACTCAGACTCGACTAAACCAGCCCCGGTTAGTGAAATTGATCTAAGCCGACATGAGTGACAGCTATCCTGCCGACGAAGCAAAAAGGTTACCCTATAGCTTTGCAAAAAAGCACTCGTTATTGCTTTCGGAATTAACCGAAACACATGGTGTAATTGCGCATTTGAACTCCACGCCAGGCCATGCACTATTGGAGGCACAACGCTTTCTGAATATCCCACTGGAATTCAGCGAGATAAATTCAGATGAGTTCAACCATCTGATGCAGATCACCTATGAGCAAAGTTCCGGCCATGCCCAACAAATGGTTGAAACTCTCAACGAGGATCTGGACCTGAACGATATCGCTCAACACCTTCCAGACCCGGAAGATCTTCTTGAGAGTGCCGACGAAGCACCCATCATCCAACTAATCAATGCGCTGCTATCTGAGGCCATAAAAGAGAATGCATCTGATATCCACGTCGAGCCCTATGAAGACCGGCTTGTCGTACGCCTGAGAATTGATGGGGTATTAAAAGAGGTACTGCAACCAAGGCGGGAGCTGGCGCCACTGCTGATATCGCGTATTAAAGTCATGTCGAAACTGGACATTGCAGAAAAACGACTACCTCAGGACGGACGTATCTCACTTCGTATAGGCGGCCGATCGGTAGACGTGCGTGTCTCTACCCTACCCTCCAGCCATGGCGAACGTGTTGTGCTTAGGCTTCTGGATAAACAGGCAGGCAGGCTCGACCTGAAACATCTGGGAATGGCTTCCAATGAACTGGCAGATACTACAGCGCTGATCAAACGCCCCCATGGGATAATCCTGCTAACCGGACCAACAGGCTCAGGCAAAACCACTTCACTCTATGCCATGCTATCGGTTCTGAATGAACGAAGCCGCAATATTATTACTGTTGAGGACCCTATTGAGTATTATCTGGATGGTATTGGACAAACCCAGGTCAACTCCAAGGTCGGAATGAGCTTCGCACGTGGTTTGAGAGCTATTCTACGCCAGGACCCGGATGTGGTTATGGTAGGTGAGATTCGTGACATAGAAACTGCGGAAATTGCCGTTCAAGCCAGTTTAACCGGGCATCTAGTGCTATCCACCCTACACACCAACACCGCAGTAGGGGCGATCACCCGCTTACGGGATATGGGAGTTGAACCCTTCCTGCTTTCATCGAGTCTGATCGGCACTATCGCCCAAAGACTGGTTCGGAAACTATGTATTCAATGCCGGGAGCCCTATCCAGCCTCAGAGTCGGATTACCAGGTGCTCGGTTTGGAGGCCGCTTCGCCACCAGTCACTCTTTATCGCGCTAAAGGGTGCAGCGAATGCAATCATCTTGGATTTAAGGGGAGAATAGGCATATTTGAGGTGGTATCTCTGGATGACGCCATGCGGCAACTGATACATGAAGGTGCCGGCGAACACGAGTTGGAGACATACGCCAGAACTCAATCAATGGGGATTAAACAAAATGCGCGGGAAAAGGTATTAATGGGAGAAACCTCATTGGATGAGATCATCCGCGTTACCCATGAAGAGTAGACCATGCCAGCTTTTGAATACCAGGCACTAAACCCCGACGGCCAAAAAACCCATGGCGTTATAGAGGGTGACACCTCGAAAAGAGCCAGACAATTACTACGGGAACAAGGTCTCTCTCCCATTGCGTTAGAACCGATCCATGAAAAAAATCGCAATAAGGGGCATCATGACCGTGCCAACACCAAAGACCTTGCCTTGGTAACGCGCCAACTTGCCGCCCTAAGCAGATCGGGCTTACCGTTAGAGGAGAGCCTGCGCGTAGTCTCTGAGCAAACTGAAAAGAGGCGTATCCAGAAAATCATTCTTGGTATGCGTGGAAAGCTATTGGAAGGCCTAAGTCTCTCCCAGGCCTGCAATCAATATCCCAATGCGTTCCCGCCACTTTACCGCGCCGCCATTGAAGCCGGCGAATCATCAGGAAAACTTGACGCAATCCTGGAACGTCTTGCCGACCATTTAGAGGGTCGTGAACAGATAATGCAAAAACTGCAGCTTGCCATGATCTATCCTATCCTGCTCACGGTAATATCAACACTTGTGGTACTAGGATTACTGACATATGTGATTCCGGAGATTGCCGGAGTGTTCAACAATCTAGGCCAGAAACTGCCTCCATTGACCCAAGGCCTGATAACATTAAGCGATATTTTAAAGCAGTATGGCCTCTATATAGCAATAGCGATATTTCTAATCATTGTTGCGCTCAAGCTGCTACTAAGGGCTGAAACAATACGTCTTAGTTTTGACAGGTTTATCCTAAAGCTCCCTCTTATTGGCAAATATGCGCGTGGGACAAACACCGCCAGCTTTACCCGTACACTGGCCATACTGAGCGGAAGTGGCGTTGAGTTGCTGGAGGCATTGCGAATTTCCGGCCAAGTCATTCCAAACATGGCGATAAAATCCGCTGTCAAAGATGCAGCAGTAAAGGTCAGAGAAGGGGGCAGCCTGAGTCAATCATTAGCGAAGAGCAGACTGTTCCCTCCCATAACCGTTCATCTTATATCCAGCGGCGAGAGCAGTGGACAATTGCCGGAAATGCTGGAAAGTGCAGCGACCAATCAGGAGCGAGAGGTGCAATCATATGCCGAGATGGCGGTTGGGATATTTGAGCCAGTTTTAATTCTGATTATGGGCGGAGTTGTACTAACCATTGTGCTGGCAATACTACTGCCAATCTTTGATATGAATCAGTTGATTCGCTAAGTCCAATCATAGCTCGGAAGCGTCCTCTGTACCAAAGGATCTCCAGTCAGTTGATTAAAAGTCCCGTTAAACCAGGGGAGATCCAAGCCAGCTGCGAAGCGCCCGGATTTGCGGGATATTGTCATCAAGCCACTGCAAGAAGCGGGCAAACAGGGAATCAGTCCAAAAAATTATGGCCGTATCTGTAATATACGCGGCCGATCATAGTGTCATCTTAAGTTACATTAATGGGCTTTCGGAACCGCCAAATAACCTTCTTGCATACAATAAAAAAAGCCTACGCAACAGCGTAAGCCTTTGATTATATTGGCGTCCCCAAGGGGGTTCGAACCCCTGTTACCGGCGTGAAAGGCCAGTGTCCTAGGCCTCTAGACGATGGGGACAGTAAACTTGCGAAAAACACGGTCCCATCGAATCAACCGCATTTAGATTGTTTGGTGGAGCCAG
>JBNKEE010000008.1:0-23106 GCA_050288625.1 Sedimenticolaceae bacterium | reverse complement strand
ATAGATACCTTCGGCCGAGCAGAGCTGTTTATACAGAAACTTCTTCCATTTCATATCCCGGTTATTTTCTGCTGCCAGGGAGTGAAAATTATGGGTCATCAATCGGGACAGATCGTTACGCGACCACAGGCCAAGGTCCTGCCACAGATGATCACTACCCATACATCCGGCCACCAGGATCTGCGCCATCCACATCTCGGTCTGATTACCCTGGGTGCGGCCCTGCAGCAGCAACTGCAACAGATCATCTGTTTCCGGCGCCCTGGTCAGATCCAGACTACGCCCCGGGTTGGGTATGGGCTCAATGTGGTACTGCGGAAAATGGTGGCCCATCATGCTCATGAACATCTCGGGGTCCAGACCCAACCAATCAGGCAGAGCACCCTCACCCACTAACCAACTGGCATAGATGCGCGCCAGCAACTCGGTGTTTTCATATCCGTAGCTGTGATCTATCCGGCTGTGATCCAACAACCAGAAATAGATATCCTTGCGCGTCTCCATGCTGGTCCTATCCGAGCACATCACCGCACCTCGTACTCGACTTCTACTGGATTTTGTCGTTTCAGATATAAACATTTGCCGTTGACCTCAGCGTGCCTGAATCTCCGCCATAGCTGCCTGTAATTTCAGCGGTGGAATACCGGTCAAGGAACCAGGTGGATTGATCTCCCTACCCTGGCTATCCAATATCGCGCCCTCAATGGGACAGATATTGGCGCACTGCGGATCGGCATAGTCACCGGCGCACTCGGTACACCTCTTCACATCGATCACAAAGTGGGGATCGGCAGCAACAATGGCCTTGCTGGGACAGAGCGGTTCACAGGCCCAGCAGTTGATACAACTCTCTATAATCTTGAATGCCATGTTCTATCCTCAAGCGCTCTTCTGTATCGGTAAAGGAATCAATTGCTCATCCAACCTGCCGCTGGCCTGCATTTCTCTATACACCGCAGCCACCGCATCTTCGATGGGTTCGTCCGCATGCTCGCCATTGGGCTGTATTCCCGCGGCCTCCAGCCTTTTCCAGGGGGCGAATCCGACCTGGGCACACAGCATGACCTCACATCCCTCCAGGGCCTGGATGATGTCCGGTATTCTGTCTGCGCCACTACCGCACTCGCTGGGACCGGTACAGTAGTTATCCGCACGACGAATGCCAATAAAGCGCACATCGGTGGCGCTGGCCTCATACACCAGGAACTCTTTGGCCTTGCCGAAGTGCTGATTGATCACACCACCACCTGCGGTGGCAACTGCCATCAATACCGGCCTGGTCTCTTTCCTGGGCATGCGGATAGATTCGATCGACACCGCCACCTCTGTGACCGGCTTGGGCTGGTTTTTCTTGGCCTCTATCTCTGCCTGATACTCGGCGCGCCTTTGCATGGCCGCCGCGTAATCGATATCCATATTCTCCACCTTATCCATGGTGAACTCTTCGGCACGGTCCTCGCCCAGCATACCCACCGCATCGGCACGGCACTGACGGCAGTGGCGCATCATGTTCATGTCTCCGGCGCAACTGTCCTGCAGGGTCTGCAGCTCTTCATGGGTGGGACCGCGCTGTCCCATAATCCCATAGAATGTGCCGTGTTCCGGTTCGGCTATGAGTGGCATCACGTTGTGCAGGAAGGCGCCGTTCTCTTTCACTACCTTACTTACCTCTTCCAGGTGCTTATCGTTGACGCCAGGAATCATCACCGAGTTGACCTTCACCAGCACACCGCGCTCTGCCAGCATCTTCAGACCCTTCTGCTGTTGCCGGATCAGGATCTTTGCGGCCTTGCGCCCCTTGATGCGACGGTTGTTCCAGAAGATCCAGGGATAGATCTCGGCCCCCACATCCGGGTCGATACAGTTGATGGTGATGGTGACGTGGTCGATATTGTGTTTGCACAGCTCCTCCACCTGCTCCGGCAGATTCAGGCCGTTGGTGGAGACACAGAGTTTGATGTCCGGCGCCTTCGCGGGCAGTTGACGAAAGGTCTCGAAGGTGCGCTCCGGATTGGCCAGGGGATCACCGGGACCGGCCACACCCAGCACCGTCATCTGCGGAATAGTGGCCGCCACCGCCAGCACCTTCTTCACCGCCTGATCCGGGGTCAATAGTTCAGAGACCACACCGGGGCGGGATTCGTTGGAACAGTCATATTTGCGATTACAGTAGTGACACTGGATGTTACATGCGGGGGCCACCGCCACATGCATGCGGGCATAGTGGTGATGGGCCTGTTCCGAAAAGCAGGGATGGTTATGTACCTTGGCCCGGATATGTTCCGGTAGATGATCAAGCTGATCGCTACTACCGCCACAGCCGGAGGCATCGCAACCCGCGCTTGGACTACACCCTGATTCTTGTTTTGCTGGATCGAATACCCCTGCTGGCATTACCCGGTCTCCTGTCTGACATACCGACGAATTCGTAATACCATCGGTACTGCAAAGGCCGTGCCTAATATTCGATCCGCTCTAACTGATTGTTATTTATAGTCTTTATATTTTGTCATCTGGGGTATGTAGGCTTAACGACACGACAAAGGCCGGGAATGTAGGAACTGCAACAGGGCAGGAAACCGGCCTGCGAATGAACGCAAAAATCCCCTCTCCCCATTGGGGACCTCGGTACCCCCTTGAGGGGTGGAGGGTTAGGGTGAGGGGGAAATATCGATAGCTCACCCTCACCCCTGCCCTCAGCTTTAGCTTCCTGCGTCGCACTACCTCCTCCATCCATGGAGTCGTCTCCCTCATAGGGAGAGGGAGTTGATCCGCGGTCAAGCCGCGGGGTGACGGTGTTATAAAAGTCTGCCCTACCTAAACCACCACTTCTCTGATAACCTCAACAACAAATAGGAAATACCCCCTTGGCAGGATGTACCAAGATCAACCTCATATCACTGCCCATTGGGTGTTTCTTCGCTGGATGTTTCAATGTTGGGGCTGGTTGTTTAAGTCGATATGCGAGCCGGTTGTGTGATCTATTGTTGGACAATCAAAGGCCACTAAATGAAAATTGATGAAAAACTATTAAATAGAATTAATGAATTAATTAGTAGTGGACGAAATCTTAAAATTGGTAACGAAGACGGCCAAGTTTTAAATGAAAATCACAGGCAAATGTGCAAAGGTTGGCTTGCGCCTTCTCAAAATATCGTTCATTTACTAATTAAAGAAACAGAGAATCCCTATCGCACAGCAATTGATAAAATATGTGCTTCAGAAAGAGGTTATTGTATACATGAATCAGTTGGTGAAGTAACAATAATACTTCAGGAAATGTTGCGTGATGTGGAGAATGGACTTGTTAGCTCCATTGAAGCTCAAGCAAAAGCCGAAGCATTTGATGATTTTCTTGATCATGCAAAAGAATATTTAAAGAATAAGAGACCTAATGAGGCAGGTGTAATTGCAGGCGTGGTTTTCGAAGATATATTAAGAACTATTTGTCGAAATAATGGTATCGAAGAAAAGGGAAAGAAATTAGATTCAATAATTTCAGAACTAACTAAGAATAATTTGTTTACACAAATAAAGGCAAAGCGTGCGCGAGTTTCTGCGCACGTTCGAACAAAAGCTACTCATGCTCAATGGGATGAGTTCGAGCAAGAGGATGTTGAAACAACAATCAAATTTACCGAAGAGTTAATTCTTAAATTTCCATGAATCAATAGGGTCAGACTCGATTGATTTTAACGAAAAATAAGTTTATTTGGTGCAGATCAATGGAGTCTGACCCCATTGATCCCGTTAGGGCTGGTTGTGTAAGTCAATATATGAGCCGGCTGTATAATCTACTGTTGGGCTGAAAACTAAGTCATGGGCAAATCAGAGAGATTTTCAACAATACTAGAGCATTTGCAGCAGGATGCATGGAGTGGCATCCAATTGCTTTACCTGGATCTCGCATTCAACGACTCATTGCGTAAAAACAAAGATTTTCTTGCTGCCGTAAATCAGACTCCTGTACTTTGGAACTCTACCCGACACGGATGGCAGTGTGGGTATATGATCGCGCTAGGTAGGGCTTACGACCATACGACACAACACAATCTTGGTGCGGTAATAGAGTATTTTTCTAATAATCTCGATATTTTTTCAAAGCGTGCGTTGGCAGATCGAAAGCGGGCGGGAAGTTCTAATGCTGATGAATGGCTCCAAGACTATCTTCGAGATGTGTACGTGCCGACCGAAGATGATGTGAAGCGTATCAGAACAAGGGCTAACGTTTATCAGGGGCTTTACAATAAGAAGTATCGGCCTCTGCGTAGCAAGGTCTTCGCTCATAGGGTTCTTGCAAACCATGATGATGTCGTAAAGCTCTATTCGGTGACTAAAATAGTTGAGCTACAAAAACTGTTTGTCTATCTTCTGAAGCTCTACGAGATGTTCTGGCAGCTGTATATGAATGGTCGCCGTCCTGTGCTTAGTCCGATTAAGTACTCACTAAGGTCGTTTATGAGAAATGCTGAAAAATGGCCCACGACCAGCCGAGTCCATGAAGCTGTTGTCGCTGAGACGAAGGAGCTGCTAGGTTTACTGAATGCAGGTGCCGCCCAACAAAAGTAATTCAGGGGACACAATACGTAATTCCTTCAATTAAGTATTGTGTCCCCTGAGCTCTTGATATTGGACTTATAGCGTGAATGATTTACTACAAAAATTAGGTCTTGTTCCATTCTTTACTCAGCAACTAACAGACGCCGCCTTATTACAAGAGCGTCTGGGGCGCGTAACGACAGTACAACGAACGAGAAGCACAGTCGCCTGTGGTTCGGGCGATCGGGTTGTAGAACTCTCGCCCGCCTTACGCCGGATGGCCGCCATTGATCGACCAACTGTTGGTGATTGGGTCGTACTAGATGAGTCACTTTCGAGAATTGAACGAGTCCTCGAGCGGAAAAGTTTATTCAAGCGTTTGGGTGCGGGCGAAAACAATGAACTCCAGCCTATAGCCGCGAATATCGATACCCTTTTCATAGTTACATCCTGCAATGAGGAGTTTAAAGAGTCACGACTAGAACGGTACCTTGCACTGTGCACAGAGTCCGGGGCAATGCCGGTCATCGTTCTCACCAAGGCTGACCTCGTTGAAGATGTAGATAGTTATGTCCATCGTGCCCGAAAAACCAAAGCAGGAGTTCCTGTTGAGGCAATCAACGCTCTTGACCCTGTGTCCGTCAGTGGGCTTTCCGCCTGGATTGATAATACCTCCACCGTTGCGCTTGTCGGTTCATCTGGTGTGGGAAAGTCCACCATTCTTAATACATTGGCAGGACGCTCCTTGGCTTCTACGGAAGAAATTCGCGACGATGACAAGAAGGGCCGCCATACCACGACACACCGTGAATTACACATCCTGCCGTCAGGCGGCCTTCTTATTGATGTCCCAGGCATGCGAGAGCTAAGAGTCGCAGAAATCAATGGCTCGATTGATGCCGTTTTCGATGATATTGATGCGCTTGCGGCACAGTGTAAGTTCGCTGACTGTAACCACGAAACGGAGCCAGGTTGCGCGGTACTTCGAGCTATAGAAGAGGGCGAGCTTGATAGTCGCCGACTGTCCAACTATAAAAAGTTACTGCGTGAAAATGCTCACGCGACAGCAAGCTTGGCTGAGAAGCGCGCCCAGGGGCGAGACTTCGCAAAAATGGTCAAAGTAGTTAAAGCCATAAAACAAAAAAAGGGCAGAACTTGAGTTACCACAACAACCAACAAACATCCTAAGCTTTTTATATCTGCCGCACCTGAATATTCAAGGTCTGAATGCGATAGGCGATCTGTCTTGGCGTCATGTCCAATAACCTAGCCGCCTTGGCCTGGACCCATCCGGCCTTTTCCAATGCCGCGATCACCCGCTCCCGTTCGTCCAGGTTCGGGTCGTTGAGGTCGACATCTACACCGCCGCTGGTTGCATCCGGGCTGGATGAGATGGTTCCGTTGAGTCCGGCCAGGTCCAGCGCCTTGTGATCGATGTGTCCGTTCTCGCTCATCACAGCGGCCCGCTCCAGGCGGTTCTCCAGTTCGCGCACGTTGCCCGGCCAATCATAGCGCATCAGGATCTTCATCCCGCTGTCGTCTATGCTGAGCTCACGTCCCTGATTGCTGCCGATCTTGTTGATGAGGAATCTGGCCAGATCAGGGATGTCCGCCACTCGATCACGTAGCGGTGGCATATTTATGGGCATCACATTCAGGCGGTAATACAGGTCTTCCCGGAAACTGCCCTGCTGTACCTCCTCCTCCAGATTACGGTTGGTGGCTGCGACCACGCGCACATTCACCTGTTGGGTCTTGGTGCCACCCACACGTTCGAACTCTCCCTCCTGCAACACCCGCAGCAGTTTGGCCTGGAAGGCGGGACTGATCTCCCCGATCTCGTCCAGGAACATGGTACCGCCATCCGCCTGTTCGAAACGGCCCTTGCGTTGGTTTACCGCGCCGGTAAAGGCCCCCTTCTCGTGGCCGAACAGTTCCGATTCGAGCAGGTTATCCGGTAGTGCAGCACAGTTGAGTTTGATAAACGGGCCGTTGGCGCGCGGTGAATTATAGTGGATGGCGTTGGCGATCAGCTCCTTGCCGGTGCCGGACTCGCCCCGCACCAGCACGGTGGTATCCCACTTGGATACCTGCCGTACCTGTTCGAACACAAAACGCATACCCTGGGTATGGCCCACCATATTGGCAAAGCCGTGGTCACCCTTGACCTTGCGCCGCAGTGAGTCACGCTCATGCTCTATGGCCTGCTGGCTGTCCTTGACCTTACGCGCCAACCACAGGCTTTGACCGATCAGGTTGGCCACCATCTGCATAAAGCGGCTGCACTTGTTGGTGATCCACTCAGGTTCCATGGGCTGGGCGGTCAATACGCCGATGGGATCTTTGTCGATAGTAATGGGTACACCGATAAATGGCAGATCGGCATCGTACACACCCAGGCGATCGAGAAAGCGCTGGTCATCTCCCAGTCGAGGAATGATCAATGGCTCGGCCAGGGACATGATGGAACCAAGCATACCCTCGCCCGGTTTATAGCGCACCGATTCGAAGGGATTGGGGTCCTGTTTATGCAGGGCGCTGATAAACAGCTCGCCGGTCTCTTCGTCCAATAGACTGAGCATACCGTGATCCAGCTTGGCGTAATCGTGCAACACCTCCAGCACCGCGGCCAGGGTCTCGCGAAAATCCAGGGACTGATTCAGGACACGGCTCACTTGATAGAGCGCCTCCAGCTCGGTCTCAAAGGCGGAACAGCTAGCGGCTGTAGTCACTGCAACAGGTATATCGCCGGAATTAGCCATCAGCGACCCTCCTCTGCAACGCCGCATACCGGCAGACTGACCCGCACCCGGCAACCCCCATTCAGTGGTGAATCTATGGACAGGGTCCCTCCTTGGCTGGCGACCACCTCTTGCGCCATGGTCAAACCCATACCGGCATGCCCTCTACCTTGATTCCATCCGCTGAAGAACGGCTCAAACACCTTCAGGCGCAGTTTCTCATCTATACCCGGTCCGTTATCCACAACATCCACTTCCAGATGATCTCCCTTGTCACAACTTATGATCTGAATCTCGCGGTGTGACCTACCGGAAATCTTCAGGGCCTGCAAGGCATTGTCCAGCAAATAACTGAACAGACTGCGCATGGCGTTGGGATAGGCGCTTATGGAGGGCAGCACCATGGCCGGCCGCCAATCCACCACCACACCAGAGGACAGAAGCTGCTTGGCCTTCAGGCTAAGCACCTCATGCAGAATCTCATTGAGGTTTACCGGCGATGGCAGTTCCGCATGGATGTCAGGCAGGGCCGACTGCATACTCTGCAGTGCCTTCTCACCCGATTCCAGCAGTTGGTTCAGCACGCTACGCAACCCGTCTCCCTGCTGCATACCGTCCGGCATGGCCAGGGCGGCCCGGATGACATTCAACGGGGCCTGCAACTGGAATATGGCGCCGGATAGCGACTCCTGTATGCTATGCATCATCTGTTGCTCCGCCATGCCGGCACGGATGGCGTTCATCCTGGCCTCCTGGGTCTTACGCCGACTGGAGGTGATCTCATTGGCCACCAGCAACATGCACTGGCTTGCCGTATCTGAATCCTGAAAATAGTTTTGCGCCGCCTCATCCAACTCCGCCATCTGCACCGCGGAACAGGTGAACCAACGCGGGCCTGCACTGCCCGCCAGATCCAATCGAACCTCACGGTTGGTGAAATCGGTGTTTGCCCCTATCTCCAATGAATCCAGAAACAGGTGGGCCGGCTCCTCACCCTTCAGATCGGCCCGGAGAGATTTGTAGGCCTGATTATCCAACAGTACCTTGCGCTCACTATCAAGCAATGCCACCACCACCGGGGCCACGTCCAGGACCGCCTCGGTCATGGCCTTCTGGAACTGCAGCTGCTGTCCAAGTTGGTGCATCTCTGATACATCTCGGTGCATACCCAGGTGATATTTGATCGCACCATCGGTCTGTACCGGTGCAATCATGAGCTCTGCCAGATATTCACTGCCATCTTTGCGGTTGTTAACCAGAGAACCGCGCCATACCTTGCCTTGGGTAATGGTATTCCACAATTCTTTATATATATGCTCGGGAGTGGAAGAGCTGGAGAGGATGGACTGATTCTGTCCCACCGCCTCTTCCCGGCTGTAACCAGTTAATTTCTCGAAGGTTTCGTTTACGAAGAGTATGCGCGCATTCTTATCGGTAATAGAGATGGCGATGGGTGCCTGCTCCACGGCCTCAAGAAAAACTCGCGGCGACAACACCCCGCTGCCGGCCACAGCGACAAACGCCTGCAACACCTCGGGCGGTGTTCCATCCGGGGGTGAATCAAGAAACCGACTGATCTCGCTGGTCATGATGTCGGTGTCATCTGCGGCATGGGTTACCATGATACTTCCAGTTACTGAGCAATGATTTAACTATTAGCAATATACAGACCAATTATAAACTGCTTTGACAACGACGACCTTGATCTATGGCTGGTTAATCATCTGAAAGCTCAACGGCGATCCTATTGAACTCATCCTGCTGAGCTATGAACTGATCAACAATATCCGGATCGAAATGGCTACTGGAAGCCTGGCGTATCGTCTCCACTGCCTCATCGTGAGGAATGGGTCCTTTATAGACGCGGTAGTTAATCAAGGCGTCATAGACATCGGCAACCGCCATCAATCTGCCGGCAATCGGTATATCCTCCCCCTTCAATCCGCGCGGATAGCCAGTGCCATCCCACCACTCATGATGGGTATAGGCGATCTCTTGCGCCATCTGCAGAAAATCCGTGGCACCCCACACCTGCTCTGCTCGCATCAGCGCCTCGTACCCATAGTTGGTGTGCCTCTTCATCTCCACCCACTCATCGGATGTCAGCTTACCCGGCTTTAGCAGAATATGATCCGGTACACCGACCTTGCCTATATCATGTAGTGGTGCAGTCTTATACAGCAGATCGATGACTTCATCATTCAGATAATCTGTGAACCTAGGATGGTCTCTCAGCCTCTGAGCCAACAACCGCACATAGTTTTGGGTACGTATGATGTGCTTACCGGTCTCTGCATCTCTGGTCTCTGCCAACGATGCCATACAGTAGATGGCCACGTCTTTCGTACGCCCCAGCTCTTCGCTGCGTTCCCTAACCTTCTCCTCCAGCAGTTGATTATGATCTGCAAGCTGTCTCCTCGCTTTATTAAGCGCGAGATGGGTAGCCACACGCGCCTTTACGATGGGGGGACTAACCGGTTTTAGTATGTAATCAACCGCACCAAGTTCCAATCCTTTAACTTCATCGGCTACCTCACTTTTTACGGTAAGAAAGATCACTGGGATATCTTGGGTCACTGGATTGGCCTTAAGCTTCTTGCATACCTCATAACCATCTCTATCCGGCATAAGGATATCCAACAATATCAAATCAGGTCGTGGTTCTGCCTGCGCCCGACGCAACCCCTGCTCCGCATCCATTGCGACAGAGACTGTATAATCTCCATTGAGCAGTTCCACCATGACATCAATAAAGAACTTCTCGTCGTCTATCACCAGTATCTTGGGTTTTTCATTGTTCATCGCTTATCACCTGTCAGTGTTGCGGACAATTCTTCTAATATTCGCAGCGCCAGGTCAAACTCATAATTTTCGAGCTGTGCACCGATCTGATTTAGTTGTTTCTGTTGAGTCGTATCAGTCAACAGTTGTTCTAACGGGCCCAATAGAGTCGCAGCTTCCGAATTACCCTCAATCAGCATATGCTGCAGTCGTTGCAACAAAGCGTAAAGATCATCATCTGCTAACGTATCGTCTAAGCTGGCCGTAGAGGCTTGCGATATTTCCCGGTCTTGTATCGCAGTAAGCCCATCAAACAGGGTATGAAAGGCATCACGGAACGACTGTGGTAATCTGGAGTCCGAAAGTTCGTTTTGCTCAAGCATACGTTCCAGATTTCCCGCTTCCTGCTGTAATATTCTAGCACCGATATTGCCAGCCACACCTTTAAGGGTATGCAGCTCACGCCTGGCGTCGTCGCGATTACCTTGAGCTAACTTCTGTTCGATAAAGCCAACTGCGTTGCTATGGTTAACGGCAAATTCCCTTAGGAGTTTAATGAACAGACGTTTGTTGCCTCCGATCCGTTCCAGCCCCCAACGCAAATCAATACCGGGAAGATTATCCGGAAGCGACACATAATCGGCAATAGTGGTTGCCTGCGGTAACTTATGTATTACCTTAAGCCAACGACTCAAAGTAGCAAACAGGTGTAGCGGATTGATCGGCTTGGGTACGTGTTCATTCATACCCGCAGCCAGACAACGTTCCCGCTCACCGCTCATGGCGTGTGCGGTCATGGCGATTATCGGTAATTTTTCGAGACCTAGCTTAGAGCGTATCAGTTTGGTAGTTTCATAGCCGTCCATATCCGGCATCTGGATATCCATCAACACCAGATCATAATCACGGTCTTGCAGAGCATCGATAGCATCACCACCATTACCTACTATATCCACCTCCAGCCCCATCTCCGCCATAATCTCCTGAGCAACCTGTTGATTGACCAGATTATCCTCTACCAGAAGTACCTGCCCTGATAGCTGCTGCATATCCATAGCAACTGCACGACCGGCCTTACTGACACCTTTGTTCAATACCTGGATCACGGTATCAAACAGGGTCGATGGACTGACCGGCTTAATCAAAAAGCCATCCAATCCTACTACTTCGGCCTGACGCATTATCTCTTCCCTACCATGGGCGGTTATCAAAATAACTGCTGGAACATGCTGCAGGCCATCTCCCTGCTTAATCTCTTGTCCTGCCTCCACACCCGTTATTCCAGGCATGCGCCAATCCATCAATACCAGTTCGAAGGGTTGTCCATCTGCATCGGCCTGCCTCAGCTGACCGAGCGCCTCGGCAGCACTCGTTGCCGTGCTTACATCAAAGGTGAAAGAGGCAAGATGTTCGCTGATGATCTCAAGGTCAGAGGGATCATCATCCACCAGCAACACACGTAGACCACGCAGGTCTGGCTCTAACGTCCAGCTACGATCTGACTG
The DNA here is from genome assembly GCA_050288625.1 of Sedimenticolaceae bacterium. Taxonomy (GTDB): domain Bacteria; phylum Pseudomonadota; class Gammaproteobacteria; order Chromatiales; family Chromatiaceae; genus JAAGZL01. The sequence goes on along the minus strand of JBNKEE010000008.1, from coordinate 11,540 downwards.
GGTATCGATCGCGAAAGGCAGATGAAAACTGAAGGTACTACCCTCTCCCGGAACACTCCGCACCTCAATCTCCCCTCCCATAAGATGTACCAGGTGACGGCATATACTTAGCCCTAGACCGCTACCTCCATAGCGGCGAGTGGTGGATTGATCCAGCTGTGTGAAGGCACTGAACAGGCGCGGAATCTGCTCTTCTTCTATGCCAATGCCTGTATCACTTACATTGAAATCCAGCCAGACCCGATCATTCTCACGCTGTTCCAGTTCTACACTAACAACGATCCCTCCCTGCTCGGTGAACTTGATGGCATTCCCTACCAGATTGATCAACACCTGACTCAGTCGCAGTGAATCGCCAACCAGACTATCCGGTACATGATGGTCGCGCCGAAAATCGAGACTGATCCCTTTCTCCTCGGCCTTTACCATGGTGAAATTAGCCAGATTTTCGTACACCTCATCCAGAGAGAAAGGCGCATTGGCGATCTCTAATTTGCCGGCCTCAATACGGGAGAAATCTAGGATGTCATTGATTACATCCATCAACGTCTGTGCGGAACTTCTAATCTTATCCAGATAGTAGTGTTGGCGTTTATTGAGTCCTGTCTTAAGGGCAAGATAGCTGAAACCGATGATGGCATTCATCGGTGTACGGATCTCATGACTCATATTCGCGATAAAGTAACTTTTAAAGCGATTGGCCTGCTCCGCTTCAGCCTTGGCCACCGCCAGTGCCTCCTTCTGCCTCCTGGTCTGCGCCACCCACAATAAGCTGAGCAACAATAACACCGCAGCTCCCGCAACCACCTGCCACAGCAAGGTATAGTCGACCTCAACGTCATAACGTATAGCCAGTGATTTTTGACGGATGGCGCGACGCTCACCATCACTAATCGTCGCCAACGCCTTGTTCAATATAGGTACCAGTTGGGGCCAGTCCTTACGTACACCTATAGCAAGATCGTTATCGTAAGGCGCCGGTGCCGCTACCTTGAGATTTCCCAGACCCATCTTATCGATCATATAGCTAGCCATGGTCAGGTTGCCCACATAGGCATCGGCCTTGCCGCTGGCAACCGCCTCAAGAGCCTTCGCGGTATTGTCAGTCAATAGCTGTTGCAGCGCAGGATAGTCACGATCCAGATACTCCCGCGTAACATAGTTGCGTTCAACGGCGATACTCCATCCTGACAGATCATCCATATTCGTGATCAATGGAGCATCCTTGCGCGTAACAATCATGAAGGGAAAATGCAAATAAGAGTTGGTAAAGTTCAAAAACCCTGATCGTTTTGTAGATGGATTGAGTGCTGGTAACACATCAATCTTTCCCTGCTTGGCTCGCTCTACCGATTGTGCCCAGGTCTGCTTAGGGTCGTATTGCAGTTCCACGTCCAACATATCGGCTATACGCTGCATAAAGGCAGACGATATACCGCGATACTTGCCATTTTTATCGATGAATTCGATCGGTTCCCAGATAGGATCAAGACCAAGACGTAGTACTGGATGCGTTTCCAGCCAGGCCCGCTCCTTATCACTCAACACCAATTCTGTTTTTTCACTACTTTCCTTGACCTCTCGCACCCATTTACCCAGAATGGCGCGTCGCTCCTCCTCCGTTATATCCGCCAGCGCCTTTTGCAGTATGCCTTGCAATATAGGCCAATCTCGACGCACACCAATGGCATTGATTGACGCATTCTCTTCTATCTTGCCCTGAATCTGCAGGTTGGAGATCAACTCTCGTTCAATGATATAAAGCGCCACCGCCCTATTGCCGATGTAGGCATCAGCTGCACCTTTGGACACAGCATCCAGGGCATCGCTGGTATCGGCATACTCTTTTATTGTGATACCTGGATATTTATCAGACAAGACGCGGCCAATGATGAATCCTTTCTCTATGGCAACACTCCGCCCATCCAGATCTCTGATGCTTTTTGCATATGGACTACCCCGACGGGCGATGATGACATGGGGAATGGTGAGATATGGTTCAGTGAACAGGAAATCTGCGTTGCGACTAGGATGAGGTGTAATGCCCATTAAGGCAGGTAGGTGTTGCGTTTGTACAGAAGTGTAGATCTCCTTCCAGCTGCCAGGGTGTAGATGTAATACTCCATCGAGGCGGCGGTTCAGAGCACGGACAAAATCTGCGCCGATACCGCTAGAACGTCCTTTTTCATCCACAAAATCCATCGGCGGCCAGGCATCCATGACACCGATTTTAATCTTCGGGTGCGCCACCAGCCAGGCCTGTTCTTCTTGTGTCAGCCTTAGTGACTTTGGCTCTTCAGCATCCAGCGAAATCCAGCGCCTGCGAATTATACGCTGTTGCATCTTCCCAATAGCAACGAGCCCTTTTTGCAAGATGCTGGCAAGCTCTGGCCAGTCGTTCCGGCATCCCATGGTGAGACGGCTAGGCTGGCCAAAAGTGGCGGCAATGCGCAGATTGGTGATCTCTTCACGCTCCAGCCAATGACCGGCCACACCTGTGCTCATGATGGTGGCATCGGCCGCACCCAGCGCTACCTGACGTAAGGCCGAAGGTATGTCAGCGGCTTCTTTGATCTCCACATCCGGCATCTGTCTACGCAGGATGTTGATTATGGAATAACCCCGCGGTAGGGCTACACTGTGCCCCGGTAGATCCGCCTCACTGTGAAGATCCGTACGCTTTCCCCGTGTAATAATCACCCGTTGACTGGTCACATAGGGCTTGGTAAAAAGCAGGTATTGTTCGCGCTCTGCTGTACGATTAAGCAGTGGTAGCACATCCACCTCTTTGGCAAAACCCTTCTGCAGAGACTCCTGCCAGTTCTTGGTCGGAACCAAGGTAAAAATCAACCCCAGATCACGCTCCAGCAGTTTAAGGTAATCAGCAGATATGCCTCTGTGTCGCCCCCGAGTGTCACGAAACTCATATGGGGCAAAATCAGGATCAATGGCAATACGGATTTTTCGATGCTGCGCAAGCCACTTTTGCTCTTTGGAAGTGAGGTTAATCACGGAATCATTAGACACACCAGCCCCGCTGACAGCCGCGCTTTGCTCCACATGGCAGAGCCCCCCGATTAGCACCCATATCAGCGGCAGGTAAATCAGTGACTTGCGGATATTCATCATTAGATAAAGAGTTGACCATTTTCAGGGTATTTTCAAGCAAGCACCATAATATCAACGATAACTTGTTATGATGTTACTTTTACAAAATGACATCATTGATCTACTGATCTGTTAGTCATATTCTTATACAACCATGACCACGGGACGTATTATCTTTATCTCAGTCTTTCTCAGCGTTCTCGCGCTGGCTAACCTCTATGTATACCGACGCTTCTTTCGTCAACTATCACCACGTCTACATAAGGTAGGCGCCATATTGATGAGCCTGGTAATGGCAGGCGAAATCCTCTTCGTACTGGACGTATTCTTCGGTCTATTTCCAGAATCACTGGCACTCTACATCGTGTTAAGCAGCCTTATCGGCGCCACTTTTATGCTGTTCGTAGTAGCACTGATTTATGATCTGGTTGTATCCCTATCCCGGCGCGTCACTTTCTACCAGGAGCGTCGTCGGACTATTAAGGTGATCTTCGATGCGGCTATGCTTCTCGCTGCCTTTTTCTATATTGGCATAGGTATTTTCCAGGGCAGCCAGGATCCGAAAGTAAACGACGTGGTAGTCAGAATAGAGGGATTCCCCTTTAACGGTTTCACCATCGTACAGCTTACCGATGTACATATCGGACGTACCCTGAAGCGTGACTTTATGAGAGGGGTAGTTGCACGCACCAACGCCATGCAACCGGATATAGTAGTGATCACCGGCGATCTCTATGACCTCGCGCCTGATGAGATCGGCAATGACCTAGAACCGCTGAAAGACATCATCGCACCCACTTACTTTGTGACCGGTAACCACGAGTACTTTCACGGCGTTGAACCAATCCTGAAGTCTGTGCGTTCTTTAGGCATTACGCCCCTAACCAACAGCGCGGTCCGTATCGGCAATGGAGATAACTACTTCAACCTAGTGGGACTCAATGACATTACTGGCAAACGCTTCGGTGTACAAGAGCCTGATGCGGAGCAGGCATACCAAAGTGTAATTCAGTCCAAACCAACCATAGTGCTGTCACATCAACCAAGATCTATCTCCCTGGTAGAGAATAAACGTTGTGACCTTATGTTGAGCGGTCATACCCACGGTGGACAAATTTTTCCTTTTGGACTGTTGGTGAAACTGGCTCAACCCTATATCGCTGGTCTATATGAATTCCAGGAAGGGAAGCAAATCTTCGTCAGCCGCGGCACCGGCTATTGGGGGCCACCGCTGCGGGTGCTGGCGCCGAGTGAAATCAGTAGGATTGTGATTACCAATTAGAGCTTATTGATTTACATGACACATTATTTTTCTTCACAACTCATTACAGCATGCTATAGCCAAATCTCTCAACAAAAGGCTTAAGCTCATTACAATATGGCTCTAGCTGCGTAGCATATCGCTCCCACCTATATTTAGCCCGGTCATAGATCGGTTCAACCACAGACTGATAGCTTGGAGTCTTGATAACCCTTTCCTTTGCACGCGTATTGTAGTTTTCAATACCTTTTTCCCATTCAAGGTTTAGAAACCGCAAAAGACTTCCCACTTCATCAGCAAAGTTTTCAACCACAGACTCATACTTAGCTACATGACAGTCAATGTTCAGTTTACTGATGTACTTATCACATAGGGACATAGCACGACTATAAAAATATACAGCGTCCTCTAACGTAAAGAAATTTGCCATCGCTATATTTACAGAGAAATGCTGCATAAAATTACTGAGAACCACATCACAAGGGTGACGCATGGCAAGGATAATCTTAGCGTGTGGAAACAACAGTCTTATCAACGGTAAGTGCAATAAATTTAGTGGCAGTTTATCTACTAGAATAGTGTTTGGTTCTCTCTCAATACATGAGTCTACCGTCTCGAAATATTTTTGCCGCATTTCATTAATAAATTCTTCCGAGAGATTAGTCATTGCATTTGGATACCCCTGCGGAAGATCTTCAATCATGGATTTAACCATATCCAATGTTGGTTGCTCTTCCATCACCTGTAGCTTTGAGTGGCTGTTTAAAATCTGATCCAGGAGCGTGGTTCCGGAGCGTGGAAATCCAACTAAAAATACCGGATCATTCATACCTGCAGGCGTCTGTGTACTCTGCAGTGAAGACATATCATCTGATTCAACCATCTCATTCAGCTGATTAATCATTGTTAGGGATTGCTCTTTAATTTCATCAGCATCTTCCCTGGAGTCGTATGCTCCTTTGTTTGCGGTCGAAAAATAATGCAGTGCCCGTTCACTGTTATGATCTAAATCAAATAATCTCCCAAGTTCATAATTTATTATCACGTTAAGCTTATCGTCTGTACTGCTTACTGATTCAAGTAGCTCAATCGCTTCTTTGATTTTTCCCTGACGCCTCAGTAGAACCGCTTTTGTTTGAAGCATCTTAGGGTCATTTGGATCGATGCTTAACGCTTTGCTGACAATAGAATTTGCATTATCAAAGTCGTGTGTCTTTTCGTACAAAGAACCCAGTATGCCATACACCTCCATCCAGTCAGGTCTTAACGAAATGGCTTTGTTATAACTGGCAATAGCCTCTTGCAATCTATCTAACTTTTGCAACACATTACCTAGATTGTAGTGCGCATCAGGACTGTTGGAAGCGCTCTCAACTGCATCCTCACACAATTTCAACGCTTCATCATTTTTTCCCTTGGACGACAAAACACCAGCCAAGTTACCAAGGACCTCTGGGTTACGAGAACCTGCGGCAAGGGCTCGACGGAGAACCTCTTCCGCTCGATCAAGTTTTTTTTCTGAAAGCAGCACAACCCCAAGATTAGATAGTGCTTCGGGGTGATTTGGCTGTATATCTAACGCCTGCTCCATCGCTTTTATTGCTTCCGGTGCATTCCCTAAGCGCCAGAGAAAATGCCCCAGATTGGTGAGCGCATTAGGGTTTTTAGGATTAATCTTCAAAGCCTTACGGCAGGATGTTATCCCATCTTCCAGCCGCCCCAATTTACCATACACTACAGCCAGACTTACCAGGGTCATATCATCCAGTGGATTAAGCTTCAGTGCAGCATTATATGAAAAAAGCGCATCTTTGATCTTTCCCTGGATATCCAGCATATTGCCTAGATTAAAGTGTAGTTTGGCTATCTTTCCATTCTTGCGGATAGCCTTGCGCAACAATTTTTCCCCCTCAAGTGTGCGCCCAAGCTGGAATACCACTAATCCCAATAGATGTAGCGCATTGATTTCAGTCGGATACTTTGAAAGCACCTCACGGAATATCTGCTCAGCCTGCTTCAGCCGTCCAGACTGAAAATGGACCATCCCCTTCTGCAGGGATGCCTGGATATTAGATTGCGCTTGCTTCATCATGCCCTCACACTTCTTGCTTACCATGCTATATTATCTTGGCAAGACATTGTGAATTATATCCTTGTAGGAATGCAAATTCGCCTAACATTTTCAAGAAGTTAATATATAGCTTGTGAACCTGCTTTTTTGATGTCGTAGGTTCAAATTGTGGTTTTCTCTAGACACAAAAAAGACCGCACACTGTGCGGCCTTTTCTTGATTTGGTAGCGGGGGCAGGATTTATTCGCTACGCTCATGCTGCGCGCCTCCGGCGCTTGTGAACCTGCTTTTTTGATGTCGTAGGTTCAAATTGTGGTTTTCTCTAGACACAAAAAAGACCGCACACTGTGCGGCCTTTTCTTGATTTGGTAGCGGGGGCAGGATTTGAACCTACGACCTTCGGGTTATGAGCCCGACGAGCTGCCAGACTGCTCCACCCCGCAGCTGAGCGGCGTATATTACACAGGCTACCATCAATCATCAAGTGTTATTTCCTTGCGCTATTCCTCTTAAGCATATAGCCTATACGGCTGCTGGTTTTTGCGATGACCTACGGGCCATAAATTTAAGGGGTTTTTTTGATGTTCCGCGAAGAATTAAAAGTACTGGACTGCACCATTCGTGATGGCGGTCTAATCAATAATTATCAGTTTACTGACGAACTGGTAAAGGCCGTCTACCGCGCTGCTTGCGACTCTGGGGTTGACATCATTGAGCTAGGCAAAAAACTGGCAGTGAGCGATGAATATACCAGAGAAAAATATGGAAAATGGAATTTCTGTGATGACGACGATCTCAAAATGATTATCGACTCACACGAAAGCGACTACCGTCCGCTCATCGCAGTAATGTTCGACGTGGGACGCGTAGATATCTCAGCACTGCAACCGGCCGATCAGAGCCCGATCGATATGGTTCGTACCGCCTGTTATGTAGCAGACACTGAGAAAGGTATAGATCTGGCCAAACGCAGTAAGGATCTCGGATACCAGACCACCATCAATATCATGGCCCCATCAGCCGCCATCCGCACAGATCTCATCGAAGCCCTGGTGGAGGTCAGCAAAGCGGATGAGGTAGACTACCTCTATCTGGTGGACAGCTTTGGCGCCTATTATTCAGAGCAGGTAACCGATTATCTAAAGCTATATAAGGAGCACTGCCCGAACAAAGAGTTAGGATTCCACGCCCACAACAATCAGCAGCTGGCCTTTGCCAATACTCAGCAGGCCATCATAGATGGCGTGAACCTGCTGGATGCCACAATAAACGGAATCGGACGTGGTGCCGGCAACTGCAACCTGGAGCTACTGCTAAATTTCCTGAAGAATCCCAAGTTCAATGTAGCCCCGATCTACAAAGCCATTCAAGAGCACTTCGTACCCCTGCGCAAAGAAATCGAATGGGGCTTCAACGATATATACGGTATAAGCGGTCACCTGAATCAGCACCCGCGCTCAGCGATGAAGTGTCGTGCCGACAAAAAACGCATGCACAACTGTTATGACTTCTTGCTGGAAAGCACTAGTGATGTAGTCTAGATAACATTTGCATCGCGCAGAAAAGGCAGGTTAGATACTTGCCTTTCTTATTTCCAGGACCTATGCCTGTTCCAATTCGATCAGGGTCCCACAAAAATCCTTGGGATGGAGAAACAGCACCGGCTTGTTGTGCGCGCCTATTTTGGGACTACCGTCACCCAACACCCGAGCACCGCTCTGCTGCATCTTGGCAGCAGCTGCATCGATATCGTCCACCTCGAAGCAGATATGATGCATACCACCGCTTGGGTTGCTCTCCAGAAACTTGGCGATGGGTGAAACTTCGCCCAGCGGATGCAACAGTTCGATCTTGGTATTGGGCAGTTCAACAAAAACGGTTATTACACCATGTTCCGGCAGTTCCAGCGGTTCAGAGACAGTGGCACCCAGGGTGTCACGATAGACTGCCGCCGCGGCCTCCAGGTCCGGTACTGCGATGGCGATATGGTTTAGTTTGCCGATCATATAAACATCTCCCCCTAAATCCCCTCTCCCAAGATTGGGAGAGGGTTAGGGTGAGGGTTGAATAATTCTTAGATTACCCCCTCACCCCAGCCCGCTCCCCAAAGGGGAGAGGGAGAACATCTATCGTCTATAACTGTACAATCTTCTAATCACTCACCTGTGACCTTAAAAAGAGATTTATCAACTCAGCCGCCGCCAGCGTAGGTGCTGTGGTACCTGCCACCACCGCCTGTTCCAGTTCTGCTATGCGCTGATTGGCCTTGGGATCATGCCGCAGGGCGGTGATCAGACTCTCCGAGATCTCGGACCACATCCAGCTCTTGGCCTGCTGTGCCCTCCTCTCCGCCTTTTCACCACTTGTGTCAATAACCTGTAGATACTCTTCCACCGCCTGCCAGATCTCTCCTATTCCCTGCTTTTCCAGGGCGGAACAGGTCTTGACCGGCACCCGCCAATTACGAGTGCGTGGATGTAGCAACTTGAGGGCGCTCAGATAATCCGCCGCTGAGTGGCGGGCCGTAGCAGCCAGCTCACCGTCCGCCTTGTTGACGATGATCATATCCGCCAGCTCCATGATGCCGCGTTTGATCCCCTGCAGCTCATCGCCACCCCCAGGCAGCAACATCAGCAGAAACATGTCAGTCATATCCGCCACCGCGGTCTCGGATTGCCCCACCCCCACCGTCTCCACGATCACAACATCAAAACCTGCGGCCTCACAGATCAGCATGCTCTCCCTGGTACGGCGCGTCACCCCTCCCAGGGTGCCACCTGCCGGAGAGGGGCGGATAAACACGTCCTCACGCTGACTCAGGGTCTCCATCCTGGTCTTGTCTCCCAGGATGGAACCGCCGGTGATGGCGGATGAAGGGTCAACCGCCAGCACCGCCACCCTGTGCCCCAAGTCTGCGACATGGTTGCCCAAGGCCTCAATAAAGGTGGACTTTCCCACCCCAGGGACACCGGATATTCCGATCCGGACAGAGTCGCCGGCGGCTGGCGTCAACTGCTCCAGCATCTGCACCGCCGCAGCGCGATGATCCTCGCGGCTGGACTCCACCAGGGTGATGGCACGCGCCAGGGAGCGGCGGTTACCCGCCAGTACCTCTGCTGTTAGTGTTGAGGTATCTGTCACTCAAACTCCATGATCACCTGGTCCACCCGCAGACTGTCGCCCACCTGGGCATCTATCTTCGCCACCACGGCATCCTGTTGGGCACGCAGTACGTTCTCCATCTTCATGGCCTCGATCACCGCCAGCTCTGTCCCAGCCTTGACTTCTTCGCCCACTTCGACCGACACCTTGACCAACAACCCCGGCATGGGAGACATCAGATACCTGGAGAGATCAGGTGGCTCCTTCTCCAACATGAGTGCCTGCATCTCGGCAGCCCTTGGAGTCATCACTAATGCCCTGGTCTGATTGCCCATGTGCAGCAGATTCATCCAGATTCCGTCCCGTTCTACCTGAAAGCAGGCGGCCTTGCCATTGATAGTGCAACGGAACAGTGGTTGCCCCAGTTTCCAATCCGAGAGCACCTCATAGCTCTTGCCGGCATACTCCACCAGACAGCCACCCTGCATCGGGCTCGCACTGACCGAGTGCTGTTCGCCGTTGATAATCACCACCCAGTCACTGCCCACCTCCCGTTCCAGGCTTGGCATCTGGCCACTGATGTGGGCCGCGCGATCCTGATAGCTGCGATGAACCATGGCCGCCACCACTATAGTCTTGGCCGGGTCGTCCTGCGGAACACAGCTGGCGTCAAATCCGTCCGGGTACTCCTCAGCGATAAAGTTGGTGCTGAGCCTACCTTCGATAAACCTGGGATGGGCCATCAGGGCGTTGAGAAAACTTATGTTGTGCTGTACGCCGCGGATGTAATAGGCATCCAGGGCCTCCTGCATCCTGGCAATGGCCTTGGTACGGTCCTTGCCGTAGGTCACCAGCTTGGCGATCATGGGATCGTAGAACATGGACACCTCACCACCCTCATACACCCCGGTATCCACCCGCACATTCTCCCCTGTGGGAGGGCGGTAGTGCACCAGGCGGCCGATGGAAGGCAGAAAATTTCTGAATGGGTCCTCAGCGTAGACACGCGCCTCTACGGCCCAACCGTTAAGCCTTACCTCCTCCTGCTTCAGCGGCAGCACCTCCCCATTGGCCACACGGATCATCAACTCCACCAGATCCTGGCCGGTGATGTACTCGGTAACCGGATGCTCTACCTGCAGCCTGGTGTTCATCTCCAGGAAATAGAAATTACGTTTGGCATCTACAATAAATTCCACGGTACCGGCACTGCGATAGTCCACCGCCTTGGCCAGCTTCACCGCCTGCTCCCCCATCGACTTGCGGGTCTTCTCGTCCAGAAATGGTGATGGCGCCTCTTCGATCACCTTCTGATGGCGGCGCTGGATGGAGCACTCACGCTCCCCCAGATAGATGACGTTGCCATGGGTGTCCGCCATCACCTGGATCTCGATGTGACGTGGCTCCTCAATAAACTTTTCTATGAATACGCGCTCATCGCCAAAGCTGGAGCGGGCCTCATTGGTGGCGCGATCAAAGCCATCGCGGCACTCCGCCTCGTTCCAGGCCACGCGCATACCCTTGCCACCGCCACCGGCAGAGGCCTTGAGCATAACCGGATAACCTATCCCATTGGCTATCTCTACCGCCTGCTCCGCATCCTTGACCACATCGGTATATCCCGGAATCACATTCACCCCGGCCTTCTGGGCCAACAGCTTGGAGGTGATCTTATCTCCCATACTGTTGATGGCATAGGTGGCTGGACCGATGAAGGCGATGCCCTCCTGCTCCAGGGCCTCGCAAAAGATCGAGTTCTCAGAGAGAAAACCATAGCCAGGATGTACCGCCTGTGCGCCGGTATCCTTGCAGGCCTGGATGATCCGTTCCATCACCAGGTAGCTCTCCGCCGAAGGTGAGGCACCGATATGTACCGCCTCGTCCGCCATCTTTACATGCAGGGCATCCTTGTCGGCATCGGAGTAGACCGCTACGGTCTTGATGCCCATCTTCCTCGCGGTGCGCATGACCCGGCAGGCGATCTCTCCGCGGTTGGCA
>JBNKEE010000007.1:0-2729 GCA_050288625.1 Sedimenticolaceae bacterium | reverse complement strand
GATCACGTCTGTAGAACGTACCAGCCTTACGATGCGCTGGTTACCGTCAGGAAGATACTGCACCAGTTTCAGGACGCCGGAACGGATGGTGAAGAGTCGTTCGCCCTTATCGCCTGCGCGGTAGAGGGTTGAGTGTTGCGGAAGATTGTAGACGTCTATGGGTTGATGAACCTGGTCAAAATCCTTTTCATCCAGACCGGCAAACAGAACGGAGTTTCTTATGACGCAACTTACACAGTCCGCCTGTCCTTCCCATGCATCTTTGTCTGATATCAATTTCATCTGTCTAATATGCCGCAACGCTGTTGTGAAAAGTACCATATATGTGCTGCTGCCCGGCCTAGCCTGCCACATAATGAGTAGACAGTAAATTTGTTTCTTGTTACCCATGTAATGCTTGTGGGTAATCAGGTACAACAACCAAATCCAGAGAATATGCGGCTATAGAGTTGGGGACAATGGCATATCTCATTTGACCTGAGGCGGTTACAATCAACCAAAGCAATCTCGCTGCAGCGGCAGCTGCCAGATACAGGTAAAGCAATCTCTCATGGCACTTATTACACTACGCAATATACAGCTCGGTTTTGGTGGTCCCCTGCTGCTGGAAAATGTGGATCTCACCATAGATCAGGGCGAGCGTGTCTGCCTGCTGGGGCGTAATGGGACCGGCAAGTCAACCCTGATGAAGGTAATTGCCCAGGAGATACCGCCGGACGACGGGGAGATAGTTGTGAGTCAGGGAGCGGGGATCGCCCGGTTGGAACAGGAGGTTCCCGGCATGTTTGCGGGAACGGTGTTTGAGGTGGTGGCGGATGGCCTGGGAGAACTGGGAGCCCTGGTGAAACGCTATCATGAAATCAGCGCGGCCCTGGAGACAGGGGATGATGGTGATCTGTTAAAACAGTTGGAACGTACCCAGCACGAACTGGAAGCGGTGGATGGATGGCAGACGGAACAGCGGGTTGAGACGGTGATATCCCGCCTCTCCCTGGATCCTGATTTAGGTTTCGAGCAACTATCAGGTGGTCTCAAGCGCCGCGTGATGTTGGCGCGGGCCCTGGTGCAGGAGCCGGATCTTTTGTTGCTGGATGAACCAACCAACCATCTGGATATTGAATCCATTGATTGGTTGGAGGAGTTTTTTCAGAACTATGGCGGCACTCTGCTGTTCGTTACCCATGACCGGGTATTTATGCAGAAGCTTGCAACCAGAATCATCGAGCTGGACCGGGGACAACTCACCGACTGGCCGGGTGACTATGCCAACTTTCTGCGGCGTAAGGATGAGATGCTGCACGCAGAAGATAAGGCCAATCAACGTTTTGATAAAAAGCTGGCGCAGGAAGAGGTCTGGATCAGGCAGGGAATCAAGGCGCGGCGGACCCGCAACGAGGGTAGGGTGCGAGCCCTCAAACAGATGCGCGCGGAGAGGGGGCGCCGCCGGGAACGCGAAGGCGTTGTCAGCATGACGATGCAGGGGGTGGAGCGTTCCGGCAAGCTGGTAGTGGAGGTGAATAATCTTGGCTATGCCTGGGAGGGTATTCCGATAATCAAGGGTTTTTCCACCAGCATAATGCGCGGCGATAAGGTGGGGATTATCGGGCCCAACGGCTCCGGCAAGACTACGCTGCTTAATCTGCTGCTGGGGCGACTGGAGCCGCAGGAAGGAACAGTTGAGCAGGGTACAAAATTGGAGATAGCCTACTTCGATCAGCTGCGCGGTGAACTTAAGGAGCAGCTGTCGGTGCAGGACAACCTGGCGGACGGAAGTGACAAGGTGGAGATAAACGGTGTCACCAAACATGTAATAAGCTACCTCCAGGATTTCCTGTTTACCCCGGATCGGGTACGCCAGCCGGTGAAATCACTCTCCGGTGGCGAGCGTAATCGGTTGATGCTAGCCAAGCTGTTCTCCCGTCCCTTCAATGTACTGGTGATGGACGAGCCAACCAACGATCTGGATATGGAGACCCTGGAACTGCTGGAGGAGCTGCTGTTGGAGTATCAGGGCACTCTGTTGCTGGTAAGCCATGATCGCGCCTTCCTGAATAATGTTGCGACCAGTACCCTGGTGTTCGAAGGCCAGGGTCGCGTTATGGAATACATAGGAGGCTACGATGATTGGTTGCGGCAACGGCCGCAGCCGGCAGCAAACAACAAGTCCGTCTCCAAGACAAACGCCAATAGAGAACAAACGCCGAAGAGCAAACAGAATAAACTGAGCTACAAAGACCGGCGTGAGTTGGATGGTCTGCCCCAGAGGATTGAACAGCTGGACAGTGAGCTTGCAGAATTGCACGCTAGGATGTCTGATCCGGGATTCTATCAACAGGACGGGGCAACTATAGCAGCGGCAAACCAGAGACTGGAACAGTTGCAACAGGATCTGGAACAGGCCTATGCACGTTGGGAGCTTCTGGAATCCGGCGGCGATATTTGAGAGATGCAGTCTGCGTCTATAGAAGAAAACTAATATACGGAGACTAGGTCACACAGCTATGCCAATGACAGAGACATTATCTATCACCGCATCCACCTTTACCCTCATATCTCTGGCTGAGATCGGAGACAAGAGTCAGCTGGTCTGTATCACGCTGGCATCACGCCACCGCCATTGGCCGATCCTGCTGGGGGCGGTCACGGCATTTGCCCTGCTGAATATCCTGGCAGTGGTGTTTGGCGCCGGGATCGCGACCTGGATACCGGAGAGGGTGACTGCCGGTGTG
>JBNKEE010000006.1:0-33329 GCA_050288625.1 Sedimenticolaceae bacterium | reverse complement strand
TATTGTCGCTAAGGATGCCAACCGGTCAGCACCCGAAGCCGGGCATTGTACCTAAGTATTGGCTGGTTGTCTGTTTTATTTGTTTTTATTCCATATTTACTCACTATGGGGCAGAATCACTCCAGCATTACTGGCATATACATAGGGAACACTATGCGAGCCCATTACCTACAACACGTCCCCTTCGAAGGCCTGGGTAGTATGGAGTCCTGGCTTGAAACAGCCGGGTATTCCATCACCAGCACCAAATTATTTGAGTCAGCAATCTTCCCCGAGCTTGATCAGGTTGATCTGGTTATCGCCATGGGCGGCCCCATGAGCGTGAATGATGAGGATGTATACCCCTGGTTGATTCCGGAAAAAGAGTTTATTCGCGCTGCCATAGAACAGGGCAAGCCGGTCCTGGGGGTTTGCCTGGGTGCTCAGCTTATCGCGAGTGCCATGGGCGCCAGGGTATACAAAAACAGAGAGATAGAGATTGGTTGGTTTCCGGTGCAGGGCATATCTCAAGACTCCGTCTCTCTATTCAGCTTTCCAGTGTCAACTCAGGTATTCCACTGGCACGGTGAGACCTTTGATCTGCCAAGCGAAGCAAAGCTTCTGGCGAGCAGTGAGGGCTGCGTGAATCAGGCATTTCAATTAAGTTCTTGCGTAATCGGGTTACAGTTTCATCTGGAGACCACGCCGGAGTCGGCGCAGGGATTGGTCGATAACTGTCGTGATGAACTCATACCCTCGAAGTATGTACAGACCGAGGAAGAGATACTTGCAGTAGACGCAGATAACTATGTTTCTATTAATAGTTTGATGGAAGATGTTCTAGGATTTATTACGACAGGGTCAACTTAATCGGCGCTATCTCTTTATACAGGATTATGGTCGGTTTTTTGGGCGAGAAGGTGACGATCCTGGTACGGGGCGGGTAACAGAAGTGACTGGTCAGAAACATATGTAATGTCTTATGCTCTCTTACATACTCGCAAAATCTCTTGGCCCCTGCGAGTTCTCCCTTAGCAAATTCATACTCGATCTGATTTACAACTACCCCCGTTTCCGACAGGTCAACTGTAGGTATTTGATCTCTGTGCCTGAGTAGCTCCTTGAATAGGGGTTTGGTTTTGTCAGTGGAGACCGCGAACCCCATCTGTGATTCGCCTTCGACCCAGTTAATGGTCAGGTTCTCATCGTAGTGGATTTTGTGCTCACCAAACGCGAGGCACCACCCATGGTAGTAGGATGAATATCTAGCGATTGTTCTCCGCACTTTACCCATATATTCGTTGCTTGGATCTCTGGTAAGACATCAGTGGTTTAAATGTATAGAGTAGCAACTACTTGGGAGAAATGGAAAAAGGTTATACTAACAACAGATTGCTGGTGGGCGTCAGTGAAAAAAAGCCCGCAGGCTTGCAGAACATTTAAAACAGGAAGTATGAGAATGTCACTTGTCGTTGTCTACTTGGCAAATAGGGACCGGTATATTGTCCACGTCCAATTCTAGCTCCCTCATTTCATCATCGTTGAATACTCGCGAACGTGAGTGAAATGCCTTGCCTTCTGGCCCTTCTAGGGAGAAGGTGCCACCAGTCCCTTCAATGACATCTATGATCAGTTGGGTGTGTTTCCAGTATTCATACTGTGATTTACTGATATAAAACGGACAGCCGCCGATATCTCCTAGATATTCATCGTTTGGTCCAATGGTCAGTTCGCCCTGCAGGAAACAGTTGGCGGCGCTGTTGTCGCAACAGCCGCCGGATTGATGAAAGAAGAGGTCGTTACCGTGTTTCTTTTTCAGTGTTTCAATCAATTCTAGTGCTGCATCAGTGGCTATCACCTTGTCTACCATAGTCACCTCCAGAAAAAGCGGGGCGGTGGCCCGCCCCGCGAGGATATCAGCTAACGGCCTAGAAAAATCCGAGTTTCTCTTCACTGTAGCTGACCAGCAGGTTTTTGGTCTGCTGATAGTGGTCTAGCATGATCTTATGGGTCTCACGCCCGATACCAGATTCCTTATATCCACCGAAGGCGGCATGGGCTGGATAGGCATGGTAGCAGTTGGTCCAGACACGACCGGCCTGGATGGCACGACCCATACGGTAGGCCAGATTGCCATTGCGAGTCCAGACACCCGCGCCGAGACCGTAGAGAGTGTCGTTGGCAATCTCTAGTGCCTCTGCCTCATCTTTAAATGTGGTAACAGCCAGTACCGGTCCGAAGATCTCTTCCTGGAAGATGCGCATCTTGTTGTGGCCCTTGAACAGGGTCGGTTGTACATAGTAGCCGCCTTCCAGATCACCAGACTGAGTTGCTTGAGAGCCACCGATGAGACATTCGGCCCCTTCCTCTTTACCTAGTTCCAGATAGGAGAGGATCTTGGTTAGCTGCTCTTGAGAGGCCTGGGCCCCCATCATGGTATCGGTATCAAGCGGGCTACCCTGTTTGATTGCCTCAACGCGCTTGAGTACACGTTCCATGAAGACGTCGTAGATGGATTCTTGGATAAGGGCACGGCTGGGGCATGTACATACCTCGCCCTGATTGAATGCGAACAGCACCAGTCCCTCTATGGCTTTGTCCAGAAAGCCGTCGTCTTTGGCCATTACGTCTTCAAAAAAGATGTTGGGCGACTTGCCGCCCAGTTCCAGGGTGGCCGGAATCAGGTTATTGGCGGCGGCCTGGGCGATGACGCGGCCGGTAGTGGTGGAGCCGGTAAAGGCGATCTTGGCAATGCGTTTACTCTGAGCCAGTGGCATCCCCGCCTCGCGGCCTAGGCCGTTCACGATATTGAGCACGCCAGGTGGCAGCAGGTCTGCGATCAACTCCACCAGGATCAGGATGGATACCGGTGTGGATTCGGCCGGCTTGATTACCACGCAGTTACCGGCACCGAGAGCCGGGGCCAGTTTCCATGCCGCCATCAGGATCGGGAAGTTCCAGGGGATAATCTGTCCCACCACACCCAGAGGTTCGTGGATGTGGTATGCCATGGTGTTTTCGTCGATCTCGCTGATACCACCTTCCTGTGAGCGCAAGGCGCCCGCGAAATAGCGGAAATGGTCAGAGGAGAGCGGGATGTCGGCGGCCAGGGTTTCGCGAATGGGTTTGCCGTTGTCCACCGTCTCTGCGTAAGCCAGCAACTCCAGGTTTTCGTCAATACGGTCAGCAATCTTGAGCAGGATATTGGAGCGCTCGGTGGCAGAGGTCTTGCCCCAGGCAGCGGCAGCAGCATGGGCCGCATCCAGTGCCAGTTCAATATCTTCCGCAGTGGAGCGGGCGGCCTTGGTGTAGACCTGTCCGGAGATGGGTGTGATCACATCCATATACTCTCCCTTGACCGGTGCTACCCATTTTCCCCCGATGAAATTGTCGTATTTATCTTTATAGGTGATTTTGGCGTCAGATGCACCTGGTTTCCCGTAAATCATGGTTTACCTCCTAAAATATTGGTGTTTTGTATCCAGACCCACTTTTACGGGGCCGTCCGAGCCTATTATCAAGTTGCGTGCCAATATGTAACTTATTGAAATAAAATAAATAATTTATGGAGTCAGTTGAATAGAAACGTTTTGTCACGTTGCAGGAATTAACACCTGTCTCAAAATGAGACAGTTGGTGCGGATGTAGCAGAGGAACTATTGCACTGGAAGACTAACTCTATGATACTGAATCATATCTGCTGTTTCCCCTTACCGAGGAGTACCGCATGAACACCGCCCTGGCAACGGCGGACCTGCGCAAAGCACGCATGCACTTGTTGGAGCATGGCGACTGTCCGCCCGATATCATTGATGAGCGCATCGCCCGTTCTTGGCAACGCAGCCTGGCCGCTGGCCTCGCCCCGACCGGTCGATTGGCCGAGTCTGAACACTTCACCGGCAATCGTCTACGCCGAGTGCTTTCCCGTAATCACGATCTGCTGGCTCATGCCCGGCCGGTTATGGAATACCTGTATGAGCAGATGCGTCACAGCCATAGCATGATCATCCTGGCAGACCGGCAGGCCACATTGATGCAGACCATGGGAGACGTGGATTTTCTGACCAAGGCCGAGCGAGTGGCGCTTTCGGTTGGTGCGTCCTGGCAAGAGCGCTACCGCGGCACCAACGCCATCGGCACCGCGCTGGCCGAGGCGGACAGTGTCGAGATAAACGGAGGTGAACATTTCCTGGAACGTAACGGCTTTCTTACCTGTGCTGCTGCACCAGTTATGGCAGCGGATGGGACTCTGCTAGGTGTTATAGATGTCTCCGGTGACAACCGCAGGCGTCATCCCCATACACTGGGATTGGTTGGGATGGCAGCACGCATGATCGAAAATAGATTGATTCTAGCTGATCGACAACATCCAATACGTCTGCGCTTGCATACCTATCCTGAAGGAATAGGTAGCGTTGCCGAGGGTATTATCACCTTGACGGATAATGGAAGAATTATGGGTGCTAATCGAACCGGTCTTGCCATGTTAGGTATTAGCCCTCTTGAATTGGGAGTGATTCCCCTGAGCATGGTAATAGAAGCGCGTCTAAACGAACTTCTATCCAGTCACCGACAACTCCAGGGACAGCCGATACAGGTGCGTTTACGCGACGGTTCTGTACTGTTTGCACAGATACATATGGAGCGGGTTGCGGTTTATACCCAGGATGTTATGCCTGCGTCCAAAACACCGAAAGATGCTCTGGCAGCACTCGATAGCGGAGATGCTACCTGGCGTAAAGCCGCCGATCAGGCGCGACGCATTATGGGCAAGCAGATCCCTCTGCTGATCCACGGTGAATCTGGCGTGGGCAAGGAGTACTTTGCCCGTGCCGTACACCAGAGTGGTAAGCGTCGAGACGGTCCATTTGTCGCCATCAATTGTTCTGCGTTGCCAGAGAATCTGATTGAAGCAGAGTTGTTTGGATACAGTGCTGGCGCCTTTACCGGTGCGCGGCGTGACGGTTACCAGGGTCGTCTGCGTGAGGCTCATGGCGGTACGCTGTTCCTGGATGAGATCGGCGATATGCCGCTATCAATGCAGACCCGCCTGTTACGCGTGTTGCAGGAGCGTAAGGTGATGCCGCTGGGCGGGAACAAAGAGATCGATGTTGAGTTTACCTTGATCAGCGCCACTAATCGTCGGTTGCGTGAAGAGGTGGAAAAAGGCGCTTTTCGTCGCGACCTTTACTATCGTATTAATGGTCTTGCCGTTAACTTGCCCGCTCTGCGCGAACGTAGCGATCTACTTGTGTTGACTGAACGTATCCTGGCGGGGATAAATCCCGATCGTAATGTAAACCTTTCGCCCAACCTGTTAGCGCAATTTGCCCGTTATACATGGCCGGGCAACCTGCGTCAGTATGCCAATGTGCTGCGCACCGCCAGCGCCATGCTGGATGAACACGAAGATTGCATAGATAGGCAACATCTGTCGGAAGACTTGATCGAAGAACTCACTGAGATGCCATGTGTTCCAGAAGACTCAAGTCGTCCTCCGCAAAACCTAAAGGAGCTATCCCTGTCGGCGATTCGGCAAACCTTGGAGGAGTGTCGTGGAAATGTCTCCCAGGCAGCACGCCAGTTGGGTATCAGCAGGCAGACCTTGTATCGAAAGCTAAAGAATAATTAGCGATATTTTTTCACAGAAAAAAGGGCCTGCAGGTATGCAGACCCTTATTTTGTTGGTACTCCCTAGGGGACTCGAACCCCTGTTACCGGCGTGAGAGGCCAGCGTCCTAGGCCACTAGACGAAGGGAGCGTAATGGCGTGAGGATGTGTATTATACGCATGCCAGGATTAGTCTCAAGATACAGCACAGTTATTTTTGGTTAGAATATTTCGGTTTAGATCACAGTCCGGCAACATGCCCAGTATGAATTGAATAACTTTAAGGGATAGTATCATAGCAACTCCAAGCATCATCGCCCGCCCAGAACACAATATCTCCCGTGGCAACATAAGCGAGAATGCGCTTAACGTGTTGTATAAATTGAAAAAATCAGGATATCAGGCATATCTGGTAGGTGGAGGAGTACGTGATCTGTTGCTGGGGCGGGAACCCAAGGATTTCGATATTGCCACCGATGCTCATCCGGAAGATGTAAAAAAGGTATTCCGTAACTGCCGCCTGATCGGACGCAGGTTTCGTCTGGCCCATGTCCATTTTGGCCGGGAAGTAATAGAGGTTGCCACTTTCAGGTCAGGCCAGGACGCGTCAGATGCTGGAGATCATGAATCTGAAAACGGTATGCTGCTGCGTGACAATGCCTATGGAACGATTGAGGAGGATGCTCTGCGCAGGGACTTCACGGTAAACGCCCTCTATTACAATATTGAAGATTTTTCCGTGGTTGATTACACCAGTGGTATGGACGATCTCAGCGCAAGTGTTCTGCGCCTGTTGGGCGACCCGGAACAACGCTACCGCGAAGATCCGGTGAGGATGTTGCGTGCCGTGAGATTTGCCTCCAAGCTGGGTTTTAGCATCAACCCAGCCTGCGAAGAGCCTATCAGTCGCTTGGGCGGCCTGCTGGACGGTGTCTCCAATGCCAGATTGTTTGAAGAGGTATTGAAACTTTTTCTGTATGGTACGGGACTGCAGGCGTTTGAGAAACTGCGTCACTATGATCTTTTCGGTCACCTATTCCCAGCAACCGACGAGTGCCTTACCCATGAAGAGAATATGTTCCCCATTACCTTTGTGGCTAACGGACTGAAGAATACCGATATAAGGGTAGATCAGGATAAACCTGTCACCCCTGCGTTCCTATTCGCTGTTCTGTTGTGGGAACCTGTACGAAGATTAGCCGAGGAGTTTACTGCTACTGGCGAAAGGCCTTATCCGGCCATGCAGGCAGCAGCGACTGAGGTCCTGAGTGAACAGACTCAGATCGTCACCATTCCCAAACGTTTTACCTTGCAGATGCGCGATATCTGGTGCCTGCAGCATAGATTCGAGCAGATACAGGGCAAGCGGCCACACAGACTTCTTAACCACCCTCGTTTCAGAGCGGCTTACGACTTCATGCTACTGAGGGCTGAATCCGGAGAGGCCGATCCGGAATTGGCTAAGTGGTGGACCGAGTTCCAAGAACAAAACTTCGAGGGGCGGAATAAACTGGTAAATACCAAAAGGCCCAGGAGGCGAAGGAGGCATCCCCAGAAGGTTGGTACCGGTGAGACCTGATAATGAGTCGGCAAGAAAACAAGAGATGTAATGGTGTCGAAAATGGTGATATGGTTGCCGCATATATAGGTCTCGGCAGCAATCTGGAAGAACCAATAGATCAGGTGAACAGAGCCTTTATAGAGTTGGCTGAGTTACCGGATACAGAATTAGTTAGCCGCTCAGGTCTATACAGGAGTAAGCCTATGGGTGAGCTGGGTCAGCCAGACTATGTGAATGCAGTGGCTAGGATCGATAGTAGGCTTGGACCCGATGAGTTGCTGTTGGCGCTACATGGTATTGAATCGGACCATGGTCGTGTCAGAGATGTGCGTTGGGGGGCGCGAACCCTGGACCTGGATTTGCTACTATATGGCTCAACAATAATAGATACGGTGGATTTAAAGGTGCCACACCCAGGCATGCACGAACGAGCTTTCGTATTATACCCTTTATATGAGATCGCACCCGATCTGGAGATTCCGGGGCGTTGTGCGCTAGCTGATTTAATGAAAAGCTGTCCTGCCGATGGGCTAAAAGAAATATGAGTTATAAAGAGTTAACGCCTCCAGGCTATGTTGTGGTTGAGGGTCCCATCGGGGTTGGCAAGACCAGCCTGGTTAACCGTCTTGCGGAAAGTTTCGGCTGCGGTACTCTGATGGAGAAGCCGGAAGAGAACCCATTTTTAGAACGCTTCTATCAGGATGGGCAGAAGGCGGCATTTCCTACCCAGCTATTTTTTCTATTCCAACGTAGTCAGCAACTGCAGGAACTTAGGAATCGCGACCTGTTCAAGACTGCCATGGTAGCGGATTTTATGCTGGAGAAGGATCGTATCTTTGCCGGACTAAATCTGGATAAGGATGAGATGGAGCTTTACGACAAGGTGTATGAGAAACTGAATCCAGAGGCTCCGGTGCCAGATCTTGTTGTCTACCTGCAGGCACCGGCAGAAGTGCTACAGAGGAGGGTGCGGGGACGTTCCAGGGCCAGCGAGATGAATCTGAGTCTGGATTATCTGCAGAGACTGGGCGACGCTTATGCCGAGTTTTTCCATCACTATGACGCTTCACCACTTCTGATCATCAACGCGGCTGAGATCAATCCTGTAGAGAGAGATGAGGATTATCAGCTGTTGCTGGAGCAGATCTGTAGCGTCCGTAGCGGCAAGCACTATTTCAATCCTGGTCCGCTACTGCTTTAATTACCCGATATGAGAACAGATTAGGGCACAGACTCACACGGAGGCTGAAGGCCGCAATGTCAGACATCAATATAAACAGACTGCATGAGATGAAACGGCAGGGTGATAAGATCGCCGTGCTGACCAGCTATGACGCCAGTTTCACCAGGCTGATCGAGGCGGCCGGGGTGGAAGTGATACTTGTGGGAGATTCCCTGGGCATGGTGATCCAGGGGCAGGAGAGCACCCTGCCGGTGACTGTAGATGAGATGGTGTATCACGGTAAAAACGTCGCCAGGGCGCGTACCAGATCTTTTCTGATACTTGATATGCCCTTTATGAGTTATAGCTCAACTGTGCAGGCCCTGGAGTCTGCCGCCAGACTTATGAAAGAGGGCGGAGCCCATATGGTTAAGCTGGAAGGTGGAGCAACACAACTCAATACAGTTAGGGAACTCACCGCCAACGGCATTCCGGTGTGCGCCCATCTGGGACTGACTCCACAGTCGGTACACAGACTGGGCGGATACAAGGTACAGGGTAAGGATGCGGATGCAGCGCGTAGCATGCAGGAGGATGCACTGGCGCTACAACAGGCGGGGGCTCAGATGCTGGTGCTGGAGTGCGTTCCCAGGGGGCTGGCTGCAGATATAACCAAATCCTTGGATATCCCGGTGATCGGTATCGGTGCGGGGGCGGAGACCGACGGTCAGGTGCTGGTACTGTATGACATGCTGGGTATCAGCACAGACTATCTCCCTAAATTCAGTCGCAACTTCATGCAGCAAGCCGCTACTGTCAAGGAGGCCCTGGAGGCATATGTGAAGGCGGTCAAGGAAGGAACCTATCCGAGCATGGACGAGAGCTATAAATGATCACCCTCAACACCATCGCTGATCTGCGTTGTCAGGTCAGACAGTGGCGTATGGCCGGAGAGCGCGTCGCCCTGGTCCCGACTATGGGAAATCTGCACGCAGGACATCTGACCCTGGTGCGCCATGCCCAAGAGCTGTCGGATCGAGTGGTGGTGACCATATTCGTAAATCCCCTGCAGTTTGGTGATGGGGAAGACTTCGATAGTTACCCCAGGACTATGCAGCAGGACTCAGATGCCCTGGAAGAAACATCCGTCGATCTGTTGTTCGCACCCTCCGTTAATGAGGTCTATACCAGGCCGCAACAGCTACAGACCAAAGTAGAGGTGCCAGGTCTATCCGATATCCTATGCGGCGCCTCCCGCCCCGGTCATTTCGTGGGCGTGGCCACGGTGGTCTGCAAGCTATTCAACATGGTGCAGCCTGATATCGCCCTGTTTGGCGAGAAGGACTATCAGCAGCTGTTGGTCATTCGCCATATGGTGGATGATCTCTGTATCCCTGTTGAGATAGTTGGCGTTCCCACCGTTAGAGAGGACGATGGTCTAGCCATGAGTTCTCGTAATGGCTATCTGACCGTTCAGGAGAGGCAGCTGGCCCCGGGGCTACGTAGGGTTCTGCAGACGACGGCGGATGCGATAGAGTCGGGAGAGATGGATTACGCTAAACTTGAGATAGATGCTAGGCAAGCCCTTGAAAAAGCAGGGTTTAGACCAGACTATTACTCTATACGCAGGGCAGATAATCTGGCGGAACCAGATGACGCCGATAGCAGTCTAGTAATAGTAGCAGCGGCATATCTGGGTAAGGCACGTCTAATAGATAACCTTAAGACCCATAGTGTTGTTAGATAGGTCTATTTGTTTGATGAATGGAAGTGGATATAGCATAATTACGCGCTTGATTTACTAGGATTTATTTAGGAGCAATCACCAGATGCAGTTAACCGTTCTCAAATGCAAGTTGCACCGCGCTTGTGTTACCCATGCAGAACTGGATTATGAAGGATCCTGCGCTATCGATAGGGACCTGATGGACTTGGCTGGAATTCTACCCTACGAGCAGATTCAGATTTATAACATTGCAAATGGTGAGCGTTTTACCACCTACGCCATAGAGGCGGAGGCCGGTTCCAGGATCATCTCGGTGAACGGAGCCGCGGCGCACAAGGCCAATCCGGGTGATCGAGTGATTATCTGCGCATATGCCGGCATGGATCAGGAGGCGGCTGCCAGCTATAAGCCAAGCCTGGTGTACCTGAATGAACACAACGTAGTGATACGCACCGGAGACAAGATAGCGACCCAGGTGGCATAGGCTACAGGTCTACGACTTATTAGAGAATACATTGGGGGCGTATCTACAGATACGTCCCCTTTTTCATGCCGCAGCCACCGGATTCTTTGCTGGCGAATCCACAGCTTTTGAATATATGTCCAGATAATGAGCAGCACTGGAGTCCCAGCTATAGTCCTGTTGCATGCCATGAATGGCCAGTTTTTCCCACCACTGGCCGGGACGTCGATAATACTCTATGGCGCGATTTACTGCGTCCAGCAGGGAGTCTGCATCCGGTCTTTCGGAAACAAACCCGCTGGCGGTGTCGTTCAGCATGGAAGATGGGCTCAGATTTGTTACGGTATCGGCTAGGCCGCCAGTGCGGGTGACTATGGGCACTGAGCCATAGCGTAGGCTGAATAGTTGGTTCAGGCCGCAGGGTTCAAAGCGGGAAGGCATCAGAAAGCAGTCACATCCCGCCTCGATACGATGGGCCAGATGTTCGTCATATCCGATCCTGACCACGCACCTGCCCGGATATTTCTGCGCAGCGATCTCCAGGGCCTGTTCCAGATGTTCTTCACCACTGCCAAGTATGACCAGCTGTGTATCTTTCTTCTGCATCATCTTGGGCAGGATATCGATGATCATATCGATCCCTTTCTGTTCCACCATGCGACCGATGTTTCCAAACAGCATCGCTTCCAGGTTTTCTTCCAGACCTAACTCTTTTTGCAGGGCAAGCTTATTGTCCCTTTTTTTCGCGTAGCTGTTTGCATCATAGTTATGGTCAATATGGATATCGGTAGCAGGGTTCCAGATCTGATAGTCGATGCCGTTGAGGACACCGGTCAACCTATCGGAGCGATGATCCAGCAGGCCTTCAAGGCCATAGCCGAATTCAGCCGTACGGATCTCCTCAGCATAGGTCGGACTCACCGTGGTGAGCCAATCGGCAAATACCAGTCCACCTTTGATGAAAGAGAAGTTGTCATGGAACTCAAGCCCATCGGGAGACCAGAGCTGGTCTTGCAACATCAGTTGGATGAATGTGGACTTATCGTACATCCCCTGATATGAGAGGTTGTGGATGGTGAATACGGTGGCTGGACGGTCCCATTCTTGGGCCAACAATGCCGGGACCAGACCGGTCTGCCAGTCGTTGCAATGCACCACATCTGGACACCAACCCAATCCTGCCTGATCCATAGCGATCCTGACCAGGGCGCGGCAGAATAGTGCGAAGCGTTGGGCATTGTCACTCCACGGCCGCCCCGACGCATCTGTATACGGATTCCCTGGGCGGTTGAACAGGCCCGGGGCATCTATGAGATATACATGTATTTTGCCTTCTGTCTTTTGCTCCAGGATACGAACCGGCTCTGTGGTGCCGCTGATTTTGATTGTGGCAACCGTCTCCAGCGGTATGGCTCGTTCCACTGCCTGGGGGTACGCGGGTAACACCAGGCGTACATCCAGGCCTAGTGCGCCCAGGGCCTTAGGTAGGCTGCCTGCCACATCGGCCAGTCCACCGGTTTTGATCAGTGGTTGGGCCTCGCTGGCGGCAAACAGTATCTTTTTTGGGGAATTCCCGCTGATGTAGGTAGAACTGCCAGTCATATCTTTGCTATAGGGATGTTTTATTATGCGCAATGGATATACTTTAACCCGTGAATTGAATAAAGTGAAAAAATAATTCTAATCATTTGAATTAAATATATATGACATCACGTACCGGATTAGCAGAGTGGAAGGCCCTGGAACTACACTGGAGAGATATGCAGCAGCTCCATATGCGCGAGCTGTTTGCTACAGATGGTGACAGGTGTAATCGGTTCGCAATTACGGATTGTGGATTGTTGCTGGATTACTCAAAGAACCGTATTACCGGTGCCACAATGGATAGACTGTTGCAACTGGCCAGGGCGGTGGATGTTGCAGGCTGGAGAGACAGGATGTTTTCTGGCGAACCGATCAACAATACGGAGAGGCGCTCGGTACTGCACACAGCTCTGCGCAACCGTTCCAACACGCCGGTAATAGTGCAAGGTAAGGACGTGATGCCGGAGGTGAATAAGGTACTGGGACAGATGGAGCGTTTCTCCAGCCAGGTTCGTAGCGGCGACTGGAAGGGCTACACCGGGAAACCCATAACAGACGTGGTGAACATAGGTATAGGTGGCTCCAATCTGGGTCCTTTTATGGCTAGCGAGGCCTTGCGTCACTATCAGTCCCCAGAGCTAAAAGTACATTTCGTATCCAATGTTGATGCCACCCATCTGGCGGAGACCCTAAACCCCCTGAATCCTGAGACCACTCTGTTCATTGTTGCCTCCAAGACCTTCACTACACAGGAGACCATCACCAACGCCCATGCAGCCCGCGCCTGGTGTCTGGACTCCATGAAAGATAAGCAGGCCATCGCCCGTCATTTTGTCGCCGTATCCACCAACACGGATGCAGTGGCGGCATTCGGTATCGACACAGACAACATGTTTGTGTTCTGGGACTGGGTAGGAGGGAGATACTCCCTATGGTCTGCCATCGGGCTACCTATTGCCATCGCCGTCGGTATGGATAGATTTTATGAGATGCTTAATGGTGCACATGCCATGGATGAACACTTTCACAACACGGATCTTGAGCAGAACATGCCTGTCATCATGGCTTTGCTAGGGGTCTGGTATGGCAACTTCGCCAGAGCCGCAACTCACGCCATACTCCCATACGATCAGTACCTGCGTATGTTGCCTGACTATCTGCAACAGGCGGACATGGAGAGCAATGGCAAGCGTGTGACCAGAGATGGTCAAGCCGTGGATTTTACAACTGGGCCTGTAATCTGGGGAATGGCAGGTACCGATGGACAACACGCGTTTTATCAGTTGATCCATCAAGGCACACAAATGATACCTGCAGATTTTATCGTTCCGGTACATAGCCATAACGAGCAGGGCGATCAACACGAGAAGCTGCTGGCCAACTGCCTGGCTCAGACCGAGGCCCTGATGCTTGGCAAGACGGAGCAGGAGGCACGGACCGAACTGGAGGCATCCGGTCTGGATCAAGAAAGAGTGGATGAGCTGTTACCGCATAAGCAGTTTCCTGGCAACAGCCCTACCAATACCATATTGATCGATAAGCTGACCCCGCAACGCCTGGGCTCTTTAATTGCGTTGTATGAGCACAAGATCTTTGTTCAGGGTGTGATCTGGAATCTAAACTCATTTGACCAGTGGGGAGTAGAGTTGGGCAAGCAGCTGGCCAGCATCATCTTACCTGAACTACAGGGGGAGGTCCCTGAAGTTGATCACGACAGTTCAACTGCATCTCTTATCGAACATTGCAGGAAGATGCGCTTAGATTCTGATTAGTCGACAATCTGCAGGATCAGTGCCCCCAATGGCGGCAGAGTCAGGGTTATTGATTGCTTCTGGCCCATCCATGGAGTTGGTTCTGTTGCGATCTCGTCCATATTTCCCATATTGCTGCCGCCAAAGTATTCAGAGTCAGAGTTGAACAGTTCCCGATACCGACCAGCTACGGGTATTCCGATACGGTAATCATTTCGTGGAATCGGAGTGTAGTTTAGTATCACCACCACGAATTCCCCATTTGGCCCCTTGCGCAGATAGCTTAGGACCGATTGGGCTGCATCATGACAGTCGATCCATTCGAATCCGTCTCCTTCGAACTCCACGGCATACAGGGCAGGGAGTTCCTGGTATATGCGGTTTAGTTCGCTGATCAAAGACTGGATACCTTGATGTTGTGGACGATCCAACAGATACCAGTCCAGCTCTGAGTTATCATCCCACTCCTTACCCTGGGCAAACTCATTGCCCATGAACAGCAGTTTCTTGCCGGGATAGGTGAACATGTAGCTGAACAACAGTCGTAGGGAGGCGAATCTCTGCCAGTCGTCCCCAGGCATCTTATCCAGTAGCGATCCTTTACCGTGCACTACCTCGTCGTGGGAGAAGGGGAGGACAAAGTTCTCTGTGTAGCAGTAGAGCATACCGAAGGTCAGCAGATCGTGATGATAGTGGCGATGAATGGGATCCTTCTCCATATAGGACAGAGTGTCATGCATCCATCCCATGTTCCACTTCATACTGAATCCCAGGCCGCCGAGCCAGGTAGGGCCTGAGACCTGGGGCCAGGCGGTGGACTCCTCAGCCAGCATCACAGTGCCAGGAAACTCCTCATGGGTAACGCTGTTTAGCTGCTGCAGGAAGCTGACCGCCTCCAGGTTTTCGCGACCACCGTGTTCATTCGGCACCCAGTCACCGTCCTCTCTGGAGTAGTCGAGATAGAGCATGGATGCCACGGCATCCACCCTAAGTCCATCCAGATGGAACTCCTCCAGCCAGTATACGGCGCTGGCAAGCAGGAAGTTTTTTACCTCGGCGCGACCATAGTTGAAGATCAGTGTGCCCCAATCTCTATGTTCACCCTTGCGCGGGTCTGCGTGCTCGTACAGGGCCGAACCATCGAAATTGCCTAGACCATGCTGGTCCTTGGGAAAGTGCGCCGGTACCCAGTCCAGGATCACGCCAATACCGTTCAGGTGCATCTTGTCGACGAAATAACGAAAATCATCCGGTGTGCCGTAACGGCTGGTAGGGGCAAAATAGCCTGTGGTCTGGTAGCCCCAGGAGGCATCGAACGGGTGTTCAGTGATGGGTAGTAGTTCTATATGGGTGAATCCCATCTGCTGTACATACGGAATCAGGCGGTGGGCCAGCTCCCGATAGTTTAGGAAGCCGTTGTTGTCTCCGCGCCGCCAGGACCCTAGATGCACCTCATAGATGCTTATAGGGGTGTGTTGCCAGTTGTTCTGTTTGCGTTTGGAGAGCCACTCTTTGTCACTCCACTCGTAGCTGCTCTGTGGCGCCACGATAGAGGCTGTATCGGGACGAACCTGAAATTGATTGCCGTAGGGATCGCATTTGAGATGCACATGACCGCGTTGGTCCAAGATCTCATATTTGTATATACATCCGGCCTCCAGACCGGGTATAAACAGTTCCCAAATACCGGATTCTCCTCTGGAACGCATCTGATTAACGCGTCCGTCCCAGCGATTAAAGTCTCCCACCACGCTTACACGCGCGGCGTTAGGCGCCCAGACAGCAAACAGGATTCCATCATGTTGGTCTGCCGTGTGATGATGCGCTCCGAGAAAACGGTACGCGTGCCAGTGGTTGCCCTCATTGAAGAGGTGCATATCGAAATATTCCAGTTGAGGCCCGAAGCAGTATGGGTCATAGCGGGAAACCAGCCCCCCTGAATTGGATACATATGAGATCTGATACTTTTCGGGCAGACTATCTTGATCTCCACTCCATTCAAAAAAGTCAGATCCTGGGATGCGTTCCATAGGCTGCCCAATCTCGACAATCTCAACCTCGTCGGCATGGGGGAGGAATGCCCTTACCGTGGATTTTTTACCCTGAACGTGTCGTCCAAGTACTTCAAAAGGGTCGTGGTGGCGCGCTTGCAGTATGCGTTGCATGGGCATATTGAGCTCATCAGATATATTTTTTCTTTTTGTCTTCATTACTTCTTTTCTCTGTCTGCTGTGCTCATAGTTATATATTGGCGTGTTACCTAGTTTAATAGATCTTAAATCTTGCTTCCTATATGTGCGTGATAGTATATGCTAAGTAGGGATGTTGATACTAAAGAAGAAAAGGCGGGAGGAATCATAGAATGAGTATGGAGCAGGATCCAAGGTTTGTCAGTAAGATCACCAAAAAGACCTTGGCACTTATTCTTGCAGGCGGTCGTGGCTCAAGGTTACAGGAGTTAACCAAGTGGCGCTCAAAACCTGCCGTACCCTTCGGGGGCAAGTTTCGCATCATAGATTTCCCTCTTTCCAACTGTATTAATTCCGGTATTCGCCGTATAGGTATACTTACCCAGTACAAGGCCCACTCTTTGATCCTGCATATTCAGAGGGGATGGGGGTTTCTGCGTGGCGAGTTTGGAGAGTATATAGAGCTGATACCGGCACAGCAGAGGATCGATGAAAATAGCTGGTATTCTGGTACGGCAGATGCTGTCCACCAAAACATAGATATATTTCGTAATCATGATCCTGATTATGTCCTGATCCTTGCTGGTGACCATATATATCGCATGGATTACGGCGCTATGATCGCCCATCATGTAGCCACTGGGGCGGATATAACCGTGGGCTGCATCGATGTAGATCTGGAGACAGCCAAATCATTCGGTGTCATGCGTGTGGACGACGATACCAGGGTGTTGGAGTTCGAAGAGAAGCCCAGGGACCCAAAACCTATACCTGGGAGCAAGGATACCGCCTTGGCATCCATGGGGATATATGTCTTT
Source organism: Sedimenticolaceae bacterium (assembly GCA_050288625.1). Taxonomy (GTDB): domain Bacteria; phylum Pseudomonadota; class Gammaproteobacteria; order Chromatiales; family Chromatiaceae; genus JAAGZL01. Next base: position 16,486 of record JBNKEE010000006.1, on the reverse strand, counting down.
AACAAGGCTTTTTTGTTTGAACAGTTGATCAAAGACGCGGATATGCCCAACTCAAGCCATGATTTTGGTAAGGATATCATCCCCTCTGTGATAGAGAAGTATAGGGTCATGGCCTATCCTTTCCGTGATCCGAAGACCGGCAAACAGGGTTATTGGCGCGATGTGGGTACCTTAGACGCTTTCTGGGCCACCAATCTGGAGTTGATTGGAGTTACGCCAGAGCTCAATCTGTACGACAGGACATGGCCTATCTGGACCTATCAAGAACAGGCGCCGCCGGCAAAATTCATCTTTGATGATGATGATCGCCGCGGCATGGCGGTGGATTCCATGGTATCCGGTGGCTGTATCATCTCAGGATCGCTGGTGCGACATTCGCTACTATTTTCCAACGTGCGGGTAAATTCATTTTGTACCGTGGAAGACTCGGTAATACTGCCAGATGTGGATATAGGTAGAAACTGCAGCATCAAGAACGCAATAATCGATAAACGATGCAAAATACCTAATAACATGGTTATCGGCGAAGACCCTAAGGCCGACGCAAAACGATTTACCGTAACACCTAATGGTGTTGTCCTGGTAACGCCCGGTATGTTGGGACAGGTTACAAACTATGTCAGATAGCAAACAGCGTTTGAAAGTGGTTCTGTGTTGGCATATGCATCAGCCGGACTATCGAGGTCCGGACCACAGCAGCTTCAAGTTACCATGGGTCTATCTGCACGGTATTAAAGACTATGTAGACATGGCTGCCCACTTGGAAAACCATCCAGAGGCGCGGGCTGTGGTCAATTTTGCCCCCGTACTGTTGGAGCAGCTAAGTGATTATGTAGAGCAGATTCAAGAGTGGTTGGTGCGTGGTCGTCAGATCAAGGACCCATTGTTGGCCGCCCTGGCTGGGCCTGGGTTGCCCCTGGATCAGGAATCCAGACGTAACCTGATGATCGCCTGCATGCGGGCCAATGAAAAACATATGCGAGGCCGTTTCAGAACATTCCGCCGATTGACAGACATCGTGTCAATGGTGGATGAGCATGCCGAGTCTTCTGTGTATCTGAACGATCAATTCATTGTCGATCTTCTGGTGTGGTATCACCTGGTATGGATGGGTGAATATCCCAGGGTCAACGATCTGCGGGTAAAGTCTTTAGAGAAGAAGCGCAAGGGCTACACTGCTGAAGACAGATATCGGATGGTGGAGAGTATTGGAGATCTTCTTTCATCTATCGTTGATAGGTACAAGAAACTTGCGCAAGAGGGCCGGATAGAGCTGTCAGTTACCCCCTATGCCCATCCGATCATGCCATTGTTACTGGATCTTGAGTCAGCACGGGAGGCGATCCCTGATATTAAACTTCCTGAGGGCGATAATTATCCCGGTGGCGAGGAGCGCGCTAAGTGGCACATACGTCGTGGTATTGAGTCTTTTGAGAGAAGCTTCGGGTTTCGTCCGAAGGGATGCTGGCCTGCAGAAGGCTCTGTCAGTACAGATTGTCTACACCTATTGCAGGAAGAGGGTTTTACCTGGATAGCGAGCGGACAACAGGTTCTTCACAACAGCCTGGAAAAGAGCTACGCAGATAAGCCTTGGCCGGAACAGTGGGCACACAGGCCATACCGTGTGCGACAAGGAAGACTCAACTGCTTTTTCCGCAATGACAACCTATCCGATATGATCGGCTTTACCTATGCTGATTGGCATGCAGAAGATGCGGTAAGTAACCTTATTGTCAGTCTGGAATCTATCGCCAAAAACTCAGGCAACCCGGCAGAAACCGTAGTGTCTATAATAATGGATGGAGAGAACGCCTGGGAGCACTATCCAAGAAACGGCGGCTATTTTCTTGACAGTCTGTATAGACGATTATCAGAGCACCCTGGTCTGGAACTGACCACGTTTTCAGAGATCGTCGAACGTGATCTACCGACGTATGACCTGAGTAAACTGGTAGCGGGTAGTTGGGTCTACGGCACCTTTTCCACATGGATTGGGGAAAAAGATAAAAACCGAGCCTGGGATATGTTGATTGAGGCCAAGCTGGTCTTTGATAGAGTTATGGCGGAGGGTAGATTGAGTGCTACTCAGGTCGAAGAGGCAGAGCTGCAGATGGCTACCTGTGAAGGATCAGACTGGTTTTGGTGGTTTGGGGATTACAATCCTGGGAACACGGTCTCAGATTTTGAGAGCCTTTTTAGGAACCAGTTAGAACATCTGTATCTAATACTAGGAGAAGAACCTCCTGAATACCTATCACGCGCATTCACTCACGGTGGAGGTAAGCCCGCGTTAGGCGGGGTGATGCGCAGTAATTAAATCTATTGAATCAATAACGTTGAGAAAAGTTCTTAATGGGTCAACCGAGATACAGGAGTTGTTTAAAGAGCCGCGCTGCAGGGGTGATGCTGCACATAACCTCACTTCCAGGCCCTGGCAACAACGGAGATCTGGGGGATGAGGCCAGGCATTTTGTCGACTTTTTGGTAGATTCAGGATTCAGTTATTGGCAGATACTCCCCGTAGGTCCTACCAGGTCGGACAACTCTCCGTACTCCACGAGTTCCATCCATGCAGGTAATCCGTTGCTAATCAACCTGGTCTATCTGGTTCAGGTTAACTGGTTAGACGCGTCAGTTTTAGATAAAAAAACACTTTCTGAAGAGGATAGACTCCTATCTCTACGTGCTGCATGGGATGGTTATAATCGTCTGGCAGACAAACAACAGAAAGAGCAGATGGAGTTGTTTGTTCAAGAGCAGGGGTATTGGTTAAATGATTACTCACTGTTTCGTGCTATACGCAAGGACCAGGATTGCCAAGTTTGGTGGGAATGGCCGGATGCGCTGAGAGATCGTGATGAAATCGCCCTGGCAGAGATTAGAGAAAGGCTGGCGCAGGAGATCAATTACGTACATTTTGAACAGTTTGTATTTTTTCAGCAATGGAAGGAGATGAAAGAATACGCAAATGGGCGTGGGGTGGAGCTGTTTGGTGACATGCCTATTTTTGTGGCCCACGATAGTGCTGAGGTGTGGGCCAATCAACGAGTCTTCCTGTTAGACGAGCATGGTATGCCTACGGTAGTGTCCGGCGTTCCGCCCGACTATTTTTCCGAGACAGGCCAGCGTTGGGGTAACCCTCTATATGATTGGGAGCAACTACAGAAAGAGGATTTCACCTTCTGGATTCAGCGTCTAAAGACTCAGTTAACCCTATACGATCTGATTCGAGTAGATCATTTTCGCGGATTCGAATCCTATTGGGAGATTGCGGCAGATGATGAAACTGCGGTGCATGGTCGTTGGGTATCATCACCTGGTAAGGCGCTGTTTGAACGATTGTATCAGGAGTATAAGAGATTGCCGTTGGTTGCCGAGGATCTTGGGATAATAACCCCAGAGGTGGAAGCTTTGCGCGACCGCTTTAAGCTTCCTGGTATGAAAGTGCTCCAATTCGCCTTTTCCGGAGACCCAAATAATCCTCATCTACCATTCAGATATCCGCGTAATTCTGTCGTGTATACGGGTACTCATGATAACGACACTACTATAGGTTGGTATGAAAGTCTGGATGAACGCACCAAGGCTAATGTGGATGAGTTTCTAGGCAACTCAAGTATTGAAATGCCTTGGCCGATGATATGGAATGTACTCTCTTCTCGCTCTGATCTTGCCATCTTGCAGATGCAGGACCTGTTGGAACTGGGAGGAGAGCATCGTATGAACATACCCGGCACCATGGAGGGTAACTGGGAGTGGCGTTTTGATTGGAGTCAGATGGACCCAGAACTCGCATCCAGATTACGCCATAAGATTGCTATGTACGGCCGTCTGGCGCAATAACAATCTGATAGAGTAAGTGTAAATAATAAAGTAGGAGACTTTTTAAGATGATAAGTAGGGTACGAAAGGCCGTCTTTCCGGTGGCCGGTCTGGGTACAAGGTTTCTTCCGGCCACTAAGGCAAGCCCCAAAGAGATGCTGCCAATCGTAGATAAACCCCTTATTCAATATGCCGTGGAGGAAGCGGTAGCAGCCGGTATTGAGGACATGGTGTTCATAACCGGTCGCAACAAGACATCTATCTCAAATCATTTCGATACGGCCTATGAGCTTGAGATGGAGCTGGAGCAGCGTGGCAAGGATAAGCTATTAGAATTGGTACGTAACATTATCCCATCCCATGTTAGTTGCATATTTATCCGTCAAGCCATGCCTCTGGGACTTGGTCACGCGGTTCTTTGTGCGCACCCAGTGGTGGGAGACGAACCATTTGCGGTAGTGCTGGCGGATGATCTGATCGATGATGGTGAACGTGGTGTGCTTAAGCAGATGGTAGATGCCTATTCTGAGTTTGAAAGGAGCATCATAGGAACTGAATTGATACCACCAGAAGATACCAATAGCTATGGTGTTGTAGATCCTGAGGGCGACGGCAAGATAGTCAAAATGAAGGGGATTGTTGAGAAGCCTGATCCCGACAAGGCACCATCCAATCGAGCTGTGGTTGGGCGTTATATCCTGACCCCTAGGATCTTTGAGCATCTAAAAAAGATCGGACGTGGTGCTGGTGGTGAGATTCAACTGACAGACGCCATTGCACGACTTATTAAGGACGAAGATGTTATGGCCTATGAATTTGATGGAAAGAGATATGACTGTGGAAGCAAGTTAGGATATCTACAAGCCACAGTCGATTATGCGATAAACCATCATCATCTGGGAGAAGAGTTCAGTGCTTGGCTCAAAAGTAAACTCGGTTGATGTTTGAGTAGTAATGTTGGGTTATCAGACTACCGCGCCTGCAGATTTTGGAGGTTATACAAATGGCAAGATCTAGCATAGTTAAGACCTTGGCGGTAGCTATGGGATTGGCTATCTGTAGTTTCAACTTGCCAGGTTGGAATGCTGCCGCATATGAAGTGGAACGGCTCATGACCTTAGAACCTGACCTGGAGAATGGTCTTGATGTGTATGTGGTATGCTCAGCGTGCCACTTGCAGGAAGGATGGGGATCTAAAGATGGTACCTTTCCACAGTTAGCCGGTCAGCATCGCTCCGTCTTGATTAAGCAGCTGGCGGATATTCGGAACAAAAACCGCGACAACCCAACCATGTACCCATTTTCTCTTCCAGAGTCTATTGGTGATGATCAGGCGGTTGCCGATGTCGCGGCATATATTGAGCGGTTGAAGATGAATCCAGATAATGGAAAAGGGGCGTGGGGCGAGGGCAGTCCTGAGTTTGAGAACGGAAAAAAACTGTTTGTTACCAACTGTATCAAATGCCATGGCGAAAACGGTGAGGGTAACAGCGAAAATCTGTTTCCAAGGATTCAAGGCCAGCACTATAGCTATATGGTGCGTCAGATCGAGTGGATACTTGACGGGAAGCGTCGCAATGTTAATCCTGATATGGTGAAGATTATTAAAGGTCTTTCTAAAGAAGAGATCGCGCAGGTAGTCAACTATGTATCTCGTATACCTGTGCCAAAAGAAGACCTTGCCCCGTCCGCCGAATGGAAGAACCCTGATTTCGAGTAATTCACTCTATGAGTTCACTCAGTGGTGGATGCTCAGGTATCTCGATAGGTGGCGCTTCTTTATCCAATCTTACGGACAGAGTGGATTTCATGAGAGGCCATTGACCATTTAGTATGTTCTCAGGTGTTCCTCCGGTAAATACCAGATAGCTATACTTTCCATAGTGGGGGATCTTTCTGGTCAGTCCAGGTAGTGCCGCAAGCGAGTGGGCGTGCAACCAACCCCTGGTCATAGATCCGCGATTGGTTAGTACAAAGCTGTTTTTGTCTGCGTCGAATTGCTTGCCGTTTATCCTAAGGGTTTGATCGTTGAATGCCACGGGCAAGTCGCCCATATCCTGCATGAATTGATCTGCAAAGAGGTTGTCCCGTCCGAGCAACCATACTGCCCTATCTTTTGGTAACTCAGTTATCCCGTTATCCCAAACTATTGATATATTCCCGAAGCGCTGTTTCCAGCTATTCGCCAGGCGTCTGTATGCCATTCTTGATTTTACGTCAGTCAGTGAAGGCAGGATGACTATAGGTTCCTTTGCGCCGAACAGTTGTCCCAGGGAGCTTGGAGTTTCACTTGGATCCAGAGTGCGAAAGACATCGAATAGCGGATCTACCATGATAGACAGGGGGCGTTCATCCAATTCAATAGTCCTTCTGGTCTCGCGCCCCTTAAAGGTCACAGTTTTAACAATAGGCTCAGATTCATCCTCTGTCTGGATATACACAGGTACATGGAGCAGATAAGGCTCGTCTTTCTGGGTTTGGCGTAGGGTAAAACTGAGTAGATAGTCCCAACCATCTTCCTTTGCAGATATCTCAGTTATATCGAGAACAGGTGCTCCGGTGCGACTGGTCCATTGGGTAAATTCGGTTGAGAGGTCTTTGCCTGACACCTGCTCAAAGGCGCGTTGCATATCATCATAGGATGCGACTTTGTGCAGGTTGTCTTGGTAAAACAGACGTAAACCTTCTGTAAATGTGTCGTCTCCCAGAGAAAGTCTTAGCATATGTAGGATCATCATGGATTTGCCATAGCCTATGGCTTGACTGGCTTGGCCGTGATGTCCGCGGAAATCTTTTAGGGTGTATTCATTTTGTTTAGTTACATAGGTTGCGTAGCTTTGCAGAGCATCACGTCTATATTGCGAGCCTTGGGCTTGTTGTTCTTTGATCAGATGATCTGCAAGGTAAGTTGTCATGCCTTCCGCCCAGTTGCCTTTGGCGTAGTCGATGAATACTCCGTTACCCCACCAGTTATGCAATATCTCATGAGGATATGAACTGTTGAGAATAAACGGTAATCGAATCACCTTCGACCCAAGCAAAGTGAAAGAGGGCATGCCATAACCGGTCTCCCAGATGTTCTCCACCATGGCGAATTTGGAGTAGGGGTATGGCCCTAAAAGTTTGCTATAAAGTTGCAGATAACCTTCCGTTGCTTTTAGGTAGCGCTGTGCCATGGCGTTATCAGGTTGGAGTAAATATACCTGCGCCTCTGCCACGTCGTTCGATCGTCTATAGATGTGATACCTTCCTGCTATCAGATAGATATCATCCTGTGGTGACAATTGCTGCCACTGGTTATTGCCGACGCTTTTACCTTGACTGATGCTGCTCCAGCCGTTTGGCAACAGAGTGGAGAGCGAGAACGTAACCGGCCTATCGTCGAATACGGGGAACCAGTAACTTGACTGGCTTAGGAAAACTCCCTGTTCAGATATTATACCGGCGCTGGATTCCCTTCCTCCGCTGTAGTCTCCTGGGCTGTATTTGAATCTCTGCTGTATCTTGCCGGAATAGTGTACCTGTAGCTCTTTCTGCCCAAGTGAAAATCTGATCCTGTAATGTTTAAGCGGTGCTTGTGATTCAATATCGTCTACGGAGGTAACCCATGCGCCAGGCGTGCTCAGTCGTAGTCTAAGACCGGCATGTAGACTGAATGAAACCTCATCAACTGCCTCAGGGAAGGTTATATGGTCCGTTGCCTTCAAATATCCCTTTTCAGGCTCCAGCATGACATCCAGTTTATGATGTATTGGGGGTATAGCTGATGCTATCTGACATAAAAGAACTAATAGAAGGAGATACCATCTAACTCGCGTAAACCTATCCATATTCAAACATATATCCTTTGATTATCACCTGTGTCTTATACTAATTTGAAAATGACAAATTAATCAAATGTAAAAGTTACCATGCCATGAACTATAGATATAAGATTATTACAATGCTGTTACTGGTGTATTCTTGTATCACTTGTGCGTGGTCTGCCGAGAAGGCATCTGCACGCGTGGCGCTGGATTTAAGAGATACTATGGAACTAGACCAAGTTGTATCAAAGATCTCATCTGCTCGAGTGGTGTATGTGGGTGAGACCCACGATAGTTATGCAGATCATCTGACTCAGTTGGAGATCATTAAGCGACTGCACGCAGAAAATCCCAGCATTGCGATCGGAATGGAGCAGTTTCAACAGCCATTTCAGGATGTGTTGGATCGCTATATCCGGGGCGAGCTGGATGAAAAGGGGTTGATTCGCAACAGCGAGTGGATGGAACGCTGGCGATTTGATTATCGACTCTATCGTCCTATTCTCACATTTGCCCGTGATAACCGCATACCGGTTATTGCATTAAATATTCCTAAAGAGATTGTTGCTCAGGTGTCTGAAAAGGGCATTGATGGCCTGTCAGAGGATGAGATGAAACAGATACCAAGCGAGATAGATGATTCAGACCAAGAGTATCGCAAGCGCCTAAAGAAGATATACGAAGGACATGCACACAAGGGTAAGAACGGATTTGAGGGCTTCATGCAAGTGCAACTACTTTGGGATGAAAGCATGGCGGATAGGGCGGCGGAATATCTGCGAGCAAATCCAGAACGACAATTGATAGTGCTGGCCGGTGCGGGACATCTGATGTATGGATCAGGGATACCGCAACGGGTTAGCAGAAGAGTAGAAGGGGAGAGATACATCATCCTGCCAACCGGAGAGACTCCGATTGATCCGGAAGCAGGAGATTTTTTGGTGCATGGGGCGGGTGAACAATTACCGCAGGCTGGTGTTTTGGGCCTAATGCTGGATGACAGCGCTGACGGGGTGGTGGTGAAGGATATTATTTCTGAGAGTGCTGCAGCTAAAGCCGGCGTGGAAAAGGATGATTTAATCCGCAGTGTTAACGGTATGCCGGTAAAGGACGTGGTAGATCTGAAGTTGATGTTGATGGACAAGTATCCAGAATATACGGTCGACTTGGTGTTGTTGAGACGAAATATCATTCGGAATGATGTAGAGCTCAATCTGATTTTTCAGTTAGGGAAGTAGAACGAAATTCCTTATTTAGGAAGTAAAGTATGTGCGTGGCGCAATAAACACGAATAAATCTGATTATTCTCAAAAAATTAACCCATTTGAGCAATGCTGTGATCCCATAACATACATATATTTATTCAAGATATGAGGGCTCCAGATCTCTGGTATTTCTAAAGGGTACAACAGCGATGGTTCAAAAGAAGATTAGGCTTAGGTTGCTATTTGCCTTCCTGATGTTACTGACAGCTGCAGGTTTGCAGGCTGCAACATTGGATCTGTCCACCGCAAGCGTCTCTTCCGGCAGCATAAATGGCGCCCAATTTTTCAATAACTCCGTTGTCGGTTTTGGTAGTGGTGTCGCAGTCGACTTTCTCACCTTTGATAGCAGTGGATACAACACGGAAGGGACTATCGAGTTCGGCACGGGTAACAGGCATGACGCCATCAATAGATCAACCTTACAACTGGTGGATATCGGTGGAACCCTCTACCGTGAATTTGCCTTCGATATGAATGAACCTGGTAATGGGAACTCCCTGTTATCTCTGGATACTGTTGAGATATACATATCCAATGTCGGTAATCTTACCGGCTATAATTTCGCAGGGGCGGCAAGCCTAATATACGATATGGATGCAAATGAAGATTCCTGGATAAAACTGGATGCAGCATTGCAGGGTGGGCCGGGAAGCGGCTCATCAGACCTCCTTATGTATATACCGGATAGTCTATTTGCCGGATCTCTATACGGAGATGATCCTTTCGTGTACCTCTATTCCGAGACAGGTGGTCAAGGCGGTGCCTTAGCAAACCATGCAGGAGATGAGGCGTGGGTTTATATGTCATCCTCAGTCGCTAATACCGCAGTGCCGCTGCCAGCCGCAGTCTGGTTATTTATAAGCGGATGTATCGGTTTGTTTGGTATTTCCAGAAGAGCAGTCTAATATTTGCAGAATAACTAACGCCAAATATCTACAAACACATTTCACTTAATCGGCAACTGCACATGAAACGTCGTCCCTACATTGAGATCGGATGTCACGGCTATCTGTCCGTGGTGCTGTTCTGTGATAATGAAGTAGGTAAATGATAGTCGCTTGCTAGCATCGTATTCCACATCAGGAGAGTCTTTCCTGAAGAAGGGTTCGAACAGATACATCTGCTCTTCGTTGTTCAACCCGAGACCATTATGGTGAATCCTTATCCAGAGATTGTCATAGCTGACGATCATCTGAATCTTGATTGTAGGTGTGCGCTCGGGATGCTCAGTTAGCCTGAGGGCATCACAGGCGTGGCGGAGCAGGCTGAGGAAGACATGCTGCATCTCGGCCGCATAACACGGGATCATCGGCAAATCTTCCTGGTAGTTCCTTTCAATGTGTATATCTTTGAAGCGTAGTTGCAAGGGAACAGATAATACATCTCCCGCCAGTTCCAGAGTGCGTTCCATGATTTCAACGATATTGCAAACCTCCTTCCTGTTACTACGAACACGGGAGAAGTCTTGGAAATTGTGAACAATGGATGACAGGTTTTCCCCTTTCTCATGGGCGTCCGCCAGTAGATCCTTAAGCGTCTCAGACGTGGGACCACTGGATTTTTTGCCACTAAGTGTAAGCGAGTCCTTAGCTGCCCTGAGGTCGGATAGAATTGATTGGAGGGGTGGGTTAATATCATGAACCATGGCGGCTGCCAGTTCCCCTACAGATGACATCTTATCGCTCTGAATCAGTGTATTTACGGCGAGAATTTCCTTGGTGATGTCATCGATCAGTATTACTACACCGGGCTCATCCTGCTCTCGCAGAGGGTAGATGGTTATATCGTAATAGTACTGGTCCGGTTGGCTATATCTGATGGTGATTGCTTCATTCTTGGTAATGGCTTCGTCAATCTGGTTGGGAGATACCGTGATTGTCGGAAAGACATCCCACAGATTTTTGCCCAGGCAAGTTTCAGCCTTTATCCCTGTAATATTTTCCGCGCGTTTATTCCATTGTGTGATCAGTCCTTCCTTATCCAGGCCGATCAGCATCAAAGGCATGGATTTCAGGATGTCCTGTATATACATTTCCGATGCGCGCAGCCGAGCGGTGCGTTCCTGCACTCGCAGCTCCAGGTCATTACGTATCGCCTGCAGTTCGCGATTGGCCTTGCGCGCCTTCCTCCAGGTGATAGAAATGGTGATGACCGTAACGGTCAGTAGCAGGATCAGGATGCCGCCGGACCAGTTGGCCAGGTGTTGCCAGTTGGTGCTGCCATCAGGTTTTCTTAATCGGAAACTAATAGCAGCCTGTATTACCTGACTCTGCAATAAGACAAAGATAAATACCAGAAACCTATTCATGTCTAGCTATACGTTTTCCTGTTCTGCAATATCTCTTGCCTCGAAGAACTCGGGGTCCATCATTTCGATGAAACGCTTGGCCTGAGGGGAGAGGAATTTACCACGGCGCATAACTATTCCGTAACCACGATCAGGGAAATATTTATCCAACGGTATGCGCACCAGTTTTTCGCTACCGTTGAGACAGACATCGGAGACAATGGATATTCCTAGACCTTGCTCCACATATTTTTTGATGACCTCCCAACCGCCAGCCTCCAGGTTTACCCGGTAGTTAAGGTTATGCTGGTTGAACACCAGATCCACCATACGCCATGTACTCAGGTGGTGCGGCGGCAGGATCAGTCCATAGGGGCTGATGTCGTGCAGGGTCACGCTCTCTTTATTGGCCAGGGGGTGATCCAGCGGAGTGATAAGGACGGTCTTATACGAGACCACGGGATGATAAAAGATATCATCCGCCACCTCCGACATGGAGCCCACGGCGAAGTCCACTTGATCCGCTCGGATCATGCCCATACCGTCACGGCCGGTAACGTTCTGCAGCTTGATCCTGATCTTGGGGTAGCTGTTGGAGAAGTTACGCATGGCCTCCGGCAGTACGTACAGGATGGTCGACTCGCCGGCGGCGATGTTCAACTCACCGGATTCCAGTGAGCCGCACTTGGCTATAAATGTCTCATGTAGACCGTCTATCCCTTGGATCAGTGGTTGAGCCAGTTTGTAAAGGGTCTTGCCTTCGGGGGTGAGACGAATCTTAGGTCCACGCCGTTCAAACAACATGGTCTCAAATTCTCGTTCCAGGGCCTGAATCTGCAGGGAAACTGTGGGCTGACTCAGAAACAGCCTCTCGGCCGCCTCACTAACGCTCTCGGTCTGAGCCGCGTTACAGAACGCCCGGAGTTGCTTCAGACGATTCTGCTTGTAATATGGTGGGGATGGTGTTGATGCCATGTCTCTTCCAACTTAAACATTTGAATACTTAATGATATATATTAGAAGGATTAAAATGAAGCATTAAATACCCCAATATTGGAATTTTTTTTAAATTATTACTCCTTCTAGCACCTATTTGTCCCTTATACAGACGTGAAGCAACCACAACTCCCCACAAACGATGACATCGAACAGTGCATGCTGGCGGATCGGCATAAGTTGCGTCGCAGTCTGCGCCAGCTGACAAAAGGCAAAGGTGTTGCGGATGATAAACTGCAGCCACTGCTGAAACGGATAGATATATCCAAAGGCAAGGCAGAGCTCAGATCAAGTTCACTACCAACGACAGGTTTTCCACCGGAACTACCCATCTCTGAGCGTTGGGAAGAGATCGCCGCGCTCATAGATCAGAATCAGGTGGTGGTGATCTGTGGTGAGACCGGATCCGGCAAATCCACCCAACTGCCCAAGATATGCCTTGCTATCAGGCGGGGAGTGTACGGACGCATTGGCCACACCCAACCCCGGCGCATCGCCGCCCGCACCCTGGCCAACAGGATCTCCAGTGAACTGGGTAGAGAGTTGGGGACCAGCGTCGGTTACAAGGTGCGCTTCCACGACCATGTTGGCCCCGATAGCCATATCAAACTGATGACCGATGGCATCCTGCTGGCCGAGATACAGAAAGACCCCTATCTCAACGAATACGACACCCTGATCATCGACGAGGCCCACGAGCGCAGCCTGAATATCGATTTTCTGCTGGGGTACCTGAAACAGCTGCTGCCGAAACGTCCGGACCTGAAGCTGATCATCACCTCCGCCACCATCGATCCCGAACACTTTGCCAAGCAGTTTAGCGATGCGCCCATCCTCAACGTATCAGGTCGCACCTATCCGGTGGAGCTGCGCTACTGTCCGCCGCAGGAGGAGGGGAGCAGCGAACGGGATGAGCCGATGCAGCAGGCGATCCTGGATGCGGTGGATGAACTGAGCCGCAGCGACCGGGGCGACATCCTGATCTTCCTCAGTGGCGAGCGCGAGATCCGGGAGACCGCGGAGTCCCTGCGTAAACACAAGATGCAGCTGACCGAGATCCTGCCCCTGTATGCCAGGCTGGGTACGGCGGAGCAGGGCAAGATCTTTCAACCGGGCGGCCAGCGTCGCATCGTCCTGGCCACCAACGTGGCTGAGACCTCCCTAACCGTGCCCGGTATCAGATATGTGATCGACGCAGGTTTCGCCCGCATCAGCCGCTACAGCCACCGCAGCAAGGTGCAACGTCTGCCGGTGGAGCGTATCTCCCAGGCCAGCGCCAATCAGCGCAAAGGTCGCTGTGGGCGGGTGGCGGAGGGCATCTGTATCCGGCTCTATTCCGAGGAGGATTATGCGGCGCGGGCCGAGTTCACCGAGCCGGAGATCCAACGCACCAACCTGGCCTCGGTCATCCTGCAGATGAAGATCCTGGGGTTCGGTGAGATCGAATCCTTCCCCTTTCTCGATCCGCCGGACAGTCGCTTCATCAAGGACGGCTACCGCATCCTGGAGGAGATCGGAGCGGTAGATAAGACGCGCCAGGTGACCCGGATCGGGCGCCAGATCGCCCGTCTCCCGGTGGACCCGCGCATCGGACGCATGCTGCTCACCGCGGCCCATACCCACTGCCTGAACGAGCTGCTGATAATAGGCGCCGCCCTGAGTATCCAGGACCCGCGGGAGCGTCCCATGGACAAGCAGCAGGCGGCGGACGAGTCCCACCGGGAGTTTTGGGATGAGCAGTCGGATTTCCTCAGCTATCTGAACCTGTGGCGCCATCTGCAGGAGCAGCGCCATCATCTTAGCAAGCGCAAGTTCCGGCAATATTGCCGCGACCGCTTCATATCCTGGAACCGCACCCAGGAGTGGCGCGACATCCATCATCAACTGCGGGGCCAGATGCACGAGATGGGCTACAAGGAGAACCAGGCCGAGGCCGGGTATGAGGAGATGCACAAGGCTCTGCTCACCGGGCTGCTCAGCAACATCGGGTTCAAAAAAAGTGGCAAGGAGCGGGAGTACCTGGGCGGGCGCAACAGCAGGTTTCTGATCTTTCCCGGTTCCGGCCTGTTCAAGAAACAGCCCAAGTGGGTGATGGCGGCGGAGCTGGTGGAGACTACTCAACTGTATGCTCGCACCCTGGCCAGCATCCGTCCGGAGTGGGTGGAGTCGGTTTCCGGTCATCTGGTTAAGCGCAGCTATTCCGAACCGCACTGGCAGAAGAGCCGGGGCCAGGTCGGGGCCTATGAGCGGGTCACCCTGTTCGGCATCACCCTGGTGGCGCGGCGCCGGGTCAACTACGGCCCCATCAATCCGGTGGAGGCGCGGGAGATCTTCATCCGCTTCGCCCTGGTGGAGGGTGACTTCCACACCCGGGCCAAGTTCTGGCGCCATAACCGTGAACTGCTGGAGTATCTCGAGGGCCTGGAGCACAAGACCCGCAAGCGCGATCTGTTGGTGGATGAACAGACCATCTACGAGTACTACGATAAGCGCATCCCGCAGGACATCTACAACGCCCCGGGGTTCGAGGGCTGGCTGCGCAAAGAGGTGGCAACCAATCCCAAGGTCCTGCACATGCGCGAAGAAGATTTGTGTAAGCGGGATGAGTACTCCATCTCTGATGCAGACTATCCAAACACCCTGAATCTGCACAGCCTGCAACTACCATTGAGTTACCACTTCGAACCGGGCCATAAGGAGGACGGGGTCAGCCTGGTGGTGCCCCAGGCCATGCTAAACCAGGTAACGGAGGAACGCTGCGAGTGGCTGGTGCCGGGTCTGCTGCGCGAAAGGGTCATCGCCCTCATTCGCAGCCTGCCCAAGCAGCTACGCAAATCATTCGTGCCGGTGCCGGAGTATGCCGATGCCTGTATCCAGCGCATGCAGCCGGGCGACAGACCGCTGATCCGCGAGCTGGGGGAACAGCTCAAGGCCATGACCGGGGTGCATGTGCCGGAAGACGCCTGGGATGAGGCCGCACTACCGGAGCACCTGCGCATGGGCATCCAGGTGGTCAACGATAAGGGCGTGGTCATCGCAACGGGACGTGACCTGGCCCAGCTGAGAAAGAGATACGCCGGTGCCGCATCTGCAGAGCCTCAACCCCTGGCCCTGGCCGGGATGGAGCGGGAAGGGATCAGCGACTGGGATTTCGGAGAGCTGGAAGAGTCGGTAGAGCTGGAGCGCGGCGGCATCAAACTGCTGGGCTTTCCCGCCCTGGTGGATGCGGGTGACTCGGTCGCCCTCAGGGTTATGGATTCCAGGGCGAACGCAGATGTGGCCATGCGCGGCGGACTGCGCCGCCTGTTTATGCTCAGGCTGCCCCAGGACATGCGTTATCTGAAGCGCAACATGCCGGGCCTGGACAAGATGAAGCTGCAGTATGCCAAGGCGGCCGCTGCGCCCAAGGGCTATGAGACCAAGACCGCCCGCGACCTGCAGGCGCAGTTGCTGGCCCTGATCGTGGACCTGACCTTTATCCAAGCAATGCCGGCGCTGCACAACGCCGCAGAGTTCCAGGCCAGGATAGAGCAATGCAAGGGTCGCCTGATGAGCCAAGCCGAAGACGTGTTGCAACAGGTGGCGGAGATACTGGACTGTTATCAAGAGGTCAGGAAGTCGCTAACCGGCGCCAACAAGATAAACTGGATGGCGTCGGTTACCGACATCAACCAACAGTTGGATCGCCTGGTCTTCTCCGGCTTCTTGCAGTTCACGTCCTATCCGCAATTAAAACATTTGCCGCGTTACCTCAAGGCCATCTCCCTGCGCCTGGACAAACTCAACCACGCCGCAGCGCGCGATCAACAACTGCTGCGGGAGATGCAAGGGCTATATCAAAAGTGGCAGGAGTGGGATGAGCGCTGTCGTCTCAATCACAAGACGGACGAACGCATCGAAGAACTGCGCTGGTCCTTCGAAGAGTTGCGGGTATCCCTGTTCGCGCAAGAGCTGAAGACCGAATACCCGGTATCACTCAAGAGACTGGAAAAGCGCTGGAAGGAGTTGGGGTTGTAGGGCTTTTTCCCCTCAGTCTATAGCCCAAGCCCGCAAGGCCGATGCAGAAGAGGCCAAGCGCGGGAGGAAGGGGGACGGGATTCGAACCGATGACATTGACTCTGAAGACCTCTGTGTTTGCATAGCCGAGCACGAAGGAGTATGTGCCGGGAGTGAGGCCCATGTCATAGAGCGTGGTGTTGTACCAGGTCGAGAGGCTGAGCCCGAGTTCGGAGCCCCAGATGTAGCCTGTAGGGACGTAATATGCCAGGAAGCTCGGGTCCTCGTCTGGGGCCATGACGCCGACGATAGGT
>JBNKEE010000005.1:0-42774 GCA_050288625.1 Sedimenticolaceae bacterium | reverse complement strand
AAGGCGGTTGCCGTTGTCGGTATTGTAGAAAGCGGTTCGACGTGTGCGAGTGGGACCATTCTATATTCAGATGCCAGCAGCGCTAGGACGAAGGCGTGTCTGTCAGACGATAAAGATTCATTGGTTTTGAATGAGGGAGATATTTCCGGGAATCCGATAACCCTGCACAGGAGAGGACGATGATTATGCGGCGTTATTTGTATTTGATTATCGCCCTTGTCCTGTTGGTGAATACGGGGTGTACGTTGGATTCTTCTGGACGCGGTTCACCATGTGGGACTGTTCCTGAGTTGGAGGGGTGTTTTGCAAGAACGCCGGATACCCCAACCAGGGAGGATCCAGAGATGTATATCCAGATTATACGAGAAGACGCCTGCCACTTGTCTGGCCAAGGCTGGGGGTTAGTTGTTCCCTATACATTTACCAGTGGGGTTGTTAGTGGCGGAAGGGTGATATTGAACGCTCTGGGATATGGCGATGAAGGATCTGTTGAGCACTACAGTATGAGTGTTGAGCTTACTGGTGGTGGAGACGGCATACTGCTTACTGTGCATTATTTTAGTGTTGGTAGTGACGGCGAATGGCGTAGCTGGCCTGAACCGTATGACCGTCCGTATCATCTTGAGCGGACGGAATGTTCGGAAGAGCCAGGAGAGTAGTGTTTAGCTTGATTCGGAGATCAACCTCCGGCAAAGGATGCGGGATGCAAGAAATCAATGGCGTGGGAGAAAGGCAATGAGACGTTATGTGCGAGCAAGATTACAAATCATTCTAGTACTGGCGGTATTTTCGGTATCTTCAACCATATATGCCGCCAGCGATCCGCGTTTCTTTGGAACCTATTGTGGTGAGCATACGGAGGAGTATGACGTTCCAGTTTGTATCCCTTTCATTCCTTTTGCCTGTTGGAGGGATACTAGGTCAGTCAGGGTATCCATTGAGGGGCAGTTGACGCACATTAGGGGTGCTACAGGCCAAGGGTTCGTCCACGGGAGGGCGACAGGAAGTGGTGATGGAAGAACGCTATCCGTGTATCTAAACGGATTAGTAACAAGCCGTGGCAGGGCTAAAGGGGTAGGGGTGATACCTGGAATAAGAGAAGGTGAGGGAATGATTTCCTTGTCAGATGATGGTGAGTCCTTGACGGTGGAAGCTTACGACTATCTTATCAGTCTTAGCAAAGCTAACTGTGGGAACAATGCACCTACTGCATCAATTACGACGGCAAGGGATAGATTTCCCTGGGGGAGGCTGAATACCTTGAACGGCACGGCAAGCGACACGGAAGATGGAACTATTCCTCGTGAGAGGTTGGTATGGAAGTCGAATCGTGATGCCGCATGGCGGCAGTACGGTCTGCTGGCCAGAACCAACGACCTATCGCCTGGTGAACATGTAATCTCGTTTACTGCTATTGACAGTGGCGGACGTAGGGCGACGGCCGAAAAGACCGTAAACATTGAAAATAATGCGCCCAGGGTTGAGATTCTGACCCCGGGAGTAGGGGTGGTTTTCTATGCCGGACAGCAGATACCGTTTAGCGCGCAAGTCACCGATGTGGAATTGGGGAACCTTAGCAATCAGGATGATGTTATCAGCTGGAGTTACGGAGAAGGCAGAGTAATAGGCACAGGTACCCCATTGTCAGCAACATTACCGGTCGGTACGCATGTGGTTACTGCTAGTGCCAGTGATGGTGCGAGCACCGGCACCGCAACCAGGACGGTGACTGTCAGGGCAGCAACGGGAAATGTACCGCCAACGGTGAGTATACTTCAGCCGGTACGTTATCAAGTTACTGGCAATGGACCGGAGGATTGTATCGCGTTAGAAGTGGGTTCCGCTTATGATCATGAAGACCGGGAACTTTACGGCAACTCTATAGTGTGGAAAGACCTAATGGATGGGGCATCTGAGGCGAGAGAAATTCCAACAAGAGGCAGAAGAGTCATTGAATGTGGTTTTGCTGCTGGCGACAGTGATACAAAACATACCATTACGGTAACTGTAACTGATAGTGCTGGTGCAACTGGTACCGCATCACAGGAGATCTATGTGACTCCGGTTACAGGCGGGGTCTATTAGAAACTGAGCTATAGGATTAGTGATTTGAGAGAATTGGTTGGAGTGAGGGGATTGCTCGGGCCATCCATGGCCCTCGCCCTTCAGATTCGCGACCGCCATGGATGGCGGCGGAAGTGCAGGTTTTGCAGGAGCAAAAACCTGCCCTGCTCATTCCGAATCGCTCCCGGCGATTCGGTCGAACCTACAGTCGGTTCTCATCCTCTCAGGTAAGTTTCTGTGTAGTGTCTGAGATTCGAATGATGGTGGGGGCAGAGGAGTGGTGGGGTAATTGGTCGGAGTGAGAGGATTCGAACCTCCGGCCCCTGCCTCCCGAAGGCAGTGCTCTACCAGGCTGAGCTACACTCCGAATTTCAATGCCCTGTCGGGCGCTATTTATACCACTAATGAAGCTGTACTGGAACTCAACTCTTCCGATCAGCAGAAAAGTCCGCCAGGGTTGCAAGAGCGTCTCTGAAGGGTGATGGGGGTAACGCCATCAATGCATCCTTGGCCTTGGTGGCTTCGGTCTCGGCGGTATTGAATGTGTACTCTATGGCGTCGGTACTGGCTATGGCGGCCTTCACCATATCTATCTGATCGCGTCCACCTTTCTCGATCACGCTTCGCAGAGATTGTATTTGTTCAGGCGTGCCTACCTGCATGGCGCGTATTAGTGGCAGGGTGGGCTTGCCTTCCGCTAGGTCATCGCCGATATTCTTTCCAATCTCTTCTGAAGAGTCACTGTAGTCTAGGGCGTCGTCGATGATCTGGAAGGCTATGCCTAGGTGTCGGCCATAATCTGCCAAGGCCTCTTCCTCTTGTTCGGATGATTCACATAGTACCGCTCCCAGCCGTGCTCCTGCTTCAAACAGGGTGGCGGTCTTGCGTAGGATCACTTCAAGATATTTCTGTTCGTTCGTGTCTGGATCGTGGCAGTTTAGCAGTTGCAGGACCTCACCCTCGGCAATCCGGTTGGTGGCGTGGGATAGAATATCCATAACCCGCATATTATTTACGTCCACCATCATTTCAAAAGATCTGGAGTAAAGGAAATCCCCAACCAATACACTAGCGGCATTTCCCCAGACCGCGTTTGCTGTGTCTCTGCTCCGGCGCAGGTCAGAGCCATCTACCACATCATCGTGTAGTAGGGTGGCTGTGTGGATGAATTCAATTATAGCGGCGAGTAGGGCGTGTTTGTCTCCAGTATAGCCAAGGGCTTGTGCTGCTAGCAGTACGATCATGGGTCGGAGGCGTTTGCCGCCGCTGTTTACGATGTAGTGGCCGATCTGATTGATTAGCACTACGTCAGATTCCAGGCGTTGTAGGATCAGGCTATCGACGGCCTGCATGTCGTCGTCCACCAGTTTTCTGATTGCAGATATATCCATACAGCTCTTCAGTATGTCATGAGCCCCAGTTTGCTGCGGATTGCCAGGGGGCTGAGTTAAATGGGTTATGTAGTTTACTTATTGATAATAAAAGACTTATTGTGTTTTGTTCCGCATAGTGTTGCACATATTCTACTGCGTAATAACAATTTAACAAAAGATGAATATCAAGGCGGCGTAAAATCGGCTCCTTAAATGGATAAAAAGCCGTGAAAGCCGTCCATCCAGATGCAAAACTGGATTTGACCTAGGGGCAAGGTATATGTAGAATTCCGGCTCTTTCGTGGGCCGGTTTTATGTATACGGCTTAACTAGCAGAATTTTACGGAGATTTGGCGAATGTATGCCGTGATTCAGACCGGTGGTAAACAGTACCGGGTTTCCAAAGGCGATATCCTCCGGGTCGAGAAGATCGACTCCGAAGAGGGCGCGTCGGTCAATCTTGATAAGGTCTTGATGATCGCCGATGGCGAAGATATTAAGGTAGGTGCTCCCTATGTTGAGGGCGGCAAGGTTACTGCCAAGGTGCAGGAGCATGGACGTGGCAAGAAGGTCAAGATTATCAAGTTCAAGCGTCGTAAGCACCATCTGAAACGTCAGGGCCATCGTCAGTGGTACACTGAGTTGGAGATCACCGGGATTAGCGGCGTAAAGGCCAAGGCTCCTGCAAAAGCCAAAGCGCCAGCAGAAGCCAAAGCGCCAGCAAAGGCTAAGACAAAGAAGGCGGAGTAAACAATGGCACATAAAAAAGCAGGCGGTAGTACACGTAACGGCCGCGATTCAGAGTCAAAGCGTCTTGGTGTGAAGCTGTTCGGTGGCCAGACGGTAAAGCCGGGCAACATTATCGTGCGTCAACGTGGCACCCACTTCCACCCTGGTCTGGATGTAGGTTGTGGCAAGGACCACACCCTGTTTGCCAAAGCTGAGGGTGTAGTGAAGTTTGAGGTTAAGGGCCCGAAGAAGCGCAGGTACGTGAACGTAGTCCCGGCCTGATTACGCCGTATCATTCGAAACTACAGAGGCCTCGTCACTGACGGGGCCTTTTTTGTTTTGATGTACAGGTACGACGTAAATGGATTTACTAGTGTCGAGAGAGACCAGGCATGGTACGAAGCGCCGTACGAATGGCAGAAAACTGCTCCTGCGTTTTCTGCACTTCCGTCATCCATGGCGGTTGTGAGCGAATGGACGCAGTTTTTCTGGTTGCGCTTGGGTGGTTTTGATAGGCTGGTTTTGGAATGAGTCCGATGGAATAACTATGAAGTTTGTGGATGAAGCTAGTATACGGGTAGAAGCAGGTGACGGTGGTAACGGTGTCGCCAGTTTTCGCCGTGAAAAATATATTCCTAAGGGAGGTCCGGACGGCGGTGATGGAGGCGATGGGGGAAGCGTCTATCTTCTTGCAGATTCTGGGTTGAACACCCTAGTGGATTTTCGTCATATGCGGAGGCACAGGGCCGAGCGTGGTCAGAATGGCATGGGTCGAAATTGTACCGGACGCAGCGGAGAAGACCTCTATGTGCGGGTACCGGTGGGCACTAGGGTTATGGATGAGGATACGCAAGAGACCATTGGTGAACTTCTCAATGACGGACAGGAGTTGTTGGTGGCTAAGGGTGGGTTTCATGGTATAGGTAATGCCAGATTCAAAAGCAGCATCAATCGCACCCCCAGGCAGTTTACCTACGGCACTGAAGGCGAAAAGAGACAGCTGCATCTGGAGCTGATACTGCTGGCCGACGTGGGTCTGCTGGGGATGCCCAATGCTGGCAAGTCCAGCTTCATCAGCAAGGTCTCTAGCGCGCGCCCCAAGGTTGCGGACTATCCATTTACTACGCTCTATCCCAATCTGGGAGTGGTCAGCGCCGGTGAGTCTCGTAGTTTTGTGGTTGCCGATATTCCCGGTGTGATCGAGGGGGCGTCTGACGGTGCAGGATTGGGATTGCAGTTTCTAAAACATCTGGATCGCACCAGGTTGTTGCTGCATCTGGTGGATATAGCTCCCATGGATGAGTCGACAGATCCGGCGCAGGAGGTACGCAAGATAGCCGCAGAGCTAGAAAAGTATAACCCTGATCTGGCTGCACGTGAGCGCTGGCTGGTGTTAAACAAGGTCGATCTGCTGGATAAGGATGAAGTAGAATCGAGGAAAGAACTTCTGCTCAGTGAACTAGCATGGGATGGTCCCGTGTACACTATTTCCGCAGTCACGGGAGAGGGTACGAAAAATCTGGTGTACAAACTGATGGATCATCTGGAAGAGTTGAAGCCGGATACCGCAGAAGCGGAAGAGTTTGATGACGAACCCTGGGATCCATTAGGGGCATAACGATGATCTCAAGAGAGAAGATTGCTGCAACCAAAAGATGGGTGGTCAAGATCGGTAGCGCCCTGTTAACGGACGATGGCAACGGCCTGGACCGAGAGCGCTTGGCAGTCTGGGCTGAGCAGATGGCCGCCTGGGTTCTATCTGGTAAGCAGCTTATCCTGGTTTCATCAGGTGCGGTTGCCGAGGGTATGAGTCGCATGGGCTGGAACACCAGACCCACCACCTTGCATGAGCTACAGGCCGCTGCCGCAATCGGACAGATGGGACTGGTACAGGCCTATGAGTCCTGCTTTCAGAAGCATAATCTACATACGGCCCAGGTACTGCTGACCCATGATGATCTAGTGGATCGGGGGCGTTACCTGAATGCCCGCAGTACCATGTTGACCCTAATAAAGTTGGGGGTGATCCCAGTAGTCAATGAAAATGACACCGTGGCCAATGAAGAACTGCGTTTCGGTGATAATGACACCCTGGCAGCTATGGTGGCCAACCTGGTCGAAGCGGATCTGCTGGTGCTGTTGACTGATCAGCGAGGGCTGTTCGACACAGATCCAAGGCTTAATCCATCAGCAAAACTGATCTCAGAGTCCAAGGTAGACAACCCTGACCTGGATCTGGCTGCAAGCGGTAGTGTAGGTGGATTGGGCCTGGGAGGTATGGTAACCAAGGTAAGGGCGGCCCGACTAGCTGCGCGCTCAGGTGCGGGTACAGTTATTGCCCCCGGTGCAGAACAGGAGGTGCTCACCAGGATCGCTCGGGGTGAGGATGTGGGTACTTTGCTAGTTCCGGTTCAGGAACCCCAAACGGCTCGCAAGCGTTGGCTGGCAGGACATCTGCGGGTAAGCGGAAAGCTGGTTCTGGATGAGGGCGCTGTAAAGGTGCTATGTCAGCAAGGTAGAAGCCTGCTGGCAGTAGGAGTCAAGGATGTCAGTGGTAGCTTTGCTCGTGGCGAGGTGGTCTCATGCGTTGATGAATCTGGCATGGAGATCGCTCGAGGGCTGGTGAATTACGATGCCCTGGAGGTTGACAGAATAAAGGGGCAGCCTAGCGGCAGAATAAGTGAAATCCTAGGCTATATGGATGACGATGAACTGATCCACCGGGATAATCTGGTGCTGGTCTGATTTGGTTCTTTTGTGGTGTCGGTAGTGAGGTGTCTTTTAAGTCGAGGCCTATTTTGCAGACCCTGAGATCCTAGATATCTTGTGGGTAAATAGCAAGATACAGCTTGTATACCCACCGCAAATCCTAGATTACCTCCAATATTTGTCAAAATTTAATGCAAATATGTATTGCCATACCATTGCTATGGTTGTTATAGTGTGTGGGCTTCATAAATAGATAAAGGCCACACCTGTCGCGAGACAGGGCCGGAAAGCCGCGGATCTTCGGGGATGAGTCATGGAAGACAGCCAGGTTGCTCTATTGTATTAGGAAATTACAAAGATCAACTTAAATACGGAGATCCAAGAAAATGAAAAGGTTATTTTTAGGGGCGGCGGCTCTGGGGGCACTTGTCTTCTCAGTTACCTCCAGTGCCTTAACTTTAGACTATTATACCGGCGTAGGTGGCGATAGCGCCTACAATGATACCGGTGCGCAGTATGTCCAGTTGACTGACATCACGCCTCCGGCATCAGCTCCTATGATTGAGTTAACCTCATCAATCTTAAGTACCTACAATCATGATTACATCGTCGGGATATTCGATGCTAATACCCGCACGGAGCTAAATGTACTCGATACTTACCTGGGTACGACTTCATCAAATGTGATTTTTGATTTGATTGGGGGGACTGCTACATCCGGTCTGGGTACCTCTGCAGTGGGCACGACCTTCGGCTTTTTCATCAGATTCTATGATGATATTGGCGGTGGTGTTCTAACCGGAGAGGATTATTTCAGTGATACCCTCTCGGATGTGTTTAGCATATTCTATGATCCATTCGGCATCGCCTCGACCGGCTACTCAGAGCTTGCATTGGGTATAGGTGGACCTGGGACACAGGGACACGCCCTGGTTAGCGTGCACGATGTTGCGCCTGTTCCTTTGCCGGCGGCGGTATGGCTGTTTGGTTCCGCCCTGGCTGGTCTTCTGGGATTTGGAAGGCGGCGTGTAGGCACTGCAACAGTGGCCGTATAAGTACTGGATATCTGTACTTTTCAGGTCGTTTGCGGACCCCGGTATCCTTGCCGGGGTTTGTCATTTCTGCGGGCATAAAAAAACCGGCTTGTGGCCGGTTTTTTTAGTGCGCAGGGCTTGGATTACAACGCCTTTATCTGCGCGTTCAAACGGCTCTTGTGGCGAGCGGCCTTGTTCTTGTGGATCAGGCCCTGATTCGCCGCACGGTCTATAGCCGGTACAGCCTGCTTGAAAGCTTCGGTCGCGCCAGCCTTGTCCCCAGCCCCGATTGCCGCAATTACGCCCTTTACCTTGGTGCGCATGGCACTCTTGCGAGATGCGTTGTGCTGACGGTGTTTTTCCGCCTGCCTTGCGCGCTTGCGTGCTTGTACTGAATTGGCCAAATCGACCTCCAAAAAAGTTAAACTTGGAAAAGCCCGATATTCTGGTGTCCAAAGCCTGATTTGTCAATAGGCATCAGGGCGAATTTCGCCTTATTTTAGAACTATTTGTCCCATTTGCACTCTGGATATCGAGTGGTCCGTATATTTCCTGGTATTGGCTATGTCCACATAGGGTAGGAAGGGCCTATAATCGCGGACTATTAACAAGAACAGAGAGGAAATACACACTGGCTTCCATGTTCAAATCGCTGGCCAAGGTCGGCTCCAACACCATGTTGTCGCGGGTTCTGGGCTTTGTACGGGATCTGGTATTCGCTCATGTTTTTGGGGCCAATGCAAATACCGACGCCTTCTTCGTCGCCTTCAAGATCCCAAACTTCCTGCGCCGTCTGTTTGCAGAGGGTTCCTTTTCGGTGGCGTTTGTGCCGGTGCTGGCTGAGTACAAGGCCAAGCGCAGCCTGGATGAGCTAAAGCTGTTTGTGAATAATGTGGCCGGGACCCTGGGTGGCATCCTATTATTGGTGACCACCCTGGGGGTCCTGGGTTCGCCGGTGCTAGTGATGATCTTCGCTCCCGGTTTTATAGGGGTGGAGGGTAAGATGGACCTGGCGGCGGATATGCTGCGCCTCACCTTCCCTTATCTGCTGTTTATCTCTCTGACTGCGTTTGCCGGTAGTATCCTCAACTCCTATGATCGATTCGGCATCCCGGCATTCACGCCGGTGTTGCTAAATCTGGTACTGATCGGGTGTGCCCTGTGGCTGTCGCCGCAGATGGATCGTCCTATAGTGGCCCTGGCCTGGGGTGTGCTGATTGCCGGTATTGTCCAGTTTCTGTTCCAGTTGCCATTTCTGCGACAGCTCGGTCTGTTGCCTAAGTTTAAGTTTGTTCCCAAGGATGAGGGGGTGCGGCGCATCGTGCGGCTGATGCTGCCGGCCATCTTTGGCGTGTCGGTCACCCAGCTCAATCTCTTGCTGGATACCCTGATCGCTTCTTTCCTGCAGGACGGCAGTATCTCCTGGCTCTACTATTCTGATCGTCTGATGGAGTTCCCTCTAGGCATTTTGGGTGTAGGTTTGGCAACGGTAATCCTACCCAATCTCTCTAATAAACACGCATCAGAGTCGCCAGAAGGTTTCTCTCATACCCTCAACTGGGCATTGCGCTGGGTGCTTTTTTTGGGAGTGCCTTGTGCCGTGGGGTTGTTCTTGCTGGCTGGCCCCATGATATCAACGCTGTTTCAATCAAAGGTCTTTCTGCCCGCAGACGTGGCTATGGCACAACGCAGTCTCATGGCCTATTCCCTTGGGTTGCTGCCGTTCATCATGATCAAGGTGTTGGCTCCGGGTTACTATGCACGACAAGACACAAAAACTCCGGTCAAGATCGCTATCATTGCCATGGTAACCAACATGGTGTTTAACATCATACTGGTATTTCCTCTGGCCCATGCCGGCTTGGCTCTTGCTACGACGTTATCAGCCTTTCTCAACGCTACCCTGTTGTTTCGTGGGTTGCGCGTAGAAGAGGTGTTGCTCGCCGAAGCTGGATGGCCCGGCCTGATCTTGCGCGGTTTGGTGGCATCATCTGTGATGGGAGTAGTACTTTTCCTGTTAGCAGGTGATCTGTCCAGCTGGGTGGACGTAGGTACCTGGGATAGGATTCAACGGCTGGCCTTGTTGATCGTTTCTGGGGCTGGTGTATACAGCGTTGCCCTTTTGTTTCTGGGTATAAGAGTTAACCATTTCCGTGCATCCTATAGGGCGTGATGCATATCAGGGAAAACCTGGGACATATTTTATGGCTTGACCTATAATGGCCCGTTTTAGATATTTTCACGGGAATAGGGCGCTACACTGGAATGCAGGTCATTCGAGGTCTCCACAATCTGCGTAGTGAACACCGGGGCTGTGTCGCCACCATCGGTAATTTTGATGGGGTACACCTGGGGCACCAGGCCGTGTTTCGGCATCTGCTTGAACAGGCTGCAGCCATGAACCTGCCTGCAGCAGTGATCACCTTTGAGCCGCAGCCGCAGGAGTTTTTCTCTCCCGAGTCAGCTCCGGCCCGTCTCACCAGGTTGCGGGAAAAGCTGCACGCCTTGCAGGACGCAAAAATCGATCGTGTGGTACTACTGGAGTTCGGTCCCAGGCTGGCCCACATGGAGGCCGGAGAGTTCGTGCAGAGGCTGCTGGTAGAAGGTCTGGATGTGCGTTACCTTTTCGTTGGTGACGATTTTAGATTCGGCAAAGGACGTAGCGGCGATATCGAAATGTTGCGCGCAGTCGGCAGGGAACATGGCTTTGAAGTGGAGAACATGAACACCTTCGCCGTGGGCGAGGAACGGGTGAGCAGCACCAGGATCAGACAGGCCCTGGCCGATGGTGAACTGGAGGCGGCTAGCCATTATCTGGGTAGACCATATCGCATCTGTGGCCGGGTGGGGCATGGTGATGAGCGGGGGCGCTCCATCGGCTTCCCCACGGCCAATATCGATCTGCATCGCAAGGTTAGTCCGTTGCACGGTGTATTTGCAGTACGGGTAGGCGGACTAGGGGGCGAACAACTACCGGGGGTGGCCAATATAGGCAATCGACCTACGGTGGAGGGTGACGCCAGGCATCTTCTGGAGGTGCATCTGTTCGATTTCAATCGAGACATCTATGGCGAACATCTGGATGTGGAGTTCTGCAAGAAGCTGCGGGATGAGCAGAAGTTTGCTAACTTCGAACAACTGATGCACCAGATTGAGCATGATGCGGTAGTGGCGAGAAACTATTTTCATATTCCGTTGTTATAGAGATTAATTACAACATTAGACATAGAAGCAAAGGCGACAGGCGTGACCGACTATAAACAGACACTGAATCTTCCCAATACCACCTTCCCCATGAAGGGGAACCTGGCCCAACGCGAGCCGGAGATGTTGCAGAGATGGGAAGAGATCGACCTCTATCAGAAGATACGCGAACAGTCGGAGGGGCGTCCCAAGTTCATCCTGCACGATGGTCCCCCCTACGCCAACGGTGAGATCCATATCGGCCATGCGGTGAACAAGGTGCTGAAGGATATTATCGTCAAGAGTCGCACCCTGGATGGTTTCGATGCGCCCTATGTGCCGGGTTGGGACTGTCACGGCCTGCCCATTGAACTGCAGGTGGAGAAGAAGGTGGGTAAGCCTGGACACAAGGTGTCCGCTGCCGAGTTCCGCGAGGCGTGCCGTGACTACGCCGCCCAACAGGTGGACAAGCAGCGAATAGATTTCAAACGTCTGGGTGTGCTGGGAGATTGGGACCGGCCCTACCTGACCATGGATTTCAGATTCGAGGCCGACATCATCCGTTCCCTGGGCAAGATAGTGAGAAACAACCATGTGCACAAGGGCTTTAAACCGGTGCACTGGTGTACCGATTGTGGTTCCGCCTTGGCCGAGGCCGAGGTGGAGTACAAGGATAAGGAGTCCTACGCCATCGACGTGCGTTTCCAGGTACTAGAGGATGAGACGCTTTTGGCCCGTTGTGATTCGGTATCTGAGGACCATGGCGCTGGCCCTATGTCAGTGGTGATCTGGACCACCACCCCCTGGACCCTGCCGGCCAACCAGGCGGTAGCCCTGAATCCGACCCTGGAATACGTTGTAGTACAGTGTCAGGGTTCCCTAGGTAAGGAGCGGTTGGTGCTGGCGAAGGGTCTGCTAAGTCAGACTATGGATCGTTGGGGGATAGACGACTATAAGATCCTGGTCAGCGTCCAGGGCGACGCCCTGGAGGGTCTCAAACTCAAACACTGTTTTTATGAGCGCGAGGTGCCGGTGATCCTAGGTGAGCATGTCACTCTGGAGGCAGGTACTGGTGCTGTGCATACAGCCCCGGGCCATGGCCTGGACGACTATATCGTAGGCCAGAGATACGACCTGCCGGTAGATAACCCGGTGGGTGGCAACGGCTGTTTTGTGGAGGGTACCGAACTATTCGCCGGTGAGCATGTGTTCAGCGCCAACGAGAAGGTGATCGATGTGCTCAAGGCCAAGGGCGCCCTGGTGCAGGAGGCGCGTTTCCCTCACAGCTATCCGCACTGCTGGCGCCACAAGACTCCGATCATCTTCCGCGCCACCCCGCAGTGGTTTATCAGTATGGAGCAGAACGGTCTGCGCGCAGCGGCCATGCGCGAAATAGATAAAGTGCACTGGATGCCGGAGTGGGGTCAGGCCCGCATCGAAGGCATGGTGCAGGGACGCCCGGACTGGTGTATCTCCCGTCAGCGCACCTGGGGTGTGCCCATCGCCCTGTTTGTGCATAAAGAGACAGCAGAACTTCATCCTGAGAGCGAACGCCTGATCGAGGAGGTGGCGAAGCTGGTGGAAGAGCGGGGCGTTGAGGCCTGGTTCTCCCTGGATGCGAAAGATATCCTGGGTGCGGATGCGCAACATTATGAGAAGGTGCATGATACTTTGGATGTCTGGTTTGACTCCGGTGTGACTCACGCCTGTGTGCTGG
Organism: Sedimenticolaceae bacterium; assembly: GCA_050288625.1. Classification (GTDB taxonomy): domain Bacteria; phylum Pseudomonadota; class Gammaproteobacteria; order Chromatiales; family Chromatiaceae; genus JAAGZL01. Next base: position 29,965 of record JBNKEE010000005.1, on the reverse strand, counting down.
AGCGTTGGGATAATCTGCATACCCCGGCCGACCTATATCTGGAGGGATCTGATCAGCATCGTGGCTGGTTCCAGTCTTCGCTGTTGGCGTCGGTGGCCATGCATGACCATGCCCCATATAAACAGGTGCTGACCCACGGTTTCACCGTGGACGCAGATGGTCGCAAGATGTCCAAGTCCGTTGGCAACGTGGTGTCGCCGCAGAAGGTGATGAAGAACCTGGGGGCCGACATCATCCGCCTGTGGGTTGCGGCCACCGATTACCGCGGCGAGATGAGCGTATCCGAGGAGATCTTGAAGCGCACTTCAGACGCATATCGCCGTATCCGCAACACTGCCCGCTTCCTGCTTTCCAACCTGAATGGGTTTGATCCGGCGCAGAATATGGTGGCCCCGTCCGACATGATCGAGCTAGACCGCTGGGCGGTGGATCGCGCCCTGCAGCTGCAGGAAGAGATCAAGGTGGCCTATACCGATTACCAGTTCCATCTTATCTATCAGAAGATCCACAACTTCTGCGTCACAGAGATGGGCGGCTTCTACCTGGATATTATCAAAGATCGTCAGTACACCACCCAGGCCGACAGCTTTGCTCGCCGCTCTTGCCAGAGCGCTATGTACCACATCATCGAGGCCATGGTGCGCTGGCTTGCGCCTATCACCAGTTTCACCGCCGATGAGATCTGGACTCATATCCCAGGTGAGCGTGAGGAGTCGGTGTTTACTCAGGGTTGGTATGAGGGGCTGTTTGCCCTGGACGAAAACGATCCCATGGATCGCAGATTCTGGTCCCGGGTGATCGCGGCGCGTACCTCTGTGGCCAAGCAGATGGAGCAGCTGCGCGCCGACGGCGCTATCGGCTCCTCGCTGGATGCGGAGCTGGATATCTACTGTGATGAGGCGTTATATGCAGTGCTCAGCAAGCTGGAGGATGAACTGCGTTTCGTGCATATAACATCCTATGCCAGACTGCATCCTTTGTCGGAGAAGCCGGAGCAGGCGGTAGCGACGGATGTAGATGGACTGTTCGTGACGGTTACCGCCTCTGAACATGGCAAGTGTGCCCGCTGCTGGCATCGGCGCGAGGACGTGGGTTCCAACCAGGATCATTCGGAACTATGTGGTCGTTGTGTAGAAAATGTTGATGGTGATGGTGAACCGAGGCGCTTTGCCTGATGGCAGAGAATGACAGCATGCTGCGCTGGCTCTGGCTGTCGTTGATCGTCATCGTCCTTGATCAGGTCAGCAAGCAGTGGTTTGAAGCAAACTTTATGTTGTATGAGCAGATGAACGTACTGCCCTTCTTCAACCTGACCCTCACCTACAATCACGGGGCCGCCTTCAGTTTTCTTAGCGATCAGTCCGGTTGGCAACGTTGGTTTCTGTCTGCTGTTTCAGCAGGTGTGTCTATCGTACTGATCCTGTGGCTGCGTAGCATAAAACAGCACGAAAGAATAACTGCTTTATCCTTGAGTCTCATCATTGGCGGTGCCGTTGGTAATCTGATAGATCGAATGTTGTCAGGTCATGTCATAGATTTTTTGGACTTCTATATAGGTCAGCACCACTGGCCCGCCTTTAACGTGGCGGACTCCGCTATCACCATAGGTGTGGCGCTAATGGTGTATGAGTTGCTATTCGATAACAGCGAAAAGTCTAAGGGTTGACCTGCTATAAATCTCTGTCCTCGAACTTTTTACACTCACGAAAGATCCGTTTGTCACAACCCTCACATATAGGCTTATCCAGCTTCTGAAAGATGCCGTGAATGGCCGCAGTCTTGGATTGGAATATGTGTCGTGCTCCTATCGCATCCAGACAGCCGCTGCGATCCAGCGAATCCCATAACTCCAAATCCACATTTACCAAGTAAAGACCGCCGCCATCTGCTTCACGCCGTCTCGATTCCGCGACCAACGCGTCTCCCCCTTGTAGATCAACGAAGCTGATGCCCTGAGACAGGACTAACAGATGCTTCTGTTCAGGATGGGCCGAGCGGAACTTATCGAAGGCAGCCTGTATAAAGCTGGTGCAACCAAAAAAGATTGGCCCTTCGATACTCAGGAACTTCAATTGAGGACACTCTGGCAAGTCGGGATCATCTGTCATGGAGCGTTTGTACAAACGCGGGTCCGGTGTGCGTGTAGTGATCCTGGGGTGAGATACCCGTTCCAGGTACAAGACCAGGGAGAGCAATACTCCGGCGAAGATGGCCAGTTCCAGCTCCAGAAACAGCGCGCCGAGAAAGGTTACGACAAGGATAGATGTTTCCGCCTTACTGACTTTTAGGATACGAAAGATCTCCCTGAAATCTATCAGGCCCCAGGCCACCAGAAACAGTATGCCGGCCATGGCTGCATTGGGTAGATAGGCCGCCAATGGCGCTACCAGCAACACAACCCCCATTAGCAGTACGCCGGCGAATACGGCCGCCAGCGGGGTCCTGGCTCCAGCCTGATAGTTCAACCCGGAGCGGTTGAACGATCCGGTCGCCACATAGCCGGAGAAAAAAGAACCGAAGATATTGGACAAACCCTGTCCAATGAACTCTTGGTTGCCGTCAATGCGGTTTCCGGTCTTGGCGGCTAGGGATCTGCCTATGGAGACAGCTTCAGTAAGTGCAAACATACTAACCGCTAGGGCTGCGGTCGAAAGATCCTTGATCATCTCCATAGAGAGATTCGGTGCAGACAATGGAGGCAGGCTGCGGGGAAGTGCTCCTACTGTCTTGATTTGAGTGGCATCAACTCCAAATACCCAATTCAGCAGCGCGCCAACTATGCTGCCAGCTATCATGGCAACGATCATGAATGGCAGGCGAGGATACCAGCGCTTGACCGCAATCCCGCTCAAAAGTGTGGATAAGGCAACCGCCGTAACCCAAGGGTTTATGCTTGTAATCTGATCTGAAAATTGCATCAGGATGTCGTGTAGGTGGCCACCTCGTGCGATCTCGACTCCAAAAAAGTGTTTGAGTTGTTTTGCTGCGATGAGGATTGCTGCTCCCGCAGTAAACCCGACGATAACGGAGTGCGAGATAAAGTTTACCAGCGCGCCCATGCGGGCTAATCCTAGAGCCAATTCGATGGCACCGACCATAAAGGTCAGGGTTAAGGCTAGCATTACATAGTCTGCAGTCCCAGGATCGGCAAACGAGCTTAGAATGGAAAGCATCACGATGGATGCTGCGGTGGTGGGACCAGAAACCAGCAGGCGTGAAGAGCCGAATAAGGCAGCGATGATAGCAGGGATCATCCCGGCGTAGAGACCATATTCCGGCGGCATACCTGCGATAGTGGCGAACGCCACGCCTTGTGGAAGCACCACGATAGCGCCCGTTAGGCCGGCGATCAGATCGGCGCGCAGATCGTCTTTTCTCACGCCTGGTAACCAGGCTAGAAACGGAAAAATTCTCTCCTTCCCCGGCAGGTGCAGGGTGGGAAACCTCATTTATGTTCTCCTTTCGGTCGGAGATGACGATCTCCGGCGTATACTGATGTAAGTTCTAATCGGCAGGCCCAGTATTATGGGCCAGAAAGCGGTCAGTTACCATGGTCGAAACAATAGAATTTCAGGATTTAGGCATAAAACAAAGTTGTTAGACTGCACGCTACATTTTAGTTCAATCTCGTCAGCACACTCTTTGCGACCTGAAGGGAGAGGTTCATATCCTGTTCTTCACGAGCCTTTTGCAGTTCACCCATGTCTTTAAAGGAACCGCTCAGGAAAGAATGGATCGAGATGATGATAAGTGTATCATCCTTTAACACCCATAGGTCTTCACCACCCCAGAACGCATCAGTACCAAGATTCGGTATCTTTTGAAAATTTTTGGCTGCATTTTGGTTGTTTTTGCGGGCTTCTTCCTGCCGTTGCATTACATCTGATGCGGAATCTTGAATGCCTTCACTCTTGATCTCATCACTGTTGGAAACCCTTATTTTTAGGCTGTATGTATCCCCGTTTTTGGTATAGGTATATCGACAGCTTTCACCGGCCGGCATAACCGTTTTGTGTGTTATTCCATCCGTGACTGTCTGTTTAAACAGGTTTTCGGCATCTGTTTTGGTGTATAGGCCGCATGCTCCGGGCGCTTCATCGGCATGAGTCAATGTCAGTTGGAACAGGCAGGCAAGAACTATAATGGTATATACGGTTAAGATGTTCCTGCTCATGTTAATCTCCAAGCATAGGACAGGTATTAACAGGCCTTTTGCCTTTTAAATTTGCGGTTTTCTCAGTATACGCTTGTTGTGCAACTATATATTATCCTGCTCCTGAGACGTCGGTAAACTCTTTGTACAGTAAGTACATTGCTAGTGCCGCGGGGGCGGGTAGGGGGTGGGTCGTATCCGTACTTATCAGAGCGGTATCTGATGAGTTCAGGAAGCGGCGTATTGCTCCCATTATCCCTTTGCCTTGCGGTTGTTCTTCGCGCGGCAGAGAAGTAAGTGTTGCCAGCGGTTTGTCGCCATTTACCAGGGCGTATTTACCCCATTCCAGCCCGGCTACAACCGCGAGTTTCGCCCCATGAAGGTCCACTAGTTGCATCTGCTCTTGTCCTGCTCCATCGAGTATGGTCATTAGGGTCTTGTGGAATGGATTTATCAATTTGCCCCATGCCTTCTGCCGAAATTGCCACTGTGGTTGACCTGCTACATTGTGAAGTGTCCAGAGACTCGGCATGATTTTGCGGTTTGGTTCCAGGCGCCAACGCTCGCCGCTATCCGACACTATCTCCTGTGGTTTTAGTACGGCCTTGCCGATCATGTCGCATTGAAATACTACCTGTTGTAACTGTTCATCAAACAGTTCGTAACTGCGTTCGTAGCCCTTTGCCTTACCATCAGAGTCATAGTGGTCGCGAATGCGAAAGGCCGCTTTGTCGGTCATCGGTTGTGCCATCATCTCCCCCTCGAGGGTAAAAATATTCGCCAATTGGTGAAAAGGCTCTGACTTATTTGTATAAGTAATAATAGGGTCGTAATAGTTTTATGTTAATCGGAGTAGGTTAGAATTAAACCCAACGTCACAATCTAACTGATAAACGGAATAATATGATCACCGACCAGACCATCCTATTTGTATTGCTCATATTTGTATTTGTATTCCTTATCTGGGGTCGAATCCGCTATGATCTGGTGGCATTTTTGGCCTTGATTGTCGCGCTGTTGACTGGCGTGGTCCCCAAGGATCAGGCCTTTTCTGGTTTCGGTCATCCAGCTACCATCATTATCGCTTTGGTGTTGATTATAAGCCGCGGCCTTTCCAGTTCAGGTGTGATTGAAGTGGTTGCACGCCAGGTAGCGCGTTTTTCAAATTCTTTAAAGACCCATATTGCGGCAATGGCCGGTATCTCCGCCATGCTTTCTGCGGTGATGAATAACGTGGCGGCCCTGGCCCTGTTGATGCCGGTAGATATTCAGGCCGCGACCAAGGCTAAACGCAGTCCAGCGCTGAGCCTGATGCCGCTTTCATTTGCATCTATTCTGGGAGGTATGATCACTCTGATCGGGACGCCGCCCAATATCATCATTTCTGAGTTTCGTCAGAAGGCCGTAGGTGAGAGTTTCAGTATGTTTGATTTTTCGCCGGTTGGTCTGGCCTGTGCTGTGGCAGGGGTGATCTTTGTCGCCACCATCGGTTGGCGTCTGATCCCGGAGAGTCGTAAAGAACATGATGCGGCTAGGGATCTGATGGATACCGGAAATTATTTGACTGAACTTATGGTAACTAAAGATTCCCCGATGATTGGAAGGCGAGTACGTGATCTGGATGAGTTGGCGGAAGAGAATGAGGTGTTGATCGTGGGTTTGGTGCGACGTGGAGCTCGTCTACCGGGTCGGGCGCGTTGGACCGAGATCAAGGAGAAGGATCTGTTGGTGGTTGAATCGGCACCTGAAGCTCTGGATGCATTCGCTGGTCAGCTTAAACTGGGGTTTCATCATAAAAGGACTGAGGCAAAGCTGTTAGATAATGATGAGATGTCGCTGCTGGAGGTGGTGGTGCCACAGGGAGCGCGCATTGAGGGACGCTCTGCCCTGGATCTGCGCTTGCAGTATAGGCATAACGTGACACTGCTTGGAGTGTCGCGTCAGGGACGGCAGTTTCGGGAACGGGTGCGAAAGCTAGATATCAAGGCTGGTGACGTGTTGTTGTTGCATGGACCCAGTCACCGCCTAAACGATATCAGCGTTTGGTTGGGTACTCTACCGCTGGCAGAGCGTGGACTGGAGCTAATTCAACGCCACAAGGCCTGGCTGGCGGTTGCGATCTTCACGACGGCTATTGCATTGGCGTCGTCCGGGCTTATCTATCTTCCAATCGCCTTGGCAGGAGTAGTTGCCATGTATGCCCTGCTGAACGTGATACCGCCTAAGCAGGTTTATGAGTCTGTCGAGTGGTCTGTGATCGTGCTGTTGGGTTCTATGATCCCGATTGGCGCCGCCCTGGAGACCAGTGGCGGTACTGCTATGGTCGCGGGCATGGTCACGGATTTTTCTGATGGGCATTCTCCCGTGTTCGTTCTGACGCTGCTGATGGTGATCACCATGACTCTTTCAGATGTGATGAACAATACGGCCACGGCCATTATCGCGGCTCCTATCGCGGTGGATATAGCCGATAAGCTGCATGTGAGTCCTGATCCTTTTCTAATGACAGTAGCGGTAGCGGCATCGTGCGCCTTTCTCACCCCCATAGGACACAAAAACAATACCTTGATTATGGGTCCTGGTGGGTATCGTTTTGGGGACTACTGGCGCATGGGTTTGCCGCTGGAGGCGTTGGTTATCTTGGTATCCATACCGACCATACTATGGTTTTGGCCTTTGTAGTCTTATTTGAAAACTAGCTTATCCAGCTAGTAACGGTGATCAACGCCAACAAACCAACCCAGATCGTCAGAGTACGCAAGGCTAGTGCCAAGGCCATCTCTGCATCCAGGCTCGGGTCTTCATCTCTATCTGTTGCGCCATCGAGACCAAGCGCTCCTATGCCTGCCTTGGCTATTATGTCATTTGCGGTATTGTCGTCTTCCTCGCTCTGAGAGTTCCACCAAGCATAGGTAGCGTTATGAAAATTGCCGCTGAGCGCGTAAGTGAAGGCGGTTATACGTACCGGTATCCAGTCCAGTATGTATAGTAGGTTATTGACTCCGCTTCTGAAATCGAGTCCCAGGTCATTTAACTCAGGTAGGGCATGCTTCAGGGTGTGGCAGGAGCGGTAGAGAATAGCACCGAGCGGTCCTAGGATGACAAACCAGAATATTACGCTGAAGGTTCTAATATATGCCTGCTTGAGTATGCCTACGGCAATGGACTGGCTATATGTTGATCCTTTATCGGGGTTAGTGGTTATGAATCCACTTCCTAGGTGCTGTACACTTGCCTCATTTCCAGTGTCTAGAGCATCAATAAAGCCTTGAACCTGACGCTGCAGGTCTTTTGGCCCCAAGCAGAACAGCAGCACTATGGATGCGAACAGCAGTTCAGGTATGCCGCCCAAGATATCCTCAAACATTGCCTGGAATAGACCAGCCGCAATCAGCAATGGAGCAAGTGTTATGAGGATGCCGGAGATGCTCTGGCTCATCCATTCACCCCAGGGTAGTTGCTGCGACCAGTTTAGGTAGCGATTGAACCAGGATGGCTGGCGGTAATGGTCCAGTTCCAAAATATAGCGCTCAGCAAACAGGCAAAGCAGGACGATAATAAATGTCATGTTGTTATTTTCCGTTTATAGCGTTCCCAGTCAAATTTAGGTCCAGGATCGGTTTTGCGTCCCGGCGCTATATCGCTGTGTCCGATAATGCGGTCTGCGGTGATGGTGGGGTAGAGTCTCTGTATCTCACAAGTCACCTCCGCCAGTGTGGAGTATTGGGCGTCGGTGAACCCGGAGTCATCGCTCCCTTCGAGTTCTATTCCGATGGAGAAGTCGTTGCAGCGTTCTCTGCCATCGAAGCATGACTCTCCGGCATGCCAGGCTCGCATATGTAGCGGTACGTACTGTATTAGTTCGCCGTCGCGTCGTATCAACAGGTGGGAGGAAACCTCTTGCGATGCAATGGTGGCGAAATATGGATGGGCAGATGGATCAAGACGATTCATAAACAGGTCGTCGATCCAGGGGCCGCCGAACTCTTCCGGGGGCAGGCTGATGTTGTGTATCACCAGCAGGTCTACACTGCTGTCATCGGGGCGGCAGTCTTGGTTGGGCGAGTTTCTATGGGTCGCGTTGGTGATTATTCCTTTGGGATCATCACTCATTGATTGCGCAGCCCCTTTACCACCATATCTGTGAAGCTGACCAGACCTATGACCTCTCCGTTTTCTATCACCGGTGCGCGGGTCAGGTTAAACCTGGAGAATAGACGGGCGCAATAGCGGATATCCATATCTGGGCCAACCGTAATCACCGGCTTGGACATGATTTCGTATACGTTGACCCTATCTGGCGAGCGATCTACGGCAAGTACCTTGCGAGCAATATCCGATAGGGTGACCATGCCGAATTCATCGTGTTCATCACGCTTTTTAATGATGAGTGTTTTGGTCTCGAGATGGGTCATGGCATTGAGTGCGTGCTCAACGGTCTCCATGCCGTCCACCATGTCGAACTGGTCTTTCATTACATCACGGATGCGAATCAGTTTTTTCTCTTTCACAGCTCTTCCTCCACGATACTTGAAAGTTCTTCTATTTGATGACTGACCCCGATCGCATCCTCAACGTCTATCTGGAATGCGATGCCGGTGCCAGGTTTGTCTTCAAACTCTCCGACTTTTGCGATGGTCTCCAGGATGTGGCGGCTTAGATGCTCTTCCACCAGAAACAGGATTACATCACGTTGTGTCTCAAGATTTAGTCCAAAGAAGGTCTTGCTCTTTTCTATACCTTCCCCGCGGGCCTGGTTTATGACAGTAGATCCGGTGGCACCCGCGTCACGCGCAGCGGCCAGCACGGGTTCGGTCATATTGTCCTCAACCAGGGCAATTAGCAGTTTGAAATGCATAGCTATCTCCCATAACGTTTAGATTTTGCCTTAAGGGCACGCCTTGCTTGCCAGTCGCTTAGTTGTGCATAACCCATAACGGTCATGATCGGGAACAGGCTGGCAAAGGCTATTAGTCCGAATCCGTCTAGCATAGGATTGCGGCCTGGAATGCTGGATGACAGCCCCAATCCCAGGGCGGCCACGAGTGGTACCGTGACAGTGGATGTGGTCACGCCACCGGAATCATATGCTAGGGCTATGATGGTCTTGGGACAGAAGAATGTCTGTATGACCACCAGAATGTATCCGACGATTATGTAGTAGTGTACCGGAGCTCCTGTGATGATGCGGTGGGTGCCAAGGACGATCCCAAAGGCAACTCCGATGGCTACTGCGATTCGTAGACCCCAGGTACTAACAGCTCCGCTAGAAACCTCGTTCGCCTTTATCGCTACTGCGATAAGAGCCGGTTCGGCGATTGTGGTGGAGAAACCGATGGCGGCGGCAAAAACATAGAGCCAAAAATAGTGGTGTTCACCGTCCCCTCCTTCTAGGCCCAGGAAGCCGGGGTCTGTAAGCTGTTGCGCCATCAGTTTGCCCAGAGGGAACAGAGCCTGCTCCAGTCCTTCAAGAAAAAGCGTCAGGCCAAGCAAGACCAGTAAAAATCCTGTTATCACAGCACCAAGATTCGCCATCTTGCGCTTGAGTACAAAGAATTGGAAAGCGAACAAAATCAAGGCGATTGGTATAACGTCGCGTGCAGTAGCGACTAAGGGGTTTATGAAATTCATAATACCCGAGCTCATAAAAGCATCCCGTAGGCCATAACAAAGATCATTGGCGTCAATGATGCGAAAGCAATCAGTCCAAAACCGTCGGTCATGGGATTACGCCCCCTGATGCTGGACGCAAGGCCAACGCCTAGAGCGGTCACCAAAGGCACAGTTATAGTCGAGGTTGTAACCCCTCCTGAGTCATAGGCGATACCAATGATTTGCGGAGGAGCGAAAACCGTCATGGTTACAACGCATATGTATCCGCCGATTATGAGATATTGGATTGGCCATCCTTTGATTATCCTGATGACGCCTATCACGATCGCCAAGCCCACCGAAAACGCTACGGTAAATCTAAGACCGTCAGCATAGTCGATTTTTGCTTCGTTGGTATTGGCGATCATGCCTCCATCCGCAGCAACTAGTGCGGCCTCCTTGGCCACGGCTATCAGAGCTGGCTCGGCTACGGTGGTGCCAAAACCGAGCGCAAAGGCAAAGACCACAATCCAGAACAGGCTCCCCTTGCGGGCAAAGTTCCGAGCCATTGATTCTCCCACGGGAAATAGCCCTATCTTAAGGCCATAGACAAATAGGGTAAGACCAAGGGTGACCAGGAATATTCCGAGCGTCATACCGAGAAGGTCCGGTAGGTGCTCTCGTAATACCACGATTTGGAAAAATGCCACTACAGCCAGGATTGGGGCTAGGTCGCGGATGCTTTCCAGCAGTGACGTTAATAGGTTTTTTATCAGGTTTCTTGCCGTCGACACTCAATAAGCCCTATTTATGTCGTTCTTATGGTGACAATACACGAATCTCAATCTGCATGAAATAACATAGTTATAATCGTCTAATATTATCCTCTGTATCTGGGTCATCTGGACGATTTTATCGATCAGCAGTAGAAGTCAAAAGGAATTGTGAGGCTTGTCACGGTCGTAACTTGGTTAAGGCTATATATTAAAGATTGGGGGATAGTCTGTATTATTTAGGTGTGAGAAAGATAACGTGGCAACAAGAGACAACATAATTTCGTTAGCCGGAGCTGGTCAAACCAGCGGCCTGGCTAAGTCTGTGGCGCAGAACAGGACGATTATCGATAGTTGTAGATTAGCGATCTCCAGGGGCCTTAGGGTGCTAGGAGAGGTCTACTTTGAAAGGCTGGATGACGCTCTATACAAACTGGCAGACAAAGCAGAGAGCAACGACTTGCAGACCAGCTATTTCGATACCATGAGAGAAGTGCGCAAAGAGCGCGAGGCCATAGAGAAATCTTTTCAGCAACATGTCCTTACCGGATACGATAATTTCTGGCGTCCTAGTTCTGGGAGTGTTGAATTACCCAAAAACGAAGAAATAGATTATGACAATCTGGCTTTGATAGAATCTGACACCCTTGAAGAGGAGCTCGCTATCTCCCAAATGGTGACCAGGGGTGAAGGCATCTGTATGAGCGAATTGTATGCCCTGGAACAACGGTTTAGTCGGTTGTTGGGAGGGGCTCCGGTAGAGAGCAAAAACAATCCCCTATCCCCGGATAAGATCTGTAATTCATTTCGAACTTCGATCAGTTCTATGGATGTAGACATCCCCACCAAGCTTGTGATCTACAAGGTATTTGAGCAGGAGGTGGTTTCTCATCTGGATGAGGTCTATGCGGGAATAAACGAGCTGATGCGTGATGCCGGGATCATCCCGAAACTCAAGCCTAAGATAAGGCGAAGCAAGGTTGCTGCAACAACATCTGGAAAGTACAAGGGTGAAGGTTCTGGAGATGGAGATTATGCCGGCGGTCAGATAGGCGCTGTTTCAGAGGAGGCGGAAGAGGCTGCGCTTGAGTTATTCGATACATTGCGCCAGCTACTATCGGCTTCTCCACAAAAGGTATCAGCAAACCCAGTATTTGATGTTGGTAAGCCTCGGGCAGATACCCAGCAAGTGATTGAGGCACTTTCTGCCTTGCAATATAACGATGCTGTTTCCAAGTCGTTTGATCAGCAAGCGGACAGCTTGGGATACGTCAATCTGAAGAGCAATCTACTGCAGCAGATACGCCAAGTGGCAGGGAATGACTCTATAGGTGCAGTTAGGCAGATAGATCACGACACCATCGACATGATCTCAATGCTGTTTGAATTTATCCTGGAAGATCCAAAGATACCTGATGCCATGAAGGTACTGTTGGCGCAGCTACAGATACCGATAATCAAGGTGGCTATACTGGACAAGGGATTTTTCAGTAACAGGACTCATCCTGCTAGGCGACTCCTTAATGGATTGGCTCATGCGGTTGTGGGGTGGTCCGATGATAGAGGTAGGTCAAAAAACAGCCTCTATGGAAAGGTTGAGTCTATTGTGAGGCGCGTGCTGGCTGATTTTAGAGAGGATATACAACTATTTGCTGATCTCGCGGGTGAACTTGAGGTGTTTCTGAGAGATGAACAGAGGGGATCAGAAGCTGCGGAAAAAAGGGTCTCGCAGATTGCTAGTGGCAAGGAACAGCTGGGAATGGCAAAACGCCGCGTTAAGTCGGAAATAGACCAGAGGATTAAGTCGGTAAAAGGTCTTCCGTTGGCGGTGGCAAATCTTCTGCATGAAGGTTGGAGAGACGTGCTAATCCTGCATTTTCTCCGTCATGGCGCCAAGAGCAAAGAGTGGCAAGAGGCGCTGGAGGTTATGGATCGATTGATTGGTACCGTCGAACCTAAACAGGACGCAGGGGAGCGAGAGCGTATACTGCGTGAGATCCCAGAGTTATTGGAGATAATGCGTAGGGAGATGGCTGATATCCAGTGTGATCAGCATATGATGAGTCGCCTCTTCAAGGATCTGGAAAAGGTTCACGTCATCTGCTTGCAGGGCAAAAGGATTCCTCCCGAACTGGTTGCAACCAAGGATGCGCTCAAAGAGATCACAAATCCGGTAAAGGCTGAAGAGCCGGTAGAAGAAAAGAAGAGCATAGATACCAGGGAATCGCCTAAATATATCAAGCTTGCCGAGAGTATCCCTCTTGGCAGTTGGCTGGAGATGAAAGAGAAGGGTGGAATAAAATCCAGAATAAAACTCTTGTGGCGGAGTAACGTTAGCGATAATTGTCTGTTTGTGAACAGAAGGGGCGTCAAGGTCAAAGAGATGAAGGTGTCAGAGTTGGCCTTGGAGCTACGTGTTGGGAAGGCGATCGTCATAGCTGGCGCGGATGACCCCTTGATGGATAGGGCGTTTGCGGCGATGATGGAGACCCTAAAAGGGTCCGGTAATCCTAAACCTGCGCCCGCCTGACACAGGAGTCATAATAAATTGAGTATTCCCATGCCGCCATCTCAGGCGGTTCGAGAGCAGGTGAGTATCGCTTTGACCGAGGATCTGAGAGATGGTGACCGCACTGCTTCACTGATCCCAGAGTCGTCTATCTCCAAAGTGCAGGTGGTGTGTCGCGAGCAGGCGATCCTTTGCGGGACTGCCTGGTTCGATGAGGTGTTCACGCAGCTTGACTCAGATGTAAGTATAGATTGGCGTGCTAAAGATGGCGCATCTATCCAGCCCGATTACATTGTCTGTGAAATGAAAGGCAATACTCGCGCACTGCTGACGGGGGAGCGGACTGCATTAAATTATCTGCAGACTCTGTCTGGTACAGCGACCCTGGCCCGCAAATATGCAGACGCAGTGGCAGGTACAGGCGTGCGTATTCTAGATACGCGCAAGACCATACCTGGGTTACGTATACAGCAGAAATATGCGGTTCTATGTGGGGGTTGCTACAACCATCGTATAGGTTTGTTCGATGCAATATTGATCAAGGAGAATCATATATCAGCGGCTGGCTCTATAACGGCTGCTGTGCAGAGCGCAATCAAAACCACACATGACCTGGAGATTGAGGTAGAGGTGGAGGATCTGCCCGGGATGGAGGAAGCAATCTCTGCCGGAGCAGGACGAATTCTATTAGATAACTTCAGTGATGAGCAGTTGAGACGGGCGGTGGAGCTAAATGCAGGGAGGGCCAGGCTTGAGGCATCAGGAGGGATCTCTCTGCAGACTATAAGGGCAAAGGCTGAATGCGGGGTGGATGACATCTCGGTTGGCGCCTTAACCAAGGACGTAAAGGCGATAGACCTTTCAATGCTATTTGTTTAGGGTATTTTTAGGCCTTAACATCCAGAAGGGTGCCGATCACCTGGTCTGCTGTCTTCAGGGTTTTTATATTTACAGTGGTGTAGAGTTCGTTTTGATGCAGTTCTACCAGTGAACGTGTCAGGTCCTTGCTGGGGATTCCCGGATTCATGTGTTGCGCGCTGGCGATTTCGGCCGCATTACGTCTTAGACCCTGTAAGCCTCGCTGAATGCCCTGTAAGGCAGATCCGGTTATTGAGTTTATCGCCATAAATATTGTCCACGCCTTCCTACTGGAAATATAGGTGTTTTAAACCGATGTTTCTAGTTAAATCGCCATAAATATGACGAAATGCCGATATTTGACGCCTGGCGGGCGGGAGAAGGTTTTTTTCAGGGGTAAAAACAGATGGTTTTGGTTATGATGAGCCAAATCGTGTAAAAAATAGGATTGTTATTCTTATTCAGTACGGCCTGTTTTAGGCCAAAAACATTCAGTGTAAAGGAACCTTTATGTCTATTCGTCTCGTTAATATCTCACTACTCTTTTTCGTCTGTTTAGTCACAAACGCTTACGCAAAAGATGCGCAATTGAAATCCATGGAGCAGAAGTTCAGCTATACCCTTGGGTATACCTTTGGGACTCAGATGAAGGGGCAGATTGTCGATGTAGACAAAGCCGCCTTGATAGGTGCGATCGAGGATGCGTTTGCAGGTGATAAACCAAAGCTATCGAAAGAGGAGATGGCGGATTCTCTAAATATGGTTAAGGAGAAGATCGCTAAAATGAGTGAAGAACAGGCTCAGCAAAATCTTGAGGAAGGAAATAAATTCTTGGAGGAGAACAAGAAGAGGGAGGAGGTTATGGAGCTGGTTAACGGCATCCAGTACATCGAGTTGAAAAAGGGGGAGGGAGATTCGCCAAAACCGGATTCTGATGTGACCGTTAACTATGTTGGAACACATATCAACGGGGCTGTATTTGACAGTTCTAAGCGCCATGGTGGTCCGGCAACTTTCAATTTGGGTCGGGTAATCCCCGGTTTTCGCGATGCAATATCCAAGATGAAGAAGGGCTCCAAGTGGCAGGTCTTTATACCTTCAGAGCAGGCCTACGGTGAGGTAGGTTCTCCCCCCTCAATACACCCAAATGAGGCCCTTATATTCGAGATAGAGCTACTCTCATTTAACGACAAGAAGCCAGAAGCGAAGACCGATAAATAGGGTAAAGGTCAATTTGCAAGGCAGAAGTTATATGCCCCGCAGAGTTGCACGTTTTGCGGGGTATTTAGTCTGCCGGTACCGTACGCCCCTCTGCCCATAGGCGCAGCTGTTGCATCTTTTCGGCCATCACCACAGAAAGTGGCCTGGTATGTTCTAACTCTTCCAGCAAAAGCTCAGTATCCACAGGTTTGTCCTGGGCCTGGGATGAATATAGACTCGACACGATCGCTTGCTCAATCTCTGCACCGGAGAACCCGTTACTGGCGTCAGCAAGTTGTTTCAGATCGAAGCCGCTCGGAGCAAGGTTTCTTTTTCTTAGATGAATATTGAAGATCTCTTCTCTTATTTTTGTCTTGGGTAGATCGATAAAGAAGATCTCATCCAGCCTGCCTTTACGGATCAACTCCGGCGGTAGTTTTTCAATATCATTAGAAGTGGCTACCAGAAATACGCTGGTCTTTCTCTCCGCCATCCAGGTAAGCAGTGTCCCTAGCATGCGCTGAGGTAGGCCGTCGTCGGAGCCATCGGCTGCAATTCCCTTTTCTATCTCATCCATCCATAGAACGCATGGCTGCATGATGTCAGCGGTTTGCAAGGCGTGCCTTAGGTTTTTCTCAGTCTCGCCGTAGAATTTGTTGTATAGGGCTGCAAAATCTATCCTTAATAGCGGGACGCCAAAGGTGCCGGCCACCGCCTTGGCCGCAAGACTCTTGCCGCCACCCTGCACACCGAGAAGCATGATCCCCTTGGGTTTATCCAGAGAGCCTGACTTTCCTATGAATGCCTTTCGTCTCTGTTCCAGCCACCTCTTTAGCTTGGCCTGGCCTGCGATATCCGAAAATTTGGCGGTATCGTACTCAAAGGAGATTATCCCATCCTTGCTGATCAACTCATATTTTGCCTGCATGATCGGGGCAAGATCGTCGTGAGTTATGGCGCCGTCATTTTCTATGGCGCTGCGAATCAACCTGCGGGCATCTGTGCTGGTTACTCCGGTAAGGTTGTTGGCAAGCTTTTCCATCGCATCACGATCAACCTTTACCTTGTTGTCTCCGTCTCTGTTGGTGCGCCATTGTCTGGCCTCCTCCTGGATCAGTCGCATGATATCGGAGCGTTCCGGCATCTTGAGCCGGAACCTTGCGGTTAGGTGTTTCAGCTCGGACGGGATCTGAAACTCATGGCTGAGAAAGACCAGGGTACGGGGGATTCTCTTATACTGTTGCGCGATCTCTTTGATCAGTCGAACATGTATCGGATCACTCAGATAGGGATGGTAATCCAGTAGTACGAATATGCCTGGATGTGTCAGAGACTTGATATGCTTTAGCACCTCGTCCGGATCCGAAGCGGATTGTTGTGGGTCGTAGTCTATCTCAAGCCTTTGTAATCCATCGGTTATGGACCAGCGGAATAGTGGGTGCTGCAGACGCATCCCCAGTCGGGTAAAAAGCTCTATCACCCTTAATTCTTCCTTGGACTCGATAACGATAATCGGGGTGCGAGAATTCAGGGTTATTTCAAGATCGCGCAGTTCTTCCATATCAGCCTGGTTTTCTTTTTTGATTATGACGCTAACTGGTCGTGTGTATAAGCAAATTACTTTACTTTAATGCGAGGGACAAGTCGTGTATCAAGGTGTATATTGCATTGATAATTAGAATGTTGGGGAGGGTTACATGCAAGCGATAAGCGATTTTATAGGGCAGATCAACGGTATTGCCTGGGGGCCATGGATGCTGGCCTTAATCTTGGGCACCGGTTTTTTCCTCATGATCGGACTGAAGCTGATGCCACTGGCTCGTTTGGGCTACGGCTTCCGCATGCTCTGGAGCGGTAGGAAGGGTGTGGGGGATGGGGATATCACTCCATTCAATGCACTGATGACATCACTTTCCGCCACCATAGGCACAGGTAACATCGCCGGTGTGGCAACCGCAATCTTCCTAGGTGGCCCCGGAGCCCTGTTCTGGATGTGGTGTACCGCGCTGGTTGGTATGGCCACCAAGTACGCCGAGGCGGTACTGGCGGTGAACTACCGCGAGGTGGATGAGGAGGGTAATCACATCGGTGGACCCATGTTCTATATAAAGAACGGCCTGGGAAGTAAGTGGGTCTGGTTGGGTACCGTGTTTGCCGTCTTTGGCGCACTGGCGGGTTTCGGTATCGGTAATACAGTACAGGCCAATTCGGTTGCAGATGCCCTGAATTCCAAGTTCGCCATACCCCATATCGTTACAGGTATAGTTTTAGCCGTACTGGCCGCCCTGGTACTGATCGGTGGCATCAGAAGAATCGCGGAGGTGGCCGGCAAGCTTGTACCTTTTATGGCTATCACCTATGTGCTGGCCGGTCTGATAGTAATAATGCTGAATATCGGGGATGTACCTGGCGCTATTGTCCTTATAGTGAAGTCCGCCTTCAGTCCGGTAGCGGCAACAGGCGGTTTTGCCGGCGCGGCGGTTTGGGCAGCGATTCGCTTTGGTGTGGCGCGCGGCGTATTTTCTAACGAGGCCGGATTGGGTAGCGCCCCTATCGCCCATGCTGCGGCCGAGACAGATAATCCGGTACGCCAGGGCACGGTAGCCATGCTTGGCACCTTTATCGATACCATCATCGTCTGCTCCATAACCGGATTGGTCATCGTTGTTTCTGGAGCCTGGACTGGCGGTGAGACCGGTGCCTCCCTTTCCGCCGCAGCGTTTGAAACGGCCCTGCCGGGAGTCGGCGGTTATATCGTGACGCTTGGTCTGGCGCTATTCGCCTTTACCACCTTGCTGGGATGGAGTTTCTACGGGGAGAAGTGTGTGGAGTATCTGTTCGGAGTAAAGTCCATAACCCCTTTCCGTATCCTCTGGGTCTTAGCTGTACCCATCGGCGCCGTTGCCAAGCTGGATTTCATCTGGCTGGTGGCGGATACCCTGAATGCGCTGATGGCACTGCCTAACCTTATCGCACTGCTGTTGTTGAGTCCGGTGGTGTTCAAGCTGACCAAGGAGTATTTTGCAGAAAAGTAGAAAAAACGGATTGTAGGAGCCAGCTTCTGCGGGCGATTTAACGAATTATGTTATCGCCCAGAGGACTGGGCTCCTACAGGGGTTCCATGAGTTTTATTTATTTCCCAAGCAACAGCCATTCAATCTCGCTGTGGCCGTTTTTAACCGCCCAATCCAGGGCGGTCATGCCTTTGTAATCTCGAACAGTCTTGTTAGCGTCGTAGGTCAGCAGTAACTTCACCGTATCCAGATGGCCCCTCTTGGCGGACCAGATCAGGGCGGTCCAGCCTTGGGTGCGCTCTATGTGGTTGATGTCGGCTCCAGCCAGTATAAGTTGTTCCACGATTGCAGGATGATCATTGGATGCTGCCAGCATCAGTGCGGTGTACCCGCCCTGGTCTTCCAGGTCGGCCTTGGCCCGTCTGGCTAGCAGATGTTTGACTATTTCCGTGTGTCCATTCAGGGCCGCCTTCATCAGAGGCGTCCATCTGCAACTGTCGCGGGCATCAACTTGGTTCTTATCGGCAAGAAGCTCCTTCAGGGTTTTTACATCGCCATTCTCGGCTGCGGTTATAAGTGGTGAAATTGGGTGGTTATCAGTCTCGGGCTGATTATCGCCGCAGCCTGGTAGAATCAAAGCGAGTATTATAATGCAGGTAAAACGGGACATGCTTAATGTGGATTAGGATTTACTATCAATCCTTCCCTTTTTTGGGTGGTGCCATACTGGCCGGGAAAGGTGTAATCTTGGCGTCACCATCCAGTTCTATGATCTTGCTCTGACCCTGTTTTTTTACCTGGTCGATGCGTATCACCGAATGCATCGGGACTATGGTGCGTTCCACACCGCTGAATTCGGCCTTGAGCTTTTCCTCGCTCGGGTCTATGACCACCGATGTGTTTTCGCCAAAGATCAAGCCCTCTACCTCCACGAAGCCGTAGAGATCACCCTGATATACCTTCTTGGCATAGAGTTCGTAGACCTTGCCTTGGTTTATGAATGAGATTCTATAGATTTGCATGGGTTAGCAACTGTGTTGAAGATTGCGGAAGTATACTCCGAAGTTCGGGCCAATAGTCAACCATGCGTGTCATCACCCAAGGGTGTATCATTAACCGGCATATTTAAATTAATAAGAGTAGATGTAATGCTAAAACAGACAGAAAAATTTACCGCCGGTCAGACACTTTCATGGGATGAAGTGGTTGAGTCGCTCCCGTTTAACGCCGACGGGTTGTTGCCCGCCATCGCCCAGCAGTATGACAACGGCGAGGTCCTGATGATGGCATGGATGAATCGTGAGGCCCTGGATGAGACCCTGAAAACAGGCCGGGTCTGCTACTTCTCACGCTCGCGTCAGAAGCTATGGCGCAAGGGCGAATCCTCAGGCCAGGTGCAGATGCTGAAGGATATGCGTCTTGATTGTGATGGAGACACTATACTTCTGATAGTGGATCAAACCGGCCCCGCCTGCCATTCAGGGCGGCGTAGCTGTTTCTATAATGCGGTGCGGGGAGATCGCCTGGAGGTGATCAGCGATCCGCTTATCTCACCAGAGGAACTGTACGGAAAATAGCCTATGCTCAAGATTCGTCCCATTCTTGCCTTTGATGATAACTACATTTGGTTGTTGCAGAACGGAGACCGGCCTAAGGTGGCTGTGGTCGATCCGGGGGATGAGGTTCCTGTGCTGGATCTCCTGCGGCAAGAGGGTTTGGAGTTGGGTGCCATCCTGATCACACATAAACACGGTGATCACACTGGAGGGGTAAACGACCTGCTTGAGGCATGGCCGAATGCGGATATATATGGGCCGGCAAATGAGCCGATTGGCTCTCTTACACAACGAGTGAGCGGCGGTGACTGTATTGATCTGGATTGGTTGGGGGTGGAGTTTGAGGTGATGGATGTGCCAGGGCATACCGAAGGACATCTGGCTTACTATAGTATGGGGGTGCTGTTCTGTGGAGATACTATGTTCGCTGCCGGTTGCGGTCGCGTATTTAGCGGAACCCATGAGCAACTGCACGATTCTCTACAGAAGATCGCCGCCTTGCCACCGCAGACCAGGGTCTACTGCGCCCATGAGTACACCATGGCCAATCTGGGCTTTGCTAAGTGGGTAGAGCCGGATAGTGCACTTATTCAGGCTCGCTTTGAACACGCTTCTGATTTGCGTGCCAGGGGTGAGCCGACGGTACCCTCCCTGCTGAAAGATGAGCTGGAGACGAATCCGTTTCTGCGGGTGGGAGAACCTGATGTGATTATGGCCGCGGAGAACTATGTCGGGCGCAAGCTTGCCTCTGGCGCTGAGATATTCACGGCGATACGCAACTGGAAGGACCGGGAGTACGATTGATGTCTGAGACAATACTGATTAAGAACGCCAGGATGGTGAATGAAGGGATCACCCTGGAAGGGGATCTTTTAATAAGAAACGGTCGCATCGAGCGGGTTGACTCTGAGATCAAGGCCCCTGAAGGCTGCCGGGTGCTGGATGCAAAGGGGCGCCTACTGATACCTGGCATGATCGATGACCAGGTCCATTTCCGGGAGCCGGGCGCAACCGCTAAGGGGGATATCCACTCAGAATCCATGGCGGCGGTGGCAGGCGGCATAACCAGTTTTATGGATATGCCCAACACCAATCCCAATACGGTAACCCTAGAGGCGCTGGAAGATAAGTATAAGGTGGCTGCCGAGAGTTCCGTGGCCAACTATTCTTTCTATCTGGGCGCCACTAATGACAATATTGATGTGATCCGTTCACTGGATCCACAACAGGCGTGTGGCATAAAGGTGTTCATGGGGGCTTCCACCGGCAATATGCTGGTAGACAAGGAGGAGTCACTAGAACAGATATTTCGTGACGCCCCGGTGCTGGTGGCCACCCATTGTGAGGATACACCAACCATCCAGCGCAATGAGGAGAAGGCCCGGGCCAAATATGGGGATGATGTGCCCATATCGCTGCATCCAAAGATAAGGAGTGATGAGGCCTGTTATCTCTCTTCTCTTTTGGCGGTGGATTTGGCCAAGCGACACGGGACCAGGCTGCATGTGTTGCATTTGACTACTGCGCGGGAGATGGAACTGTTCGAGGCTAAACCGCTGGATGAAAAGCAGATCACCGCAGAGGTTTGCGTGCACCATCTGTTTTTTTCCGACAATGACTATGATCTTAAAGGGGCGTTCATTAAGTGCAACCCAGCCATCAAATCATCTAGTGATCGTGATGCCTTGCGCCAGTCCCTGAAAGAGGGACGGATCGACGTGGTAGCCACAGACCACGCCCCCCATCTGTTAGAAGAGAAACTTGGCAACTATTTTCAAGCACCTTCCGGTCTGCCTCTGGTGCAACACGCCTTACCTATGTTGCTGGAGTTGTGTCGGGATGAGTATCTCTCCCTGGAGACCATGGTGGAGAAGACCAGTCACGCGCCGGCCAGACTGTTTCAGATCGAAGATCGAGGCTATCTGCGCGAGGGCTACTGGGCTGATCTGGCGTTGATCGATTACGATCTGGCGTTCCGGGTGGAGAGGGATGATGTGTTGTATAAGTGCGGCTGGTCGCCACTGGAGGGTATGCGTTTCAGGTCATCCGTTGTTGCCACCTTCGTAAACGGGCAGTTGGTCTATCGTCATGGCCAGGTGGATGATCGAATTCGAGGCCAGCGTCTTAGCTTCGCGCGTTGAGGTGCAGGGTTCAGATAACTGAATCCCGCACCTGTTGGATGTAGCTTTAAAATGCCGCGCCGCTCTTTTTGCCCATCTTTTTCAGGATGGTGGCCAAAGGACAGAATCCGGTAAATGCTGCCTGAAACAGGTTGGCCCCAACAAAGGCGGTTAGCCACCACCAGTTCGGGTGGTGCAACTGGGTCAATGCCAGGCTGATCAAGATAACCGCGCCGGCAAAGGCCATGATGATTCGGTCTATACTCATAATAAAATCCCCGGTTCAAAACCGTCATTATGCGAACCATTACTGGCCATGTCTAGATTAACCGATCTGATCGAGTCGTTGCTAAACCCTGAGGTGTGGCCCCATCCTGCGTCCAGGATAGAGCTAATTGAGACACACATCTCCTATGTGCTGTTGGTTGGAGAGTTTGCCTATAAGATCAAAAAGCCGGTTGATTTGGGATTTCTCGATTTTTCCACTCTGGAGAAACGTCAATACTACTGCGAAAAGGAGCTAAGTCTGAATCGGCGTCTTGCGCCTGACCTCTATCTGGATGTGGACGCCATAACTGGCGATTGTGAGCATCCTGAGATCGGTGGCAATGGCCCGATTCTAGAATATGCGATACGCATGCGCCGCTTTCCAGCAAATGGATTACTGTCTCAACATATCGATCGTTTAACGCCTGACCTGGTCGATACCCTGGCGGTCAGGGTGGCGCGTTTTCATGCCAGCATTGACCGTGCTGGTGACGATGATCTTTGCGGCTCTCCTGGGAAAGTGTATCTCCCCATGCAGGAGAACTTTGACATGATCAGAGTCCTGGACCATGAATCGGAAGTCTTGGCGCGACTGGATAGGCTGGAACAGTGGGCGCAGCAGGTCCACTCAGACCTGGCCGGGACCATGGCCGCACGCAAGGTGAACGGTTTTGTCCGTGAGTGTCACGGCGATATGCATCTGGGAAACATCACACTCATCGATGACGAAGCGATAATATTTGATGGTATCGAGTTTAGTCACGATCTGCGCTGGATCGATGTGATAAGTGAGATCGCATTCCTGGTGATGGATCTGGAGAAGAGAGGTAGGCCGGAACTGGCGCAGCGTTTTCTAAATACCTATCTGGAACATACCGGGGATTATGACGGCCTGGAACTGCTTGCCTTTTATAAGACTTACCGGGCGCTGGTCCGGGCCAAGGTTACGGCAATAAGGCTGAGTCAGGATGATGTGCCCGAGCAGGAGCGTCCTGACCTGGGGCAGGAACTGCACGACTATATAGATCTGGCTGAGAGTTATACCAGGCTTAGTCAGTCCGCGGTGATTATTACCCATGGTGTATCCGGCTCTGGCAAGACCTTTGCCTCGAAGCTCCTGGCCATGTGGTTGCCGGCGGTACATATACTCTCTGACGTAGAGCGCAAGCGTCTCTCAGGATTGGGGCCGCAAGAGCGCAGTGATTCACGTCCGTTGGATGGGATGTACACCGAAGATCTCACCCGGAAGACCTATCAAAGACTGCTGGACCTCGCAGAGGATATGGTCGCCTTTGGGCTTGTCGTTATAGTTGATGCTACCTTCCTGAAACATGAACAGCGCCGGATGTTTGCCGCCATGGCTGAGCGTATGCTGGTTTCATTCGTTATTCTAGACATGCGTTTTGCCGAGAAGGTGCTGCATGAGCGTGTCAGAGATCGTCTCGAGCACGGAGATGGTGTGTCTGAAGCGGACGAAGAGATTCTGGACATGCAGCTGGGCATGGCCGATGCCCTGGGGGAGAAGGAGCAGAAATCAGCGGTGGTAGTTACGGAAGGCCACCCCTTATCGATCTCAGAGATAAGAGAGAGGGTATTGTCTGTATGCTGATAATCAATGACACATTGAACGAACGTGGCTATCTTGACTCTATATACTGTCCCTTAACAAAGAGTATCCAGGAGGATCTGTTATGAAACGAATGTTGACAACGTGTGTTTCATGTATGCTGATGACTTTAATCTCTATGGCTGCGGCAGAGGATTCCACCCCTAGCACAGGACCCGGTCCAGGCCTGGGGCCTGGTCAAGGCATGGGACCTGGCCCTGGTATGGGTCGCGGCATGGGGCGCAACATGCCTACCTTTGCAGATTTCGATCTGGATAAGAACGGCTATCTGGATGAAAAGGAGTTTGTAGAGGCCCGCACTATGCGGATAACTGAGCGGGCGCAAGAGGGAAGGATGATGCGTGGCCTGAGTAATATGATGGAATTTCAGGATTTCGATAAAGATGGAGACGCCAAGGTTACTCCGGACGAATTCGCCCAGGGGTTAGCCGCACATCAGCAGGAAAAGATGCAACAGATGCAGAAATAGCCGAAAGATGTAGGGCTGGCGTTTATGACATTGATCTCAACCTATTGAATTGAGAACTCTTTCATGATTTGTAGTACAACCACCCCTTGTGGTTTGATCGTGGAGCAGGATAATTCTCAGTTCCAGAGGCAATATATTGGAGCAATACCGTGCAAGGAATGAAGAATTACCAGAAGGACCGACCGGGATTAAGGCGTTTTTTTCGCAAAACCAGACCATCTAAGCCAGAGCGTGTTGAGCGCCGCAGTCGCAGGCGAGTTACTCCATCGCAGGGTACAAGTGTACTGATCGTGGATGATTCAACGACCATACGTTTTGTTATGTCCAAGATGCTATGGGAGTCCGGCTATCGTGTGATTGAGGCTCCCAACGGGCGTGAAGGGATCGATATGGCTTTAGAGCATAAACCTGATCTTATATTCATGGATGTGGTTATGCCTGGTATCAATGGCTTTCAAGCTACCCGCATGCTACGCAAGCATGAAAAGACCCGAGATGTTCCAATCATAATAATCAGTGGCAACAAGCAGGCCGTAGAACAGTTCTGGGCAGAAAAGATCGGAGCTAATGACTATATGGAAAAACCGTTTGATCGAGGTGAGTTTTTCCGTCGGCTTGAGAAGGTGCTATACCCTCAAAAGATCAACTTCATGGTTGATTGATTTAGTGCGGGCCCACTCGTAATGAGTGGGCCCGGTTTTCCCTGGTGGTTTGTTAAGCGAAGCTATCTGCAAATAGATTGCTGGCCCACACGAGCATCTCCTTGTAATTCTCACTACTCCACTCTTCTGCCTCACCGATATGGGTCAACTGCATCTGGTCAAAGTCAGTATTGTAGGCAAAGTTCGCGGTCAACCATGACGCCTTATCTTTAGAGATCGGGCTGTAGCAGGCCGAGTTTGTGGTTAGGTTTGCCAGACGTTCTGCGGTATCTGTCGGTTGACCAGAAAGAGAGCGCAGAATCGCATCAGCACACACCTTGGCTTCGGCGTTCGCCATGTGGGCGGATTTTGGTTGATTGGTATTCTGCGAGTCACCAATCACATGCACGCCCTGAAAACCAGAGATGGTAGATTCGTATGTTGTTGCATCTACTGGCGCCCAACTTTCTCCGTCTGTTAATCCGGACTCAATAACGATGCTAGTGGCTTGGTTGTCTGGAATAACGTTCACCACATCACCTTGGAATTGTCCTGCAGTGGTATATACGATTCCCGCTGATGAGCTGATGCTCTCTATTTCAGCATCGGGTACGTATTGAAGTATGTCTCCATAAAGCTCGTTAAAGGCGCGCGAAAAAGTCTCTTTTTCTGCCTGAATGCTGGAGTTGGCGTCGAGCACTATTACACTAGGTTTATCTACTGAAGTTACCCCTCTTCTCCTCATGTAATCAGCAACAAGGCAGGCGCGTTCATAGGGACCTGGTGGGCAGCGGTAGGGCGATTTCGGAATAGTCATCACAAACGTGGAGTTTGTACCCATTCCATTAATCTGGCTGGCCAGTAGCTTTGTCTGATCTCCAGCGATCCACGCATGGGGGCTTTTTTCTGAGTCAAGCCCGCTGGGTTTGTTAAAACCTATTCCTGTTGCTACCACTACTCTATCGTATGTACCCCAGCCGCCATTATTCAATCGAACCCTGGTACCAGATATCTCTACAACGGTGTCCTGAATTACGTTAACACCGTACTTTGACTCAAGAGATGAGTATGGTATTTCGAGGTTCTCGAATGGTAGTCTGTTATTGAGTATTAGATTACTAAGCACACATGAGGTGTGGTGTGTGTTTGGGTCTACCATGGTTACATCTATGGAAAGCCCGCTCCATAAACGAAGGTATTTGGCGACTGTGGCTCCTGCGAAGCCACCACCTACAACCAGTACATGTGGTTTGGATGCAGCACTGATAATGCCTGGAAAACTTGCCATGGCTAGGCCGGTGCCTGCGGCCCTGATAAAATGTCTACGATTAATCTTCATGAATTCGGTCTCCACTTATTTTTGCCGAGAGTTTGGGTAGATGTGTCTGGCGAGCTTGATGCTAATCCTTGTTTCTCCACTTTCTACGTTCGGACCTTTCCCTGTGTCTGATCTTGTCTCTGTCTTTGGATTCTTTTTTGTGTTCATGCTCATCTGAATCTCCGGAATCGGAGCCACCGGAATCAGAACCACCGGAGTCACCTGGGTTTGACCCTCCGTTCTCAGAAGTAGTGGCATAGTAAGCGGCAATCCTACGAATCTGATCACTGGTGTAGCCCATGGCCTGATGTTCCATGATGTCATCAGGATTGCTCTTGTTGCTCATTTCCCTGAGTTCACCGGCTATGTCATCTTCACCTGCGAGTGAGTCTATATCTCCGACAGAATGACCATTGGTTCCATGACATTGTGCACACTGTGAAGCTAGAAGTCGGTTAACAGTCATGTCTTCAGCCTGTGCGACGGGGGCTGTTGTAATAATGCCGAGTAAAATAATCGGCATCATTCGGTTGGTTAGATAAAGCATATGATCTCCTCCATATCTGAACGTCTGTCTTAGTTATTACTTCTTACAAGGTTTACATTTGTCTAATTTGTGGGCGGTAACAAGTCGATAAATCTGGCTATGAGATCTCTGTCTAAATGCAGAAATATTCAGTGTTGAAAGTGTGACAAATATCAAAAAACAGAAACATGCCTTGCAACTTTTTGTTTTTATAGGGAAATAAATTACAAGTAATAGGGTTTTTACCGCTCGTTTCGATAGATCTGAAGCAGCCAGGTTTAGGCTTAGCCATGTTTTACGGCTGTAAAATTTGCCTATGCTAAAGTTATCCTTAAGTTCAGGGCGAACAACTGGGCCGATAGCTATGACGCAAAGAACTGTTTCTGACCAAGGTGCTACGACCGGTGCCGCGCTCTATCCAGATGCCCCGTATGCCAGTTCCGGTGATGACCTATTATCCGCCCTGTCCAGCTCGGTTCATGGCCTAAGCCGTCGCGAGTTCGAGCGGCGCTTGGGCCGATATGGCCCTAACGCACTACCACGGGCCAAACCTTCCAATATTGTCATGGTGTTCCTGCACCAGTTTGTCAGTCCATTGATCTATGTCCTGGGGGTTGCCGCTGCCATCTCGCTGCTGATCCATGAGTACTCCGATGCCGGCTTTATCGCGGCGGTCCTGATGCTGAATGCGATCATTGGCACCGTTCAAGAGTATTCGGCGCAGCAGGCGGCGGAGGCCCTGAACAACCTTGTATCCACCTGTTGCCGGGTATTGCGTGAGGGCGACGCCTATGAGGTAGACGCCGAACAGCTGGTGCCGGGGGATATAGTGCTGCTGGAATCCGGGGACAAGGTGCCGGCGGATATGCGTCTGCTCTCATGTCGCGATCTGGAAATAGATGAGTCCCTCCTCACCGGAGAGTCTCTGGCGGTACTCAAGGATGCAGAGCGGACCCTGGATAGAGAGACCGCCCTGGGCGACCGTTGCAACATGGCGTTCGCCGGGACCATGGTGAGCCGCGGGCGCGGTACCGGTCTGGTGGTGGGGACCGCGCTGGCCACTGAATTGGGTCGCATCGCCTCTATCGTCCTGGGCAAGAGCACGGCCAAGGCCCCGCTATTGCTGCGCATGGAGAAGTTCACCGGTAAGGTTGCGCTGTTGGTGGTCATCGCCGCAGCCTTGATGGCCGCAGTCGCCCTGTCCCGGGGCATGCCCCTGAGTGAGATCTTTTTCCTGGCGGTGGCGCTGGCGGTATCCGCCATCCCGGAGGGCCTGCCGGTGGCGCTCACCGTGGCCCTGGCCATCGGTATGCGGCGCATGGCGAAACGCAATGTGATCGTGCGCAGGTTGATGGCGGTGGAGGCCCTCGGCTCCTGCACCTATATAGCCACGGATAAGACCGGCACCCTGACGGTAAATCAGTTGACCGCGCGCACCATCCTGATCCCGGGCGCACAACCCTGGGAGGTGATAGGGGATAGCCTGGTGCCGCAAGGGGCGGTGGTGAAACCATCCGGCGCCATGACGGCCGATGAGAGGACGCTGCTTGGCAGGATATTGCGCACCTCGGTCCTGGCCAACGAAGGTCTGCTGGCCCATAGAGAGGATGGCTGGAGCAGTCATGGGGATGCGGTGGATGTGGCGCTGCTGATCATGGCGCACAAAGAGGGCGTTATCCAGGCAGAGGTCCTGAACGAGTTCCCGGTCATCTCCACTATCCCGTTTGAGTCAGAGCGCCAGTTCGCCGCCTGTATCAACCAGGTGGGTAGCGCAACAGAGGTAAACGTCAAAGGGGCGGTGGAACGCGTACTGCCTATGTGTACCCACATGAGCGGCCTGACCGGAGAAGTCGAGCTGGATGAGAAGTGGATACTGGATCGAACCATTGCCCTGGCCAACGACGGTTACCGGGTCATAGCCCTGGCTACTGGGGAGGTGGCCAAGGGTTCTGACAGCGAACTATACGAGCATGACCTAACCGGTCTCAGCCTGATCGCACTGGTGGGGATGATCGATCCCCTGCGCCCGGAGGCGCAGGAGGCGGTCGCCCAGTGTCGTGAGGCCGGTATCGAGGTGGCCATGGTTACCGGAGATCATCCGGCCACGGCCATGTCCATCGCCAAAGAGTTGGGACTGGTGGATGGCCCGCAACAGGTCCTGACCGGACCGGAGTTGAGGCAGACCCAGGACGGCCCGGAACGGGATGCCATGGTCCTGCGCAGCCATGTGTTCGCTCGGGTGGAGCCGCGGCAGAAGCTGGAGATCGTGACCGCACTGCAGCGCCAAGGCCATTATGTGGCCGCCAGCGGAGATGGGGCCAATGATGCCCCGGCCCTGAAGTCGGCCCAGGTCGGTGTGGCCATGGGGAAGAGCGGCACCGATGTGGCCAGGGAGACGGCCGACATGATCATCACCGACGACAACTTCGCCTCCATAGTGGCCGGGGTGGAAGAGGGGCGTATCGCCTACGCCAATGTGCGCAAGGTGATCTTTCTGCTGATCTCCACCGGCGCCGCCGAGTTGGTGCTGTTCACCCTGGCGTTGCTGTTCGGGTTGCCGCTGCCCCTGTTGGCGGTGCAACTGCTCTGGTTGAATCTGGTGACCAATGGCATCCAGGATGTGGCCCTGGCCTTCGAGCCGGGGGAAGGTAACGAACTAAAACAGAGGCCGCGCCCACCCCAAGAGCCGATCTTCAATCGCATCATGATCGAGCGGGTGCTGCTCTCGTCCCTGGTCATCGGCATAGTGGCCTTCATCGTATTCCGTCAGTTACTGGGATTTGGGCTCTCGGTGGACGAGACGCGCAACGGCACCCTGTTGCTGATGGTGCTGTTTGAAAACATCCATGTGTTCAACAGCCGCTCCGAAACCCTTTCCGCGTTCCTGCATAACCCAATGCGCAACCCCCTGCTGCTGTTCGGAACAGCAATTGCGCAGCTGATCCATATAGGGGCCATGTACACACCCTGGATCAGAGACGTGCTGCACATCCAGCCGGTCTCGCTTGATCTATGGCTGCACCTGCTGGTCATGGCGCTGACGGTGTTATTGGTTATGGAAGGGCATAAGCTGGTGCGGAGATATGTATTGAAGTAGGTTGGGGTGTTGTGCTCTGCAAACCTGCATCCTGAAAACCTTCACCGTCACCCCGCGACTTGATCGCGTGGTCCAGTTGATTGGTCGCAAACGGCCATTACCTGTAGGAGCCCAGTCCTCTGGGCGAAAAAACCTATCCGATCAATCGCAACCGTTCCCGAACATCCTGTTCTCCACGGCACTCGCACATCCATGTGCTTCGCGCAGGAGCGGGCTCCTACACCGACGTACTTCCTATTACGGCC
>JBNKEE010000004.1:0-13870 GCA_050288625.1 Sedimenticolaceae bacterium | reverse complement strand
ATCTGGAAAGAACATTAATGCGTCGGGCCAGCCCGGCATATGAGTAAAGTTTAGCAATAAAGAGGAACCGCAAATGAGTCTCGGAAAAGTGGTGGAAATCATCGGCGCTGTGGTCGACGTTCAGTTCCCCATGGGCGAAATGCCAAAGGTCTACGACGCACTGAAGATTGAAGATGCCGGACTGACCCTGGAGGTTCAGCAGCAGCTGGGCGACGGCGTGGCGCGTACCATTGCCATGGGTTCAACCGACGGACTGAAGCGCGGAATGGAGGCCGTGAACACTGGCAAGCCCATTTCGGTTCCGGTGGGACAAGGCACCCTGGGCCGTATCATGGACGTCCTGGGCAATCCGGTGGACGACGCCGGTCCGATCGAGACAGAAGATGCCATGCCGATCCATCGTGAGCCGCCCACATTTGAGGAGCAGGCCACCTCCACCGAGGTGCTGGAGACCGGCATCAAGGTTATCGACCTGATTATGCCCATCGCCAAGGGTGGTAAGATCGGCCTGTTCGGGGGTGCTGGTGTAGGCAAGACCGTTACCCTGATGGAGCTGATCCGTAACATCGCGGTCGAGCACTCCGGCTTTTCGGTATTCGCCGGCGTGGGCGAGCGTACCCGTGAAGGCAACGACTTCTATCACGAGATGGAAGAAGGCGGAGTTCTGGATAAGGTGGCTCTGGTCTATGGCCAGATGAACGAGCCACCCGGCAACCGCCTGCGCGTAGGGCTGACCGGTCTGACCATGGCCGAATATTTTCGTGACGAAGGTCGCGACGTATTGATGTTCGTGGACAACATCTACCGTTACACCCTGGCGGGAACCGAGGTGTCTGCACTATTGGGCCGTATGCCATCCGCCGTGGGTTATCAGCCCACCCTGGCGGAAGAGATGGGCGTATTGCAGGAGCGCATCACCTCCACCAAGACCGGTTCTATCACCTCCTTCCAGGCAGTGTATGTACCAGCGGATGACCTGACCGACCCGTCTCCGGCAACCACCTTCGCGCATCTGGATGCGACCCTGGTATTGTCCCGACAGATTGCGGAGCTTGGTATCTATCCTGCGGTGGACCCGCTGGACTCCACCTCCCGTATCCTGGATCCCAACGTAGTCGGCCAGGAACACTATGAGGTGGCCCGCTCGGTACAGGGCACCCTGCAGCGCTATAAAGAGTTGAAGGACATCATTGCAATTTTGGGTATGGACGAGTTGTCGGAAGAGGACAAGCTGACCGTATCCCGCGCCCGTAAGATCCAGCGCTTCCTGTCCCAGCCCTTCTTCGTGGCCGAGGTATTTACCGGAACTCCCGGCAAGTACGTCAGTCTGAAAGATACCATTAAGGGATTCAAGGCCATCGTTGCTGGCGAACATGATGATCTGCCGGAACAGGCCTTCTATATGGTGGGCGGCATTGAAGAGGCGGTCGAACGCGGCGCCGCCAGCTAGGGAGATAGTGCTATGGCAATGACAATCCATGTGGATATAGTCAGCGCAGAAGCCGAGATCTATTCCGGCGTGGCGGAGATGGTCTATGCCCCGGCAGAGATGGGCGAGGTGGGTATCGCCCCCATGCATGCTCCGCTGGTTACCCGCATGCAGCCCGGCGAGGTTCGACTCGATCTGGGTGAGGGCAAAGGGATGAAGAATTTTTACGTATCCGGCGGCATCCTGGAGGTGCAGCCGTATACTGTGACCATCCTGGCGGACACCGCAATCCGTGCAGCAGATCTGGACGAGGCTGCCGCCTTGGAGGCCAAACAAAGGGCTGAAGACGCCCTGGCCGGACATGCCGCAGACATGGAGTTTGCCAAGGCTCAGGCAGAGCTACATGAGGCCGCAGCTCAACTCCGCGCCATTGAAAGAATCCGTAAGCAGTCATAGAATCCAACACTTTGTTCCGGCCCAAGATGGGCCGGGCATACAATTATGGCGGACCCTGATATGCCCAAGGAAACCATCCAACCTGGAAAGTTTGTTTCTCTCACCTACAGCATAAGCGACATCGACGATAATCTGCTGGAGCAGAACGAAATACCGGTCAACTATATCCACAGCGGCGACAAGGAGCTGATCGGCGGTATGGACCAAGCCGTTCTGGGGAAGTCAGCTGGTGATAAGGTGGAGATGGAGGTGTCGCCAGAAGATGGATTTGGCCAGCCGGACCCCAATCTTACCTTTACCGATGATCTGGAAAATGTCCCGCCCCAGTTCCGCCAGGTAGGGGCCGAGGTGGAGATGCAGAACGAGTCTGGCGATATCAAGACCTTCTATGTCACCAAGATAGAAGATGGCAAACTCACAGTAGATGGCAATCACCCCCTGGCGGGGAAGACACTTAAGGTTCGATTAAATATCCTGGAAGTGCGGGCTCCCACCCTGGAGGACATGGGGACAGATACAAGTGGGGTCACCATAAACTGATACAGGCCCGGATAAAATTCAAACAAAAAAGGGCACCAGCTTTTCCATTCACTCAGTTATAATGCCCGACATCACAGAAGATTTTGGAGAGTCTATGAAGTTGGGCGTTGTTATTCTTGCTGCGGGACAGGGGACCAGAATGCGTTCCCGTTTGCCAAAGGTTCTGCACGATCTGGCGGGCCGCCCGCTTCTGGATCACCCCATTCAGGCGGCCAAACGGCTGTCGCCGGAGCGGGTGGTGGTGGTTTACGGCCACGAGGGAGAACGGGTAAAAGGAGCGTTCGACGATCCCGATCTGTTCTGGGTAGAACAAAAAGAGCAGCTCGGTACCGGCCACGCCCTGGCTCAGGCCATGCCGGCGCTGAACGATGTGGATTACATCCTGGTGCTGTATGGAGATGTGCCGCTCTTGCGCGACAGGACCCTATCCTCACTCATCACCGCCAGTATGTATTCGGACTTGGCCCTTCTCACGGCCGCATTTGATGATCCCACCGGATATGGTCGGGTGGTGCGCGCCGGTAACGGCAAGATCCAGCGTATCGTGGAACACAAAGACGCCAGCGCGGAAGAGCTGGAGATCAAGGAGATCAATACCGGCATCCTGGTGGCCAAGCGCGAGGCTATGGAACGTTGGCTGGATAAGATCGACAATCAAAACTCTCAAGGCGAATATTATCTAACTGATGCAATCGGGCTGGCAGTAGCTGATGGTGTTTGTGTGCAATCATCTCAGCCCAAGGACCTGAACGAGGTAGCGGGAGTGAATGACCGCGCCCAACTGGCTCACCTTGAGACCATATTTCAGCAGTGGCAGGCAGACCGTTTAATGCGTGACGGCCTGGGTCTGCGTGACCCGTCCCGTTTCGACCTGCGCGGGACTCTGGAGTTTGGCCAGGACACCAGCATAGATATAAACGTGTTGCTGGAAGGCGACATTAAACTGGGCGGCGACGTACGCGTCGGCGCCAACACGGTTATACGCAACTGTCGTATCGGCGACGGTGTGGTGATCAAAGAGAACTGCGTAATCGAACATGCCGTGATAGGTGATAACTGCACCATCGGTCCCTTCGCCCGCATCCGTCCAGAGACGGAGTTGGCGGCAGATGCCCACATCGGCAACTTTGTTGAGATAAAAAAATCCCAGGTCGGTTCCGGTAGCAAGGTGAATCATCTCACCTATATCGGCGACTGCAGCATAGGCAAGGGGGTAAACGTGGGCGCCGGCACCATCACCTGTAACTACGACGGGGCCAATAAGCATCGCACCGAGATCGGCGACGGCGCCTTTATCGGGTCCAACAGCGCTTTGGTTGCGCCGGTGGTTATTGGCGCGGGCGCTACCATAGGTGCCGGTTCAACAATATCTGGTAGTGCGCCGGAAGAGACCCTGACCCTGACCCGCGCCAAGCAGCTATCGATCAAGGGCTGGAAGCGGCCAATCAAGAAGCCGAAGGAGTGATTGTATGTGCGGCATCGTAGGGGCCATCGCCAATAATCAGGTAGCGCCGGTTTTACTGGATGGACTCAAACGTCTCGAGTATCGGGGCTATGACTCGGCTGGTATCGCCATCCATAACAGCAGTGGCGAACTGCAACGCATCCGCTCTGTCGGTAAGGTCGCAGAGCTAGAGAAATTATTGGGCGGCTCATCCATCGAAGGGGTCATGGGTATAGCCCATACCCGCTGGGCCACCCACGGCATGCCGGCGGAGCGCAACGCTCATCCCCACATGAGTGGTGAGCGGGTGGCGGTTGTGCACAACGGTATCATCGAAAACCACGCCCAGCTGCGCGCCGAGCTGGAAGAGAAGGGGTTCGTCTTTACCTCAGACACCGACACCGAGGTGATCGCCCACTTACTGGCCAGCATGCTAGACCAGGGCATGGATCTGTTGGATTCCGTACGCCACACCATAAAACGTCTGGTGGGGGCCTACGCTCTGGTGGTGATGAGCCCAGACGATAGCGAACGGCTGGTTGTGGCCAGAGCCGGAAGCCCACTGGTGGTTGGCGTTTCTGACCAGGGCAACTATGTGGCCTCAGATGTGTTCGCCCTGCTGCCGGTTACCAGACACTTCATGTTTCTGGATGAGGGAGATCTGGCCGAGGTGCGTCTGGACGGGGTAACTGTCTATGATGCAGATGAAAACCAAGTCGAGAGAGAGGTACGGGAATCAAGCGTTACCTCATCCGAGGCAGACAAGGGACCATACGATCACTACATGCTCAAGGAGATATTTGAGCAGCCGGCGGTGATCGCCGAGACCTTAGAGGGGCGCATCTTTCAGGGTCGGTTGCTGGAGGAGAGCTTCGGCCACGAGGCCAAGGCGCTGCTGGATAAGGTCAAGTGCATTCAGATCATCGCCTGCGGCACCAGCTATCATGCCGGTTCCGTGGCCCGCTATTGGTTTGAAGAGATCGGCATCCCCTGCAACGTTGAGGTAGCCAGCGAGTTTCGCTACCGCAAGACCGTAGTGCCGGATGGCACCCTGTTTCTCACCATATCCCAATCGGGCGAGACCGCCGACACCCTGGCAGCCCTGCGCGGGGCCAAACGAGAGAACTACCTGGGAAGTATCTGCATCTGTAACGTACCGGAGAGCTCGCTGGTGCGTGAGTCCGACGTTACCCTAATGACCCGCGCCGGACCCGAGATCGGCGTGGCCTCCACCAAGGCCTTCACCACCCAGCTGGTGGCGTTGCGTCTACTGGTGCTGGCACTGGCCCGGCGCCGAGGCATGACGCCAGAGCAGGAGAAGGAACTGGTAGATGAACTACACGCCCTGCCGCGCCAGGTTGAGGTGGTGCTGAAGTTGAGCGACGACATCCAAAAGATGGCGCAATCCTTTGCGGACAAACACAATGCCCTGTTTCTGGGTCGGGGCACCTTCTACCCGGTAGCGCTGGAAGGTGCGCTGAAATTGAAGGAGATCTCCTATATCCATGCCGAGGCCTACCCGGCCGGCGAACTGAAGCACGGACCCCTGGCGCTGGTGGACGCCTCCATGCCTGTGGTCTGTGCCCTACCGGACGATCCGCTGCTGGAAAAGGTGTTGGCCAATCTGCAAGAGGTGCGGGCTAGAGGCGGCGAGCTGTTCCTGTTCAGCGATCACAAGATCGACATAAAACTGGATAACTATCAAAACCTCACCCTGTCTGATATCTGCCCGACCACTGCGCCCATCGTCTACAGCATCCCACTGCAACTACTGGCTTATCATGTGGCGGTGTTAAAAGGTACAGATGTGGATCAGCCAAGAAACCTGGCGAAGTCGGTTACGGTGGAGTAGAAGACCATCGGGTATAATCTAACGACTCACGAACAATAAAATTCTGAGAGAGGGAATAAAGATGTACGAAAAAAGCATTGAACTGTTGAACAAGGCTGTAGCGGACGAACTTTCGGCGGTGCACCAATACATGTATTTTCACTTCCACTGCGATGATCAGGGCTATGATCTATTGGCCACCCTGTTCAAGAGAACGGCCATTGAAGAGATGATACACATCGAGCATATAGCCGACCGTATCCTGTTTTTGAAAGGCGACGTAGATCTAGGAAATGCCGACCCTGTGAAAAAGATTCATGATGTCACAAAGATGTTAGAGATGGTATGTGGCATGGAGGAGGAAGCGAGGGTTATGTATAACAAGTTCGCCCTGGAGTGTTCCAACAATGCTGATTCTGCGTCACGCAAACTGTTCGAATCTCTGGTGGATGATGAGGAGCGCCATTTCAGCCAGTTTGATACCGAGCGCGAGAACCTGCAGAAGTTTGGCGATGAATACCTGGCACTACAGTCTATCGAACGGAGCAAGTCTTCGATTGGTCCAGGCCCAGGCGGAAGCGCAGCCTAAGTGCGCATACGGCAATGACCAGCAAGCATCGCGTCGAAATGTCTTTGCATTAATCGCTATATCTTACAG
Source organism: Sedimenticolaceae bacterium (assembly GCA_050288625.1). GTDB lineage: Bacteria > Pseudomonadota > Gammaproteobacteria > Chromatiales > Chromatiaceae > JAAGZL01. The sequence continues at coordinate 7,512 of JBNKEE010000004.1, read as the reverse complement.
AGGGTGAAGGAGCGCGCCATGAAAAAAACACATCAACTCATTGCGGTTGTATTTCTTTCTATGTTTCTTCCGCTCTCTGCAAATGCCAGTGAAAATGGAATCAGAGTCACGGGCACCTCCAAGGTTAGCGTCGTGCCAGATATGGCCAGATTCACATTGGCGATAAACGAGCAGGGCGACAATCTGGTTTCCATCAAGAGTAGCGTTGATGCAAAGACAGCAAAGGTCGTTGGCCTATGTAAAAAACTGGGAGTGGAAACAAAAGACATAACCTCATCTGAGGTCTCCATTCACCCGCAATACAACTATCAAACAAAAAAGTTTTTGGGCTATGAGGTCTCACGCGAGATCAAAGTCACCTTAAAAGATCTGAAAAACTATACTGCCCTGGTAAACGGGGCCATAGAATCCGGCATAACCACCATCAGAAACATTATCCTAGATACCTCAAAGAGAGATGAGCTGGGGCTTAAGGCATTGGCGGCCGCGTCAAATTCGGCAAAGACAAAGGCCATGATACTTGCCAAAAGCAATGGCGTAACCTTAGGGGACGTGATAAGTATTGACGAAAGCGGTGTTCCCAGTGAAAGAAGAATCTATGCGTTTAAAGAACGCGCCGTCGCATCCCCAAATAGCGGTGCATTTGAGCCTGGTGAAATTTCTGTTAGTGCAACAGTAGTGGTTCAGTATTCGATAAAATGAGATCTGGCTGAGCATTTAGGTAGCGAAAATCAATAGGGTGTTTACAACTTCAGTAGAGAAAACACGTTTATTTTGTAAAACTTTTAACTAAGCATACAAATCGACCAATTGTATTTGTTTAAAATATAATAAAGCTATCGTTTGTAAGATAAATCTGACACGTAATTACGAAATAATGAATTGACGATTAAAGTTATAATCATGTAGTTTTTAGCGCTCTTAGATTAAGTTGAGCAACAATAAATAATATTCAAGGAGCTTTTGAGAGGAATTCAAGGATGAAGTTGTGCCGCACAATACAGAAGAACAACAAAAAATAAATTCGGGATTAGTGTGTTTAGTAAGTCTGGCAAGACTGCATGGCATACCTGCCGACCCTTCTCATCTCAGCCATACGTACGCTGTTTCTGGTAGGCCTTTTGAGGAAAAAGAGATAATCCTTGCTGCAAGAGGGTTGTCTCTAAAGGCAAAGGCACACACAAGCAATTGGGAGAGGCTGGAAAAAACAGCCCTTCCAGCCATTGGACAGCATAATGACGGCCATTGGTTTATCATTGCCGCATACAACGAAGAAAAAGTACTCATTCAAGATCCATTTGAACAAGCGCCATTAACCCTCCCCAAAGAGATCTTTGAAAATGCCTGGAATGGCAAGCTGGTGCTGGTGACCAGACGCGTCTCTATGACTAACTTAGGAGGGCGCTTTGATTTTAGCTGGTTTGTACCTGCCATCCTGAAATACAAACATTTTTTTACTGAGGTTCTAGCGGCCTCATTCTTTTTGCAACTATTTGCTCTGATTACCCCGCTTTTTTTTCAAGTAGTAATCGATAAGGTTCTAGTGCATAAAGGATTGACGACTCTAGATGTATTGGCCATCGGATTGTTGGGCGTTTCGCTTTTTGAGGTAATCCTGGGAGGGTTGCGCACCTATCTATTCACCCATACCACAAATAGGGTAGATGTCGCCTTAGGCGCTAAACTTTTCAAACATCTACTTGCTTTACCCATAAGCTATTTTGAGGCTAGGAGGGTCGGAGACTCTGTGGCCAGGGTTAGGGAATTGGAGAATATTCGCAATTTTCTAACCGGTTCCGCCTTGACTCTTGTAATCGATCTCTTTTTTACCATAGTCTTTTTTGTAGTGATGTACTACTACAGCCCCACATTGACCTATGTTGTATTGGGGGCAATACCATTCTATGTATTTTTGTCGGCATGGATTACACCGATACTACGCAAGCGCCTTGACGAAAAATTCAACCGAGGAGCTGAAAATCAGGCATTTCTTGTTGAGTCTATTACCGGGGTTGAGACACTGAAATCCATGGCGGTTGAACCGCAGATGCAGCGAAGATGGGAAGAACAGCTGGCCGGATATGTCGGGGCCAGTTTTCGATCAGCCAATCTTGGAAACATAGCCAGCCAGACCGCAGGATTCATCAACAAAGTTACGGTTGTCTTGATACTTTGGATTGGCGCTACCCTGGTAATGAAGGGAGAGCTATCTGTTGGGCAGCTAATTGCCTTTAATATGCTTGCAGGTAGGGTTAGCGGCCCTATATTGCGCTTGGTGCGCCTATGGCAGGATTTTCAACAGGCAGGCATTTCAGTTAAGCGATTGGGAGATATATTAAACACACCGACAGAACCTGGCTTCAATCCCGGCCGCGCCACCCTGCCCAATCTGGAAGGCGGTGTGAAATTCAGCGGGCTCACCTTTAGATACCAACCCGACCGTCCAGAAGTATTAAGAAACATTGAGCTAGATGTTAAGCCAGGAGAGATCATAGGTATTGTCGGTCGGTCCGGTTCGGGGAAAAGTACACTAACAAAGCTAATCCAGAGACTTTATGTGCCCGAATCCGGACGGGTGCTTGTCGATGGTATTGATCTGGCATTAATAGAACCGGCCTGGTTGCGGCGCCAGATAGGGGTGGTGCTACAGGAAAACTATCTCTTTAATCGCTCCGTGAGAGACAACATTGCCTTGAGCAATCCAGGCGCGCCCATGGAGAAGATAGTAGAGGCGGCAAACCTAGCTGGGGCGCATGAGTTTATTCTTGAATTGGCAGAAGGATACGACAGCCAGGTTGGAGAGCGCGGCAGTAATCTTTCTGGTGGGCAGAGACAACGCATAGCTATTGCGCGCGCCCTCATGACTAATCCTCGTATTTTGATTCTTGATGAGGCCACTAGCGCACTTGACTATGAATCTGAACGCATAATTCAGGAAAATATGCAGCGTATATGTAAGGACCGCACAGTATTTATTATTGCCCATAGGTTGAGCGCTGTCCGCAACTGCGATCGTATTATAGTTGTCGAGGAAGGAAGGATAATAGAACAGGGTAGTCATGCAGAGCTGGTTAAATTGGATGGTAGTTATGCCAGGCTTAATGCCCTACAAAGTGGACTTGTAAGCCAATGTTGACACGGATACTGAAATTACTGCCAAGCAAAAAAGAGCGGGAACATGAGTTCCTACCAGCATCGTTGGAGATTCAAGAGGCGCCACCATCTCCTATCGGAAGGATCATTACCTGGACCATAATGTTGTTCTTTGTTGCGGCCGCTGCCTGGGCTACCCTGGGAAATGTAGATATCGTTGCGGTAGCCCGGGGGCGTATTATTGCGAGCGGGCATACAAAAATAATACAGCCATTGGAGATAGGCACCATCCAGAAGATCCATGTTACGGAAGGGCAGTTGATAAAGGCTGGAGATACCCTGATAGAACTTAAGCCGGATGCGGCCAATGCCGACAAACAAAGAGTGAATGAGGAGTTGGCGGCTACAGAGCAGGAAATCTTGCGGCTTAAAACCATCAGCGGATGGATAAGACAGGGCCGGCGAGATATCGATCATGTGCTAGATCAGTTAACCGACCTGCAAAAAAATCTGATCGCATCTCAGTGGGCCGAGTATGAATCTCGTCTGTCTACACTGCAAAAAGAGCAAAAGAAATATATCGCCGAAAAGTCCAGCGTAGATCAACAGGTCAAAAAATTGCAGTTGATTCTGCCGATTGTGGCGCAAAGGGCAAAAAAGATGAGAGGCCTAAGCGAACAGAAATATATATCTGAGGAGCAGTATCTGGAAGTGGAGCAACAGAGAATAGAGGCGCACTATGATCTGAAAGCGAATCAGCAACATCTTCAGGAGTTGCAGTCTTCGATTGAAGAGGTAGACACACGGCTGCAACAGGCGAAGAAAGAGTTTGAGAGTAAGGTCCTGCTGGAACTGCAGGATGCAGAAAAACGCAAGCAGGCCCTAAGGCAGGAGAAGATAAAGGCTGCGATGAGGCGGGATGCACATACCCTAAGAGCACCGGTTTCAGGAGTTGTACAGCAGCTTGCGGTACATACCATTGGCGGTGTGGTAAACCCTGCCCAGGAACTTATGGTGATTGTGCCTAACGAAGGTAGCCTGGAGGTCGAAGCGATGATAGAGAATAAAGATATAGGATTTGTCACGGAAGGGCAAAGCGCAGAGGTAAAGATTGACGCATTCCCCTTTACAAAATATGGAGTGGTTAATGCGGTAGTAAGGAACATATCCAATGATGCCGTCGCAGACGAAGAGAAGGGACTGGTTTATAAAACACAGGTAAAGATGCATAAGTCTGTAATACAAGTGGAAGAGAAGCTGGTTAATCTGGCCCCGGGAATGAACGTGTCAGTCGAGATCAAGACGGGCAAGAGAAGATTGATAGAGTATTTCTTGTCACCGTTGTTGCGGTATAAGCAGGAGAGTGTGAGGGAGAGATGACGTAACTATAACTACAAAGTAGTAATTATCTTGAAGCAGGTGAATATAGTAATGAAGACAAGAAAATATCCATTGGCATTTATAGTTAGTGAATTAATACACTTTTTGGCTATTGCGGCTTTAGTGTGGGTAGTAGTGGTGTCATATATGGAACCTAGACTAATTACAAAGGGATACATGTATCTCTTTGGTGATGTTAGTTTGTGGAGTGTTCCAAAGCTAATTGGGATGCATGAAAAAGTGGAACTTGCTTATTTTGCGATCATTAATTTTGTCATCATTGTATTGCATTTAAATCTGGCAATTGCCTTCGTTGTTAATGTTAACCTTAGAGAACAATGGACAAGTAGTGATAAATCTTCGCTTTCTGAGTTGTTAAATAAGAACTTATGGGGTCTTTTCTGGCCGTATTGTTCTGTAAGAGTGTTTCGGTCGCGCACTCATTATCATAATAATAACGAACTCGAAGAGGTCCTTAAAAAGGAATTACGAGCTGAGTCATTTGTAGATTTACCCGGGGTTATTTTAGCAACAGTGTTTATATATCCATTTTTATATTCAAGATTAGATTCAGGTGGTTTCCTGTCATTGTTTGGATGGCAAATCTTGACACTAATTATATTAATGTTGTTATGGAATCAAGTATTAAGTTGGTTGGTTCTATTTGTATCTTTGGCTAGAAATAAAAAGGAGAAATAGAAAATGGCGGGTCTAAATTTGATTATTACAAGGAGTGGGATTATTTATCCTAACGCAGGTAAAACAGCTAGCCAGCTTACTGACTGGGCATCATATCAGTACATTAAAGCAACCAATGATATGGGAGAGACTGTATACCTTGTTGCCGATAAAGCAGCTACGGCAGATAGTATATACGAAATGTATAATGCTTCAGACTTGAAAAGTTTGGGGAGAGAAGCTGGAAGTATGACAGTAGGCGCTCTGACTAGTTTAGTTGCGTTTATGAATGGCCTTGGACCATGGAGTCAATTGATGGCTGGCCTTACAGCTGAGCAATTGTACAAAATGTATTTCGATTATATTTGGAATACCATGGATAATATTGCTGCAGAATATGGCTGGTTTGATGGTGATCCAATGTTGCCACAAGAGATCAACCAAATGATAGACGATCTTGATTTAGTACACCAGTGCCCATTGCCTGATATAGATCCAGAAACGAACGAACACTACATCAACGCCCAAAATTGGCGCCCTAAATCAGATCCCTTTGTATTAGATCTGGATGGTGATGGCATTGAGACGTCGGCTGTAGCAGGCTGGGATGGCCTTAAGTTTGATCACGATGGTGACGGTGTAAAAGAGAGTACCGGCTGGGCCTCATCTGATGATGGGCTGCTAGTTCTTGACAGAAACGGCAATGGCACTATCGATTCAGGGCGTGAGCTGTTTGGTGATAACACTCTGTTGTCTAATGGAGATAAGGCAACCAATGCCTATGAGGCCCTAGCCGATCAAGATAGCAACGGAGATGGCAGAATCGATGCACACGATCCGGTGTTTAACGACCTGCGAGTGTGGCGGGATAAAAATCACGACGGCATCAGCCAGGAAGAAGAGCTATTTACTTTGGAAGAGATGGGGATCAAATCAATTTCTACCCAGGGCTCTTCTACCAGCATCAACCAAAACGGCAACACCATCACAGCCACCAGTACGTTTGAATATGCTAACGGCACCACTGGCCAGACCGGAAGCCTGGTATTTGGCAGCTCTAGATTCTTTACCGAGTTTACCGATGCCCTGGAAATACCGGAGACCCATCAGGGGTTACCGGATATGCATGGTTCAGGCGCTGTACGTAATCTGCGAGAGGCCGCGACTCTGTCAGGCGCGCTTACTTCAGTTTTGCAAAACTACAGTGACGCAGCAACCAGAGAAGAGCAGCTAGCGAATTTAGATCAACTGCTTTCCGCTTGGGCCGCAACTAGCGGTATGCTAAGTATGAAGGAGCGTGCGGAAGAGGCTGGATTTATTGTTATCTATGAGTTTGGCAATATTCCAACGCCTGATCTACAGCAATTGGCGACGATGGGGGGCAGCTCAAACAGCGAGGATGGCGATGAGCCCAAGACCATAAGAGAATTCTGGCAGGCGGCCATGGAGTCTCAGGATCGGGCGGAGTATCAACGCTGGTTCAATATCGTCAGTGTTCTGGAGCGATTTAATGGAGATGAATTTTTTGATTTTACTATCCCGGAGCCAGACTCACCGGGACTGGCAAAGGTAGATTTCGATGATCCTGGTGGATCAGGTATCGGAATATCTGGAACCTGGTATTTCACCAAGGTGAGAATCAATCAACAGCAGCTTGATCTGCTACAACAGAGCTATGATGCACTGCGCGAATCTGTCTATCAAGGATTGTTGCTACAAACAAGACTCAAACCATTTATCGACAGCATAAATATATCTTTCACCGAAGCGGGCGATCTTGCTCTAGATTTTGCCAGCATGGAGGCGTTGATGCAGCAACGTCTACATGATGACCCGAATAATGGAGTGATTGATATCCTGGAGTTTGTAAAGAAAACAGACAATCGCCTGCAGGATCAGGGCTGGGCTGGCTGGAATTTTCTCGGTGAGACCTTACAAAATATGACCATCACTGATGGTGTGCAGTCCGTGCTAGATGAGTTTAAGGTTTTATTTACCGACCTTGATGGCGTGACACCAGCCGGAACTGCAGCTGATGAAATAATCATAGGAGATTCAAGCAACAACATCATTGCCGGTGGCGATGGAGACGATTTGATCGGAGGCGGTAACGGTGATGACCAACTAAGTGGCAATGCGGGCGATGACAGGCTTTTTGGTGGTGCAGGTAATGATGTACTGGAAGGCGGCGATGGAATAGATATATTAAAAGGTGAAACTGGCAATGACGAGCTACAGGGAGGTGGAGGCCGAGATTATCTATACGGAGGAGCAGGAGACGATGTGTTGGGAGGGCCTGCGGACAGGACCAGTTGGACTAAGATAAATGGAGCCTACATGGGAGATCACTTTGCTGGAGGA
>JBNKEE010000003.1:0-41580 GCA_050288625.1 Sedimenticolaceae bacterium | reverse complement strand
GTTTGCCTGGCGGCCATAGAGCACTGGTACCACCTGATCTCATCTCGAACTCAGAAGTGAAACGGTGCATCGCTGATGATAGTGTGGGGTCTCCCCATGTGAAAGTAAGTCACTGCCAGGCTTTAATTAAAGAAACAGCCCGTCTCCTTTAGGAGGCGGGCTTTTTCTTTTATAGGTTTCTGGAAGTGTCCCTAGAACCTCTTCGAGGTTCATTAGGGATTTCCTGAACCAGCTACGCTGGTTCTGGTCACTTACTTGAACATGGAATGTGACAAAATCGCCAGGAGCGATTTTGCATGAGCGTAACGAACCCGAAGGGCGAGCCCCAAGGATGGGGCGAGTAAAGTAAGTCACTGTCAGGCTTTCACTCAGTAACGCCTTCGGCGCTTCCCCTAGAATCCCTTCGGGCTTCATTAGGGTTTTGGCAGAGTTCCTTGTTCTATTTCTACCCCCCCCCTCACCCCAACCCCTCTCCCCCTAGGGAGAGGAGCTTTGTGATGCAAAGTTAATTACAGCCACTCCCTTCTCCCCTTGGGGGAGAAGGGCCGGGGATGAGGGGGAGGGCTTTTTCTTTGTCCTGAAACTTCTCTTTTTGAATGGATATCCTGTTTGATTGTCTATAGGCTGTAGTAGCTTTCAAGGATAGGTGTTTTGTGCTGAACAATCTCAAACAATTCTTCGAACAATATGTGGAGCCTGGATTCGGGGCAGAGGACCCTGATGCAGTGGATCATTCGATTCGGCTGTCTACTGCCGTAATGTTGGTCGAGGTCGCGCGGTCCGACTTTGAGTTTGATCATAGCGAGAGAGATATGATTGCGGATGTGCTGCAAAGGACGCAGCTGGTTTCGGTATCTGAGGCTCAGGATCTGCTTAGATTGGCTGAGGTCGAGGTGGATGCAGCCGTCTCTCTGTATGACTTCATCAAGGTGCTAAATAGTAATCTAACACAGGAACAGAAAAGGTCGATTATCGAGCTGCTCTGGGAGGTTGCATTTGCTGATGGCAGGCTGGATAAGTACGAAGATCACAGTATTCGCAGGTTGGCCGATCTACTGCATGTGCCACATAAACATTTCATACAGGCGAAACTAAAAGTTCAACAGCGTAAAGGCTGATCTTCTTGGGATATTAATAAACCACAATCCCTGCCACCGCGCCGGTCATGCGGCGCTGCGTTCCTTAATGGTAAAGCTGTTACTGAATCTCTTCTTCAGTAATGGGATTATTCTTACCTGGGTTAGCCTCACGAGTATCCTTGCCATATAGACGATATCATCAAGGGATTGCAATTTTGGAAGAAAGGCTGTTCGTATATTTGACCAGTGCATAAAGAATTTCAGTTTGTTCAAATACCATCCTCGCGACGCTTTCTGGATTATATTTGTTATTTCTTGAGCAGTAAGTTGAGTCGTGTCGTAATCGGACACGTCGTATAAAGAAGTGTGAGCAATCCCCCTGTCTAAAAGACCTTCCTTCTTAAAGGTTTCGTACATCTCGCTTCCTTTATGAGGGCGTGCTGCAATGAATGATGCGAAATCTAAACCTGAATTGTAGGCATAGCGAATAGTGTCATCAATCTGTTCGCGTGACTCATAGGGAAATCCGATAATAAAATTTCCCGAGGTCCAAAAGCCAAGACTGTTAGCATGTCGAATTAACCCGAGAGATTTTTCTAAATCAACAGGCTTTTTTACATAAGTCATGACGTCGGCATTACCTGTTTCTATCGGGAAACGAATGGAGTAAAAGCCTGCTCGCTTGAGCAAGGCGAGCATTTCTTCGTCAATGAGCCATGGGCTTGTTCCGGCATCATAAGAAAATGATATTTTCTTTTCGCGGGCAATAAAATAGTTGCAAAAATCTCGCACTCGCTCTTTACGGGTAAAAAACTGATCATCGAAAATGGTTACTTCCTTAACGTCGTACTCGTTTTCTAAATATTCTATTTCCTCAATGACGCGTTCTACGCTGGACCCTCTCCATCGGCGTCGCCACATTACCTTAGTACTACAAAAAACGCAGTCGTATGGGCAGCCTCTCGAGGTAATGATGCTGGCGATAGGTTTTTTTCGTGTATACCAGGTTGATTGACGGGGGAACGTCGTATATCTGTCCATCCTGATGTAGCTTCGGTCTGGAATGGGGATGTCGTCTAAATTCTTTATGAATTCACGGTCTCGATTCCTGACAATATTTCCTTGTTTGTCACGATATACCAATCCATCTACTGACTGGAAGTTCATATCGTTTTCAAGTTCATTGATAAGCTCTACAAGTGTGGCTTCACCTTCTTCGCGTACAACGAAGTCGATAAACGGGTTTTCCTTCATAATAGACTCTGATGCCATGGTTGCATGTGCGCCTCCCATTACTATAGGAACATCAGGTGCGATTGAATTGGCTATAGATGCTGCTCTGATGGCGTCCGGTGCATAGGCGGTGAAGCTGCAGGTGACGCCAATTAGGTCAGGTTCAAATTCCTTAATTCTGCTCCTTATTAAATTCATATCTTCAATGCCAAGTAGATAATATCCACTCGGTTTTTTTTCTGGCTTATCTGCGCCCATTTCATACAAGTCAAGAATGGATATATTTATACTGTCACCAAACTTGGATTTTGCATAAGATGCGAGATAAACTAGTCCTAGTGGTTCGGCAAGGTCTACTGTGAGTTCGGTAACTGTTATGAATGGATTGATCAGAAGAAGATTCACATTGATGCTCTCTTGGTAATTTCTATCCAAAAAAATAAAGTCATATATTCCTTTTCAAAATAGCCCATTTATAACGGTCTGTCACATTAGTGACGATTTATAACTATGGTAAAACAAAGGATTTGCGCGTTATTGTATAGAATATCTGCCTTAATCCTATCTAAATCAGCCTGTCATGATCCCAACTACTGCGCCTGTCATGCAAGTAGCAATGGTACCCGCTACGATAGACTTCATCCCCAGTCCTACGATCTCCTTCCGCCTTTCCGGGGCCATGGCGCACATGCCGCCCAGCATTATCCCTAAGCTGCCCAGGTTAGCGAAGCCGCACATGGCGTAGGTCATGATCAGCAGGCTGCGTTCGGAGAGGGTGCCCTCCGGCAGGGCAGTCATATCCAGATAGGCGATAAACTCGTTGAGGATGGTCTTTATCCCCATGAGCCCACCGGCAGCCTGGGCCTCTGACCAGGGTATGCCCATAAGCCAGACGACGGGAGACATCAACCAGCCCAGGATTCGTTGCAGACTGAGGGGTGCGCCGCCCACATCCGGTAGCAGGCCGATGATCTGGTTGGCCAGGTGTACCAATGCCACCAGTACAACCATCATAGCGATGATGTTGAGGAATAGCTTCATGCCGGACAGGGTGCCTTTGGTTATGGCGTCCATGCTGCTGCTGGCCTCCTGCGGAGGAATCAGTGCGCCGGATGTGGGAGTACCCTGTTCCGGTACCATCAACCGCGCCACCAGCAGGGCAGCGGGGGCGCTGATCAGGGAGGCACTCAGGATATGACCTAAGGCGTCCGGGATGGTTTTTCCTAAGATGCTGGCGTAGAGCACCATCACGGTGCCAGCTATAGTGGCCATGCCGCAGGCCATAACGGCAAAGAGTTCACTGCGGCTCATGCGGTTTAGGTAGGGGCGGATTAACAACGGCGCCTCTACCATGCCGACGAAGATATTGGCGGCCGCTCCCAGCCCCAGGGCGCCGCCTATCCCCATAGTCTGTTCCAGCAGCCAGGAGAATCCTCTCACCAGCAGTGGCAGGATGCGCCAGTAGAATAGCAGGGCAGAGAGGGCGCTCATCACCAGGACCAGAGGTAGGGCGCGGAAGGCGAAGATAAAATCGGCCCCTGGCCTGCTGGCCTCAAACGGTAGAGGAGGTCCACCGAGGTAGCCGAACACCAAGGTGGTTCCAGCCAAGGTAGCCTCTTCCAATGATTCGAAAATACCGTTCAAAGAGATAAATATTTCTCGGAACAGTGGCATCTTTAGGAGAAGCATGGCCAGGACCAGTTGTAGTCCCAGACCGACTAGTACAACACGTAGTTGGAGTGTTTTTCGCTTTTCCGACAATACCCAGGCGATAGCGGTCAGTATCAGCAGTCCGGTGATGCTCTGTAACATGTTCGTGGATCCCCTTTTACTGTTATGTGGGCTTTATTATGAAGGGATATGAGGAGCTGTCCACAGATGGTTAATGGGTGAAAAGTGTGTAACCATTTGTCTAAATATTTTTAAATATGGAAGATACTATGTTGGCACTCGCTATCTGCCTGATCATCCTCGGCCTTGGCTTTATAGTCAGAGGTGCATCGCGCATACGGATTCGCCGTAGACTGTTTGCTTCCCTGTACTGGAGCAGCGGTCTTGGCATGGCGTCTCTTGGCTTGCTCCTATTGGCGGTAGCGTCCAATATCTATACCTATCATCGACTTACGGCAGAGATCTTGGTAGCTGATATACAGATTAAACAGACAGCGCCAAACAGTTATGACTTACTTCTAACGGAGATTGGAAAGCAACCTTTAAGTTTTGAAATCATAGGTGATGAATGGCAGCTGGATGCGCGTTTTTTGCGTTGGAGGTCATGGGCCACGCTGTTGGGGAAAGATCCGATGTTGCGGTTGGAACGCATAAGCGGTCGCTATAGTGATATAGAGCAGGCCAAGGAGGCACAACGCAGTCTTTATGCCCTTAATCCGCATCCTGGTCTTGATGTCTGGAAGTATGCCAGAGAGTATGCCGATTGGTTACCATTTATAGATGCCTACTTCGGTAGTTCGGTCTATATGCCGCTGACCGCAGATGGGCACTACAAGGTCATAGCTACGGATAGTGGACTACTGGTTCGGGCAGTAAATGTGCCTGCAAAAAAAGCAGTTAATGATTGGTAGAAGAGTAATGATTCGATATCAGATCCAACCCGTGTCGCCGCAGGCACACATATTCGAGATTCGCCTATCCATCCCAAATCCAGATCCAGACGGTCAGATACTCACCCTTCCTGCCTGGATTCCAGGTAGTTATATGATCCGGGATTTCGCCCGCAATATTGTCACGCTGGATGCCGGCTGTAACGGTGAGGAGATAGCAACGGTAAAGCAGGACAAACAGACCTGGCTGTGTGCGCCATGTGACGGAGAGCTGGTTGTAATCTACCGAGTCTATGCCTGGGATCTGTCGGTGCGAAGCGCCCACCTGGATGAGAGTCACGGCTACTTTAACGGCACATCGGTCTTTCTTAAGGTTATGGGGCAGGAGGATGAACCATGTGAGGTGGATATTGTGTCTCCGACTGGTGTTGCATACAAAGAGTGGCGCGTTGCCACCACTTTGTCCAGAAAAGATGCCGAGCACCTGGCGTTTGGCTTATATCAGGCCGGTAACTATGATGAGCTGATCGATCATCCAGTGGAGATGGGCAACTTTACCCACGCCGCATTCGATGTGCAGGGCACGCCCCATGAGATCGCTATCACCGGGCGGCATGACTGCGACATCGAACGGCTATGCCAGGACCTGAAGCTGATCTGCCAGACCCATGTAGACATGTTCGGCGAACTGCCACAGATGGAGCGTTATCTGTTTCAGGTCATGGCAGTAGGTGACGGATATGGTGGACTGGAGCATAGAAGCTCTACCTCTCTGCTGTGTAAACGTACTGATCTACCGCAACTTGGTGTGGATGAGGTAAGCAAAGAGTACCGTCAGTTTCTCGGGCTGTGCAGCCATGAATATTTCCATCTATGGAATGTAAAGCGTATTCGCCCGCAGGTGTTCAAAGAGGCAGATCTGACTCGTGAGGCCTATTCTGGTCTGCTCTGGTTTTTTGAAGGAATCACCTCCTATTATGACGACCTGGCCCTGGTGCGTTCTGGGGTGATAGATGCGGAGGGTTATCTGGATCTATTGGCGCAGACCATAACCAGAGTAGTGCGCGGCAGCGGCAGGCTGAAGCAGACGGTGGAGGAGTCCAGCTTCGATGCCTGGACCAAGTTCTATAAGCAGGATGAGAATGCCCCGAACTCCATAGTCAGCTACTACACTAAGGGGGCGCTTATCGCCCTGGCCCTGGATCTGACCATACGCCGTGATACCAACGGCGAGAAGTCACTGGATGATCTAATGCGCGCCGTCTGGTACAAGCACGGCAAGCCAGATATCGGCGTGGGAGAAGCTGACATAGAGGCACTGGCCAGTGAGGTATCAGGCCTGGACTTAACCACCTTTTTTGACCAGTCCCTGCGCGGAACTGATGATCTGCTCATGGCGGAGCTTTTGCAGACAGTAGCAGTAGGATTCGAACTGCGTCCGGCCGCAGGCAGCAAAGACAAGGGCGGTCTGAGAAAGGGTGAGGGCAAACCGCCCAGGCCGAGGGCAGATCTTGGGGTGCTGTATGGGTCCAGTCACGCTGGGGTGAAACTTAAAGCGGTCATGGACACTGGAGCCGCCATGGAGGCGGGGTTGTCCGCAGGGGATGTGCTGATCGCCATGGATGGTATCAAGATTACCTCGGACAATCTGGATCAGCTTTTGGAGAGGGCTCGGATCGGCGCAAGTCTGGAAATCCACGCCTTCAGACGGGACGAGCTGAGACGATTTGAGGTCGAGATGAGGCCCGCAGAACCCAATACATGTTATCTCTGGTTGCCGGACGATGCTGATCAAGAACAGCGGGGCAAAAGAGAGGATTGGCTTCATCTCAGACAATAAGAAGTAGTTTCCTGATTTTTGTCTTTTTTGTCCTTAATTCCGAGAATAATAGTATTTTATTAGGCGCATATTTACTGAGCCAGATCATAAAAAGCACATAAAAAAATGAGAATCAAAAATAAGCTCTGGTACAATAGCCCCCCCATGAATCTACGTTATAGGATTATAAAGCAGCTAGCAGATGGACGCTTTCACTCTGGTGAAGAGCTGGCCGAGTCATGTGGCATTACCCGCGCCGCTATCTGGAAGCATATGAAGAAGATCAAGGATATGCTTGATATGGAGATCTTCTCAGTGCGTGGCAAGGGCTATCGCTTGACCTATCCCCTGCAATTACTCGAAGAAGAGAAGATCCTGGCGGCGATGAGCTATGAGTCCCAGAAGCGGATTAATAAGCTAGAGATACACCAGAGCATAGAGTCCACTAACGCTTACCTGCAGGAACAAGAACCCCATCGCGTGGTTTGCGGCCATGTCTGTCTGGCGGAACAGCAGACAGCAGGGCGCGGCCGGCGTGGCCGCCTTTGGGTATCTCCATATGGCTGCAATATCTATTTCTCTCTCTTATGGAGATTTGCCATGGGGCCAGCACAGTTGGGCGGCCTCAGCCTGGCGGCAGGGCTGTCTGTAGTACGCAGTCTGGAGAGTGTCGGCGTAAGTGAGGTGGGTCTGAAATGGCCCAATGATATCTATTGGCGTGGACGTAAGCTAGCAGGTCTGCTGCTGGAGGTTACAGGAGAGACGGAAGGTCCAAGCAATGTGGTGTTGGGGATCGGGATCAATACCGGCATGACAAGAAAACAGGGTGAATCCATAGATCAGCCCTGGGTAAGCCTGAGCGAGATAACTGGAGGTAATAATATCTCTAGAAACAGGCTTACCGGACTAGTCTTGGATAACCTGGTTCAGACTATAGTGGATTTCGAAAAGGATGGCCTGCAGCCGCTATTGGAAGAGTGGCATAGCTACGATCTATATTATGACCAGCCGGTTAGGGTACAGATGGGGAGAAAGAGTGTAGATGGCGTACATCGTGGGATCGACTCAGCAGGCGCCCTCCTGCTGGAACACGGTGGTGTAATCAGTCCATACCACGGTGGAGAGGTAAGCTTGAGGGTTGGTGAGTAGCTGGTCTGGTGCCCTATTAAATAAAATCTGCAACAATTACAAATTCATCCTGTTTGTTACAATATTTGGCATGGACTCAAGCCGGGTAATTGATCATCCTCTATGAAATCTGAAGATCAGATAGCATATAACGGCATAATACTGCTGGATATTGGCAACACCAACTTGAGGTGGGCCTGGTTGAATAATGGGCTTTTAGGCGGTGTAACCAACGTCACACACAAGGAAGAAGATATCAAAGAGTTGGTCGCTAGAGAGTGGTCAGAAATCGCGGCCCCCAGCCAAATATTCGTATCCAATGTCGCCGGGCCATCCCTGGAAAGCGATTTGGCAGACTGGGTTAGGCAGCGCTGGGGATTTACCCCAAAGTTTGTCAGATCTACTGCCCAAGCATGCGGGGTATTAAACTCATATTCTGAACCAGGTCGTCTAGGAGTTGATCGCTGGTTGAGCATGATTGCGCTGCATGTACAATCTCCCGGAACAACATGTGTGGTAGATTGTGGCACTGCGGTTACAATAGATGTTATTGGATTAGATGGAAGACACCTGGGAGGGCTGATCTTGCCAGGATTAGGCCTGATGCGTCATGCCTTGATGGAACAAACATCTATATCATTCGATGTTGTCACTGAACCAGATGGACTACTGGCCACTAATACCGAATCTGCCATAGCAGCAGGCGGGGTGAACGCAATTGCCGCCCTAATAGAAAAGATAATGCGTGAGGTGGGGCGTGAAGATGGTGGGGTGGAAGAACTGGTGTTGACTGGTGGCGATGCTCCAATATTGCGGGATGCCTTGAATATGCCATCCAGGATAGAAACAGATCTGGTAATGCAGGGCCTTATGGCGATAATCAAAAATAGGGTTGATTAGGACAATAGATCTATGAAATGGCTGTTTCTTCTCTTGTTGATTATTAACATTGGCATATTTGCATGGGGATACCAGCACGAGCAGGTTAAAAAGCAACCTGCCATAGAGGCTGGTGCCGATGTGGGAGATATGCGTCTCATAAGTGAACTGGAGGAGGATGAGAAAAAGGAGATTGTCGAGACAACCGTTGATGAGGATTCTGAAAAGACAGCTGATGAGGTTGGGCAGACCAAGCAGGAACAAAGACCGACGGATGAAGAAATACCAGATATAGTTGAAAAGACGGTAACAGCAGCAAAAGAAGAGGTACCTGCGTCTGAGGTTGCAGACAAGAAGGATTTGTCAATAGAAACAAAGAAAGAGAAGGCCACGCAAGAGCAGAAGACCGAGGAGCCTGGAGTAGTCCGAAGATGCGGAACTATTGGTCCGATCAAGGATCGTCAGGTAGCTAAGGACTTAGTGGAAGAGCTAAAAGAGTCCGAACTTAATGCGAAGCTGGAACGCAAGATTGAAAAACAGCAGATCGGTTATTGGGTAGTGATACCGCCTATGGAAGATGGTAGTCAGGCCCAGGCCAAAATTGATGAATTGGCTCAGGCGGGAGTAAAGGATATCTGGCACTTCCGCGGAGGAGGTATGAAGGACGCCATCTCCCTGGGGATGTTCGCCAAAAAGGAGAATGCGGTAAACTTTACCCAAGAGGTGCTTAAGAAGGGGTTTAAAACAGAAATGCGCCCCAGGTATCTGAACAAAACCATGTACTTGGTGAATTTCGCTATTGAAAAGCCTGGGAAGGCCGCACAAAATATGTGGCATGATATAGAGCAAAAATACTCCAAGATGCCATTTAGCGAACAATCGTGCGAATCGATTGCCACAAAGTAGCGAATTCCCTAAAATAGCCACCTCTTCAGCAATGCTGGCGTAGCTCAGTTGGTAGAGCAGCTGATTTGTAATCAGCAGGTCACAGGTTCGACTCCTGCCGCCAGCTCCATATATTATAAAAAAATCCCGCAGAGGCGGGATTTTTTGGCTTGATTGTCAGCGGTATCCTCTGATCTAGTTGTAGGGTGAGGTGCAGTGGCGGCGAGGTCCGTAGTATGGCTGATAAGTGTTATCGGATGCGCGATATGACTTGTATCTGTTGTAACACCAATTAGTGTGAGCGTCGCCAGAACCTTGGCCGTAGGATGCCTGATCATTTTGGGTGTTGTTCTGATTGGCCATTATTGCGCCAATTATAAATCCGCCGATAGCTGCTAAAAGTTTATCCTTGTCTTCTTTTTTTGCATTTTTTCCACAGCTTTTTAAATCAGCATTTCTGGCATTTGCTTCATTATTGAGCGCCTGCATGTTGACGTTATTTGCCATGCACCAGTTAAAGTGTGACTGATGATTGCTATCCCATCTTGGACCCCAGAACCCGCATTTCAATTGGATTGCTTGTTGGTTCTGTTTAACCGCTGTAATAGCATAGTCCTTACACAACTTCTGTTTATTTAAAGCCAGTGATCCTGACGGTATGGTGGGATTGACCTTTTTGAACTTGTCAGCCATGGATACTGCTATTGGGATGATGCGAAATTTTTCCCATGATGAGATATGGGAGCTGACCGCGCCCAGATAACTGGCGTTGCCTATTCCGGCCCTGACATATTTGCCGTTGTGTTCCGATTGAAGTGCAATCGTATGGTTGCCCAGGTCAATCATTCTGAACCTTTCCCACGCCTGGGCATGATTACTAACTGCAGCTAGGTAAGAGCTGTTGCCTACACCGGCTCTCACATATTTTCCATTATGCGTTGACTTTAGAGCGACTATACCGCCGCCCAGTTTGATCAGGTTAAACTTTTCCCACGCCTTGGTTTGATTGCTTACCGCGGCCAAACGGGTCCCTGATCCGACACCTGCGCGGACGATTTTATTACTCTGCAAAGATTTTAACGAGATGATTTCTGTAGCAAACGTTGTGCCCACAAACAGTAGTGTAATAGGTACAAGCAGTGAGCTTATGATAATTTTTTTCATGACATCCCCCTTCCTAAAAGCGGTTAGTAAATGTGGATCCCAAATCTTTTTGATGGGTTTAATGGGACCATGTTTTTTTAAATACACAACGATCCTAACTTGTTATTACTTAACAGAAGCTGAACGTTTGGTTGCAATATGAATGCTGGTCTCAGTATGAGCGTATTTAATCTATTAAGCGTGATACGTGGTTGTCAATATTTGTTCAGCTTAGGTACAGCTAGCGAGAAATATAGTGATAGAAACATTGATTGGAATCATCACTAATAGCTAGGAGGAACGCACATGAAACGTCTTATTATCGGTCTTATCGTTATTTCACATTCTGCTTCGGTTCTGTCAGCGGTACATAATCGTAATCTAATCACTGCAAACTATAAGTATGTAGCTCAAACGCAGATGCAAATCAGGCAATTGTCGACTGCGGCTAAGGAGATAAATAATGCCGGTTCAACTGCGATTCGCGGAAATGTGAATGGTGTTGTAGCAGCGGATAAAAACCAGTCGCAGATACTTCTTCTGAATCAGGCTGCTCGGAAGATGCTTGAAAAGGCGAAAACCCGTGGCAACCAGGAAATGCCAAACGGCTCTGGTACTGATTCTGGTGGGGGTATGGCTGGCCCACCAAGAGGAAATTGGGGGGTCGACATGCCCGGAGAAGGCAATAATGCCCCACCGTTTGTCGATGAGGATGATGGATTAAGTGGTATTACCGATCCAGCTGGCGGCATGGGCGGTAAAGGAAAGAATATCCAGATCCCTGGCAAATATACACCTATTGGGTCTTATGGCAATTTGTATGGTGGGGTAAACCCAGCAAGGGATCCGAGGATGGGTGGTGGTGTGGCCGATAAGACAGGCTCAACGGGTGGAAGCAAAGACTATGAAGCTAATCCCCAACCCATGAAGAAAAATGAAGCCGAGTTGGTTTTTGGCGTGAGCTCAGGTTGTGACTACTATGAGGTTGATCAATATGGACCCAGTAATAATAGAACTACTCTGTTAGTAGGCTATCACACGCTAAATAATAAGATCATTGCCCGAGAAGTGTGGGTGATATCTGGAGATCGGGCAATCTATGCCGGGTTTACCGAGATGAACAGGACAACGGATGACTATGATGGAAAAGGATCGAGAAGAAATGGACTTACCCCTGAGGAGCGGAGGAGGGTCGAAAAGATCATATCACAGCAGGTTCTGGATGATATTGAGAACGGTCCTGTAATCTCGAATGATGGTGGTGTGGTTGATCCGGTGCGAAATCAGGCGAGTATGGATGCCAATACAGGAAGCGTCAGTAATGGCTCAGTTCATGGCAAAGCGCCGCAGGCATCTAAGAATCCAGGGTCGTTTAAGCCGGGATCTCAGCTTACAGGCCCAGGTCGAATAGATGTGGATAAGGGGAAGTATATTCCGCAGCTTCCAAAGGGGTTTCATGTTGTAGACCCTGCAACGAAAAGCGCTAAGATCAAATAGATCTGAAACATGAGCAGGAGATAATCTGACAAAGAACCCCGGCCTATGCCGGGGTTCTATTGCTTTAAACTGATAAAGGTTACACTCGACAGTAACTAGTCAAAGTACAGGGTCCCTTTGCGCACATCTATTATCGGCCTACCTCCACCATCTGGCTCGCCAATGATCTCAGGATCAGGACCAAGAAATCTGGCTGAGCTACGGCTGGCCGATTTTACTCCAGATCGAAGCATCACCTGGGTACTGTGTGGCAAGTCAGGCAAATGCAGTTTAAAAGGTTTATCTAGAGCTGAGATTAACTTAGGATCGCGGTGATAAATATCATCCCTGAAGATAACCTTATCACCAGAGACAGTTATTGTGCTGTACTGGATAAGAATCGGTAGAGGTTCATCTAGATTAACCGTCGTTGTCCTATTTGATGCAACCAGATTATCTATACGTTTTCTATCCCACCCTTTTTGGCGCGATAGCAGTAGCTCTGCAAAGTCAAAAGGGTTTTTCAGTCGTATGCATCCGTGGCTTGTAGTACGTTTTGTTTTTGTAAAATAGTTCCTTTGGTTGGTGTCGTGTAAAAATACCGAGTGTTTGTTAGGGAACATGAATTTCACCTTTCCCAGTGCGTTACCCCAGCCTGGCGGCTGGCGAACTACATAGCTCTCCATCTGTTCCACATCGTCCCAGTCTATGTCGCGCGGATCTAGCTTATTCCCGTAATCGTCCAACAGCTCATAGCCTTTTTTATTCAGATAGGATGAATCAATCTGCAGGCTGGGCAGAATGTTTAGCTTCTTGATACTAGGTGGTACAGACCAGGTTGGATTGAAATCTATATGCTCAATCTGGTCCCTGAATATCGGTGTGGTAGTGGAGCTTTTTCCTACTTGTACCAGAGATTGCCAGTAAACTTGATTCTGTTTCATCCAATATATTTTAAAATCAGCCACATCCACCAGCAGATATTCATCAACATCCTTGGGATAATACCAACGTTCGCGATCCAGGTTAGCGCGTATCTGTTGTATGCGCTGTTCGATAGGGATATTCATTACTTTAAGAGTGGCAGGGCCGATAACTCCATCAGCCTTCATGTGGTGTCTTTCCTGAAATGCCTTTACCCCATACTGCAATGTCTCATCATAAACATTTTGCCCTGGTGCATAGGGCAGATCTCCCTCTGCCGCCAACCTAAACCTTAGCATTACGATACGTTTGTCTTCCTGCCCTGGTTTTATGGCTTTGCCGTTAGGTATCTTTGGCCACCCGCCTTTTTCCTGGATCTTAAGGTAACGAGAGAGGGCGGACTTTAATTGTTTGTAGCGCTTGCTCTTTGGTCTGGCCCAGTTAAAGGCCTCATCAATTCTTCCTTGCTGTATCCAGAAGAGATACTGTGAGACCGGCTCTTTACCCTTACGCTCCTGAGCGTAATTGTGGTCGGCGTCCAGTAGTTCAGGGTCGACTTTTCCGTAGTTCAGGTTATATAGAGCGCGGAGATAGACCTCGGTAAGCAAGATATCTACTTCTGCCTTTTCTTCTGGGGATTGGGCTTTTTTTGCCGGGTCCTGAAGGAATGGTGTTGTCTTATCAAATTGATAATCAGCTGGATTCAGACCATCCTCATGGATCACAGATAGAGCGTCTGCAAGTGACAGTTTAGAGATTGGTGTCCATAATGGCTTGAAACCATTCTCTTTGTACATCTGCAATATTATGCCTTTGCGGTATATGTTAGTCCCGTCCGCAAGTTTGGCCATGGACCTATTGTTCTCTGGGAGCATACTCTGTATCGCCCCCTGAAAAGGGTCAGGTACTGAGATGCCGAGAGTCGCAGTAGAGCCAGAGTCGTCTGTACTAGTGGTCCACTCTTGGGATGCAGTCTTTGCTGATGTCTCTTTACCGGTGTCTGTGGTTTCGGCAGTGACCACGCATGATGTAAAAAGCAGAAAAAACAGTATGTTAGAGCAATATCTATAGTTCTTCATCGATAAAATCTTTGGTCCAAATGAAAGCTTTCAGGGATAGATTAACACTTTGAAATACATATAGTCGACTTGCAGAGGCTACATAAGTTCATGATTGGAAGGAATAGGGTGATTAGCATATATTTCAGACCATGTATTTTACAAGCTGGTGATTGCAAAAAAGACTAGACTAAACCTATGGAGAATATTGGTTTGAGGGGGCTGCTTGGAATATGCCATGTCTGCTGCTTGGTGCTTATGCTGCCAATTGTCTCCCATGCCAAGACCGCGGGAAATACCAGAACGACGGTAAATAGGGTAATAATCCATTCCATAGGCGGGCCTATGTGCAAAGATGGATCTGTGGTCTATTCCAGTGCCAATGGTGACGCCAAGCACTGGGTAGCTTTCTTTAATCAACATGATATCCTCGGCATTCACTATGTTATTGATAAGACAGGTAATGTTGAGGCTGGAGTGCCTGAGAATCAGATCGCTAATCATGCCAAGGGCAATAACCTAGATTCTATAGGTATAGAGCTGGTCAATCGAGGTGATGGCGTTGATGAGTATACAGAGTTACAGCTAGGTATGCTGGTAGCTGCGCTAAGGTCGATTGTGCGAAGATGGGGTGTAAAAAAGAGCGGCATCTTGGGACATTCTGCTGTAGATGATCGATATTTTGAGTGCGGGGGGAAAAAGATAAAATCCAAGCCAGATCCCGGACCAGCCTTCCCCTGGGGCAGGGTTCTGGAGGCCATTCCCTGAAACCATCATCTTCATTAAATTAGTCTGATAACCGGCCTGATTCCATAAGAAATAAAATCATAATTTCTCCTAAAGATTGGCCTGCATGGGTCGCTACTACCTACATGAAGTAGCCATAGATTAAGGCTGTTTGATCGGCCTGAATGGTTGCCAGTAGGGGGGATATCCATATCTATCCTGCTCAAATAGCTAGAAAAAATTTAACATGCCTGATTGAGGAGTGTGTGATGGCAAGTATTCTAACAGTGGATGATTCAACATCTATGCGTCAGATGGTTTCCTTTACCCTTAAAGGAGCTGGGCATGAGGTAGTCGAAGCCATAGATGGAGTGCAGGCATTGGAGGTTGCCAAAACACGTTCGTTTGATCTGGTAGTGACGGACGTGAACATGCCAAATATGGATGGTATCTCTCTTATAAAGGAGCTACGCAATCTGCCCGATTATAAATTTACGCCACTATTAATGCTGACGACAGAATCTGGTGCTGATAAAAAACAGGAAGGTAAAGCAGCTGGTGCAACCGGCTGGATTGTTAAGCCATTCGAGCCCGAGCAGTTACTTAGCACTATAAAAAAAGTACTGGGTTAGTTGCGTAATCTGCACCTTACCAAGAGAGGGAGTCGATGGCGATTGACATGGCACAATTTTATCAAGTCTTCTTCGAAGAGAGTTTCGAAGGACTTGAGGTCATGGAATCAGGCCTGCTCAGTATGGATCGCGGAGAGGTGGATGATGAAGAGATAAACGCCATCTTTCGGGCCGCCCACTCTATTAAGGGAGCAAGTGGTACTTTTGGCTTTAGTGATATTCACGATTTCACCCATGTGGTCGAGACCATGCTGGATGAGATTCGTGACGGGAGATTCATTCCAACTCAGGAGGCCATAGCAGCACTTCTGGGATCAGTTGACATAATCCGAGATATGCTGCAAGCCGCTCAAGACGGAACGGATGCTGATGCGGAATCGGTTCAGGAAAAATGTGCTGACCTCCGACGAATCCTTGAAGAAAACAAAGCGAGGCAATCAGAATCCGAGCCGTTCTCGGCACGGGAACCAGTAGAGCCAGAGCAATCTGAACCAACGATAGAATCAGAGCTAGAACAAAAATGGATGCCAGAACAAAAGCTTCTAGGTTGGCATATCATTTTTCGTCCTCTTCCTCACCTGACTAGAACCGGAAATGATCCCTTGCGCATCCTTCGAGAGCTGTCCCATCTGGGCGAGTTAAAGGTGGATGTAGATGTATCAGCCATTTCCGGATTGACCAAAATAGAACCGGAAAGCTGTTATCTTTCCTGGGATCTGCATTTGCATGGAGATGTTCCACGAGAAGAACTGGATGAGGTATTTGACTGGGTTGAGGACGACTGTGATCTGATAATCATTCCGGAATTCCCAGAGGCTAAAGAGCACACCCCGCAGCCAAAAAGTCCTGATAGGAAAGCGGAACAGATCGAGCATGGTATAGAACGTCGCAAAGAAGAGCGGCGTAAAGAAGAGCGGCGTAAAGATGGCAGACGAAACCCCCTTGATCGCAGGAATGCCGATCGACGCATGCAAGAGTCACCTGCTGGGTCTGGTTCAATCCGTGTTGATATTGGCAAGGTTGATTCACTAATCAATATGGTTGGCGAATTGGTAATAACCCAATCCATGCTTAGTATGATGGGGCAAGATTTCTCTATGGATCGGGTGGAATACCTCAAAGATGGTCTTGATCAGTTAGAGCGACATACCCGTGACCTGCAAGAGAGTGTAATGCTGATCCGTATGGTGCCGATCAGTTTTGCATTCAATCGCTTTCCCAGGATGGTGCACGACTTGAGTTTGAAGCTGGGAAAGAAGATAGAGCTGAAGATGACTGGGGAATCCACAGAGGTAGATAAGACAGTAATTGAAAAGATAGGCGACCCGCTTGTGCATTTGATCAGAAATAGCCTGGATCACGGTATCGAACCTCCTGCTGAGCGTTTGGCCGGAGGTAAGCCTGAGGTGGGTAACATCGAACTCAGCGCATATCACAAAGGCGGCAGTATAATCATTGAGGTCAAAGATGATGGTTGTGGCTTGCCAAAAGGAAAGATTCTCAAGAAAGCTATAGAGCACGGGATCATTCTGGAAGATGATGAATTGAGTGATAGGGAGATATTTGATCTCATATTTCAGCCGGGGTTTTCAACGACCAATAGCGTAAGTGATCTATCTGGCCGTGGCGTTGGTATGGATGTGGTGCGGCGCAACATAAATGAACTTGGAGGCAATATCGATATTGTTTCCGAGGAGGGTGTGGGTAGCACTTTTACCATCAGGTTGCCGCTTACGCTGGCCATTTTGGACGGTCAGATAATAAGTGCTGGCAGTGATACATACATAATGCCTCTGGTTTCCATTATAGAGTCTCTCCAGGTCCGTCATGACATGATAAATGTTGTTGCCGGTCGTGGTGAGACTGTGAAATTGCGAGATGAGTTCATTCCCATAATCAGACTGCATGAGATCTTTGGGGTGGAGGATGCAAAGGCAATAGATCTTTGTGATGGTTTGCTGGTTATTGTTGAGGGCGACGGGAAACGTTGCGGGCTATTTGTAGATGACCTTATCGGGCAGCAGCAAGTTGTGGTCAAGTCACTTGAGGCCAACTATCAGCAGGTTGAGGGAATATCTGGGGCCACTATCTTGGGAGACGGCTCGGTCGCACTGATCCTAGATGTACCTGGGATATTCCGCCTGGCCAAGGGTGAAACGGGGGTAGATATTAGTGGTAGCACGGGAACTGATTCGGCAGATGGCGAGGTGATGGAAGATGGCGAGCGTGCATGAAACCGAGAGGATGGATACTGAATTAGGCCAGGAAGACACTATTGAATACCTGACCTTTTGTCTGGATCAGGAGTATTTTGGTGTAGATATACTCAGAGTCCAAGAGATTAAGGCTTGGGAGGCTGTGACGCGTATACCAAACGCACCTGAATATATTATGGGGGTACTCAACCTGCGTGGCGCCATCGTTCCTGTTTATGACCTTAGGTTGCGCCTAGGGATGGAGTTCTCGGAATATGATGATGAGACCGTAGTGATAATACTAAAAGTGCTTGGCATCAAAGGGGAGCGCAATATTGGTATTGCTGTAGATGAGGTGTCAGATGTGTTGCTGACAAATAGCAGTGAGATCAAAGATACACCGGAATTTGGCGATAAGCTTAATACCGAGTTCATTAGTGGTATTGCATCTGTTGGAGAAAAGATGGTGACCCTGCTGGCGGCTGATCTGCTACAACCTCTAGAGCAGCAAGTCAGGGTGGCAAGCTAGATTGAGTGTAATGGGATTTTTATATGGAAGGTGATCACACATGAATAGGTTTATTGCCAATTTATCGGTTAAGAATAAGTTGACAGTTGTTGCGCTGATGTTTTGTGTAGCCCTTATTGGAGTCTTGGCTATGTATGCTGATGCTGCAGTACAGCAGTCTGACCTAATGGTAAAGGTGGGCCGGGGTATGCTCGTGTTGGTTTTGATTTTAGGGGCATGGTTCAGTTTTTATATCTTGAGGTCAATAACCGTTCCTCTGGAACTGATGGTAGTGGCAGCACATAAAATTGCAGCAGGCGATTTGTCGGCGCAGGAAGACCTAGAGAAGATAGATGGTGGAAACGAATTTGGAATGTTGGCGAAATCGCAGAGAACTATGTTGTCTGCAGTGAAGAAGATACAGATTGAGTCAGTCAACCTTGGGGGCAATGTTAGGCGCGGGAACCTAAAAGCGCAGTGCGATGCTGATGGTCTTCAAGGCGTATGGTCTGAAATTATCGAAGAGCTTAACGGTGTTATTCAGAGCTACGTTGTGCCATTTCGCGAGGCGGCTATTTATCTTGATCGTATTAGCCGCGGGGATATACCTCAGCCTGTGACCAAAGAATACAGTGGGGATTTTAATGGTATAAAAGACAGCATTAATCGCTGTATTACGATAGTAAGCGACCTGCTTGCAGAATATAACTCACTCATAAGTGCTGCCCACAGTGGAGATCTGGTGGCACGTGGAGATGTGGATATGTTCGAGGGTTGTTGGCAGGAGTTTATTGATGGTTTAAACAAAATCTTCGAAACAGCAGCCGCCCCAGTGCATAGCGCCGGCGAGGTTTTGAGTGCGCTCTCCGAAGGGGATCTCAGGTATTGCATGGAGGGAGATTATCAGGGCGAATACGCTGTGTTGCAGAACAGCGTAAATACCACCATTAAAAAAATTGAGTCAACAGTAATTCCAGTGCAAGAGGTTGCAAGTTTCATATCACAATCAGCAGGCCAGATCTTTGCGGGAAATAATAGTTTGTCTGATCGCACGGACAAAGAATCTTCCAGATTGCAAGAGACAGCGTCTAGCATGGAACGGCTTATCGGTGCGGTGCGGAATAATGCAGAAAACTCAAAACACGCGAACAACCTTGCCACAAAGGCAAGGAGTTCTGCGGAGCATGGTGGAGAAGTGGTAAGCCGTGCAGTGCAGGCTATGGATGAGATCAATAAGTCCAGCAACAAGATCGCCGAGATTATCGGTGTTATTGATGATATCGCATTTCAGACTAACCTGCTGGCACTGAACGCATCGGTAGAAGCGGCGCGAGCGGGTGAGCAAGGTAGGGGCTTTGCGGTTGTTGCAACGGAGGTAAGAAACCTGGCTGGTCGTAGTGCAACCGCAGCTAAAGAGATCAAAGAGTTGATAAAAGATAGTCTGAAAAAGGTCCAGGCAGGAACATCCCTGGTGAATGAGTCTGGTGAGACCCTGGATGAAATTATGGACGGAGTTAAACAGGTTGGCAGCATAATTTCTGATATCGATGCGGCGAGCACAGAACAAATAGAAGGCATTGAGTTGGTTAATAAAGCAGTAACCAGTATGGATGAACTGGTGGAGAAGAATGCCGCACTAGCCGAGAAAACATCTGCAGCTTCTGGAGCGATGAGAGAAAAGGCCAAAGAACTGGAAGAGTTGATGCAGTTCTTTAAGGTGAGCCGTCCAATCGTGGTGGAAGACAATCAAGAAACCACAGAAGAATCTCCGTTAGAAAGTGTCATTAATGAGGTGGGTGCTGATGTGGAAGGCGCTCGAGAAGAGCCGATAAACAAGATCCTAACGCCACCGCAATATGAGAATGACGACGATGAGTGGGAGGAGTTTTAGTATGCATTCATCATCTACAAAGGATGGTGCTGTATCAAAGATAGGTGGCGGTTTGGTCGGGCAGTATCTCAGCTTTACCTTGGGCGAAGAAGATTATGGAATAGATATCCTTAAAGTTCAGGAGATAAGGGGATGGGAGGAGGTGCGCCCCCTTCCTGACACTCCGGATTATGTGAAAGGGGTGCTGGACCTGCGTGGTTCCATAGTTCCGATCATTGATATGCGGCTGCGTTTCAACCTGGATAACGCTGAGTACACAGCGACCACAGTCACCATAATCTTAAACATGGAGGTGCATGATAAGTCTCGTGTTATCGGGATAGTGGTGGATGGCGTATCAGATGTTCTGGATATACATGAGCAGGATATTAAACAGGCTCCGTCTCTAGGTAAGAAGATCGATACCAGATATCTGTTGGGAATGGTGTCAAGAGAAAAGCGTGTGGTGCTTCTGCTGGATGCAGATAACCTGCTTAATCCAGATGAATTGTTATCTCTGGATAGTGAAGATGGTGGTTGAGAATGGTAACCAGGCGCAAGATCACAAAGAAGGTAGGCAACAAAACATCCGCTGGCAGCCAAGCGAGTGCGGCAAAGCCTAGGCAAGCCAAGGCAAGTGCGCAGAAGAAGGGCGTTACGGTCAGCCGTAAGGCAGAAACTGCAATCAGTTTCTCATTAGGAGAGGCAATAGTAATTGCGAATGTTCAGGTATGGCATGAAAAGATGCTTGCGGCAATATCTGATCAAGATGAGATCATTTTAGATGGTTGTGAGATAGAACATATAGACGGGACTGGCCTCCAGCTTTTAGTTGCGTTTATGAAAGAGGCGGTAGCGAGAAACGTCAGTATTTCCTGGAGGTCTGCCTCAGATGTATTGCGCCAGAATGCCACCCAGTTGGGTCTGACTGAGATACTTGGCCTAGATAAGTTGTCCGAGATAGGGCAATGAATGATTTGACCTCAGATACTAAGCATGCCTTGTTAGAAAGGGAATTTGAATTCACCCGCAGCGATTTCGACTACCTTCGTCAGATTGTAAATAGTCGGACGGGCATCGTTGTTGCGGATGAAAAGATAGATATGTTCTATTCGCGTTTGGCGCGTAGGGTCCGGCAACTGGGGTTATCCAATTTTACGGAGTACTGCGATCTAATAAAGAATGAGAGAGAAGGGGTGGAAGCTACCCAGTTAATAAATGCGATCACTACAAATCTAACTTCCTTTTTTAGAGAGGCATACCATTTTGATTTTATTGCCGAGAGCCTGATTCCAGATCTCTTCAGTGCTAATCCAAAACAACGCCGCTTAAGAGTATGGTCGGCTGGGTGTTCAAGCGGAGAGGAACCATACTCTATCGCTATCACGCTTAATTATCTGGGCCTCGCGGCCAGGGGTTGGGATATAGAGATTATGGCGACAGATATAGACTCAAACGTGTTGGAACATGCGGCAGCAGGGGTCTATGGTGCGGACCAAATACAATCCATCCCAGAACGGTACGTTAAATCAGGTTTTCTACGTGGGAAAGGCGGGCGCTTTGGCAAGGTGCGCATAAAGCCGGAAGTGCGCAGAATGGTCAAGTTTGCGCAACTAAATCTAAATTCCAGTTGGTCGCTACCTGAGCCGGTGGATATAGTATTTTGCCGCAATGTGATTATCTATTTTGATAAGGAGTCTAAAAAGGTATTGGTGAATCGTATTGCTGAAAACCTAAAGCCCGGTGGGTATCTATTTATTGGGCATTCAGAATCTTTGTTTAGAGTAAGTGATAGGTTCGAATTGGTAGGAAAGACTATCTATAGAAAAAAGGATTCGATATAAGATGTCGCAATCTGCCGCTCACAAACTACCAAATCCTCTGCCTGGTTTTGAGCATATAAACCACTACTGGGACAGTGTGCATAAGATGCCGGCCGCAAAGATTTTGCCTGGTGAATACTATGTGACAAAGGCCAATGAGATTATCACCACAGTGCTTGGCTCGTGCATATCCGCATGTATTCATGATCTGACCGCCGGTATAGGCGGCATGAACCATTTTATGCTTCCAGTCTCCAGTGATGGCGGATGGAAAGGTGCGGAAGATCCTCTTAGTGCCGCAAACAGATACGGCAATTATGCTATGGAACATATGATAAATGAGATATTGAAACATGGCGGTACCAGGGAGAATCTTGAAATCAAGGTTTTTGGTGGTGGTCAGATGATGTCTAAATTTACACATATCGGTGAAAAGAATATCAGGTTTATTCATCTCTATATCGAAAATGAAAGACTGCGTCTTGGCGGAGAGGATGTGGGTGGCGTGTTGGCCCGCAAGGTGGTCTATTTCCCAGCCACTGGACTAGTGCGAATTAAAAAGCTTAAGCGTTTGCATAACGACACCATCGTGCAGCGTGAACACAAATATATTGCAGAAATTGAGCGTCGTCCGGTCAAGGGCGATATCGAACTATTTTAACTATGAACTGAAGATTGCTACGTATATATGTCGATTAAGGTTTTAATTATTGATGACTCTGCTCTGATTCGTGAGCTATTAACTCAGATCTTGGGTGAGGATCCTGATATTGAGGTGGTAGGCACGGCGGGTGATGCATATATAGCGCGCAGAAAGATCAAAAAACTTAGTCCTGACGTACTCACGCTGGATGTCGAGATGCCGCGTATGAACGGCATCAAGTTTCTGGAAAATCTGATGCGTTTGCGTCCCATGCCTGTGGTTATGATCTCTTCGGTTACTGAGGAGGGCGCTGAGGTCACTCTTCGGGCTCTTGAGTTGGGCGCGATTGATTATATTTCAAAACCGAAAGTAGATATAGCAACAGGGCTTAAGGGCTATGCGGATGAGATTGTAGACAAGGTAAAGATGGCCGCAGGGGCCAGGGTGAGAACTCTGGATGATAGGGAAAGGACAAACAGACAGGTCGAGCAAAGTCGCTTATCTGACGCCGCAGGTAATACGAATAAGGATACAGATCAGGTCATAGGTATAGGTGCGTCGGCGGGAGGAACTGAGGCCATTGCCGATGTACTGCGATATTTGCCGCAAGATATGCCTCCTATAGTTGTAACACAGCATATCCCTGGGGCGTTCAGCAGATCATTTGCCGCGCGTATTAATAAATACTGCCAGTTGAATATCGCTGAGGCAAAAGATGGCGAGAGGCTGATCAGGGGGCGTGTCTACATTGCTCCTGGTGACAAACACCTTGAGGTGGAGAGGGATGGATCAGCCCGTATCTGCCTATTAAATGACGGGCCGTTGGTGAATAGACATAAGCCAGCTGTGGATGTGCTTTTTCGCTCTTTGGCCAAGAGTGTTGGTTCTAGCGCCATAGGTGTATTAATGACAGGCATGGGTAGAGATGGGGCGGCGGGTTTAGAGGCAATGAAAAAGGCTGGTGCCACTACCCTGGTTCAAGACGAAAAAAGTAGTGTGGTATGGGGTATGCCGAGAGAGGCGGTGCGGCGAGGTGTGGTTGATGAAATTGTGTCCCTGAGCGCTATGCCAAAGCGTCTATTGGAATTGTCAGAGTAACATCCGCCCTATTTGTCCTTATTGTCGTAAGTTTAAAGAATCTCCGTACTAGGCCGATACAGGTATTAACTCCAAATGAGAATGGACAATGATTAACAGGGTATGGGAGGAGACAAGAATCATTCTATTGGTTGGCGTCGTCATGCCTCTGTTGGCTTATATCAGTGGGGCTGGACCAGAGGCTATTACGTGGATGCTTGCTATGTCTGTCGTGATCATTGTGCTTCTAGCGGTAGATGCGGTGCAACGGAGTGGTAAGCAGATTGATGTTGCAACCGATATCTCAATATCTGATGAGCTTGGACGCGAAATGGATCAGTTGGTGCAGCAGGTCGAGATTAGTGCTAGGGATATGCTGGGGCACGTACGTAGGGAGTTGTCACAGATGCGGTCCCTGGTCTCAGATGCGATAGAGGTCTTGCAGGGTAGTTTTATTGATCTTAATCAGGAGTGCTGGGCACAGATGACCATGACGCAGGATATGCTAAGCAATCTACGTGTCGTGTCAGAGACAACGTCTCAACTTGAAACGATGTCCAGTGAAATAGCAGATGTACGGGATCAGGTTGGAAACAATTTGGAGGAGATGGCAGAGATATCGCAAAGGATTAATAAGGGCATCTCAGATGCCGTCCGGTCATTACAGTTTGAAGATATTGTACGGCAATTGACGGAGTCATCTGAAAGACATCTGGACTACCTTGAGGCGGTCCTGGGTGCGGTAGATATAGGCATACGAAGTTTGAATGGCCAAAGAATCAATGTGCCGGATTATATTCTTGGATTGCATAATTTGAAGTCACAGATTGATCAGTTAGAAGCTGACTGTAGGGCAGAGGCGGCGAGATCGGTGTCACAGAATTCCATGCAAAAAGGTGAGACTGAGTTGTTTTAACCAGAAAGAGGCAAGATTGTGACTATTACACGTGAATATAAAAACGATACGAGCGAACTTACTATAAGTATTTCCGGTGATCTGAATTTTTCTATGTTGGACCAGTTTCGTCAGGCTTATTCTGATATGGATATGGATCGTGTAAGAGTGAAGATTGATCTGAGTAGTGCAGAGCGTTTCAATAGCGAGGCCTTGGGGATGTTGTTGATTCTGAGAGAGCACGCTGGGGGCGATGAATCCAAGATAGCGATAATCGGTTGCGGTCCAGATATGCGAAGGATTCTTAAGGCATCAAGTTTTGAAAAGCTGTTTGATATATCGGAATAGCGCGTGCTAACGCAAGGGAATAGTTATGGCTATACGGGTAACTGAATCAGATGACTCAAATGACGTGACCATCTTTATATCAGGACGGTTCGATTTTTCCTGTCACCAATCGTTCATGGAAACCTATCAAAAGTATCCAGAGGATAAACAGAGATTCATTGTGGATCTTGCCGGTACGGAATACATGGATAGTTCAGCTCTTGGTATGTTGCTGCAACTACGCGACTATTCAAACAGGGAGCGGGGAAATATCCGCTTGATCAACGCCAATGATTCGGTGCGTAAGGTCTTGGAGATAGCGAATTTCGACAAGCTGTTTGACATTGCTTGATCTGAGTTTTCAAGCATAAACACTGGCATCCATCGAGCATATCACCTATCCTTGCCGCTTTTCTTTTCAGGTTAATCGTTATGGGTTTTAAATGCGGTATCGTCGGCCTGCCCAACGTGGGTAAATCGACCCTTTTCAACGCGCTGACACAGGCCACCATCGCGGCGGAAAACTATCCGTTTTGCACCATAGATCCCAATGTGGGTGTGGTGCCCTTGCCGGACCCCAGGCTGGATGTGCTGGCGGAAATCGTTCAGCCGCAGAGGGTTCTGCCCACCACCATGCAGTTTGTGGACATCGCCGGATTGGTTGCTGGTGCCTCCAAGGGAGAAGGACTGGGAAATAAATTCCTGGCCAACATCCGCGAGACCGATGCTATCGCCCACGTAGTACGTTGTTTCGAAGATGACGATGTGGTGCATGTCTCCGGCAAGGTAAACCCATTAGCGGACATAGAGGTGATCAACACAGAGCTGGCCCTGGCAGACCTGGAGTCGGTGGAAAAGGCCCTGGACAAGGCCGTACGACAGGCCAGGACCGGCGACAAGAAGATCCTGGCGCGTAAAGGATTGTTGGAGAGGCTGAGGGACCACCTGGATGCCGGAAGGCCGGTCAGATCCTTCGACACTACTCCAGAAGAGAAGCAGGAGATGCGGGACCTGTTTCTGCTCACCGCTAAACCTACCACCTATATCGCCAATGTGGCAGAGGATGGATTCGAAAACAATCCTGCCTTGGAGGCGGTTCAGAAACTGGCCAAGGAAGAGGGATCAGAGGTGGTGGCGGTCTGTGCCGCCATAGAGGCCGAGATAGTGCAACTGGACGAAAGCGAGAAACAGGAGTTCCTGGCCGATCTGGGGCTGGACGAGCCAGGCCTGAACCGGGTGGTACGTGCCGGTTACAAGCTATTGGGTCTGGAGACATATTTCACCGCCGGGGTAAAAGAGGTCAGGGCCTGGACCATCCCGCACGGGGCCAGTGCACCACAGGCCGCCGGTGTCATTCACACTGACTTCGAGAGGGGCTTCATCCGAGCCGAAGTGGTGGCCTATGACGACTTCGTAAACTGTAAGGGCGAACAGGGAGCGAAAGAGGCCGGCAAACTGCGTTCAGAAGGCAAGGAGTACATCGTAAAAGATGGAGACGTAATCCATTTTCGTTTTAATGTCTAATACACTAGAATTTGCTCATGCCCCGGAAGGCCGCCAAGTTGACAGTGTGGCGGGTAATCGGTATATTTCCGCGGCTTCATGGCTACGTAGCTCAGTTGGTGAGAGCGACGGACTCATAACCCGTAGGTCGGTGGTTCAATTCCACCCGTAGCCACCAATTCAAGATCCAGCAAAATCCAGAATCGTCCGAAAGCCCGCATAGCAGCGGGCTTTTTTGTCATTTTGCAAAATTTAGTTGAAATTCCGCACATACCTACTATTTTACTATGTATTATATTTATGACATTTGTCATTATTTATGCGGAGGTGTCAACATGGCCAAGATACGTAGAGCAATAAAAGTATGGGGTGCGCAGATGGATGATGGTCGCATGGTAACTAACGATGATCCTGGCATTGTGTCAGTAACTATCCATCCGGATGGCCACGTTAGTACAACTAATCCCCAGGGTGAAGAAGAGGCTGTCAACGGCACCTGGACAACCTATAATCCCCGCTTCAACTGATCTGATTAAGCCGCGTCTTCTGAGTTGGGGCCACTCCTTCCGGGTGGCCTTTTTGCTTTTTTATCTCACCATTGTTTACTATGTATCGTTCTTTCCTGTGTCCTGACTGAAAGTTGAGCTAGTAGCGCGTGATGCTAGGTAATGTCGTCTTAAGCGAACGATAAATGGGTGCGCTTTATTTTTGAATAATCGATAGGCTCAGACCAAATTGGTTACTTGAATATTTCACCAAACATCCAACATGCCTTTAAACTACATAGAACCAGTTTACCGTCCTCCCAGTGAGGCAGAGTCCTTGATCCTGCAGGTCACCAACGGATGTTCCTGGAACAGGTGTACCTTCTGCGATATGTACACCGATCCTCAAAAAAAATTCAGACCCAAACCCATAGAAGAGCTACGTATGGAGTTACAGCAGTTTGTGGCCATGGGTATTCCCGTGAGACGCGTGTTTCTGGCTGATGGTGACGCCATGACTTTGTCGTTTCGGCGCCTGCTGGAGATCATGCAGGCGGTCAAGGAATACTTGCCGGATATCCAGCGGGTTTCAGCCTACTGCCTGCCGCGCAATGTGACGAATAAGAGTGTGGAAGAGCTGCAACAGTTGCGTGAGATGGGGCTGAGCCTGGTGTATGTGGGTTGTGAGACCGGGGATGATCTGGTGCTGGAGAAGGTACGCAAGGGCGAGACTTGGCAGAGTTCTCTGGATGCGCTGCTTAAACTGGGTGCGGCCGGTATCAAGCGTTCGGTGATGATCCTGAATGGGCTTGGCGGCGCTAAGTACAGCGAACAGCATGCGTTGAATTCGGCTAGCCTGATGAACCAATCTCAACCGGAATATCTGGCGACACTGGTGGTTACCTTTTATAGGGGTGTGAAACGGTTCCAGCAGGGTTTCAACGGTGAATTCCAGCAGCTAAACCAACTGCAATTGATGCAGGAGATGGAGACCCTGATTTCCGCGCTGGAACTGGAAAGGACCATATTTCGTAGTGATCACGCCTCGAACTACCTGATCCTCAAAGGCACCCTGTGTAAAGATAAGGAGAAGTTATTAAATATCCTGCGCCAGGCTATCACGCAGCCTGGGTCGGTAGCGCTGCGCCCGGAATGGCAGAGAGGGCTTTAACGCCGCGAGGTTAAAAGATAATAGAGATGGATAGATGATGGATTCGCCAAGGGCGGCCCATGTAAACGAAAAAAGACCTATCGGTATCGCTAACTTTGTTGGAATCAGAATGGGGCCAGAGTCGTTTCAACGACCCTAGCCACTTTCTTCTTTATGGAAGATACGCCAGTTTTGGATCGAGTTTGTACGTCCAGGGCGCCCCGGCATTTTTCCAACCGTTAACAACTCGTTTGCCTTCCTTGGATTTATCACCCTCAAATCCATCGGTAATGGTGTATACATTTTTAAAACCGGCCTTGGCCAGCTTATTTACTGCAACAGCGCTTCTTGCTCCAGAACGGCACATAATCATTATGGTATCTGTAGCTTTGAATTTCCTTTTCACTTCATCAATGAAACCTTTATTAAACGACATGTCCGGCTTCATGGTGTCAGGATCAACTCCTCCATCGAATAGTTCTATCGGTATGTTTGCTGCCATATCTGCATGCCCGACAAATATATATTCACCTGGCGTTCTGACGTCCAATATCTTTACATTATCTTGATCTATACTCCATTTAACAAAGGCCTCTTTAGCTGAAATGTAAAGACCCAGGTCGGTCTGTTTTTTCTTTGGCAAGGCCACGTCAGCCCAAGAAACAACCACTAAGCTCATAACAAACAGCGGGACAAGCAATAATTGAAGTGATCGTTTTTCCATGTTTTTCCTCCGTATTTTTTGTAACTACAAGCGTATGAACCACCTAAACCTAACAAACTGTATAGGAGGCTTTGGTTGTGGAATAGCCTATTGGCAGGAGTATGAGATCGCATCCTGCGACAGTTTAGATATCCCGTACAATTAATAAGCTTATCAGGGAAGAATGCACTATAAAACTACTTACATATGTTGCTAGTTTGATTTGTGATGCGGTTCAACTTTGAGCTATTTCTCTGTCGTTGCTTATGCTGAATCAGACTCTTAAGCAGGTTTAATCCTAAGAATATTATCAATTTTGCTTAGAATGAACTTTTGCCGAAGCACCTGGTCATACCCTCCAGTAGTTGGCAGACAATTCGTTTCCACCACATACGAAAGCTGTTTGTACAGACTCCCCTTCAGACGTATAGTCTGGTATGCCGGCACCATCTTAGATGGGGCCGGTATTTTTTTGCCCAAATATGGTGCTTATATTTGCGCATTAGCACCCCTACAGTGCGGATGTGCGCACTTATTTAGATAAGTGCTCTATAACTCTTTGATTTGTAAGCGCACTAAAAAGAGGCATGATTAGTGCATCGATTTTCCAAGTTTTGGCTTCTGGTCGTTAATGATGCCTGTTAACGGGGCGTAGGCCGAGTTATCACAATAACTACACCGCTATTTTGGTGCGCGAATAATTGATGTGTTTGGGAGATATTAGAATGAAGAAACCTCTGTTCCTGGCGGCCCTGTTGCTGCTTCCTGGGATTGCGATGGCTGATGAAGTAGGCATGAATGGTGCTGATACGGCCTGGATACTTACCTCTACGGCCCTGGTCCTGTTTATGACCCTCCCAGGTTTGGCTCTGTTTTATGGCGGGTTAGTGCGGACTAAGAACGTCCTGTCCATACTGATGCAATGTTTTGCTATTGCCGGCATGGTGTCGATTTTATGGTTGGTGCTTGGATACAGTCTGGCATTCGGTGAGGGTAACGCCATTATTGGCGATCTAAGCAAGGTTATGATGGCCGGGATCGGCCGTGAGACACTGTCTGGAACCATACCTGAGTCCCTGTTCATGCTGTTTCAGATGACCTTCGCTATCATCACGCCAGCCCTGATCATTGGTGGCTTTGCCGAGCGTATGAAGTTCTCAGCCATGCTGTTGTTTAGTGCTATCTGGCTGATTCTGGTCTATGTACCTGTTACACACTGGGTGTGGGGTGGAGGCTGGCTGGGCTCCATGGGGTTGTACGATTTTGCCGGTGGTACGGTTGTGCATATCACTGCAGGTGTTGCCTCTCTGGTAGCAGCTATTGTTCTTGGACCACGTAAGGGTTTTCCGGATACTGCTATGCCTCCACATAATATGACCCTGACCGTGGCGGGAGCCGGCATGTTGTGGGTAGGATGGTTCGGTTTCAACGGCGGAAGCGCCCTGGCATCTGATGGGAATGCCGCCATGGCTATGCTGGTGACTCATATCTCTGCGGCTACCGGGGCCATGACCTGGACCTTCATTGAGTGGAAGCGTTTTGGAAAACCAAGCGCCCTGGGTGCTGTTACCGGTATGGTTGCAGGCCTTGGCACCATAACCCCTGCTTCAGGATTCGTGGGTCCTGGCGGCGCTCTGATTATAGGTTTGCTGGCTGGCGGCGTATGTTTCACTGCGACTCAGTACATAAAGCGTGTACTGAAGATTGACGATTCGCTTGATGTGTTCCCGGTGCATGGCGTGGGCGGCATGCTTGGCACCATGTTGGCTGGAGTTTTCTCCGCCACAGGTCTTGGTGTATTCAGCGGATATGGCTTTGCCGATGGTATCGAAAGTATGGGTGGCCAGGTGTGGGTCCAGTTTGTCGGGGTCGCCGCTACAGTGATATTTACCGCTGTAGTGACCTTTGCCATATTAAAGGTAGTTGGAGCTCTGATCGGGCTGCGGGTAGATGAAGATGAAGAGATCCAGGGTTTGGATATCATTTGCCACGAGGAGAGCGGCTACAACCTGTGATTTTTTAGCCTTCCAATATGAGGTATTTAAAGGCGGCGCATTAGCGCCGCCTTTGCATTTGGTGAAGGGGTTTATTTAGGAATTGTTGCCAAGTGAAATCAAGATGGGTTTTTCTCGCAATCTGTACGCCATAGACAATCTAGTTGGCCACACTCTCTAACATGCTCGGTGGCAAAGCATGGGTCATTGCGTTCATCTGATTGAATGGCTCGTATCAACTCTGTTTTGCGCAGTTTTCCTGAGCTTATACCCCTATCTTTGGCTATGGAGCGAATTTCAGTCATATTCATTTGCAAGGCTCCTACGACATCTATGTCAAAAAATGTTCCTGCTAGAGTGTTGAGCAAGTATAGACCATAAATATGATAAGTTGTTTATGCATAGTAAACCCTAAAGCGTGGGTTGTATGAGGTTTCTTATGGGGACCGGATGACCTATGTAATATCCCTGTGCAAAATCCACCTCCAATTCACGCAGCGCTATTAATTCCGCCTCACTTTCAACATATTCAGCAATTACCTTTTTCCCCATGTGGTGTGAGATCTCAGTGATTGATTTGACCATGGCATAGCTCGAGCTGTCTGTCAGTATATCTCTAATAAATGCACCATCTATCTTTACATAATCGACAGGGAAGTCTTTCAGATATGAGTATGAGGCGTAGCCCGTGCCAAAATCATCAAGACTGAATCTACATCCTTTATCTCTGATCATTTCGACCAGCATTCTGGCTTTTTCAATATGCTTGATAAGAGATGTTTCCGTTATTTCAAATGTAATCTTATTGTTCGGAAAAGGTGTTGTTTTGAGATGATTGCTGATGAAAGTAAAGAAGGATTCATCATCCATGGTTTGGGCGGACAGATTTATGCTTATGCTGGTGTTGTTGATCTCACTATGATGGTTTTCAAGCCATGCAAACACTTTGTTGATTACCCAACGGTCTACCGACTGCATTCT
The DNA here is from genome assembly GCA_050288625.1 of Sedimenticolaceae bacterium. Taxonomy (GTDB): domain Bacteria; phylum Pseudomonadota; class Gammaproteobacteria; order Chromatiales; family Chromatiaceae; genus JAAGZL01. The sequence continues at coordinate 9,883 of JBNKEE010000003.1, read as the reverse complement.
ATTGTGTTTTTCAGCTGCTTGAATAAATTCATCAGGTCCTCTCCATGTGCCATCATTATTCTTTAAACGTAAAAGTATTTCATAATGATGTTCTGCGCTATCAGCCATGAACACACTGGATATAGGTTGGGCAAATAGGGAAACTTTTTGGTTCGAGAGGGTGTCGTCAACTATTGATGTTGCCGCAGAAATCTCATCTTGTTGCTTGGCATCGTGAATAGATGCTTTATATATTCTGGTGCAGTTGCCACCGTCAACTATAGCTAGCTGTCCGGCAGATGAGGCCATATTCATGATATCTGTGGCGGAATTAATATTTGCGTCAATGTGTACAACTCCTACGCTAGTGGTTGCAGGTATCGTCGTTCCATCCCAGGTGAAATTTAGATTATTCAACGCCCTGCGCAGAGTTTCCGCTGCCTGGAAACCTTCATCCAGTGAACAGTTCATTATTAGAACGCCGAATTCATCGCTTCCTATTCTGGCTAGCGTTGCATGTTCCGGAAGGTAATTGCTAATAATGCTGGCGAAAGTCTGTATAAGCTTGTCTCCTCCGTTGTGCCCGCATTGTCTGTTGATCCGGCTGAAGTTATCAATATCCAGCTTTAACATGACGTGGCTGTCTCCCGCATCATTTGTTATTTCCAATAGCTCGGATATCTTTTTTTGGAATGCATTGCGTCTCAGCAATCCAGTTAGATCGTCTGTATCATTGTCTCTCTTTATTTGTTCGAAGGTGTTTTTTAGGAGCCGATCAACAGCGCGTTCTACAATAGGTATGTTGCCGTCTTCTAAAAGAGAACACTGTTGCTGCTTAAACATAGAGGCAAGCGTATGACGTTTCGTGTCCAACTGTTTATTACCTTCGCCGTCCACAAAGGCATATCTAGTTGAGTCGTTATTCTTCCATGCTAAGTTGAGCATGCGCACGCGGCCTTGCTGCCTTTGTTCCACTATCCAGTCATCCAGTTTTATGCCGTCAACCAGGTCAAGCCAGGCCTGTTCAATGCTTGGTTTGGAGTCTTCATCTGGTTGGGGCTTAGATTGTTGGTTAAGCAGTTTGCGTATATCGTCCTTGGACAATCTTACTCTCTCACAGGCAATGTCTGCATGCTCGGATCCCTCAGATGCGAGAATCGCCTCAATCTCATTCAGAAATTGCTTTGCATCGTCTGCATGTGGCGGGTAGCTTGCGAAACCTTCTTTTATTACTTTGATCAGGTAACTATTTTGGATGGGGGTTTTGGGTTTGATCTCTTGTCCAGGTTTAAAGATATCAAGGAGTAAATCTATAACTCCTGAAAGTCTGATTGCTTTTTTATCATCCTTCCCGAATGTTGAGATGATATGCACTAGCAGACCGGCCCATCCTAAATGTAATAGTTGTTCAACAACTATCGGGATTTCTCCCTGTGTTAATTTGGAGCACAAAAGTCCAAATACATAATTCCTGGCGGCCATATACTGCTCATCTCGCTCGCAACTCTGGGTTACAATGCCAAGATTACTTTTTAATGCCTCTCTTCGTTGGTCTATTATCCTTTCAAGGTGATCGGTTACTAGTCTTATATCGAGTTGGGCTCCTTGCTCCGCTAGTCTGCTTATTTCTTCGATGGCTTCGTAGAGGCCTCCTTTACTGAGCCATTCTTGATCGTCTGATGGCAGATATGGTCCAAGTTTGCCTATGGCATTCAGGAGTTTATGCCCTGGATGATCCTTATCATTCAGTAGCATCGGATCATTAATCGCTTCCTTAACCAAAGGTATCTTGAGACTGTCAATTAGTCCTCTAATTTCCTGGTTCACGCAGGAGTCCTGTTGTAACGATCCTAGTATCTGTTCTGTAACCTGAATGGTTTGTCTGATCTCGCTATCAACCATTCCTGAGCCGCCAGGGGTTGATCCATGTGAGAGTTGTTCTTCAATCTTTTGAATGATTGGGCGTTGTCCTGATGCAGAGATGTTTGCTAAGGACTCTACTATCGCCTCTTTCGAGGCAAGGTTTTTTGAGCTCGATTGCTTCTTACTGGAGGTGTCTTTATTGGTGGTAAGGCCGATAAGAGATGACAGGGTGTCTGTCAATAGTTTGCTTGTATGAGCATGCCGCGTGGTGGACGATCTTTGTTGTGCTTTTGGGTGCGCCTCTTTAGCTTTCTTGGCAATGCCTTGTTTGTCTAGGTGGAGATTCGCCTCATCATATAGGTTGTCGATGTCGCCCAATATTTTATCTTGGAATGAAGAGAAAATGATTTTTTTTGCTTGGAGAGTAATATCAAAGTCAGAAATTGATTTTTTAAATGACCATAGTAGCGAGTATGGCGAAACAGGATTTCTTTCGTTAGTTATGTGCCTTTGGGTTAGAAACGACAAAGATGTTTCTAGTTGGTGTAGCTTATAGGAGATCTCTGGCTCAAGGTTTCTGGTAAGACTGACCACGGAAACCCACTCTTCAAAATCCTCTTTGGCAACCAGTCCCATCTCAGACTGCTCATCCTGCTGATTTGGTGATTCGTCATTTGAGATGCTGTCGGTGCTTAATTTTTTGAATCCTGAGTTTATGTTATTCAGTAACGCGCTTTCTATCTTATTGTTGCTATTTTGTAGGGTATTGTAGGCATCGAATAACAGACTCTGCATTTTATCGCTGTCCGCATGATTTGCAGCGTCAAATAGAGAATTGAGAGCGGACTCAATAAATTGTGGATATCTGGATCTTATGTGACGATTAGTAGCGGCGTGAATCCAGTCAATAATGGTGATCTCTCGAGTTCCCAAAATTTGTTGGCGGGGGTAACTGTTGGTGTTATCGCGTGAGTCCTTTGTTGCAGATATCCTTTGCAGATAGTGCAGGAGAGCATCTTCCCTGGACACAAAGGCGATCCCCAGTCCGATATTAGATGCATGGACAATCTTGGTCTGGATGGTTTCACTGCTCGTTTGGGTTGGTATCTCAAGTCTTGCTACCTCGTTCACAGAGGCATTCAGTGTTTGAGTTTCATCTGTGGCAAGAAACAGTCCGCCGTAGGAGAAATTCTGTATGCGGCAATCGGCCTTGGTTCCATCCTTGAGTAGCAAGGTGGCGGGGTGATCTATGTCGAGTCGTTGGTAGCGTCTTTTATCCATTTGCGTCCATGAAGGAGGTTATTTTGCGCCAGGCAATAACCGTGAATACTAGCCTAATATATTGTGATGCGCACTTCGGTCACTTGAATTCTTGTGGTAGCCAAAGTAGACCATGACTCCCGTACATTTTTTTTGACTGCCCACGATCTGGATAGTTGATCTTGACATAATTAATTAATCGACCTATTAATTATGTATGAGTATAGGATCTGAGACTGAGAAAACTGGGCGCTCTCGACCAGGACGACCCAAGGGAAGAGCGCCAGAACAAAGCCGTCAGGCTCTGATCGATGCAGCCCGTGATCTGTTTTCCCGGCGCGAGTTTGCCGCGGTATCGCTGCGCCAGATCGCGCAACGGGCAGAAGTGAATCCGGCCATGATCCACTACCACTTTGGTGGTAAGGAGGGGTTGTATAGCGCCATGTTGGAGGAGCGTTTTGCCCCTTTATTGAATGAGTTGGAGATGCTACCTGCCGATAGGCCTGGTCTTGCGCATTTTGTTGAGTCCTATGTACGTTTGCTGGCAGCTAATCCATGGTTGCCGAATCTTGTAGTGCGTGAGGTGCTGTATGGAAAAAGTAGCTTTCGCGAACAGTTCATCCAGCGTTTTGCGGCTCGTGCTGGGCGTATAATACCTGAATTGATCGACGATGAGAGACGTGCCGGTATCCTGCGATCTGATATTGATCCTGCCATGGCGACGCTATCACTGTTGAGTATGGCGGTATTTCCGTTTATTGGCCGTCCGGTGGTGGAGCCGGTTCTGGATATTGATATGGACGAAATATTTGTGCAACGCTGGGTTGAACATGCCTTACGTCTATTTTATGAGGGTGCCGAGGTGAAAAAATGAAACTTGCTCGGATTATCATGGTGTTTGCCACGCTTCTCTGGATGAATGGCTGCGGATCAAGCTCTGGTGACGGACAGATGGTAGGAGAATTAGCCTGGGACCGGGTTGAGCTAAGTAACGAAACGGCAGAGCAAGTACGATCTATTTTGGTCCGCGAAGGGCAGCAAGTTGCCGCCGGTGACCTACTGGTGCAACTTGATACCCGACGGGCCCAGGCGGCTTTAGCCGGTGCTATTGCCAGGGTAACTGAGAGCAGACGCGAACTAGAACGTCAACAACAGCTCGTAAAGAAAAAACTAACCAGTCCGGAACAGGTTGATAAGGCCAATAGTGCCTGGGTACTGGCCAAGGCCGATGAAGAGAAGGCGCGAGTGATACTGGAAAGACTGAGTATTACCGCACCTAAAGCGGGGCGTGTTGATGCACTGCCTTTTGAGGAGGGGGAGATACCGCCAGTTGGCTCTGTACTGGCAGTCTTGCTGGTAGGAGATGCCCCCTATGCGCGGCTCTATGTTGCGGAGCCACTACGTAGTCAGGTGGTGATTGGTGCCAAGGTACAGGTCATGGTTGATGGGGTAGAGGGACCGCTACATGGCAAAGTACGGCGCATCGACAGCGATCCCACGTTCACTCCGTTCTTTGCTCTAAGTGAACATGAGCGCAGCCAACTGGCCTATCTGGCCGAGGTGGTTTTGGATGACGTCACCGAGCTGCCGGCTGGTCTGCCGGTGGTGGGAGAGTTAATGGAGGCGGATGAGTGAATCATGCCGCCATAGTAACCAATGGTCTGACCAGGCGCTTTGGGGAACTGGTGGCGGTCGATCATATCGATCTGCATATCCCTCCGGCCAAGATCTACGGGTTCCTCGGTCCTAACGGTTCTGGTAAATCCACCACTATACGGATGTTGTGCGGCCTTCTCATACCCAGTGAGGGCGATGCCGAGGTGCTTGGGCTGCGCATACCAGATGAGTCCGAGGCCTTGAAACATAAGATTGGTTATATGACCCAGCGTTTCTCCCTTTACGAGGACCTTACCACCTGGGAGAACCTGCAATTCATTGCTGAGATCTACTGTTTGCCTCGTAGCCGTCGTTATGGTCGTATTAATGAGCTACTGCAAGATTATAATCTGGAGGAGCTGCGAGATCGGCGCGCAGGTGCTATGAGTGGGGGGCAGCGTCAGCGTTTAGCTTTGGCAGCAGCCGTTCTGCACGAACCTGAGTTGCTGTTTTTGGACGAACCTACATCGGCAGTAGATCCGAAAAGCCGGCGCGATTTTTGGGAGAGCTTGTTCGAATTGGCCAGCAAAGGCACCACCATTCTGGTCTCAACACACTATATGGATGAGGCGGAGCGTTGTCATGGTCTGGCGATACTGGACCGTGGTGTGATAGTGGCCGATGGTAGTCCGGCCGAACTCGAGGAACGCATCGATGCATCTGTGGTGGAGGTTGAGGCCCCGGATCCCAGTGCTGCCCGCCACGCACTGGAGGGACAGCCAGGCGTATTCAGTGTTACCCAGTTAGGCGCGAGGTTGCGCGTACTGCTGGAGAAGGATCGCCCTGAGCCTGAGGTGCAGGTGCGTGAGGTATTGATTGCCGCAGGTGTTGATGGCGATGCCACTCTCGCTGCGCCTAGTCTGGAAGATGTGTTCGTTGCTGCAACCCAAGGGCGTTACCAGGGTGGAGGGGCATGAACTGTAAGAGCCGCCTGCTTGCGATCGCGCACAAAGAGGTGCGCCAATTAGGACGTGATCGTCTCACCTTTGGCATGATCGTGGGAATCCCTCTGTTGCAGATCATTCTGTTCGGCTATGCAATAAACACCGATGTGCGTCATCTGCGTACCGGGGTGGCTGATCAGGCCGGTACAGAACTATCCAGGCAGCTGGTATCCCGGGCACGTGCTTCACAGGTTGTGGAACCGGTACGCAATGCACGTACCTCCAAAGAGCTGTTGGAGATGCTGCGCCAAGGAGAGATCTCCGTCGGTATCTATATTCCACCTGACTTCGAGCGTCGTCTGCAGCAGCCGGATCGTGCTGGGGCACAATTGCTGGTGGATGGGTCTGATCCTTTGGTGCTCAGCGCAGCGCGGCAACTCAGCAAGATGCAACTTGGTCAGGACACTGCACCTAAGAATAAAGATAGGGGAGAGCTATTCGAGATCTATAACCCATATAACCCGGAGCGGCGCTCGGCGGTCAATATTGTGCCGGGGTTGATCGGCGTGATCCTGACCATGACCATGGTGATGTTTACCGCCATGGCTATAGTGCGTGAGCGCGAGCGGGGCAATCTGGAACTGCTGATCAATACGCCGGTGCGTAACAGCGAGTTGATGGTGGGTAAGATTCTGCCGTATATCTTCATTGGGCTCATTCAGGTCACCCTGATTTTACTTCTGGGGAATTTGCTGTTTGGTGTGCCGGTAGTGGGTAGTCTGGTGCACGTCTATATGGCGTCGCTGGTTTTTATCGCATCCAATCTTACTCTGGGACTGGTAATATCCACTGTGGCCCAGAGCCAGTTTCAGGCCATGCAGATCACCTTCTTCTTTTTTCTGCCATCTATTTTGTTATCCGGATTCATGTTCCCATTCGATGGTATGCCCAAGGTAGCTCAGTACATCGCAGAACTATTGCCACTTACCCATTTTACTCGCCTCATTCACGGCATAGTGTTACGGGGAGCCAGCATTCTCGACTTGATATCGGAGATATATGCCCTTTTTGCCTTTGCTGGCGTCACTCTGATCCTGGCAACTAAGCGATTCCATAAAAGACTGGATTAGTCCAGCAAGTACTCAAGACATATTATCCGTAGGGCCGTCATGAAAATACCCATTTCCTATACTTTGGGTAAATGATTTTAGTTGACTGATTGGAGCCAATGTCAAAATTAGCAAAATTATCACTTTTGTTTGTAGTCGGTATGGTTGTATTGCTGATCGCTATCACTGCAGCGCTGATCTATTTTGTAGATGCAGATGTTTATAAATCTCGCCTCCAGATAGCGGTATCGGAGGCATTGGGTATGGAAGTCAGCATCGACAGTGTCGGCGTAGATCTCGATCCAGGCATTAGATTCACCATGACGGGCGTGCGTATTCGCAACCAAGGTAAGGAACTGGTTGCGGTAGAAAAGGCTAGGATCGGGCTTGAACTCATTTCGTTACTTCGGGATGAAGTGCATGTTACTAGCATCTCACTGATACGTCCCAAGATCACCATCGAACGCAGCATCAGCGGCGGATACAGTTTCGATGTGACGCAGAAAGGAGAATCTTCAGCTCCAGCTGTGAGTCTTGCCAAGGCCTCGATTTTCAATGGTAAGCTCTTCTATGTGGATAAAGGATCTGGAGGGGAGATTGTTGCGGATGATTGCGGTCTGAAGCTGCATAATATTTTGCTGATGGGTAGGTCAAAGGACGTCATTAGAGATCTATCTTTTACGGCAAAGCTGCACTGCGGTCAGGTAAGGACTCATGGCTACACCATATCTGATCTATCTGCGTCGGTCAGCGCAAACAACGGAGTATTTGATTTCAAGCCGGTCAATCTGGAGATTTTTCGCGGAAAGGGATCTGGTTACATACGGGCTGACTACTCCGATAGCATCCCTCATTATAATGTGGCTCTAGATCTGCCACGGTTTCGTATCGAGGATCTGCTGAGTACCCAATCTTCTGCAAAAGTTCTAGAAGGTCCTATGGACTTCTCTATGAATCTTCTATTGCAGGGTAAGGGCGTGCAACAGATAAGACAGAGTGCATCCGGAAGCGTAGTCATTCAGGGTAGGAACCTCAAGCTACATGGTCATGATCTTGATCTGGAATTCGACAGATATGAGTCTAGTCAAAATTTCAATCTCTTGGATATGGGTGCGCTGTTTGTTGCCGGACCTGTAGGTATGGCGGTTACTAAGGGGCATGACTTCGCAAATGTTCTTGCCGGTTCAGGAGGCGTTAGTGATATTCGGACCTTTGTCTCCCGTTGGAAGGTTAAAAGGGGTGTGATGCATGCCCAAGATGTAGCCATGGCCACAAACAGGCACCGCATGGCGTTGCTAGGGAGTCTGGATATAGCTCACTCACGTTTCGTTGACGTGACTCTGGCACTGATTAACAGCCAGGGGTGTGCGGAGGTGCAACAGGAGATCAGCGGTCCATTTGAAAGGCCGGTGATACAGCAGCCCAACATCTTAAAATCTGTGGCTGGTCCGGTACTAAAGCTGTTTAAAAAAGGGAGGAAGCTATTGCCCGGAGGTGGGTGCAAGGTGATCTATAGTGGGGCAGTGGCGCCGCCGCGTTGAATATCAGCCGGCGCTTTTGTGTTGTTTCTTGGGAGCGTGTTCGATCCAGAAACGTATGCGGTTGGCATCGCCAATGCGGGTAAGGCTTCCCTGAGAATCCAGCAGTACGATGATGGTCGGTCGATTAGCGACCTTGGCCCGCATCACCAGGCATCTTCCGGCCTCTTTTATATATCCCGTTTTGGATAGGCTTATGTCCCAGTTGGACTTACGCACCAGCTTATTGGTATTGCGGAATGTCTCTCTCTTGCCGTTCAGGGTGACGGTGTATTTAGGTGTGGTTGAGTATTTACGGATCAACTGATACTTGTGCGCTGCAGTCACCAGACGGGCAAGGTCGTGTGCGCAGGAGACATTTGACGAGCTGAGTCCCGTAGGTTCTTCGAAATGTGTCTCCTTTAATCCCAAGTTCTGTGCCTTTTTGTTCATGGCTGCGACGAATGCCTTGCGCCCGCCAGGATAGTAGCGGGACAGGGCAGAGGCGGCGCGGTTCTCCGAAGCCATTAAGGCCAGACGAAGCATGTTTCTGCGACTGAGCTTGGCTCCAATCTTTAGACGCGAACCTGTGTTCTTGATGGTATCAAGATCGTCTTTCGTAACGATTAGTTTATCTTTCATGCTTAGTTTTGCATCAAGCACGACCATGGCGGTCATCAGTTTGGATATGGACGCGATCGGTACTACCGCATCTGCATTCTTTTCGTACAGCACCTTGCCATTCAAGGGATCGGTCACAAAGACCGAGGCTGAGCGTAACCTGGGATTCTTGGTCCACTTCTTTTGGTGGGATGACTTCTTAGACGCCTTGTTCTCGGAGGATGATGAGTGCTCTAATAGTGACTGGTCAATCGTGATCGCTACGGCATCGACAAAGCGACCAAAAATCAGTCCGTAAGTCACGATTAGCAGGATAAATCCCTTCTTCATGCTGTCCCCCGACGCAATATCGATTTAAGTCAAAATAGAATTATGATAGTTATCGGCAAATAATCCTGTAAATTAAGAATGATAGCAAATGAAAGCCTTTGTTGAATGGCTGCGAAGGGATTATAATTCCTAAAGATAGTGGGGTATTGATGTGCGGGACGGCATCTGTTTGGTGGCTCAACCTTGTCGATTGTGACGACGGTCCAATGCATTTACCCCATTTATCTGTAGAATCGTTGGCGGAGTAAGGTTGTTAATAATCCTGATTATTTAACAATTGAGAGGATACCCAAGGAGACAAGGTATGCTGTCCGCAAGAAAGCAAGTTAGGAGTTGCAGTCGAGCCGTCTCATCTATTCGAACCCAAGCCCTTCCCATCATAGCCATGATGGCGGTTATATCCATGACCGGATGTTCGCAGGACGTGGAGCATAAGGCCCCAAATCTTACCGGCACATTTAATACCTCTCTCCCTGACGGGAAGCAGATGACCATAACGCTGCAACAGAAGGATAACATCGTCTCTGGGCATGGTGTTGTGGACTCCAAGTCATTTAGCGTTTCCGGAGTTACCTCTATACATGGGCCGTTAGTGATTGCATTTGAGAACGGCCATGTAGAAAGGAGCAGTGTGGAGTTAACCCGGCGTGGTAAGACGGCACAG
>JBNKEE010000002.1:0-7822 GCA_050288625.1 Sedimenticolaceae bacterium | reverse complement strand
AACAGGCCACTGTGTTTACACATGGGAAGGCGCTGAATCCTAGGAGAGATCCGCCCTGTGAGTCCGGAGACCAGCCTCTGGTAGTAACCCATGGATGTTGCGGCGGGCGACACAGGTGAACTCTTGGCCATTCCGGCAGATCGGTTCCCTTCATCTCCAACGCATATCCCTGATTTCACCAATAAGAAGCGGCACGGGTGAGTGTCGTTGGGGAAGAATAATGAAAAGATCTATCCTTTTGCTGTCCATCCTGGGCATCGCAACAACAAACGCTGTGGCTGAGACTCCGATCATGTTGGGTACCGTTGTGGTAAGCGCCACCAGATCAGAGCAACCTACAGTTCCGACTCCGGCCAGCATTACAGTGATCTCTGAAGATGAGATCACTCAGAGTGGTGCGCGTAATCTGGCGCAGCTGCTCCGGGGTCGGTCAGGCGTACAGGTGCGTGACTTTTTCGGCGATGGCAGCAGTGGTTCAGTGTTTGATATGCGTGGATTTGGCGGGACGGCATCCTCAAATACATTGGTTATGGTAGATGGCAGGCGACTGAATAACGGCGCTGATATAGGTGCACCTGATATCTCAACCATCGCGCTTAAAGATATCGAGCGTATTGAGATCATTCAGGGCAGTGCCGGCACTCTGTTCGGTAATCAGGCCGTAGGCGGTGTCATCAACATCATTACCCGCAGGCCACAAGAGTTCCATGCAAATGTGGATCTATCTCTTGGCAGCTATAACAGTCGTAGTTTAACCGCTTCTATAAGTAACAGTTTCGACAACGGTCTTTCCTACAGGCTTACTGCCGAAAAGCGCGAGTCGGATAACTATAGAGACAACAACTCGTTGGAGTATGAAAATCTGGTCGGTCGCATAGATTACGAATACTCCAATGGTAGGGTGTTTGCTGAGATTCACAAGAGCAACGAAGACATGGAAACACCAGGGGCTCTGTTTGCCGATGAGTTGGATGCGGATCGCAGGCAATCAATCTCGGTCTATGCCGATGACTTCCAGGATACGGATACGACTATGACCCGGGTTGGTCTAAGTCATAATCTATCGGAAAACTGGTCTTTTGACGCGGAACTTGCCTACAGAGATGTGGATCGGGTATTTGCCAGCAGCTTCCGTAGCGGTGCTCAGCCACCGGCAGATCAGACCAGAGATGTCTACACATTCACACCGCGTCTGATCGGTGTAGTGCCGATGAATGGTGGAGAGGCTCAACTAACTATTGGCTCTGACATTGAAATGACGGATTACTATCTGAGCAGTTCCATGGGTGTTCAGGAGGTGGATCAAAGGATATATGCCTATTATCTGCAGGGTGTGTTTCCTCTCAATGATAAATTATCTGTTACAGCTGGCGCGCGCAGGGCATCGGTGAGAAATCATATTACTGACAGTTTTGCCTTCTCCGGAGGTGAGAATCTGGATGATGATGTGACGGTGGGAACCCTTGGTGTGGTGTTGCGTCCAACCCAGGCCTGGCGGTTGTTTGCTCGCGCGGATGAGAACTTTCGTTTTGCCAAGGTGGATGAGCATACAAGTATCTGGGGATCGACCACAGGGTTGGAGAACCAGACCGGTATCTCATACGAGGCTGGGGCCGAATGGAGCGGCGCAAACGCCAGTTTCAAGGCCACTGCCTATCGCCTTGATCTGGAGAACGAGATCAGCTGGGACTCGGTCGCATATAATAACGTCAATCTGGATTCCACTGAACGCAAGGGGTGGATCCTGGAGGCGAGAAGAAAGTTAACAGACAACACGCAAATTGGCATTAACTATAACTATGTGGATGCAGAAATCACATCCGGTGCTCACGAAGGGAGTAGAGTTCCGTTGGTTGCAGAACATAGTGCATCAATACTACTCGACTATTCCCCGGTACATGCACTAGATCTGCATGCGGAGGTTAAGTATGTGGGTAATCAGGTGCTTGGTGGGGATTTCGCAAATACGTTTCCAGAACTAGACAGCTTTACCGTGGTTAACCTAAGTGGAGAGTACCGGCTGGACGGTTGGCGCTTTGGTGCCAAGGTGAATAATCTGTTTGATAAAGAGTATAGTGAGACCGGTGCTACTGGATTTACTTCAGGTTGGGTTTTGGCTGATGCCTATTTTCCATCCCCGGAACGCAACTTCTGGCTGACCGTCGGCTACGATTTTTACTAGAGCTATAATGTAGGAGCCCACTCCTGTGGGCGATGAGCAGATATTCGTTATCGCCCGGAGGACCGGGCTCCTACACTCCTTCGTAACGTAAAGCGAAGGCCTTCGTTACTAAGGTCCTGATTCCATAAACCGCTCTTAGGTTCTCCTCAGACAACACGGTCTCTGGATCACCCACTGCAATCGTTCGTCCTGCATCCAGCAGGTGTAAACGATCACAGAAGTGTGCGGCCAGGGTCAAATCATGCAGCACAACAATGGCGGCACCTCCAGACCTGCAGTGATCTTGCAATAGTTGCATGACATCCAATTGATGGGCAGGGTCAAGTGCGGAGACCGGTTCGTCCGCCAGCAGTATAGAAGGCTCACCGGCCAATGCGCGCGCTAGCAGCACGCGCATGGCCTCACCGCCGGAGAGTGTATCAAACACCCGGTCACGCAGGTGCACCACATCGGTCTGTTGCATGACCCGGTCGATTACTTCCATATCTTTAGAGATGGGTCTTTGCCAGCCTTCCAGATGGGGCAGACGCCCCAGTTCAACCAGCCTCTCTACGATCAGCGGCCAGTGCACTGTAGCTTCTTGCGCCAGATAGGCTATCTTGCGCGCACGCTGTTTCGGTTGCATCTGCAATAGGTTGGATTCATCCAGCAGGATCGTCCCGTTCGTCGGTTCGGTCAGACCTGCAATGGTACGCAGCAGGGTGCTTTTACCGGCGCCGTTGGGTCCGATCAACCCCAGAAGTTCACCTGCCTTCAGTTCCAGATCAACATCATGCAGGATAGAAGCGCCGTCGATGGAAAGGGAGATGTTGCTGGCCTGTAGCAACTTCATATCTGCACCCTCCTGGTCTTGAGGATGAGATATAGGAAGAAGGGTGCCCCGACCAATGATGTGATCACGCCTACCTTGATCTCCTGTCCCGGCGGCAGCAGACGCACGATGATGTCTGCAAGCAAGAGTAGCGCGGCTCCGCCCATGGCACTACTGGTCAGCAGACGGCTGGGCTGGTGACCTACAAATGGCCTGATCAGATGCGGTGTCACCAGACCGACAAATCCGATGGCGCCGGTGACGGATACGGCGGCGCCCACCGCCAGGGCCGTGGCCAGGAACAGCCTCCAGCGCACGGAAGAAAGATTGAAACCTAGTGTGGCGGCCGTATCTTCCCCCAGTGTCAGCGCGTCCAGGGCCTTGCCGGATCCTGTCAAAAGTGACCAGCCGACAAGGGTAGGGAACAGCAGCAGCCAGAAGTCATGCATACCCTTGTCTGCGACCGATCCTAGCATCCAGAGCGCGATCTCCTGTACCGCATAAGGACTAGGGGCTAGATTGAGTAGCAGAGAAACCAGTGCCAAAGCCAGGGAGTTGATGGCGACACCGGCCAGGATCAGGGTGACGATGCTGGCATCCCGGCCGGCAAGGGCATACACAAACAGCATGGCGAGCAGGGAACCAAGCATGCCACCTACAGGCAGGGCCGCAGGTATGATGTCGGCCAGGCCAAGATAAAGCATCAACACCGCACCGAAGGCAGCGCCACTGGAGCTGCCGATGAGTCCGGGGCTGGCCAGGGGATTGCGTAGCAGTCCTTGCATGATGGCGCCGCATACTCCCAGGGTTGCGCCTGCTAAGAGTGCGATGAATGTCCTGGGCAACCTGATTTCTGTGAGTATCAGGGATATGACCGAGGGGCTGTCGGCCATGGCATCGCTCGCGGCCTGGAGCAGAGGAAAGGGATTATTCCCGGTGGTGAGGGAGAAAAAAAACAGTGCCATAAGTGTCAGGGAAAGCACCATAAGAAGTTTGCGTTGGGTGATAATGAATCCGCTGTTCATTAGTGGGCCGCAGCCAGCGCCTCAATAGCGTATGCGATCATGGGTCCATCGCAGATCCAATATCTATAATCTATCTCTATCATATGCCGGCTGGAGGTAAGGCGTTTGATCACCGGATGCTGTAACTGCCTCTGGGCCATGGAACTGGTGCCAGGTGCGTAGCTGGAGGTGAAGATCTGGACAGGCCTTGCCATAAGCAACTCTTCCAGTCCGATATGGCTATACCCTTCAATGCCGTTATCAGCAGCGGCGTTATTCCAACCGGCCAGCCGTAACGCCTCATCCTGCAGTGTATGTCTGCCACCGGTATATCCCCGGGGCTGATAGAAGATGGCCTTATTTCTTGGTTCGGCAATTTGCGTCTGGACGCGGGCAATCCTCTTATCCATCTGCTCTATTAATCTTCGACCTTTCTCTTCTTCTCCTAGCAACGAAGCTAGTGTCGTGATGTTGCTACGAATACCTGCAATGTCGTTGGCCATGGGCAACACTTCAACCCTGTGCCCCAGCTTGCGTAGTAGCTCTACAGCGGGGCGTGCCGCATAACCGCTGGCCAGGACCAGATCAGGTTTAAGGGGGAGTATCTCTTCGCTCTTCCCGTGATTGGTTTGATGCCTCTCGGCAGCGTCCGCCATGAAGGAGCTATTGGGATCAAGAGAGAGGGCGCTTATAGAGACAATCCTTTCCGGTGGAGCGAGCATCAACAGTAACTGGTCTGTACACAGATTCATGGAGACAATGCGTTGAGGTCTTGAATCAGCCTTGCATATAGAAAGAGGTATGATCAGAGTGAAGGCCAATAGTTTCGCAAATCGCTTATTCAACAGAGTATGTTTTGTAACAAAAGTCGACATAACTATAAAGCAATCATTTCTTAAGTCATTTAATGGCTATGCTTCGGTCATTTCAGGTTATACGCAATCGGTATAGCGAAACTCAATTGACTGCGTTTTATGTCATCCGGAAACGGAGGAGCATTACCGATTCGTTTGATAGTTTGTAGTGCAGCATGGTCCAGGAGTGCTGTTCCAGAACTTCTAGCCAAGGCTATCCCGCTAATACTCCCGTTACTGCTTACTTTAAATGCTACCGTGCTGGTACCCTCCAGACCGTTGCGTCTGGCTTGTAGCGGGTAGTATTTATATCTCTCGATAATACGTTGTAGAGTGGATTGATAGTTTCTGGTCAGGCGCGAAACATGGCCTGAAGTGGCAACCTGCCTCGGCCGTTTCTCTTCTATGTCAGCGCCTTTGTTATTCGATGTCGGTTGATTGGTTGACACCAGACTGGGCCTTGGTTTTGGGTTGTGTTTGTCCGAGGACTTTGTGACTACAGATCGTTCCTTGAAAAGGTCTGGTAGATGATCAGATCGCTGCGGTGATGCATGCTGCTCAGAGAGATTTATTTCTGGATTTTCCATCGGTAGATCATCTGACGGTTCTAAGCGTTGTATGCTAACTTGTAGAGTGCTGTTGCTTTCAGCAGGTCCATTTCCTGTTTCACCGATAAGGGCAGGAACGGTTGCGAGCACGGTGGCGTGTATAGCCACAGATGCAAACAGACTTAGTGCTCCCATGTTGTAACTTGATTGACTCATCCTGGAATTATCTATTAATCGGCTGGAGTGTGCGAATATTACATATACAGTTTTCTATCAACTGCAGCCCTATTACCCTTTATCTAATAGATGTAACTGCTATGCTTAAGAATATTAATACTTATGACATTTGTCACTATTGAATCTAAGGGTCAATGAAAAATATGACATCGCCTGTTGAGAGCATGCTGAGTGGCACAAATCTGACCTTTGTTACCGAGGTATATGCCAGATATTTAGATAATCCAAACTCGGTTGATCCAAGTTGGACTAATTTTTTCAATGAGTTAGGCGACGATGCGAATGCAGTTTTGCGTGAGATTCAAGGTGCAAGCTGGAATCGGTATGAATCCAGTGTAATTGGACGGTCTGCAACGGAGACGGCATCAGTACATGCCGAGGCACCTATAAACGCATCCCAAATCAGCGTTGCCTCTAGGGCAGCAACCCTACAATCAATAAGAGCGTTGATGATGATTCGAGCATATCGGGTGCGTGGTCACCTGATTGCGCGTTTTGATCCTTTAGGTCTGGAGGGAAATGAAAGTCATCCAGAGCTTGATTACCACAGCTACGGCTTTACCGATGCTGATCTGGACCAGCAGATCTTTATTGACCATGTGTTGGGACTGGAGTTCGCCACCCTGCGCCAGATCATGCAGGTCCTGAAGGATACCTATTGCGGCAATATTGGTGTGGAGTTCATGCACATCCAGGAGCCGGACCAGAAGTCCTGGATACAGCGTCGTATCGAGGGCATACACAACCAGACCCAGTTCACCGAAAGGGGTAAACGCGCCATATACGAACGACTGGTTGAGGCGGAAGGTTTCGAGCAGTTCCTGCACATCAAGCATACCGGCACCAAGCGTTTCGGCCTGGACGGGGGAGAGAGCCTGATCCCGGCCCTGGAGCAGATACTTAAGCGCGGCGGTCAGCTCGGGGTAAAGGAGGTGGTGATAGGTATGCCGCACCGTGGCCGGCTGAACGTACTGGCCAACGTGATGCATAAACCCTATCGCGCCATCTTCTCTGAGTTTCTCGGCACACCATCCAATCCCGATTCGGTACAAGGTTCGGGTGACGTAAAGTACCATCTGGGCACCTCGGCCGACCGTGAATTCGACGGTAACCATATCCATCTCTCCCTGACCGCCAACCCCTCACACCTGGAGGCGGTGAATCCGGTGGTGCTGGGCAAGGTGCGGGCCAAGCAGACCCAAAACGGTGATCTGCACAAACATCACACCCTGGGACTGTTGATGCATGGAGACGCCGCCTTCGCCGGTCAGGGCCTGGTGCCGGAGAGCCTGGACCTGTCCCAGCTCCATGGCTATAGAACCGGCGGCACCATCCACTTCATCGTAAACAATCAGATCGGCTTCACCACCAGCCCGGCGCACTCGCGTTCCTCACCCTATCCATCGGATGTGGCCAAGATGATCCAGGCCCCGATCTTCCACGTGAACGGTGACGACCCGGAGGCAGTGGTACATGTGGCCAGGATCGCCACCGAGTATCGTCAGGAGTTCAAGCATGACGTGGTCATCGATATGTTCTGCTATCGACGCTACGGCCACAACGAGAGCGATGAGCCGTCCTTCACCCAGCCCATCATGTACAAGGCCATTGCCGGGCACAAGACAACCCGGGAGATATACGCCAAACGTCTGATAGAGGAGGGGCTACACACCCATGAGAGTGCGGATCAGGTGGTCTCCGATTTTCGCGCCCACCTGGAGCGGGCGTTTGCACAGGCGGATAGCTACAAGCCGGACCGGGCCGACTGGTTGGGAGGCAAATGGGAAGGGCTCTCAACCCTACAGGATGAGGAGGAGTTCAAGCAGTACGACACTGCGGTACCGATCAATATCCTGCAACAGGTGGGCAAGGCCATTACGACGTTTCCGGATGGGTTTGCCGTGCATAGAAAACTGGTACGCCAGTTGAGGAGCAAACGTGAGGTGATCGATTCCGGTCAGGGCATAGACTGGGCCACGGCAGAGGCACTGGCGTTCGGTGTCCTGCTGAGCGAAGGCACGCCGGTGCGGTTATCTGGACAGGACTCGGGACGTGGCACCTTCTCCCAGCGCCACTCGGTCCTGATACATCAGGAGGATGAGTCACGCTACATACCCCTTAATAATATAAATCTGGGCCAGGCCCATTTTGAAGTGATAGACAGCCCCCTGTCCGAGGCGGCCGTG
>JBNKEE010000001.1:0-3526 GCA_050288625.1 Sedimenticolaceae bacterium | reverse complement strand
CAGATCAGACCGGCCAGACGTACACCACCGGAGTTGGCGTATTTCACGATACCCTTGGAGATGTTGTTGGCGGCGTACATGGCCATCATCTCGCCGGATACCACGATGTAGATCTCCTGGGCCTTGTTCTCACGAATCGGCATGGCGAATCCACCACACACCACGTCGCCCAGTACGTCATAGAATACGAAGTCGAGGTCCTCTTCATAGGCACCCTCTTCTTCCAGGAAGTTGATGGCGGTGATAACACCACGACCGGCGCAACCCACACCCGGCTCTGGACCACCGGACTCAACACACTTGATGTCGCCGTAACCGGTCTTCAATACATCTTCCAGTTCCAGGTCTTCCACGGTACCGGCCTCAGCCGCCATCTCCATGATGGTGTTCTGCGCCTTGGAGTGCAGAATCAGACGGGTGGAGTCAGCCTTAGGATCACAGCCGACGATCATAACCTTCTTACCCAGCTCAGCCAGACCGGCCACCAAGTTCTGTGTAGTGGTGGATTTACCGATACCACCTTTGCCGTAAATTGCACATTGACGCAACGCCATGATATTTCTCCTTACAATGAGTAATCTGATTGAGCGCATTAACCACAATACGCCCGGACACCCCCTTATCAGCAAGGGGCGTGCCAATTTGGAAATAATCGTATTAGCTACTGTTTTTAAAGGAGAAATAGTGTTAAGGTCTCATCCGAACCCTTGGTGCGGTTCCCTACAAAAACCATAAAATTGTATGAATCATCACAGAGAAACAGAGACAAAAACGACCACCCTGCCGGCCTCGGCCCGACTGCCGGTGAACCGTTGCAACATCCCCCCGGTGATCGTCGGCAGCCTGCGTTTTCAGCAGCACCCGGTAGCTATAGAGATAGACAACATAGCGACCCTGCATGCCGATCTGTTCCGGCAGTTGAACGAGATTGAGCATCCCCAGGAGCGTGCGGAACGCTTCCAGGATTACATGACAGTGCATTTTGTACTGCATCAGCTGGACGAAGCGGGTGCAACCAAGAAGAGCAAACGGCGCAAGGCCAATTACCTGCGCATGGTGCGCGGCTGGTTCTTCGATGCCAACAGCCGCGAAGGCGCGGTACTGAAGAGCTGGGTCGAATCCCGCTTCGGCCTGCTGACCAGATTCCACCGCGGACCCATGCATCAGGATGACAACGACAACTATCACCGCTTCCTGTATGACCGTAGCACTGGACTCTACGGCACCAATGCCCTTGAGGCCCAGCTGGATCTGCTCTACAGCTATTGCCAGTATGAACTGTCGCGACAGCTACCGGACCAGACCCACATTCGACTCTATCGCGGGATCAATAGGCTGGATGAGCATGAGGTACTACTCAAGGGTGAGGACAAACACGACCAGGTGCTGTTGAACAATCTCAACTCCTTCACCAGTGAACGTGAGCGCGCCGACGAGTTCGGTGACTACATCCTGGAGGCGGATATCCCCAAAGAGAAAGTCATGTTCTTCGCCAACCTGATCCCCGGCTGTCTGCATGGGGAAGATGAACATCTGGTCATCGGCGGCGTATATGAGGTGAAGATACACAGCTTCTAGGCTTTGTAGCGATTGCGACAATCGCCCGGTTTATCTCCGTACCATTCTCAACAATATTACACCCATTGATTTCATAACTATCTGATTAATATACATATAGCAAAGCTGGCCCCGTTATTGCTCTCGAATGAATATCCCCTCTCCCAAGATTGGGAGACGACTCCAGGGATGGAGGAGGTAGGGCGACGCAGGAGGCCAAAGCCGAGCGTTAGGGTGAGGGTTGATTTTTGAGCCTTACCCCCTCACCCCAGCCCTCTCCCCACAGGGGAGAGGGGGTTAAAAGGTAGAATGATGAGCACAATAACCATGGAACAACTAATAGCCGGCATCCAGAGTAACCAGATAGTCCCCTACCTGGGCTTTGGCGCACTGGCCGGGGTCACCGACCGTGAGAACGGCGAACCCATACCTGCAGACAGTGACAGCCTGATCCTGGCCATGAACGGTGGCAGACCCATGGCACCGCGCCTGATGTATGAGTTCCCCCGCGCCGCCATGAATATCGAACACAAGCGCGGCCGCGCTGCAGTAACCAGGTTTCTTGATAGCACCTACGGCCAACGCAGCTGGACCCGCGCGCCGCTGCATAACTGGCTGCGGTCAACCAAACCGAACTATGTGGTAGACATTAACCGCGATACCCAGTTGCAGGAGAGCTATAGCGACACCCCCCATATTTTGATACGCGGAATATCCCGTATCGCCGGCACCGATTACCGTTTCCGCATCCATCACTATGACGGTGAAAAATATTCGGACAAAGAGATCGACCAATCCGAGGTGGACCCTACCCTACCCATCCTGTTCAAACCCATGGGCAGCCCGCTGCCGGACGCGACCTACATCGCGTCCGATGCCGACTATGTGGACTACATCACCGAACTCATGGGCGGCTTCGCTATTCCATCGTTCCTGAAAGAGTATCGTAAGGGAAAGCAGTATCTGTTCCTGGGACTGCGCATGACCCGCGACACTGAACGCATGGTTCTGTCCGACATTATCTATGCAGCCGACGAACCGGCCGGATATGCACTGATCCCGGAACCGAACGCCAAGGAGCAACGCTTCTGCAAAAAGATGGGGATAGAGATCATAGAGGCGGATATCGGAGATCTGCTTGCGATGGCGACCGGTGTAGCGGTAGAGGCTTGAGCGCGCCTATAGGAGCCAGCTCCCGCGTGCGCGAAACACATGGATGTGCGAGTGTCGCGGAGAACAGGATGTTCGAGAGCGACGACTTTCCACAACTTAGATCTATAACATTCATACCTTGTTTCGTATTAGGCAACATATCGCCCAGAGGACTGGGCTCCTACAACTACTTTCTATTGGTTCCCACACAGAAGAAACAAAACTCCGTCATACAACGTCTTGACCGTTGTATCCGTGAAAGCAGATACTTTGACTGCAAAGGAGCGCTATAAACAATGAACCCCACCAAAGTCAAAAGAGAGAAAGTTAAGTCTCTAACTGACCTTCCAAATATCGGTCCAGCCATGGCTAAAGACCTGCAACTGTTGGGTGTCTCGGAACCCGGTCAACTTTTGGGAAGGTCGGCCTATGATATGTACGATCAGTTGTGCAAAATATCAGGTCATAAGCACGACCCGTGCGTTATTGATGTATTTCTCTCCATCACGGACTTTATCAACGGTGGTGAGCCCAAGGCCTGGTGGAAGTATACACAACAAAGAAAAAACCATTGTTAAAAGCTGATAAAAAAACACAACTGATCGATCCCACGAAACCACACTACTGCCTGGGTGTTGATTCGATGGATGCAACCCATCAGGAGTTCATAGCCCTAGTCAACAGCCTAGGTTGCGCCGACGACGATGAATTCACTGAACTATTCCAGCAGTTATTGGAACATACTGAGGCCCACTTCACAGCAGAGAATCAACTAATGGAGAAAGTAAGCTTTCCGCCCATACATATACACATGGGG